>JBEQUE010000005.1:0-67264 GCA_040349255.1 Acidobacteriota bacterium | reverse complement strand
CCGGACTTCCCCTCGCGATGAGCCGTTTCACCTGCGTGCATGAGCGCGCCCACGGTGCGATCAGCATGCACGCGGAAAGAAATGCCCTGGACTTCCACGACCGGAACTGCTTCGACTGCACCAGGAGGGTGCCCGTTGGTTTTCCAAACCTCAGCCATCTGCTTGGCGAACGGGAGCGAGCGCAGGCTCACCAGAGGGAGGAAGCAAGAGAGCGCGAGCATGCCCTTGCCGCTGCCCTGGAAAGTCGTGCAGGCAAGCGTGACTTAGCCTTGGAGAACGCAGCACATGCAAGGAGGAGTCTCCTAGCGCTGCTCGATCGCCTCGACCGGGAGCCTTCGGATGCTCCTGCCCAAGAACTCGTGGAAACTGTGCGAGCCGTAGCAGACACGATTGGCGGCGACCTTCAGGAACTAATCGTAGAGGTCGTGGAAGCGGGTGGAGAGCACCGGGTGAGGGCGGGTCTCCAGGCTTTGGAACTGACTGGGTACCCCAGTCAGGGTCTGGGCCGGCTTGCTCTTCAGGCCGTGGCAAGGCATGAAGCCATGGAGGAGTCTGTTGAAATCGCCGGCAGGCAACTGGATGAATCTCATACCGCAGAGATCCAGGCAGCCTTTCCCGGTCTGCTCGTTCTGGCGGAGGAGCCTAGTGGTTCGGTGTTCGACCGGTTCAGAGCGAGCCATCCAGACCCCCTCCTGGCTGCACACAGGGCCGCGCCGGAGGTGGTAGAGGCAGGTCTCAAGAATGCGCTCTCCCAGGAGGATAAAAATCCAAGGCGAGCCGCTGCGTCCGCAATCGTCACGTTCCTGAACGGTGGCGCCTCCCTCGATGCTAGGGGTCTTGGCGCATGCCTCATCGGTTCTTTCAGGTTGCCCGACGATTCATACGACGCGGGTCCCACATCCGCGGCTGCCTCCTGGGCCTTGGCCGCACTGCTTCTTCACTTTCCTCGGGACATCGAAGACCTCCTCGACCGCCATCTGGAGGATGGTGACGAGAACGTGAGGAGCGGAGTGCTCAGGACCCTTATGGACTTCTTTCAGATCCGTGATGCCTCGGGCCGGCACTCATCCAAGGAACGAGAGAGGTCGTCGAACTCGAGCCCTGTCCAGGCCAATGCATTTCAAATGATCCTGAGGGTCCTTGCGGCTCTTCCTGAGGATTCGCGGCTGCAGCGCTTGAACGAATTCCTACGGGATCAGGATTTATATCTAATCCCGTGGGACCTTGCCGCGGAATCGGTCGAGACATTGCTCGGAGTAGCAGCGGTGGCGTGCCAGCAGGCGGACGCTGCAGCCCAAGGTTCTTCAATCCTCAGCGATCCACGGCCGAAGGGATTGCAGGAGCTGTTCCACGGAGCAAGACAGATGGCTCTCCTTGGCCTTGCGAACGCTCTGATGGAGTTTGTTGTGTGGATAGCCCGGCATCATCCCGACTCGGACGTTCGAAACAAGGTATTGACGCTGATCTTCGAGACGTTGCATCCCCTGCCACCTCTTGCTGACCGCTTCAGGGCGATGCTGGTCGAAGTCCTGGGAGAGATCCGCGCCAGCCACGTGCAGCAGTCTCGGGTTCTTCCGGAGGTCTATTCGGCCATGACGCATGCCTCGATCCTCGTCAGGTCCGCAGCATGTGTCGCATACAAGGATCTTTGTGACCATCTCGGAGCCGAGAACCTTCCCTCTCTTCTCCATGAGAGTTTTCTCATCCTGCTTGGCGATCCATATATGGGGGTTCACCAGCGAGCCCTCTACTCCCTTCAGAACGCCACTTTGCCCGAGCATTATCGAACCCTTGCGCTCCAGCGGGTGAGCGCGCTTGTTCGAGTCTACGCAGACCAGGGATTGGATGGGAACTTCCTTGCCAGAGCACTCTCCAAGCTGTTGGCTCTGGCGTCGGAGGACCAACAACTGTTCGGCAGGGCCCAGCGCTACTCGTTGGCGATCGGGCGCAGGCTAGAGGAGGAGCACGCGTATGGTTTCGTGCGTGAGGCTGGCCACTTCCTGCGGAGCTGTCCTGGATATGGGGACCTGCTACTGAGCTTGCCCATCACGGGTCAGCCATTTGACCATCGGAGTGAGTTCGTCGTCGAACAACTGAAGAGGCTCCCCGGGGAGGAAGTAAGCCGTGTTGCAGAGCGCATTGTAACGGTCGGCCAGGAAGTGGCACACGGGAGGCCCATGGCCGTGATACCGCTCCTCTCTCTGCTCAACGAGCATGGAGAATGGGACGCTGCGGCCAGACTCGCCAATGCTGCCGTCCTTGCCTGTGGGAACGAGCGGTCGCGTTTGCCGCAACGTCTGCGGCTCGCGGTCTATGCCAAGGCATTGGAGCTGGAATTGGCTCTGGAGCAGCGGAGGCCGCATGACGCTAGCGCGTTGATCCAGGAAATTCGTGCTCTGGAAGCGGAGATTGCCCGTGACGAGGAGATCAACAGGGAGCGGAGGGATGTTTTTCCCAGAGTACCAGCCCCGGCTTCAGGCGATTGAGGCGCTCCGCAGTGTGCAGGCGGGTGCCCGCCCGGCGAACGAACTGGCCGTGGTCGCCGACGAGCTCGAAAGCCTGTCCAAGCGCTTGGAGCCCGGTGCCGGGATAGCCTTCTCCGCTTATGGAGAGCTCGTCCGTGCCGTGGGGCACCTTCACCTTTGGGGTGCAGCCGTGCGGGACGCGGAGATGGATGCCGACCGCCACCTGCGGGCTGCCCGGCAGCGGGCGCGGGACGTGGTCCGGCGGGGAGTCGGCGGCCCGTCCGGTCCGGATGTGGAGAAGGTGGCGCGGAAACTGACGGAGGTATCGGCCGAGGAGGAGGTCGAGGCCTGCTTCGAGGATCTCCTCGCGGTCCGACTGCCCCTGCCCTTTCCGGGTCCGCCGGCCCCGGCGAAGCTTGATACTTCGGAACTGACCGGCAAGGCACGGCCCGAACCCAGGGCGGTCGTCGCAGTCCTTAGGTTCAGCTTGGGGACCGACCCAGTCGGAGAACCTAAGGACATCCGGGCAAACCTCCTTTACGACCTCAGCGTCGAGGTCCGGCTTTCTCAATGGCCCCCTAGGGCTAAGGCGGTCGAGGTCTCCCCCCTCACGGTCGAGCCCTATGGAACGATCGAAGCGCCGACGTTCACCATCGAGGAGAGCTCCTCGGGCGCCCTGACGTTCTCCCGGACGGGAAGGCTCTGCGTTCGGCTCCCACACGACTCCCTCGCCCGGCCTCTTGAAATTTCGTATGGCGTCCACCTGCTTCCCGCGGAGGGTGAGATGCCGAAGGTGGTCGTGCAGGGCCAAAGCCACCTTCGTTTCCGCTGCGAGGAGCACGACCACCTCTGGGGCGGGAACAGGGCCGTTGCCCAGGCTGTCCGGCATGCCCGGGACCAGGCGCGGCCTCACGGCCTGCCTGATGAGGAACTGGCCTCCTTTCTGGCGCTTCTCGGCGCCGTGGGGCTCGTCGCCCATGAGAGCCTTGCGGACAACATCTTCCCCGGAGACTGGTCGGAAGCGGATTTCCAGAAAGAGATGAAATCGAGGCTGAGAACCAACCGGAACATCGGCTCGGA
Organism: Acidobacteriota bacterium; assembly: GCA_040349255.1. Classification (GTDB taxonomy): domain Bacteria; phylum Acidobacteriota; class Thermoanaerobaculia; order Multivoradales; family UBA5704; genus DATMER01. The sequence continues at coordinate 63,719 of JBEQUE010000005.1, read as the reverse complement.
TCTGGACGAACACTCTCATGTCGCTGGCGGCATCACCGATCTCTCCTTCCATGGCGTCCGCCTGGAGCTGAAGGTCGATCCGCAGCCGGTCGATCTGGAAGGTGCGCTCGAAGCCTCAGGGCAGCAGCTCTCGCAGTATGTCGTTGGAAGCGACCGCAGGTGCGGCGTGCTGGCGGTCCTCTGCCGGCCTCAGAAAGGGGCCGCGCCCGGAAGCCTGGAAAACGATATCGGGGTGAGATTCATCTCCCCACCGACCGGCGGCGATCGGCCAATCGTGCTAGGTATCGTGCTCATCCGGGGTGACCTGCCCAGGCCAAGCTCCCTAAGCCGGTACTCCTGACTTACTGCTCTCTGGGTGTTCCGTTGAGGTTGTCATGCGCTATGCGGTAGTCATCGAGCGAGCTGAAAACAACTACTCCGCCTACGTCCCGGATCTTCCGGGATGCGTCACCACGGGCGTTACCCTGGCGGAAGTTGAGCAGCAGATTCGGGAGGCCATCGAATTCCATCTGGAGGGCATGGGGGAGGACGGCATCCCCGCGCCTCAGCCTTCCAGCCGTGTGGAGTACATCGACGTCGCGGCGTGACCGCATCTCGGGCGACGTCCGGATCTCTGGATGAGCGGATAGCCACTTGCTAAGATTGCGGTCTTCTCGAAGGGAATGATCCCTTCCGGGTCGCTCGAAGGAGATCCCGATGAAACCGATGACGAAGGCCGCGATCGGACTCGCCCTGCTATTCGCCCTCTGCGCTCCGGCAGCCCAGGCGTGCGGATATCTCTGTACGGAGATCTCGGAGAACTGCTGGGGCTGCGTCTACACCGGAGACGACTATTCGGGTTGCCGCCAGATGAGCGCCTGCCACTGCCTGGACGAGATCTGCTGGTGGCCCTCCGCCTCAACGACCGAGGCGGCCGTGACGCCGGAAGCCTTCGGGATCTTCGCTCCGGAACCCGGCTCCCCCGCGACGACCACTCCGATGACACCGGCGACCCGATAGCCGGAAGCCCGGCGAGCCCGGAGCGCCCTCCGGGCTCGCCATGCTTTCGCAACTTCAGGCGTTCGACCTCGTAGATATACTGCTATGCGTGAGGACTGATTCCTCACGGAAAGGAGCCTATGAGATTGACCGGAACCCGTCTCGTTCTCTGCCTCGCCGTCTTCGCCGCTCTCTTTGGCCTCGCTGGATCGGCCTCCGCCGATTGCTACGGCATCTGCGTCAAGGTGGGCCCCCTCTGTCGGCAGTGCCAGGATTCCCCGACTCCCACGGGAGCGCTCTGCGCCAGCAACGGGCCCTGTAGCTGCTACTACATCCAGTGCGCGGCCGCCCAGTCCGCGCAGACGCAGACGCAGAAGTCCCTCACCGAGATCGGTCTCGGTGCGCCCACCCTCGCCCCGGCCGCCGCCTGCCTCAATGCGGACGTCGCTCCGCCGATGGCGGCCAACTGAAGAGCCTGGAGGGGCGCAGACGTCTGCGCCCCTCTATCCCGCGAACCGCCGGTAGAGCTCTTCGTACTCCCGGCCCTGCACGTCCCAGGAGTAGTCCTTCTCCATGCCGTTGCGCATGAGGCGGCCCCAGGAGGCGCGGTCCTCCCAGGCGTCGAGCGCCGTGTCCAGAGCCCAGCGTAGCCCTTCGGCGTCGAAGTGCTCGAAGACGAAGCCGGTGCCCTGGCCGGTCTGCGCGTTCCAGGGCTCGACCGTGTCGGCCAGGCCGCCGGTCTTCCGGACGATCGGCGGCGTGCCGTAGCGCAGGCTGTACATCTGGTTCAGGCCGCAGGGCTCGAAGCGCGACGGCATCAGGAAGAGGTCGGCACCCGCCTCGATCCAGTGCGCGAGCGGGTTGTGGAAGCCGCGGTAGAACCAGGCCCGGCCCGCGAAGCGCCACTGGAGCCACTGGAAGAAGTCCTCGTACTTCGGCTCGCCGCTGCCGAGCGCGATCAGGCGGAAGTTCCGCCGTGCCAGAAGGGCCGGCAGGACGTCGAAGCCCAATTCAAAACCTTTCTGAGCAGTCAGGCGCGAGACGATTCCGACGATCGGCGTTTCGAGATCCCCCTCCCCGATCCCGGTCTCCTTGAGGAGCGTCCGCTTCATCTCCCGCTTGCCCGCGAGGTCGTCGGCGGAGTAGTGAAACGGCAGGTGCGGATCGCGCTGCGGATCCCACTCGCCGTAGTCCACGCCGTTGACGATGCCGAACAGCCGGTCCGCGCGCGCCCGCAGCAGCCAGTCCAGGCCGAAGCCCTGGTCGCCCTGGATCTCGCGGGCGTAGGTGCGGCTCACGGCCGTGATCGCGTCGGCGTGGATCAACCCGTTCTTGAGCACGTTGAAGGCCCCGCCCGCGGTGTCCAGCATCCAGCCATGCTTCCCGAGGCCGAGATCGTTCACGTATCCGGCGGACAGATAGCCCTGGAAGGCCATGTTGTGGATCGTCAGCACGGTCCGCGTGCGGTCGAACAGCCGGTCCCAGTCGTACAGCGCCTTGAGATAGACCGGCGCGAGCGCGGTGTGCCAGTCGTGGCAGTGGACGACGTCCGGGCCCCAGCCCATGCGCTGGCAGAGCTCGAACGCGGCCCGGGTGAGCACGCCGAAGCGGACTCCGTCTGACCCGTCGCCGTGATAGATCCCTTCCTGCGCATAGAGCTCGGGGCAGGAGACGAAATAGACGTCCACGTCGCTGCCGGGCAGCTTGCAGGTGAGCGCCGAGACCGAGAACAGCCGGCCGCCCATCGGGATCGGCACGCGCTGGATGAAGTCCACCGGGATGAAAGTCTCCGGCCGCCGCGCGAGCTGGCCGTAGAACGGCATCACGATGCGGACATCGTGGCCCGCGCGGCCGAGGTACGCCGACAGGCCTCCGACCACGTCGCCCAGCCCGCCTGTCTTGGCGAACGGAGCCACCTCCGCCGCGACCTGGCAAATGCGCATCAGATCACGGTCCCCGGAGGCAGGACGGCGTTCTTCATGACCACGATGATGCCGTCGCGGATCGCGTACTGCTCGTTGTCGGCGTTCTCGACCCCGGCCTCGTTGAGCAGCCGGCAGCCGTCGCCGATGCGGACGTTGAAGTCGAGGATCGCGTTGCGGATGTGGCAGTCGCGGCCGATGCCGATCGGGATCTCGGGGCTGCCGTTGAGGCTCTCCCAGGAGTTGGCGCCCATCACCACGGTGCGCTCGATGACCGCGCCTTCCCGCACCACGGCGCGGACGCCGATGATCGAGTCCTCCACCCGGCTGCCCGACAGGATGCTCCCCTCGCTCAGGATCGACCAGCGCACGAAGCACTCGTTGACCTTCGTGCCCGGCAGGAAGCGCGGGTGGGTGAAGATCCGCAGCTCGGGGTCGTACATGTTGAGCGGCGGCAGCGGCAGCGTGAGGTCCAGGTTCGCCCGGTGGAAGCTCGGGATCGTGCCGATGTCCGTCCAGTAGCCTTCGTAGGGATAGGCGTAGACCTTGTACTGGCCGAGCGACTGGGGGATCACCTCGCGGCCGAAGTCGACCGTCGTGCTGCCCACGAGGAGCTCGGTCAGCACCTCGGACTTGAACACGTAGATGCCCATGCTCGCGAGGTACGAACCCTGAGGCGCCGGGAAGCCGAGCGCGGCCTGGGTCTGCGCGTCGAGCGCGAGCTCGTCGAGCAGGGCCGGGTCCTTGGGCTTCTCCACGAACTCGATGATGCGGCCCGAGGGGTCGAGGCGCAGGATGCCGAAGCCCGTCGCCTCCTCGCGCGTCACCGGCTTGACCGCGATCGTCAGGTCGGCCTGCCGGTTGCGGTGCGTCTGGATGAACTCCGAGATGTTCATCATGTAGAGCTGGTCGCCCGACAGGATCAGCACCTCGGGCGGGTCCGACTCCAGCAGGCGCGGCAGGCACTGGCGCACCGCGTCCGCCGTGCCCTGGAACCAGTCCTTGCGCTCCGTGGTCAGCTCCGCGGCCAGGATGTTCACGAAGCCGAGCGAGAAGGCGCTGAAGCGGTAGGTCTGCGCGATGTGGCGGTGCAGGCTCGCGCTGTTGAACTGCGTGATGACGAAGATCCGGTCGATGCCGGCGTGCAGGCTGTTGCTGATCGGGATGTCGATGAGGCGGAACTTGCCGCCGATCGGCACCGCCGGCTTGGCGCGGTGCCGCGTCAAGGGCCAGAGACGGCTGCCCTGCCCACCACCGAGGATCGCTGTGACCACCTTCTCCATGATCCCCCTCCCAAGTGAGCGCGTATCTTATAGCACTGCCGTACAATGCGGGCCCATGTCGCGTGCTCTTCACTGGAGCTGGCTCGGACGCATCCCTTACGGCGAGGCCGTCGAGCTGCAGCTCGACGTGCGCGAGGCGGTGAAGAGCGGAGAGGGACCGGAGCGCTTCCTCCTCCTGGAGCACCCGCACGTCTACACCCTGGGCCGCAACGCCGACGGCTCGGACGTGCTGGCCGGCTCCGACTGGCTCCAGGCCCGCGGGGTCGAGGTCGCCGAGTGCGACCGCGGCGGCCAGGTGACCTACCACGGCCCCGGGCAGCTCGTCGGTTATCCGATCGTCAACCTGAGCCCGGACCGGCGGGACATCCGGCGCTACGTGCGCGACTTGCAGGAGGCGCTCCTCCGGACGCTCGCCGGCTATGGCATCGAGGGCCGGCCTGGCGAGGAGGCGGCGTTCATCGGAATCTGGGTGGGGAAGAGCAAGATCGCCTCGATCGGCGTCCATCTCTCGCGCTGGGTCACCACCCACGGCTTCGCCTTGAACGTCTCGACCGACCTGTCCTACTTCTCGGGGATCATCCCGTGCGGCCTGAACCAGGTCGAGATGACCTCGATCGAGCGCCTGACGGGCCAGACCCCGGCGCTACCCGACGTCGCCGCCGCCTGCGCGCGCCACTTGGCCGAGATCCTCGGGCGCGAGCCGGTCTCCGATTCCGATCCCTGGACGTCATGGCTGCCGGAGCTCCGCGCGTCGACCTCGGCCTCAACGCCGTGATCGTGGCGGTCACGGAGGAGGTGCCCCGGATCCTCACGATCCGCAGGACGCCTCCGTCCGGCGGGCCGGCCGAGGACGCGCTGCCGTTCGGACCGCTGGAGCCCGAGCTCGACCGCACTCTCGACCGCGGCCTGCGCCGCTGGGTGACCGAGCAGACCGGGCTCCCGCTGGGCTACGTCGAGCAGCTCTACACCTTCGGCGACGGCAATCGCGATCCGGCCGAGAGCCATGGCGGGCCGCGGCTCGTCTCCGTGGCCTACCTCGCGCTGGTCCGGGAGGCCTCGGTCAAGGGCGAGGCGAGCTGGCGCGACTGGTACGACTACTTCCCATGGGAGGATTGGCGCCGCGGCCGGCCCCGGGCGCTCGACCGCGATATCGGCGATATTGCTCCGGCCCTGGAAGCCTGGATCGCCGGCGCGCCCGAGGCCCGCCGCGAGCGCGCCGATATCGCCTTCGGCCTCGGCGGCGCGCACTGGGACCCGGACCGCGTGCTCGAACGCTACGAGCTGCTCTACGAGGCCCTGCTCCTGCCCGAGGCCCGCCGGGATCGGCGGGAGCGCGGCGAGGGAGCTGTCCCGGAGGACGGCCTTCCTTCCGGCCGGCCCATGACCCTGGACCACCGCCGCATCCTGGCCACCGCGCTCGGGCGCCTGCGCGGAAAGATCCGCTACCGGCCGGTCGTGTTCGAGCTGCTGCCGGCCACCTTCACCCTCCTGCAGCTCCAGACCGTAGTGGAGGCCCTCACCGGGACGCCGCTCCACAAGCAGAACTTCCGCCGCCTGGTCGAGCACGGCGGCCTCGTCGAAGGCACCGGCAAGGACGTGCGCACCGGCGGCCGGCCGGCCGAGCTGTTCCGCTTCCGCCGCAGCGTGCTCCGGGAAAGACCGGCGCCGGGGGTCGGTCGCGGAGCGCTCAAGGCATAGTTCTTGCCTCCCCTCTGTTGTACGTCACAGCGGCGACACGGATCCGCCGCGCGCTCTTGACATGAGCTAATACTCAGTCGTAGCATAAGCAGGAAGGTCGGGACATCCCGGCCTTTCTTCATACCGTGCATATGCTCAGGATGAGCATAGAAGGGATAGAGAGAATGGGCCTTCTGGACGCTTCGAACACCTCCGCCGTCCTGGAGTACACCCCCGAGGTCGCCCGCGCCACGGCCGCGCTCCGCGAGAAGGTGGCGCCGGTCCTGCCCGACCTCGAATGGCCGATCCATGCGCCGTACATCGCGGCGATCAACGAGCTGAAGCGGCAGAGGAACGCCGTGATCCTGGCGCACAACTACCAGACGCCCGAGATCTACCACGGCGTCGCCGACTTCGCGGGCGACTCCCTGGCGCTCGCCCAGCAGGGCGCGAAGACCGAGGCCGACGTCATCGTCCTGGCCGGTGTCCACTTCATGGCCGAGACCGCCAAGATCCTGTCGCCGGAGAAGACCGTCCTGATCCCGGACCTGGAGGCCGGCTGCTCGCTCGCCGCCTCGATCACGGGCGCGGACATCCGGCTGCTCCGGGAGCGCTACCCCGGCGTGCCGGTGGTGACCTACGTCAACACCTCGGCCGAGGTGAAAGCCGAGTCCGACATCTGCTGCACCTCGGCCAACGCCGTGGCCGTGGTCGAGTCGCTGGGCGTCGACCGCGTCATCTTCCTGCCCGACGAATACCTGGGCAAGTACGTGGCCTCCCAGACCGACGTCCAGCTCATCCTCTGGAAGGGCCACTGCGAGGTCCACGAGCGCTTCACGGGCGAGGACCTGCGCCAGTACCGCCAGGCCTATGGACGGGGCGACGAGATCGAGATCCTGGCCCACCCCGAGTGCCCGCCGGACGTCCTGGCCGAGGCCGACTTCGTGGGCTCCACCGCGGCCATGATCCGCCGCGTGGGCGACACCCGGCCGCGGCGGGTGGTGATGATCACCGAGTGCTCGATGAGCGACAACGTGGCCGTGGAGTTCCCGGACGTCGAGTTCGTCCGCCCGTGCCAGCTCTGCCCGCACATGAAGAGGATCACGCTGCCGAAGATCCTCCGGTCGCTGCAGACGATGCAGTACGAGGTCCACGTCGATCCGGAGGTGGGAGCGCGGGCGAAGCTCGCCCTGGACCGGATGCTCGCCGTCGGGCGCCGGGAGGGCAAGTGAACGCTCGCATCGAGCGCTCGGACGTCCTGGTGGTCGGCAGCGGCGCCGCGGGCCTGACCGCGGCGCTCGGCTGCGCGCCGCTCTCCGTGACCGTGCTCACCAAGGCCACGCTGGTCAGCGGCTCCAGCCCGTGGGCGCAGGGCGGCGTGGCCGCGGCGCTCGGCGCCGACGACACGCCGAAGCTCCACGCCGCGGACACCCTCTCGGCCGGCGCCGGGCTCTGCGATCCGCGGGCCGTGGGCCTGCTGACCGGCGAAGGTCCGGAGCGGGTCAAGGCCCTGCTCGACCTCGGAGCGCGCTTCGACCGCGACACCGCCGGCGAGCTCGACCTGGGCCGCGAGGCCGCGCACAGCCGCCGCCGCATCCTCCACGCCCGGGACGCGACGGGCTCCGAGATCGTCCGTACCCTGGCCGAAGCCGTGCGCCACGCGCCCGAGGTCAAGGTCGAGGAGCGCGCCTTCGCGGTCGATCTGATTCTCGCAGAGGACGGCCGGGTGACCGGCGTGCTCGCCATCCACGAGGATGGCCGCCCGGTGCTCCACCTGACGAACGCCGTCGTGCTCGCGACGGGCGGCCCGGGCCAGCTCTACCTCCGTACCACGAACCCGCGCGAGGCCACGGGTGACGGCCTGGCCATGGCGGCGCGGGCCAGCGCGCGGCTCGTCGACCTGGAGTTCGTCCAGTTCCATCCCACCGCGCTGGCCGTGGAAACCGAGGGCGAGCCCATGCCGCTCCTGACCGAGGCGCTGCGCGGCGAGGGCGCGGTCCTGATCGACGACCACGGCGTCCGTTTCATGAAGGACGAGCACGCCGACGCCGAGCTGGCGCCGCGCGACGTGGTGGCGCGGGCGATCTGGCGCCAGTTGATGGCTGGCCGCCGGGTCTTCCTGGACGCCCGCGAGGCCGTCGGCGACGAGTTCCCCGAGCGCTTCCCGACCGTCTTCGAGCTCTGCCGGCAGCACGGTCTCGACCCGCGCGTCGAGCCGATGCCGGTGGCGCCGGCCGCGCACTACCACATGGGCGGCATCGCCGTGGACGGCCTCGGCCGGTCGTCGCTCTCCGGCCTCTGGGCCTGCGGCGAGGTCTCCTCGACCGGCGTCCACGGGGCCAACCGCCTGGCGAGCAACTCGCTGCTGGAGGCGCTCGTCTTCGGCGCCCGCGTGGCGGAGGACCTGCGGGGCTCCGCCGGCGGGCGCGCGCCTTCCGGTCGCCAGGCTCCCAGGGTTCCCCGGGGCACTCCCCGGGACGCCGAGCTGAAGCACGCCGTCCGCCGCATCCTGTGGGAGAAGGTCGGCGTCGTGCGGGACGAGGAGGGTCTGACCGCGGCGCTGTCCGAGCTGGATGCGCTGTCCGAGGCCTCGCCGGAAGCGGCGGGGGAGGCGAGGAACCTCCTCGGCGTGGCGCGCCTGGTCGCGGCCGCGGCGCTCGCCCGGCGCGAGAGCCGGGGAGGCCACTACCGCTCCGACTTCCCGCAGACCGATCCCGACTGGCAGCACCGCCTGTACCTGACCGCCGCGCCCGACGGCTCGGCTGTCTTCGAAGCTTCCGGAGCTCCGGAGCCGCGGCTGGCGGTGGCGCGGTGAGCGCGACCGAGCCGCGGCTCGCCTCCCTCCCGCCCCTCCTCTACGAGCCACTCGTGAGGCGGGCGCTCGAAGAGGACCTCGGCCGGGCCGGCGACCTGACCAGCGACGCGGTCCTGCCGCCGGACCTGAAGGCCGAAGCCCTGATCGTGTCCCGCAAACCGGGCCGCGTGGCAGGCCTGGAGGCCTCGGTCTCCGCCTTCCGCATCCTCGATCCCACGGTGGACATCGAGTTTCAGAAGCGGGACGGCCGGGACGCCGCCGCGGGCGAGACCCTGGCCGTGGTGCGAGGCCCGGCGCGCTCGCTCCTCTCGGCCGAACGCACTGCGCTCAACCTTCTCGGCCGGCTCTGCGGCGTGGCGACCACCACCCGCGACCTCGTGGCGCTGGTTGCGCCGCACGGCACGCGCATCGTCTGCACCCGCAAGACCACGCCCGGCCTGCGGGCGCTGGAGAAATACGCGGTCAAGGCCGGAGGCGGCAGCAACCATCGCTTCGGCCTCGACGACGCCGTCCTGATCAAGGACAACCACGTGGCCCTGGCCGGAGGCATCCGTCCGGCCGTGGAGCGCGCCCGCGCCTACGTCGGCCACCTGGTGAAGATCGAGCTGGAGGTGGACTCCCTGGACCAGCTCCGCGAAGCCTTGGACCTGGGAGTCGACGTCGTCCTCCTGGACAACATGTCGATCGAGACCCTGAGAGAGGCCGTGGCCCTCGCCAAAGGCAAGGCCCTGACCGAAGCCTCCGGCGGCATCACGCCGCAGACGGCGCCAGCGGTCGCCGCCACCGGCGTGGACATGATCTCCGTCGGCTGGCTCACCCACAGCTCGCCGGCGCTCGACGTGGCGCTGGACGTCCGGACCTGACCATGGAACATCCCCACATCCTCGGCACGCTGGCCGAGCTGGAAGCCCTGTTCGGACCGGTCTCCGAAGCCGCGCTGCGCAAGGAGGTGCCGTACCTCCATCCGGTCTACCAGGCCCTGATCGCCGCCTCGCCGTTCGCGGTGCTCTCGACGGTGGGCCCGGGTGGACTGGATGCCTCGCCGCGCGGCGACGCGCCGGGTTTCGTGGCGGTGCAGGACGAGCGCACCCTGCTGCTGCCCGAGCGCCGCGGCAACAACCGGATCGACAGCCTCCGGAACATCCTCGGCGATCCGCGGGTTGCCCTCCTCTTCCTGATCCCGGGCGTCGGAGAGACGCTGCGGGTCAACGGCAAGGCCAGCATCTCGGTCGCTCCCGATCTGCTCCAGCGGTTCTCCGTGCAGGGCGCGCCGCCCCGGTGCGTTCTCGTGATCACGGTCGAGGCGGTGTACTTCCAGTGCGCGCGAGCCGTACACCGCTCCAACCTGTGGGGTAAGCTGTCCGCCGAAATCCTGGAAACGGTGCCCTCCGCCGGCCAGATTCTCGCCGCTCTCTCGGACCGGGAGATCGACGGCGAGGCGTACGATCAGGGGCTCCAGGAGCGGCAACGCTCGACTCTCTACTAAGATGCGCGGCGGAGGAGGGCAGCCATGAAAGCGATCCGAGTCGAGTCTCCCGGAGGTCCCGAAGTTCTCCGGTACGAGGACATCCCGGACCCGGTCCCGGCGGAAGGCCAGGCGCTGGTCCGCGTCGAGGCGATCGGCGTCAACTTCATCGACGTCTATCACCGGACGGGCCTCTACAAGGTCCCCTTGCCGTTCACCCTCGGCCAGGAGGCGGCCGGCACGGTCGAGGCGGTTGGGCCGGGAGTGACCGGTCTGGCGGTCGGCGACCGGGTCGCCTATGCCGGCGTGATGGGTGCCTACGCCGAGAAGGCCGCGGTGCCGGCGGAGCGCCTGGTCAAGCTTCCCGAGGGCCTGAACGCCCGCGATGGCGCCGCGGCCATGCTGCAGGGCATGACGGCGCACTATCTCGCCTGCTCCACGTATCCTCTCAAGCCCGGCGATACCTGTCTGGTCCATGCCGCGGCCGGCGGAGTCGGTCTGCTCCTCTGCCAGATCGCGAAGCTGCGGGGCGCCCGCGTCCTCGCCACCACCTCCACGGAGGAGAAGGCGCGGCTCGCCCGCGAAGCCGGCGCCGACGAGGTGATCTTCTACGACAAACAGGACTTCGCGGCCGAGGTCCGGCGCCTTACGGACGGCCAGGGTGTCCAGGCGGTCTACGACGGCGTGGGCCGGGCGACGTTCGACAAGAGCCTCGACTCCCTGGCCCGCCGCGGCGTGATGGCTCTCTTCGGACAGGCGAGCGGACCGGTTCCGCCCTTCGATCCGGGCATCCTGAACGGCAAGGGCTCGCTCTATCTCACGCGGCCGTCCCTGTTCCACTACATCGTGACGAGGGACGAGCTCGCGTCGCGGGCCAACGACGTCCTCGGCTGGATCCGGGAAGGGAAGCTCAAGCTGCGCATCGGCCTCGAGCTGCCGCTCCGCGAAGCCGCCGAGGCCCACCGCGCCCTCGAAGGCCGGACGACGACGGGAAAGGTGCTGCTCCTGCCTTGAGCTTCGACCTTTCCGAGACACTCGACATCCTGGAGCGCACTCCCGCCGCAGTGGACGCGCTCCTCCGCGGCACGAGCGCCTCCTGGCACGCCGTCGACGAAGGTCCCGACACCTGGACCGCGTTCGACGTGGTGGGCCACCTCATCCACGGCGAGGAGACCGACTGGGTCCCTCGCGCCCGGATCATCCTGGAGCACGGCGCGGACCGGCCGTTCGAGCCCTTCGACCGCTTCGCCCAGCTCGATCGTTTCGCCGGCTGGTCGTTGGACCAGCTCCTCGACCGCTTCGCGGAGCTTCGCCGGGAGAACCTCGACATCGTCCGAGGCTGGCGGCTCGGCGAGGCTCAACTGGCGCTGCCCGGCCGCCACCCCGAGCTCGGCGCGGTCGATCTGCAGCAGCTCCTGGCCACGTGGGCCGTCCACGACCTGAACCACGTCGCCCAGATCGTCCGGGTCATGGCCGGGCGGTACACGGAGGAGGTCGGCGTCTGGCGCGCGTACCTCTCGATCCTGAGCCGCCGTCCGTAGGCGTCCGGGCCTCGGGGCAAGGTGTTGCTCGTGCCCTGAGATGCTTTTCAGGACTCGACGATGATGTCGCCCTCCCACTTCCACAGCTCGGCGAAGGTGTACCACCAGATCGGCCAGACCGGACACGACACCCCTTCTTTCGGAAGGAGATCGACCGAAGGGATCCCGACGTCGTCGTCGCGCTCCGCATCGGTGGCCCACCAGTGCAGGAACGCGCCGTCGTCGTAAGGCAGCTCCGCGTCGGACGGAATCCAACCTCCGGCGCTCCGGGCGCAGAACATCCAGGTCAACTGGTCCGGCACCTTGGGGTCGTTGCCGTTGTCTTCCAGGACGAACTGCACCCGTTGGCCGATGAAGGTCTTGTGGTTGGAGTCGAGGACCGTGCCGCTCAGGATGGCCCTGTTCTTCTCGAACGTCGAGTCGTCGAGCTGCGCCTTCAAGGAAAGCGTAAAGGAGTCGCCGCTACCCTCGGGATCGTCGGAGTCCGGGACCTTGGCTTCGTCGGAGAAGGTCAACGAGCCGGTCGTCTTCCCCTTCTCGTCCCTGCTGGCCGAGAACTCCACAGTCTTGCTCAGACCGTCCTGCATCACGAACCGGGCGCTGCCCCGGGCCGAGGACTGGGCGTGGAGGGGCGACGCTGCGAGGCACAGCAGGAACAACCCGAAAGTCATCATGCGCTTCATGAGCGGCTCCTTTGATCAGGACTGCTGAGTTGGCGCCGGTAGCGTCTCACGACCGGCAGAGCTCCGTTGTGAAGCAGGTCACAGCGCTCTCCGGCAGGTAGGCGATTCGGGAAGCGCCGCGTTACACCCGGGGCGGCCGCCGCGGGAGAGAGCCGATGCTGGTATCCTTCCGGCATCCAATCCGGGAGGAGCCCGATGGCCGCGGAACCCCAGACGCCGTCCCCCCTCGTCTCGATCTCGCGGGCCGACGAGCGGAGGGTCATCTTCGCCTCGTCGCTCGGCACGGTCTTCGAGTGGTACGACTTCTACCTGTATGCCACGCTGGCGCCGTTCTTCGCGGCTCTCTTCTTCCCGAAGAGCAACGAGACCGCGGCGCTGCTCTCGGCGTTCGCGACCTATGCCGCCGGCTTCCTGGTGCGGCCGTTCGGCGCGCTGGTCTTCGGACGGCTGGGCGACCTGGCCGGCCGGAAGCACACCTTCCTGTTGACCATCGTCGTCATGGGCGTCTCGACCTTCGGGGTCGGCCTGCTGCCCACCTACGAGTCGATCGGAATGGCGGCGCCGGTCATCCTGGTCACCCTCCGGCTGCTCCAGGGGCTCGCGCTCGGCGGCGAGTACGGCGGTGCCGCAACCTATGTCGCCGAGCACGCCTCGGACCGCAACCGCGGAGCCGCGACGAGCTGGATCCAGACCACCGCGACGATCGGCTTCTTCCTGTCGCTGTTCGTGATCGGCACCTGCCGAGGCCTGATGCCGGCCGAGACCTTCACGAGCTGGGGCTGGCGGATCCCGTTCCTGGTCTCGCTCGTGCTGCTGGCCGTCTCGGTCTACATCCGGCTCAAGCTGGAGGAGTCGCCGGTCTTCCGCCAGATGAAGGCGGAGGGCAGGGGTTCGAAGTCGCCGCTGCGCGAGAGCTTCCTGCACTACCCGAACAACAAGTACGTGCTGCTCGCGCTGCTCGGAGCGACCGCCGGGCAGGGCGTCGTCTGGTACACGGGCCAGTTCTACGCGCTCTTCTTCCTCACCATTTCGCTCAAGCTCGACTACCTCACGGCCTACACCGTGGTCGGGATCTCGCTGGTCCTGGGAACGCCGTTCTTCATCGTGTTCGGCAAGCTCTCGGACCGCATCGGCCGGCTGAAGATCATCCTCGCCGGCTGCCTGCTCGCCGCGCTTACCTACTTCCCGCTCTTCAAGGCGCTGACCCATGCCGTGAACCCGGGGCTGGAGGAGTACAACGCGGCTCATCCGATCACGGTCGCCGCGAGCGATTGCAGCTTTCACGTCTTCGCCGGCCCGAAGACGAGGTTCACGGACTGCGACCGGGCGAAGGACTTCCTGACCAAGTCGGGCCTGTCCTTCGAGTCGCTGCCGGCGGTGTCCGCGGACGGCGGCCAGTCGGTTTTGACCCATCTCGGCGGTGTCGAGCTGGCCGGCTGGGACGAGGCCCGCTACAAGGAAGCGCTGGCGCAGACCGGCTATCCGGCCGAGGTGGACAAGTCGCGGATCAACTACGGGATGACCGTATTGATCCTGACCGTCATGGTCCTCTACGTGACCATGGTCTACGGCCCGATCGCGGCCTTCCTGGTCGAGCTGTTCCCGACCCGCATCCGCTACACCTCGATGTCCTTGCCCTACCACATCGGCAATGGCTGGTTCGGAGGCATGCTGCCGCTCCTCGCCACCGCCATGGTGGCGCGCGCCGGGAACATCTACGCCGGCCTGTGGTATCCGGTCGTGGTGGCGCTGATGACGGTCGTGGTCGGCGCGCTGTTTTTGCGGGAGACCAAGGACCGGTCGATCCAGGATTGAGTTGAAACCATGACCGACATCCCCATTGCCTGCTCTCTCACCGCTGCCGAGCTTGACCAGCGCCGTGAGGTCCTGGCCGCGCTGCGGGCCCGGTGCGCCGAGGCGCTGGCGATCGAGAACGGGATTCGCCTCCGCTTCGAAGCCGCGCCGGGCGTCCTCGCGGACATCGCCCGCGTCATCGAGCTGGAGCGACAGTGCTGCCGCTTCCTCCATTTCAGGCTCGATGTCCTTCCCGACGGAGGACCGGTCTGGCTCGAGCTCTCCGGTCCTGAGGGGACAGCCGGGTTTGTCGGCTCAGAGCTCGGATTTCTTGATGAGGAGATCCATGGACGTAGACAAGGCGTTTGAGACCCAACTCAGGAACATCCAGGCAAAGACCGGCAAGTCCCTGGACGAGCTTTTCAGCCTGGTTCGTGAGAGCGGCCTCCAGAAGCATGGCGAGATCCGCGACTGGCTCAAGAGCAGTCTCGGCCTGGGGCATGGGGATGCCAATACTCTCACGCAGAGGTATCTGAAGGCTGCCGAAGGCGCCCCGGCGCCGGCGGCTTCCGGAGACGTCCTGGACGAGATCTACTCGGGCGGCAAGGCCGGCCTGCGGCCGATCCATGACCGGCTCATGGCCGCCATCGACGCCTTCGGACCGTTCGAGATCGCTCCCAAGAAGGGCTATGTCAGCCTGCGGCGCAAGAAGCAGTTCGCCATGATCGGCCCGGCCACGAAGACGCGCGTCGAAGTGGGGCTGAACATGAAAGGGGCCGAAGCGACGCCGCGCCTCCTGGCCATGCCTGCCGGAGGCATGTGCCAGTACAAGGTGAACGTCGCCGACGCCGCCGAGGTCGATCCGGAGCTCGTCGCCTGGATCCGGCAGGCCTACGAGGCAGCGGGGTAGGATCAGCCCTTCCCGGGCCTCCGGACGTACAGGGCTTCGTGAAACGCCTTGCCGTCGCGGGCGAGCTGGATCTCGCCGGCGGCGAGCATGCGGCGCAGCACGTCCGAAGCCGTCCTCGGTCCGACCGGCCGGGGCAGGCGGTCCGCAAAGGCGCGATTGGCCGCCGCGACCAGCGAGGTCGGGCCGAACGGCTCGGCCAGGTCGGGGCTCAGGGCGATCTGCCGCAGCAACCGGCTGACCATCAGGCGTCCCTCGGCCGGCAGGGCTACCTGCGAGATCGCCGGAGCCGGCGAGGTCCGGACCGGAGCGGCGAGCTCGATCGCGGACGGCACGACGGCCTGAAGGGCCTCCAGGCTTTGCTCCACCTTGGCGAGCTCGGCGGCATGGAGCGCCCGTTGCTCCCGGTGATGGATCTCCTGCTGTGCGTGGAAGGCTTCCTTGTTGCGATGAAGGGCCGCGCGCTGCGACAGGTTCGCCAGGATCTGCTCCACCGACAGCTTCGAGCTCATGCAGGGAGGATATCATGAGGTTGCGGCAAATCTCCGCAAGTTGCGGCAGAAACCGAGGCGACTCGCCGCATCTCCGGGTTTTGCCGCAACCTGGGAGCAGGTTGCGGCAGACAAGGCGGCGTTGCGGCAGAGAAGCCGGCGTTGCGGTGAAGAACATGACGTTGCGGTGAACAAGGAGACGTTGCGGCAATTTCGCCTTGAGTTGCAGCAGAGAAGCTTGAATTGCGGTGAAGAAGACGACGTTGCGGTGAATATCTCCAGTTTGCGGCAAAATGGAGTAAGGTTGCGGTGAAGAAAGCGACGTTGCGGCAAAGTATCGTTAGGTTGCGGTGAACAAGCCCGGGTTGCGGTGAATACGTTTTGAGTTGCCGCAACTTCACCTTCTTCACCGCAACGTAAGCTTGAGTTGCGGTGGAGAAGCCGACGTTGCGGTGAACGAGGCAACGTTGTGGTGGAGAAGCCCTTGTTCAGCCGATGTTGACCGGCACGAGGGTCATGGTGTCGTTGCCGAAGATGTCGATCACCTTGACGGCCACGGTGTAGCGGCCGGGCCGGTCGTAGAGATGCCGGGCGGTGAGGAGCTCGAGCTCGCGGTTCTTCCGCGTGCGGAAGCTCTGCCATTCGTTCTCGAAGAGGTAGCCGCCGGTCCAGCGGTCCTCGAGCTCGGCGTTTCCGGAGTCGTCCTGGCCCTGGCCTCTGGGCACCCGGATGATCTCCTTGCGGCTCTCGTAGTTGAAGTCC
This sequence comes from Acidobacteriota bacterium, assembly GCA_040349255.1. Taxonomy (GTDB): domain Bacteria; phylum Acidobacteriota; class Thermoanaerobaculia; order Multivoradales; family UBA5704; genus DATMER01. The sequence goes on along the minus strand of JBEQUE010000005.1, from coordinate 47,401 downwards.
ACGGCCCAGTAGTCGATCCAGTCGGTCCATGTCCGGGTCAGCACCTCGCGCGCGACGACTCCGTTCCGGTCCTTCGTCACCTTGACGAGCTGGCCCTGCTCGCAGAGGACGTCGTTTTTACCTTCCCGGATGGCCTTGACGAGGTCCTCGGCCTGGCCCTGGTTGTAGTGAACGGAGAAGTCGGTCAGCTCGATCTTGAGGGCGAACCGGTTCCGGGAGTCGTGGCGCGGCGTCGCTTCGATGAAGGAGATGTCGAAGAAGACGACCTGGCCCCGGTCCACGGCGCGCTTGTCGAAGACCTCCGCCGGAATGTACCTGGGGGTGAGATCGATGCCCTTCTGCCGCGCCTCCTGGAGGACCGCGGGAAAGAGTCCCATTTCGAACTCGAAGGCGAGCAGATCCACCCGCGTGGCGCCGCGCTTGCGGCACTCGGTGATGACCTCCTCGACGAACAGGCGGCCGACGGGGAGGTTGATCGGGCCGACGACGACGAGCCGCCCCGCGGTCCGGCCGTGGAAGAACGAGGCCTCTTCGAGCGGCTGCGCCTTGTAGGCCCGCAGGATCAGCTCGCGGAACTCGCGTTCCTTCGCCGCCAGCGCCTGCTCGCGCTGCTCCGGCGTGAGACGTCCGCCGACGTGGAGATAGGCCTGGCGCTCGTACCGTCCCAGGTTCAGCACCTCGAACGCCCGGAACGGCTTGCCCTGCTCCTTGAGCTCCCGCTGCACGCCGATCAGCCGCTTGCGCGTGGTGTGGACGGCGAACTTCCCGAGATCGACGGCGATCCACTTGCGCCCCAGCTTTTCTGCCACGGCCGCGGTGGTGCCGGAGCCGCAGAAGAAGTCGGCGACCAGGTCGCCCTTCCGGCTGGCGAGCGTGATCACGCGCTCGAGCAGCTCCTCGGATTTCTGGGTCGGATAGTAAAGCTTTTCCGGATCGGTGGGGCTGGTGATCTTCTTGACGTCGGGCCACCAGTTGTTGATCGGCGTGCCTTCGCTCCGGAGCGCCGCGTTCTCTCCCTTGACGGCGGTCCGGCCGCGCTGCATCGTCCCCTCGGAGTAATTCCTGTAGACCGGGTTGTACTGCCAGCGGTCGCCTTTCGAATACCAGAAGATGTCGTCGTGCTTCTTCGGCATCTCCGTGGTCGGGATGCCCCCTCCGCTGTAAAGCCACAGGATGTGGTTGCGGAGGGACTCACGGCCGAAGATCTCGTCGAGCACCAGGCGCAGGTAGCCGCTCACGCGCCAGTCGCAGTGCACGAAGATAGTGCCGTCGTCGGCCAGCAGGTCCCGCATGAGGATCAGGCGCTCCGAGATCATGCTGATGAAGCTGTCGGCGCCGCGGCCCCAGGTGTCGCGGTAGGCGATCTGCTCGAGGAGGTTGGGCTCCTTGTGAAAGGTCTCGCCGCCGATCTCGATGTCCATGGAGAAGTCGGCGCCGACGTCGAAGGGCGGATCGATGTAGATGAGCTTGAGGCCGCCGGCCTCCTCGATCTGCTCGCGCAGGGGTCCGCTCTTCAGAGACGAGAGGATCAGCCGGTTGTCGCCCCAGATCAGCTTGTTGGTCCAGCCCGCGAGCTGCCGCCCGCGGGAATCGAAAAGCTCCTGCTGCGCCCGCGTCTCCTCGCGCGGCTCGTCCACGTGCTCCAGGCTCTGGAAGGGGAGCACGGTCGTGCAGACGTCCCGCGTCTTGCCGTTCCAGACCAGCTCCACCTCGCGCTTGTCCTCGAAGAGCAGGAAGCGGTACCGCTCGGGCAGCGGCTTGCCCTGCTGGATCAGCTCGATCAGGTCGCGCTTCTCGGCGTCGGAGAGCGCGTCGTGGTGCTTCGGGGCTCGCGGGCGGGTCATTCCTGGTACTCCCCCTGGTACTCCCGAAAGGTTTCGACCAGGCCGGCGAAGGTCGCGGGCCGATGCGACTGGAAGCCGGCCTGGTCGACGTAGACGAAGCGATAGTCCGGGCCACCGGCAGCCCGGCTGGCCCCAGTGGCGTCGGCGCACCACTGGCGCAGGCGCCTCATCTTCGGAGGCAGATCGATCTCCTCGCGGCCCTTGGTCTCGATCACGAAGACCGTCCCGTCCTCGGTCCTGACCAGGAAGTCCGGCACGTAGCTCGACAGGTCGCCGTTTGCCTTGACGTAGTCGAGCTGGAAGCCGACCGCGAAATAGTTCTTGGCGAAGGCCGCCACGCCGGGCGCGCGGTCGAGGAAGGCGGCGAATTCGAGCTCCAGCCCGCCGGCGCGCGGCTCGCCGACGATCTTCGTGAAGAGCGACCTTCGCGGGACGAGATACGGCCGCGGCTCGGTGCGGAACGGGCGGGTGTCGCGGACCCGGATCCAGTCCTCGACCGCGGCGCTGCCGCGCTCCTCCAGCGTGAGCGCGTTGATCGCTTTCCGGAAGGCGTCTAAGAGGATCTTGCCCGGCTCGGGCTCGGACAGGTTCCGCAGCACGACCGGGTCCTCGAGGTCGGCGGGCCCGCCCTCGAACAGGTGGTCGCGCAGGAAGCGCTTCACCTGGCCGTAGAGCGCGTCGTAGCCGCCGACGAGCCGCATCTCCCGCAGCAGTTGCCGGGCGAAGAAGGCGACCACCGAGCGGTAGTCCGCCGGCCCGGAGCCTTCCAGGCGGAGGGTGTGATGGACCTCTCCTTCGAGCATGGTCCTGAACACGATCTCCCGCGTCTCCTCGGGCCGGAACGGCTTCAAGGCCAGCCGGGGATTGCCCAGGTCCGCCGGGTCCAGGGCATCGAGATCCTTGAACGCGCGATGGTAGCGGCGGGTCAGGCGGGGCAGGAAGATGTCGAGCGCTTCGAAATCCTTTGTCTTGTCGGGATCGATCTCGACGATCAGGGACTCCGCCCGGTCGGCCCCCGGGCCCATCGGCACGCGTTCGAAGACCACGCCCTCGGTCTGGATGGATTCGACGAAATCCATGAACGCGGGCGTGCCGAGGACCGAGACGGTCTCCGGGGCCCCGCTGCCGAAGTACATCCGCCGGAGCCCGCGGCCCAGGGTCTGCTCCGGGAGGATCTTGCTCTTCGAGCTGTAGGCCCGGAGCCCCACGATGGTGGTCACGTTGCGGACGTCCCAGCCTTCCTTAAGCACGAGCACCGACACGATGGCCCTGTACGGGCTCTGCCAGGTATCGATCTGATGGGCCGCTCGCCGGAGCCTGTCCAGCTCCTCGACGCTCTTGCCGGAGGCGGACTCGGAGATCTCGCCGTTGTTTTTGGTGTGAATGACCAGGACGGCTTCCTGGAGCTCGGGGCAGATCCGTTCCAGGTAGGCGCCGACCTCGTCGCAGTTGCGGGTGTCGTCGACCATCACGAAGAGGACCGCCTTCTTCCCGAGCGCCTCGTGCTCGGCGTAACTCTTGCGCCATTCCTCGACGCCGAGAGCGAGGTAGTCGGCGTACCGTTCGGTGAAGATGGCGCTCTTCCGCTCGTGGAGCCGCGCCCGGCTCGGGCCGTCCGGCAGTACGGGGTGTTTCACGACGTTCTGGTGGATGGCTTCGACCAGCGGGTAGTCGGAGACGGTCTGGACGAAGATCGCGCCGTTGTCGTGCCGCGGCGTGGCCGTCAGGTCGAGCTGCAGCGACAGGGAGCGGCCGCGCTGGAGCATGCGGTGATGGATGTCCTGGAGGCTCCGGAACCAGGCGAGCCGGGCGTCGTGGATGTGATGGGCCTCGTCGTTGAAGATCGCCAGCTCGTCGATCTCGCGGACGATCTCGCCGAGGTCGGTCCGGCTGTCGGAGGTCTTGCCGACGGGTTTCGGTCCGAACGGGGCGAGGAAGTAGTCGCGCAGGTCGTCGTCCTCGGGCGAAGGCTCGGCGGTGTCGCCGAGGAAGACGCGGTGGATGTTGGTCAGGAAGAGATTGCCGGTCGGCCGGAGCACCCGCGCGTCGTCCTGCAGGTGGAGCGCCACCTGGAAGTCTTCGCTCCAGCTCCTGCCCTCGTAGCCGTTCGGCGGCAGAACGGGGTCGCGGAAGAAGATCCGCAGGCCGTCGAAGTCGGTGCGCAGGCGGTCGAGGACAATGATGTTCGGCGCGATGACGAGGAAGTTCCGGGCCAGCGTCGAGGCGGGCTCGTAGAGCCGGTGGAAGTAGCTCCAGGCGAGGAGCAGCGCGAGGACCTTGGTCTTGCCCGCGCCCGTGGCCATCTTGACGACGTAGCGCGGCCACTCCTCGTCGAACATCCCGGTGGAGACGGCGCCCGAGGCGTCGAAGCGCAGGAGGTCGAACCTGTCGCGCACGCCGCGGACGTCGTGGAGCCAGACGACCGTCTCGACCGCCTCGCGCTGCGCGAAGTAGTAGCGGAACAGGCTCTGCGCGCCTCCGGGCCCTTCGGTCCGGTGCTCGCGCTCGAACCACCAGGCGAGCAGGGCGCGCGAGGTCGCGGACGCGCCGGCGTACCCGGCGGCGCGCCAGGACGCGACCTCCGTCCGGATCCGGGCCACGAGCGGCGGCAGGAGCTTCTCGTAGGCGGTCGCCCGGAGCTCCTCGGCGGCCGGAAACCAGCGGTGCTCGGGGATCAGCAGGTCGTAGGGTGAAGAGGGAAATCCGGGGTGCAGGGCCATGTCGGAGCACGGAGCCTAGCATGAGCGGGAGGCGGCGGCCTCCGGAGTCCGGCTCCGGGAGCAGGGGCGGATCGACGGAGCGAGCGGGTCAACTTCTGACCATTTCCCGGGTCAGAAGCTGAGCCCTGCGCAGGACTTGACCCGGACTTGATCCGGGGCGGATGAGGTTTCCATATTCAAAAAGCCTTTGTTTTAAAGGGGTTTCATTTTTCGTGCTCAAAGCGGGTCCTGCGGGCACGCTCATTGCGCTGGGGCTGGCCGTCCATTCGGAGAAGTCGGATCGGACAGTGATTCCTCGCATCGGGGGACAAGGAGAATTCATGAAGAGAATGGTCTGTTGTGCAGCGATCGCCCTGTGCATGTCGGCGCTTCCCGGATCCGCCGCCTCGCTCGACGCCATTTTCGGCGCTCAGGCGAGCCCGGAGACGGTGGGCACACCGCGGGACCCCGGCGCCCGCGCCGAAGAGATGAGGGCACTCCAGCAGCACCTGGCCGCCGGCCGGGTCGCGCAGGCGCAGAAGGCTCCGGTCATGGTCGAGCTCACGAACGCCGAGCGCCACCGGATCAACGAGACGGGCAATGTCGAGCAGAAGTACTTCGTCGGCGTGGCCAAGCCGGTCGGCGTCGCGGTCGACTTCACCCGGGCGAACGTCGGCGCCACCCGCGCCACGAATGACGGCGGCTTCGTCTGGACGGCCTCGGTGAAGGTCGCCGGCGCCACCGCTCTGCGCCTGCACCTGACGGGCGTCGACCTGCCGGCCGGTGCCGAGATGTACGTCTACAACCTGGCTGGCCAGGCGTTCGGTCCGTACACGGGCCGCGGCCCGCTTGGCAATGGCGAGGTCCACACCAACACGGTCTTCGGCCAGGAGCTCCTGGTCCAGGTCCACTCGCCGGCCGATGCCGATAGCGCTCCGCGCATGACGATCGCCGAGGTCGGCGTGATGGGTGAGCGCTTCGTGGCACCGCGCTACGGCGAGAAGGGCTTCTTCGACGACGGCATGAAGGGTCTCATCGGCCAGGCCAGCAACCTTTGCGCGACCAACGCCAACTGCGTGGTCAACGCGGCCTGCCAGTCGAGCCCCGTGGTCGCCACCGCCAAGGACGCGATCGCCGGCCTCCTGTTCCAGTCCGGCGCCTCGTTCTACATCTGCACCGGCGGCCTGATCGCGGACACGGTCACCGCCACGGTGATCCCTTACCTCCTGACCGCCCACCACTGCATCAGCTCCAGCGGCGAGGCCGCCAGCCTGGAGACCTACTTCGACTACGAGACCACCTGCAGCAACCCGAACTGCACGCAGCCCTACAACAACGCCGGCGACACGGTCGGCTCGACGATCAAGGCGAGCGGCTCGACCTCCGACTACACCCTGGTGCAACTCGCGTCCACGCCGGTGTCGACGGACGGCATCACCACCTACCTGGGCTGGCTGAGCACGCCGGTCGCCAACACCAACAACCTGGGCCTCTATCGCATCAGCCACCCGAAGGGCTCTCCGCAGGCCTATTCCGAAGGCGTGGTCGATACCAGCAAGGGAACCTGCCGCACGCTGAACCGCGGCAACTTCATCTACAGCCGTGACACCGTGGGCGCCACCGAGGGTGGCAGCTCCGGCTCGCCGGTCGTCAACAGCGCCGGCCAGATCGTCGGCCAGCTCTACGGCGCCTGCGGCACCGACGTCAACAACGTCTGCAACGCCGCCGCCAACGCGACGGTCGACGGCGCGTTCGCGGTGTCGTACCCGAACCTGGCCGCCTTCCTGAACCCGGGCGGCGGTGGCGGCTGCGGCGCCACGGGCTCGAGCTGCACCACCAACAGCCAGTGCTGCTCGAACAGCTGCAAGGGCCCTGCCGGCGGTAAGACCTGCAAGTGACCTGAGCAAACCGTTCCGGGTCGGGAAGGCCTCCGGGTCTTCCTGGCCCGGATCTGTTTCACCCTGACCCACTGGAGAGACCGTTGACCGGCACGATCGCATTCAAGACCCGCAAGGGCGAGCAGACGCGCGCCCAGATCCTCGACACCTCGCTCGGGCTGTTCCGGGAGCGCGGCTTCGAGGAGACCACGATGCGGGTCATCGCCGAGGCGGCCGGTCTCTCGGTCGGGAACGCCTACTACTACTTCCGCGCGAAGGAGCACCTGGTCCAGGCGTTCTACGAGCGCTCGCACGAGGAGCACCTGGAAGCCTGCCGGGAGATCCTGGAGTCCGAGCGGGACTTCGCGGCGCGCCTCCGCGGCGTGCTGCAGAAGAAGATCGCCACGGCCATGCCGTACCACCGGCTCTCGGGCGTCCTCTTCCGCACCGCGGCCGACCCGCGCAACATGCTGAACCCGTTCAGCGAGGAGTCCCGGCCGCTGCGCGAGAGGTCGACGGCGCTGTTCGCGGAGGTGCTGGAAGGCTCGAGTCTCCGGATCGGCCATGCGGAGCTCGCGGCCGAGCTGCCGAACCTGCTCTGGATGTACCAGATGGGGATGGTTCTCTTCTGGATCCACGACCAGTCGCCGGACTGCGCGCGGACCTACCGCCTGATCGACCGCACGGTGACGCTGGTGGTCCGGCTGATCGCGCTCGCGAAGCTGCCGATCCTCCGGCCGCTGACCCGCACCGTGCTCGGCCTGATGGAGGATCTCCGGACGACGCCGGAGGAGCCGGTCGGCGATCCGCCCGGGTGATTTCGTGCTACCGTCCCCGGGATGAGGCGACCTCTCACGCCGGGGGAAGAGCTGGCCTGCAGCATCAGCCACGGGCTCGGGCTCCTCGCAAGCCTCGCGGCGCTGCCGGTGCTGGTGGCCGGCGCGATCGAGCGCAATGACCCCTGGCAGGTGGTCGGCGGCGCGGTGTTCGGCGCCATGCTGGTGCTGCTCTACGCGGCCTCGACCGTCTACCACGCGCTGCCCCTGCCGTCGCCGCACAAGAGCCGCTGGCGGGTGATCGACCACTCGGCGATCTATCTGCTCATCGCCGGCACCTACACGCCGTTCACCCTGGGAGCGTTGCGCGGGCCGTGGGGCTGGATGCTCCTGGTTTCGATCTGGGTGCTCGCGGTGGGCGGGATCGTGTTCAAGGCGACGCTCGGGTTCCGGTACCCGAAGACCTCCGCGGCCTTCTACCTGGTGATGGGCTGGCTGGTGCTGATCGCCATCGAGCCGCTGACCACGCACGTGCCGCCCGCCGGCGTTCTCTGGCTGCTGGCCGGAGGCGTGAGCTACAGCCTGGGCGTGATCTTCTTCGCCTGGCACCGGTTGCGCTACGCCCACCTCGTCTGGCACCTGTTCGTGATCGGTGGCAGCGTCTGCCACTTCTTCGCCGTGCTGCTCTACTCGGGCGCGTCCCGGCTGGCGCCCGGTCTGCCGTAGGAGGGTTGCCGACACCTGGTTTCTTTGGAAAGGTAGGGATCCATGAAGAGAACAGGGTTTGTCATCGGGCTCTTTCTTTTCGTCTCCATCGTGTCAGCGCTTCCTGCTGAAGCTTGCATGGAGTGCAGTCCCGCCGGCCAGGTCTGTAGCGAAGCCATGGGATGCATTCCGGTCTACAGGTGCCAGTGGACCAATACGTTCTGCAGTGAGTGCTGGGAAAACTGCCGCGAAACAACGGACGAAGGTTGTTACGTTTCATTCTGGTGTCAGTGGACCTCTCTGGCGCCGCAAGACAACCTCAATCTCCCTCGCGAGCCCCTGGCAACGGTCGCTCCCTGATGAAGGGTCTGCGCCTCGCCAGTTTCCTCGTGCTGTCTCTTCTGTCGATGGGGGAGGCCTCGGCGGCTCGCATCCGATTCAAGGCTGAGGCCCTCGGCGACGGCAAGGGCTTGGTGAAGGTGCGCCTGCTCCCTCAAGGCGCGGCTTCGCCCAGAGCTTTTTCCCTGCCTGTCCCGGGGGAAATGGTGGTCGAGCTCGAAGAGGGCCTTGCCTGGCAGGCGGTGACGGACGATCCCGGGTTCTGGAGCGCGCCCCAATGGTTCACACCGCAGCCGGGTCTGGATTCGGTGACGCTTCGCCTGTTCCCTGCCGCCATGGTGCTGGGGACCCTGGCGGCGTCTCAGGGTGGAATGGCTCCAACGGAAGTGGATCTTCGGCTGGAAAGCTCCCCTTCCGCCCCAGGTCCGAAGGCTCCTCTGACCGCGACGAGATGCCCGGTCGAGGCAGGCCGCTTCCGGTGCAAGGTGCCGGCAGGGCGCCTCGACCTGCGGCTGCGAGTCCCAAAGCATGTTCCCGCCTATCTCTGGGACGTGGAGATGAGGGGCGGTGAACAAAGGGACCTTGGAGAGATCCCGCTCAAGGCGGGCTCTTCCGTGGTGGGTTGGGTCCGGACGGAAGACCTGAAGGACGTGGCGGATGCCAGGGTTCGTCTGCAGACGCAGACCCTCGGATTTCCCTCCGAGCCCTCGCGCGCCGAGGGGCTGCGGGCCATGGCTGTGGAGACGAAGACCAATGCGCGCGGCTTTTTTCAACTGGAAGCGCCTCCCGGTATCCAGGTGGTCACGGTTGCCAAGGAGGGTTTCGCCGAGACCAGCCGATCCGACATCGAGGTGCGCCCCGATCTGGAGGCACAGATCCAGGAACCCCTGGTGCTCGTACGTCCACTCACGTTCCGATTGACTCTCGAGCCGCCTGTGAGCTCCTCAGGATCTCCCTGGGGCGTCGTTCTGGAAAGGAAAGCGGACGTCGAAGGTGCGAAGAGCCTCTCCTTGAAGGGAACTGCCGATCGGGAGGGCGCCTGGGAACAGGAAGGATTGAGTCCGGGCCGCTACCGTATATCTGTCAAAGACGGCGAGGGGCCACGGTTGCTGGAGGAGGTGGAGCTTGCGGTCGGGCGCACGGATTTCCACTACTCGCTGGAAGGCGTCCAGGTCCGAGGACGAATCTATCTCGGGCGCGAGCCGCTCGCGGCTGAGATCTGGTTCGGAGGAAAGTCGGCGCCCGCGAGGAGCCGGTTTGATTCGGACGAGCACGGTGTGTTCGAGGGGTGGCTGCCCAAGGAGGGCATCTGGGTCGTGGAACTGGTCTCGGACCGGGAGGGGCTCCAACTCCGACTCCCTCCCGTCGAGGTCCGGAAGCCGGCGGGAAAAAGCTATGCCCCGGTCGAGCTTCGTATTCCGGACACGCGGCTTCGGGGAGAGGTCGTGGACGAGCATGGGCAGCCCGTTCCTCGCGCAACCGTCATGGTCAAACCTCCTGGCCGCTCGCTGCAAAGCTATGCCCAGACGAACGAGGAAGGTAGGTTTGAGTTGCGCGGACTGCAGCCGGGACCTCACTTCGTTCATGCCGATGAAGGCGAAAGGGAGAGCGACTGGTTCCAGGCCGCTGTCGAAGAAGAGCGCGAGAGCCCGGTCCTGAGGCTCGTCCTTCAGGCCCGCATGACGATCGACGGCCTGATCTCTTTCGCGCGAGGTCCGGTGCCCGGTGCCCGGATCACCGCCAATGCGGACATGGGAGGGACAGGTGCGGCGAGCGGGATGGAAACGGTGAGCGGACCGACGGGAGAATTCACGCTGAAGCTTCCTGCCGGTACGCGCGTCATCCATCTGGCGGTCATCGCTCCCGGATATGCCACCCGCATGCTGAAGGTACAGGCTGTCGTTGGCAACGTGCTGGAGGTTCCTCTGGAAACAGCCGGAGGGAACCTTGTGATCGATTTCGGAAGCGAGACGAGCGAGGTGATCAAAACCCTTGGGGGCGGCCTGCTCGCGCACAACGGGACCTTTGTCCCGCTCGGGATGCTGTTTCGCTGGACTCAGTTCCAGCGAGCGGCGCAACCCGATCCGCACCGCCTGGTTCTGCCGAACGTCGAGGCTGGCGAGTATCTCGTCTGCATCGGGGGCGCAGCGCACTCCATGATTCCCAGAGGCCTGGAGCCGCCGCCCGAGCAGTGCTCGCGCGGTTCCCTTCTCCCTCTGCAGGATCTCACGCTCAGGATGCCGCCGATCCCGGAGTCGTATCTCCGGCAGCCTTCGCAGCCCGGCGGAGGCCGAACCTCTCCGCCAGGCTGATCTCCTGCTGACGGCCTACATCCCGAAGTTGCAGAGGTCGTCCGCCCGGATGGCCGAGTGAGAGACCGAGAAGCGGCCCTGGGCGCTCATCACCACGCCCACCCAGCCTTGCGCGTGGGTGGAGTCGGCGTGCCACAGGTCGATCATCAGCCAGCCGAAGTTGTCGCTCACGGACAGGCTGTCGGTGCCCACGTGGACCTTCTGCACGGCGAGCGGGAAGGCCTTGCTCTTCGGGATCTCGGTCGGGTTCTCGTCCTCGTCGAAGGCCACGAGCTGGAACTCGCCGAGCGGCGCCCAGGCCGGGCTGGTGCCGCAGCTCCGGGCGCTGGTCACGGTCGAGCGGTTGTCGCGCCAGACCACCAGGTCCGTGCCGCCCGAGAAGGCCGCGCCGTTCAGGTAGCGCACGTAGTAGAGGCTCGACAGCGGCGCGCGGTCGTCCCGGCTGTCGAAGCCGACGTAGCGCCCGTAGAACGTGTAGTCGCCGGCGGAGAAGGCGTCGGGGTCGGCGACGATGTGGACCGCGGTGTTGCTGTCGGAGGAGTTCTTCGACGGGTTCACGTAGAAGTACTCGCCCCAGAGCACGTTGCTGTCCGAGGCCAGGCCCGCGCCCCCGGACACGAAATAGGCCGGATCGGCCGGCGTGTTCTGCAGCTTGCCGACGGTGCTGGCCGAGCAGCGGTTGACCACGTCGACGGTGATGTAGCCGGTGGCGATCTGGGGGCCGCGCGAGCCGCTTCCCAGGCACTGCGCCGGGCTCATGCCGGGCAGGGGCCGGCCGGTGTGCGCGGCCTGCAGGGTGTCGCGGTCGAGGGCCGCAACGGACTGCTTGGCCACCGCGTCGCAGCCGGGGAAGACGGAGTTGGCGTCCGACAGCGGCCCGTTCGGGCTGACGTTGGGGCCGGTGCCCGGGAGCTGCCCGTTGAGCACGTCGCGCAGGTTGAGGCTCTGGACGTCGTAGCCGGTGAGGTAGACGTCGAAGGCGAGCGTGGGCGCGCCCCAGTCGGTCCACAGGACGACGCGGGCGACCGTGGGCCGCGACGAGGCGTTGTTGATCGAGATGAGGGTGGTGGCGCCGTCGGCGTGCTCGAGGTCGGTTTCGAAGTAGGGGTAGAGCAGCGTGGCAGCGGGCTGCTCGGCGGTGCGGCAGTTCCCTGAAAGTACACCGGCGAAGGCCGCGGAGACCGGCGCCAGGAGGGCGCAGGTGGCGGCTAGCCGGAGAAAGGTGCGGTTCATGGCTCGGTCTCCTGGTGCGGCTGGTGCGGCTCGGTTCACTCGGCTCGTCGGCCTTTCATGCTCGACAACCGGAGCCTAAGCAGGGTCCGTGCCAGCCGTGTCCGGGATACACTAGCGACCATGAGCGAGACTCTAGTCCAGATCGGCGGCCGCGCGAACGGAGCCGACTCTTCTTCCATACCTTCTTCGAAGCGCCGGGAGCCCCGGCCCGAGTGGCTGCGCATCCGGCTGGCGACGCCGGCCTCCTACCACAAGGTCCGGACGCTCGTTGACAGTCTGAGTCTGCACACGGTGTGTCAGGAAGCCCGCTGCCCCAATATCTATGAGTGCTGGGGCGAGCACGGCACCGCCACCTTCATGATCCTCGGCGACGTCTGCACGCGCCGCTGCGGCTTCTGCGCCGTGACCTCCGGCCGGCCGCAGGCGGGCGTCGACCCCGCCGAGCCCGGGCACGTGGCGGAAGCGGTCGAGGTGATGGGCCTGCGCCACGCGGTCATCACGTCCGTGGACCGGGACGACCTGCGCGACGGCGGCGCCGGCCACTTCGCGCAGGTGATCCGCGCCATCCACCGGCGCAATCCGGAGACCGCGGTCGAGGTGCTGACGCCCGACTTCCGCGGCGTGCCGGACGCGCTCGACACGGTGCTCGCGGCCGCGCCCGAGGTCTTCTCGCACAACATGGAGACGGTGCCGCGGATGTACCGCCAGGCGCGTCCCGGCAGCCGCTACGACCGTAGCCTGGCGCTGCTCGCCGAGGCCGCCCGGCGGCGCGACGCGGGGGCTGCCGGAGGATACTCCGGGAGGGTGAAGACCGGGATCATGGTCGGCCTGGGAGAGACTCCGGACGAGGTGCGCTCGACGATCCGCGACATCCGGAGCGCCGGCGTGGAGATCCTGACGATCGGCCAGTACCTGCAGCCGACTTCGAAGCACCTGCCGGTGGACCGCTGGGTCCATCCGGACGAGTTCGCCGCTTACCGCGAGCACGCCCTGGCGCTCGGATTCGCCCACTGCGAAGCCGGGCCTCTGGTGCGGAGCAGTTATCACGCGCATGAGCACGTCTCGGGAGAGACTCCGGCCGCGCGAGTGGCGCGGTGAGCTTGCGCAAAGCCGGGTCTTCCTTCGGCTGGCCTACGACTGGACAGGGCGCGGCGGCGGTGTTATCGTGGAAACAAGGTACGACGAGCATGCCCAGATTGCATGACGGTGGCGCGTTGGCCGGAAAGGCCGATCCGCATCCCACACGGGCGGAGCTGGAGGGCTTCATGCTGGGGGATCTGTCCCAGCGCGAGTCCCGCCGGGTGATCCTGCACCTGCTGCCCGGATGCGCCCGGTGCCGCACGGTCACCGCCGCGCTCTGGAACGCGGGGAGCGATGCCACGAACGGCGTCGGAGACCCGGAGGCCCTGTCGAAGCGGTTCCGCTACGACTCCCTGATGAACCGGGTCATCAACCGGGTGCGGAGCGCCCAGGCCGACCTGGAGGCGGAGCGCGCCGAGGCGCGGCACCGGATGGCCGAGTTGGATGCCCGGCCGCGCGAGCTCTGGCCCGCTCTGGTGCAGGCCGAGGCGCGCTTCCACACCTGGGGCTTCTGCGAGCTCCTGCTCGACCGGGCCCGCCGGGCGCGGGATCTCGGACGTGACCTCGGAGAAGCGGGCGTCTGCGCCGGGCTGACCGTCAGCCTCTCCGGCCGGATCGACACTTCCATCCATCCGGACGCCCTGGTCCAGGAGCTGACCGCGCGGGCCTGGACGGCGCTCGCCGACGTCTGGCGCGAGGCCGGCGACCTCAAATCCGCCGAGGAGAGCCTGCGGCGCGCGGAGGCCCACCTGCTGCGCGGCACCGGCGACCGGATGGAGAGGGCGCGCCTGCTGGAGCGCAAGGCCGCGCTGCGCACTTCGCAGGGTCGGCCCGAGGACGCGGCCCGGTTGCTCAGCCGGTCGATCCTGCTCTATCGCCGCCTGGGCCAGTGGGACCAGGTGGGGCGGGTCCTTGCGGAGCTCGGCTGTATCGAGAAAATGCGCCGGATCGGTGAGCAGGCCGCGATCCGCAGAGGGCTCCTGAGGCTCTGGCTCGACCGCCTGCGGCGGATCAGCGCGCGGCTTCAGCTCCTTCGAGACTGACCTGCCGGAGCCCGGCCACGCTCAGCGCGAACCCTGGTTCTGCCGCCTGGCAGAGGGGTTGGCCATGGCAGCGTCCATGGCGCCGCAAGGATAAGATAGAATCGCAGCGCCCCGGGCCTGCCGGTCCGGTTTCCCCGAGATCAGGAAGAAGAGAAGGAAGACAGGAATGGCTGAAACGGCAACCGAAGTCCGCGTCCGGCCGGTGGATGAGCTCGACATCAGCTCCATCGTCGGCATCGACGAGACGATCACCGGCCAGTACAGGCCGGAAGTCTGGGAGCGCCGGGTTGGTTATTACCTACGGCGGGACCCCGAGGCTTCGGTGATCGCCGAGCTGGACGGCCGGGTCGTCGGCTTCATGCTGGGCGAGGTCCGGTCCGGAGAGTTCGGCATCGAGGAGCCCACCGGCTGGATCGAGCACCTCGGCGTCGATCCCGGCGTCCGCGGCAAGGCGGTCGGCCGGCGGCTGGCCGAGGCCATGATGGACTACTTCCGGCGGCAGGGGGTCCGCACCGTCCGGACCCTGGTGGACGAGGACATGGGAGAGATCCGCAGCTTCTTCAGCGCCCTCGGCTTCCAGCCATCGACCCTGAGACCGTTCGTCCGGCCCCTCTGAGGCCGGTGGAGATAGACAGGAGTGAGACAAGGATGAGCTCCAGGACCACCACCCTTCCCAAGCCGTTCCACGACGCCGTTCTGCGGTGGAAGGACGCCTATCTCCCCGACTACGAGTTCCTCCTGGACAACTGGGAGAAGCACTTCCCGCGCGAGCCCCGCTTCGAGCTCTGCGCCTACCGCGAGCTCGGCATGTGCACCGAGATCGAGTGCGGCGACGCCAAGGGCAAGCCGAAGTTCACCCGCGCCGCGGAGATGAACCCCGAGCAGGCCCACCACCTCCACGGCGCCATCCGCGCCCAGGCCTCGACCGAGTTCGGCTCCATCCAGCAGCACCGGCTGACGCTCGCCCGCGCCCAGGACGAGGAGGAGCAGTTCTGGATCCTGCGCATGATGGCCGAGGAGCTGCGCCACGGCTACCAGATGCTCCACCTGCTGGTCGAGGACGACTGGACGTCGGTCTCCAAGGAGTCGGCCTCGGACGCGATCGAGGACATCCTGTCGATGAACACCGGCTCCCACCTGCTGGGCGCCTTCAACATCGACTTCGACTCGTTCGTGGACAACGTGGTGTTCTGCGCCCTGATCGACCGGGTGGGCAAGTACCAGCTCGCCATGCAGAAGATCAGCGCCTACCAGCCGATGGCCGAGAGCATGCCGCAGATGCTGCGCGAGGAGGCTTTCCACCTGGCCTCCGGCGTGGTGCCGATGCGGCGCTGGGTCATGCAGGCCGCGAAGGGCGAGGGCCTGATCAGCATGGACATGGTCCAGAAGGCGCTCAACAAGTGGCTGCCGCGTGGCCTGGAGATGTTCGGCGACGAGCGCGGCGGCGGCACGAACGTCCGCTTCGGACTCAAGCCGATGAAGAACGCCGAGGCCCAGCGCCAGTACTACGAAGAGGTCGGGAAGCTGGTGCGCGACCTGAACCTGCGCTACCTGCGGGCGCGGGTGCCTTCGCTCGGCCCCACCGAGGCCGAGAGCGCGCTCGACCGCGTCCTGGCGGGAGAGACGGTCGAGGGGTTGCGGCGCGAGGACCTCCTGCACATGCCTCATCCCGACTTCTTCCGCCGCCGCGGCATGCCGGCGTTCAAGATGGCGGGCTTCGCGGGCGAGAGCTTCGACGACTTCCAGACCTACCTCAGGCACCTGGAGGCGAACCTGCCCGACGCCTACCGCGCCGGCCGCGACTACAAGGATTTCGTGGACGCCATGGCGCAGATCGCCCGCGGCGAGACGACGGCCGAGCAGGCGGCCGGGCGGATGCCCGCGCTGCGGCGGGTCGGCGGCTCGTGCCCGTGCTCGAAATCCGTGCGCTGGGTGGTCGACGACCCCATCCCGACGACTCCCGAAATGGCCAACGCCTGATCCCGGACATCGATCCTTCATGAGCGCCTTCGACAAGCTGCTGGTCACCGGTCTGCCCGCCGTGCCCAAGCCGGTGGTCCGCCGGGTCGCCTCCCGCTACGTGGCGGGGGAGACCCTGGCCGACGCCGTGCGCATGATCCGCAAACTCAACCAGGAGGGGGCCATGGCCACCCTCGACGTGCTCGGCGAGGAGGTCAAGGAGAAGGAGACGGCGCTCGCCGCGGTCGAGGAGTACGTGCGGGTCTTCGAGGCGATCGACCGCGAGGGCCTCGACTCCAACGCCTCCATCAAGCTGACCATGCTGGGGCTCAAGATCGACGAGGGCTTCTGCCGCGACAACGTGGACCGGATCGTGGCCACGGCGAAGAAGTACGGCAACTTCGTCCGCATCGACATGGAGGACGCCAGCACCACGGATGCGACGCTGCGCATCTACCACGAGCTGCACGCGAAGCACGGCAACGTGGGAGTGGTGCTCCAGGCCTACATGCGCCGCACCCTGGCTGACATCGCGGCCCTGCCGAAGCAGAACCCGAACGTGCGGATCTGCAAGGGGATCTACGTCGAGCCCCGGACGGTCGCCTGGAAGGGCAAGGAGACCATCCAGGCGAGCTACGTCCGCGCGCTCGAGAAGCTGATCGAGAACGGCGTCTACCCGGGCATCGCCACCCACGACGAGTACCTGGTCTGCCGCGCCGTCGGCCTGATCGACAGGCATGGCCTGAAGCGCGAGCAGTACGAGTTCCAGATGCTCCTGGGGGTGGACGAGGAGATGCGGCGCATCCTGATCGCCGGCGGCCACCGGCTGCGGGTCTATGTCCCCTACGGCAAGGACTGGTACCCGTACTCGATGCGCCGGCTGCGCGAGAACCCCGAGGTCGCCCGCCATGTGATGCGGGCCATGCTGTCCGGCCGTTGAGCCTGGGTCTTTTGGGCTCGCGCGCGGCGGCGTGGTACGATAAACCATCGTAACGTCAGGAAGAGATTGGATCCCGTCGGTTTGGACCACTTAAAAATGGACGAGCGCCAGCGTTCGGATGCCTACCAGAAGCTCGACCGTGAAGGGAGTGACACGGACGGGGTCGATGCGTCCTCTCTCCAGGAGAGCGGCCTCACCCAGACCTTCCAGACCGCGACCCGCGAACGGGTGGTGGGGCGCGGCCTCGCCCCCACGGCGGAGTCCGAGGCCGACATCATCCTGATCGCGCACCCGGAGGGGCAGCGGCTGGGCTCGCGGTTCCGGCTCTCCTCGGGCGCGACCCTGGAGATCGGCCGGTCGAGCTCGGTGGCGATCAGCCTGCCCGAGGTGATGTCGATCTCGCGCAAGCACGCCCGGCTGCGCTACGTCGGCTCGGTGGTGACCCTGGAGGACCTGGGGAGCACCAACGGCACCTACGTCAACGGCCAGGCGATCCACGGCCGGACGGTGCTCAAGACCGGCGACCGCTTCCAGACCGCGGCGGTCCACTTCAAGTTCCTCCACGAGCAGGACGTCGAGAGCGCCTACCACATGGCGATCTACGAGCTCGTGTCGCTCGACGGCCTGACCGAGATCTACAACAAGCGGAAGTTCGAGGAGGAGGTCCAGCGCGAGTTCGCGCGCTCGGTGCGCCACTCCCGTCCGCTGTCGCTGATCATCTTCGACCTCGACGAGTTCAAGCGCATCAACGACACCTACGGCCATCTCTGCGGCGACTTCGCGCTCAAGCAGGTGGCCGGGCTCGCCAAGGACCTGGTGCGGCCCGAGCAGACGCTGGCGCGGGTCGGCGGCGACGAGTTCGTGATCCTGTCGCCCGAGACCACGGCCTCCCAGGCGGAGAGTCTGGCGCTCAAGCTGAGGGACCGGGTCCTCGACCTCGACCATCGCTATGGCGACCTCAAGATCTCGCTGAGCTGCAGCTTCGGCGTGGCCCAGCTCTCGGAGAAGATGGCGGCCCCGCAGGATCTCTACCACGCCGCGGACCACGCCCTGCTCCTCTCGAAGAGGAGCGGGCGCAACCGCGTGGCCGTGTCCCCGCAGGAGGCGTAGGCCCCCCGACCTACTTGCCCAGCAGGTACGTCTCCATGAACCTCACCAGCACGGCGCGCTGGTAGTCGCTGTTGCTCTTCTTCTGGAAGCCGTGGCCCTCGTCCTTGCCGACGAGGTACCAGACCGGCACGCCGCGGCCTTCGAGGGCGGCGACCATCTGGTCGGACTCGGAGATCGGCACGCGCGGGTCGTTGGCGCCCTGGCTGACCAGGAGCGGCTTGCCGATGCGCGCCACGTTGCGGGCCGGCGCGATCTTCAGCAGGTGCTCGCGCATCTTCGGATCGCGCTCGTCGCCGTACTCGGCGCGCCGCAGGTCGCGGCGGTAGTCGCTCGTGCTCTCGAGGAAGGTCACGAAGTCGCTGATCCCGACGGAGTCGAAGGCGCAGCGCAGCCGGTCGCTGTAGTGGACGAGCGAGGCGAGCACCATGTAGCCGCCGTAGGAACCGCCGGAGACCATGACGCGCGAGGCGTCGAGCCCGGGCTGGGTGGCGATCCAGTCGAGGAGAGCGCCGATGTCCTGGACCGAGTCCTCGCGCTTCTCGCCGTTGTCGAGCGTCAGGTAGCTCTTGCCATAGCCGGCGGAGCCGCGCACGTTCGGCGCCACGACCGCGATCCCGAGCTCGCTGATGAAGTAGTTGTTGCTGCCGAGGAAGCCCGGCCGGGCCTGCTCCTCGGGGCCGCCGTGGATGTCGACGTAGACCGGCCGCGGTCCGGGGAAGCGATCGGCGGGCGGGCGGTAGACGAAGGCCGGGATCGGGCGTCCGTCGAAGCTCTTGAAGTGGACCAGCTCGGGGAGGGCGAACGCCGCGGTG
This sequence comes from Acidobacteriota bacterium, assembly GCA_040349255.1. Lineage (GTDB taxonomy): Bacteria > Acidobacteriota > Thermoanaerobaculia > Multivoradales > UBA5704 > DATMER01. The sequence continues at coordinate 28,672 of JBEQUE010000005.1, read as the reverse complement.
TTGAGGCCGCCGGCCTCGCTGGCGGTCCAGCGCTCCAGGCGGCGGGTGTCGGTGTCGTAGCTGTAGACGTCCCGCGTGGCGCGGGCCCAGGCGAGGCCGAACGCGACCTCGTGGGAGCCGGGGCGGAACCGGGGCCGGGTCATGACGCCGGCGGGCATCTCCGGGGCCGGCAGCTCCTTGCCGGTCCGCAGGTCGAGGAAGTGCAGGCGGCTGAAGCCGTCCTCGTTGACCACGAAGGCGAGCAGGTTGCCGTCCTCCGAGAGGTCGAACTCCTCCACGTCCCACTTCAATCCGGTGGTCCCGGGCAGGGGAGCCGACCCGGCGTCGCCGTCACCCCCCTCGATACTGAGGCGCACGAGGTGCAGGAACTCTCCGTCCGCGTCGGTGGTGGCGAGGACCGAGCGGCCGTCGGCGGCCCAGACGGCCTCGTCATAGGCGACCGGCCCGGCGTCCTGGGATCGCCGCGGAGTCAGGGCATGCACCTCGCCGGTCGCGGCGTCCACCCAGTGCAGGTAGGCATCGGTCGGAGACTTGTCCTCCTTGAGCAGGATGCGCCGGTCGTCGGGGCTCCATGCGAGGACGCTCCAGGAGCCCTGGAGCTCGGCCACGCGCCGCTCGGCGCCGGGGCCCGAGGCGTCGGTGACGTAGAGGTCGAAGTCGCGGCCGTTGCGCGCGTTGCTGGCATAGGCGAGGAGCTTGCCGTCGTGGGACCACTCCGGGTCCGTGTTGCGGCTCCGGCCGTCGGTGAAGCGCCGGATCTTTCCCGTGCCGCGGTCGAGGAGGAGGAGCTGGTAGTTCTCGGCGCCCTTCTCGTTCAGGGAGACCGCGATCTGTTCGGGACGCCCGGGCCGGTAGGCGCCTTCCATGACCAGATCCCGGTAGAAGGTGAGCTGAGTACGGGCGCCCATGGGCATGGCGACCTCGTGGAGCTGCGTGCTCTCGCCGAACCGGGTGCGGATGAGGATGCGGCGCTCGGTCGGATGCCAGTCCGCGAGCCAGGCCACGCGCAGGTTTTCATAGGGCAGGAGCCCTTCAGTCGAGGAGCGCGGGATGTCCGGCACGTGGCGCGGGAGGATGCTGTCGGGGGTCGGCACCAGCTCCGCGGCCGGCTCGGCGGCGGCAAGCGGGAGCGCGAGGAGGAGAGACAAGAAAACCAGGAAGGGCGGCTTCGAGCGCATGAAAAGGGTCTCCGGAGAGTAGAATGCGGGCCGTGGGCCTGACCATCTTCTACAACTGCAACCGCTGTCCCGCCTACTGCTGTTCCTATCCGAGGATTCCGGTCCAGCCGTCGGACGTCGCCCGTCTGGCGGAGCACTTCGGACTGAGCCCGGAATCGGCCGCGCGGAAGTTTACCAAGAAAGGCGAGGAACCCGGGGAGGTGGTGCTGCGCCACCAGCCGGACCATGTCTACGGCACGATCTGCCGGTTCCTGGACACCGAGACCCGGCGCTGCACGATCTACGAAGCCCGGCCGGACATCTGCCGCCTCTACCCGGCCACCACCCGCTGCGGCTACTACGACTTCCTGAGCTTCGAGCGCCGCGCCCAGGAGGACCCGGAGTTCGTGCCGACCTGCTGGAACGGGAAGAGGGAGTAGTTCAGCCGGGGTTTTCGCTCTCCAGCCAGCGGGCCACGCACGACAGGAAGCGGTCGAAGTCCTCCAGGTGGCTCTTGAGAACCTCGTAGACCAGCTCGTCCCGCACGACGGCCGTCTGGTAGGTGACCAGGTTCCGGAAGCGGGAGGCTCCCTGGAAGGCCTCGACCAGGTTCAGAGGCAGAACGGAGTGCTCCGCCAGGATCTCGAAGGTCTCCGCCTTGCTGCCCGGGGCGCGCCATTCGTGCCGGGAGATCAGGTGCTTCCCGATGTTGTGGCAGGTTTCGAACAAGACCGTGAGCTGGCGGACGCTCGCGTCGACCGCGTTCTTGTCCTGGACGTAGGCCTCCAGAGAGAGGCCGGCGATCGCCCGGGCCCGCCCGAGATACTCCTCGGCGAGGTGGAACTGCTCCAGGAGGTACTCGCGGTTCACCATGGAGCGCGGGTCAGCGGCCGGCCAGCCGTCTCAGCATCCGCGGCCATTCCGACTCGGCGCGGTCGCGCTCGGCCTTCGCGGCGCTTCGGAGGTCCAGGGCGTAGCCTTCGACGACTCCGGAATCGCGAGACCACACCAGGCGGCCTCGCTCCAGCACGTGCGCCTGGTGCGACGGGCTGCTCTCCCGGAGCATCCGAAGGTCGACTCCCTTTCCGGTCGCACGCTCCAGGGCGTCCATCAGGCGGGCCTGGTCGCGCCAGCTCAGGCGGTCCTTCCCGTCGTCCAGGACGGCCAGGTCCACGTCGCTGTCCGGTCTGAACCCGTCGTCCAGCGAGCTGCCGTACAGGAAGACCGCCTCGATCCTGTCGGAGCCCTCCGAGCGCAGGACCTCCCGGCAGGCGCCGACGAGCGCTTCGATGCGCTCGGCGCGTTCGGCGATGTCGGAACCTGTTTTCTCCATGGCGACATTATACGTTGCCCCCTCTGATACACTCCCTTTCGCCTCCGGCAGACCGATCTCTGGAGCTTCCCCGATCACCGCGTGCTGCGCGAAATCCACGTCCGCAACCTGGCCGTCATGGCCGAAGCCTCCGTCGAGCTGGGGGCCGGCCTGAACATCCTCTCGGGTGAGACCGGGGCGGGCAAGTCGATCATCGTCGACTCTCTGTCGCTTCTCTCCGGCTCCCGGGCCAGCACGGAGATGATCCGCTCCGACGCCGAAGCGCTCACGGTGAGCGGCGTGTTCGAGCTCGAAGGCGACGCCTGGCGCTCGGTCTTCGAGGAGGCCGGGCTCGAAGCCGAAGGCCGTGAGGTGCTCGTGCGGCGCGAGATCGCGCGCAGCGGACGCAACCGGGTGTTCGTCAACGACCAGCCGACCACGCTCCGGCTGCTCTCGGACCTCGCGCCGTATCTCCTGCGCATCCACGGCCAGCGCGACGAGATGGGCCTGGTCGAGCCCGAGCTTCAGAAGCGCATGCTCGACCGGAGCGGCGGCCCTGAAGGAGGACCCCTGCTCGGTCGGGTCGAGTCCGCGTTCGACCAGCACTCGCGGCTCGCCGAGCGGCTGGAGCACCTGACCGGCGACGACCGGGCGCGGCGCGAGCGCGTCGACCTGCTGCGCTTCCAAACGTCCGAGATCGACGCCGCGAAGATCCGCGCCGGCGAGGACGCCGAGCTGCGCTCCGAGCGCGAGGTGCTGCGCCATGCCGAGGCCATAACCCGCGCTCTCGGCACCGCGTTCTCCCTGATCTCCGAGGAGGAAGGCTCGGCCCTGGAGCGGGTCGGCAAGAGCCAGGGCCTGCTCGCGGACGTCGAGGCCTGGGAGCCGCAGGCCGCGGCCTGGAACGCCGAGCTGGAGGAGGTGCGCATCCGGCTCGCCGAGCTGTCCACCGCGCTCGGCCACCGGCTCGACGGCCTGGAGGCCGACCCCGCCCGGCTCGACTTCATCGAGGAGCGGCTGGCCCTTTTGGAGCGCCTCTCGCGCAAACACGGCGGCGATACGGTGGCCGTCCTCGCCCGCCGTGCCGAGATCGAGGCCGAGCTGGCCGAGCTCGAAGGGGACGCCGAGAACCGCGACGAGCTGCAGGCCCGCGTGGCCGCCGCGCTCCGGGAGTACCGCGACGCGGCCGTGGCGCTCTCGCAGGCCCGCGAGCGCTGGGGCAAGGCGCTCGTCGAGCGCATCGAGGGCGAGCTCAAGGACCTCGGGCTCGGCCGCGCCCGCCTCGGCGTGGCCCTGGAGCGGCGGCGGCGCGCCGACAGTCCCTTGGTGCTCGACGGCGTGGCGGTCGACTTCGGCCGCGACGGCGTGGACCAGGTCGTCTTTCTGTTCGCTCCGAACCCCGGCGAGGAGCCGCGGCCTCTCGCCCGCATCGCCTCCGGCGGCGAGCTGTCGCGCATCCACCTCGCCCTCCAGCTCGCCGCCCATGGCGAGGCGACCGCCGCAGAGACCGCACGGCCGAGCCTGGTGTTCGACGAGGTCGACACCGGCATCGGCGGCGCCGAGGCCGCGGCGCTCGGACGCAAGCTGCAGCGGCTGGCCGAGGGCGGGCAGATCCTCGCCGTCACCCATCTGCCGCAGGTGGCCTGCTTCGCCGACGCCCATTTCAAGGTGAGCAAGACCGTGGACAAGGGCCGCACCCGGGTCAAGGTCGAGGAGCTGGCCGCCGGCGCCCGGGTCGAGGAGGTGGCGCGCATGCTCGCCGGCTCCGCGGTGACGCCGCTCTCGCTGTCGCACGCCCGGGAGCTGATCGAGGGCGGAGCGCGGCCCGCGCCGAAGCCCGCGAAAGCCAGGCGTCGATCATGAGAGACCGGAGCCCCGCTCCGTTCTGGCGCCCGGGCGAGCCGGTCGAGCCGCTGCGCGCGCTGCTGCGGCGGGGCGGCGTCCTGGCCATCCCGACCGGGTCGAGCTACGGCTTCGGAGCCGATCCGCGGAACCGGATCGGCGTCGAGGCGATCTATCGCATCAAGGGGCGCGAGCCAAGGAAGGCGCTCCCCGTGGTGGTGGCCGGACCGGAGCAGCTCGCGGATTTGGGGATCGATCCGGACCTTTCTATACTGATCCCCCTCTCCGCCTGCTGGCCGGGGCCTCTCACCGTGGTCCTGCCCGTTGCGCGGCCGCTTCCGGCCAGCGCGGGGGAGTCGGCGCTCGCGGTGCGGGTTCCGGGCCACGACGGCCTGCGGCGCCTGCTCGGCGAGCTGGGGCACGGGCTCACGGCCACCAGCGCCAACCCGAGCGGTGGAGAACCGGTGCTGGACCCCGCGGGCGCGGCGGAGCTGCTGGCGGGCGAGGATGCGGTGGTGGTGGACGGCGGAATCCTGCCCGGCGGGCCCCCCTCCACGCTGGTGGCAATAGAGGAGGGCGGACCTGTGGTTCTACGGACTGGGAGATTCCCCGTCGATCGGCTGCGCGAGGCGCTGGCGCTCCACGCAGCCCAGGGAGAGGAAGAATGATTCGATTGTCCCGTCTTCGCCGGCAGACCCTCGCGGGCCTGCTCCTCCTCGCGGTTCCCGGGGTCGCCTCGGCCCAGGCGCCCACCCAGGTCCCCCAGCCCACGATGCCCGTCGAGCGCCAGGGGCTCGGCCCCAAGGAGCTGCCGATCATCTCGGTCGACGAGGTCAAGGCCGGCCAGAAGGGCTACGGCCTCAGCGTGTTCTCCGGCAGCGAGCCCGAGCGCTTCGAGGTCGAGGTCGTCGGTATCCTGCGCAACCAGAACGCCGTGGACATGAGCTACATCCTGGCCCGGCTGACCGGCAAGGGGCTGGAGAAGAGCGGCGTCGCCTCCGGCATGAGCGGCAGCCCGGTCTTCCTCGACGGCCGCCTGGCCGGCGCGGTCGCGTTCAGCTGGCCGTTCTCGCACGAGGCCATCGCGGGCATCACGCCGATCGAGTCCATGCGGCGGCTCTCCGGCCTCAAAGGCATGGAGCCCGTCACGCCGATCCCGCCGGTCCCCGCCCATGCGCCGATCCCCCTCACGGACCTCCTCTCCGGCAAGATCCCGCCGGACCTCTTCCAGCGCGAGCTGGCGAAGCTCCGGCCGCGCATGCCGAACGACGGCGTGGCGAGCGTGCAGTGGACCACCTCCGGCTTCGGCGAGCAGTCGATGGGCATCCTGCGCCAGGCGCTCGGCTCGGTCAGCTCCGCGGGCAAGGCGCGGCCGGAGGACACCGACAACGACCTCAAGCTCGGCAGCGCCGTGGGCATCGTGCTGGTGGACGGCGACTTCCGGCTGGCGGCGATCGGCACGGTGACCGACCGCTACGGCGACCAGGTGCTCGCCTTCGGCCATCCGTTCCTCGGTCTCGGCCCGATCAACGTGCCCATGTCGAGCGCCGAGGTGGTGATGGTTCTCTCGAACCAGAACAGCTCCTTCAAGATCTCCAACCTCGGCGAGGAGATCGGCGCCTTCGAGCAGGACCGCAAGGCCGGCATCCAGGGGCGGCTCGGCCTCAAGCCCTCGACCGTGCCCATGGTGCTGCGCCTCTCGGGCGGCGGCAGCGACAAGCCGCGCGAGTTCAGGATGCGTCTCGCGGACGTGCCGCTCTACACCCCGATGCTGGTCAGCAGCTCGCTCGTGGCGGGCCTCGAATCCGCGTCGTACACCTCGGGCTCGCAGGGGCTCGACGTGACCGCCCGCTTCCGGCTGAAGAAGTACGGCGACCTGGAGGTGAAGCAGAGCTTCGACGGCGACAGCGCCACGAGCGAGGCCGCGGCGTTCCTGATGGCCGTGGCGTCCTACGTGAGCCAGAGCGCGATCGAGAAGGTGGGCTTCGAGGACATCCAGGTCGACGTCGCCCAGTCGCTCCAGCCGCGCGCCGCCACGCTGGTGGGCGCCCAGGCCGACCGCACCGTGGTGCGGCCGGGCGATCGGGTCGGGATCAACCTCGACCTCGCCGCCTACCGCGGAGAGCGCTTCCGGCACTCGGTCTCGATCGACCTGCCGGAGGACGTGCCAGCCGGCCGCTACTCGCTGCTGATCGGCGACGGCGCGAGCGCCGACGGGGCCCGCCTCACGCTGGAGCCGGCCGATCCGGTGAATTTCCCCCAGCTCCTGAAGCTGCTGCGCTCGCTCCATTCGCGGCGCGACCTGGTGGTGCTCGGCGTCTACGGCGGTCCGGGCCTCTCGGTGGCCGGCGAGGTGATGCCGCGCCTGCCCGGCTCCGTGCGCTCGCTCTGGGGAGCGGCCTCGTCCGACAGCGCCGTGCCGCTGCGCGCCACCATCGCCCAGGAGAAGGATGAGACCCTCTCCATGCCCATCTCGGGCCTGGTGCGGGTCGACCTGGAGGTCCGGCGGCGAGAGCCCGTGCCGGGAGGCGGGGAGGAGACACCGAAGCAGGAGGAGACGGGGGAGACGGTGTCCTCGGCGTCTTCGACGGGCTCGACGGGCGGGGGTGGCCGTTGAAGAGACGGGCGGCGGGGACCGGACTCGCGCTGTTCCTTCTCCTGGGCCTGGCGCCGCTGGCCGCCACCCAGGTCCACATCTTCCAGACCCAGAACCAGGCCGGCTTCCTCGCCGGCACGCTGGAAGGGGTGAGCGTCGACTCGCTCGGTCGCATGACGCTCGCCCCGCGCGCCGAGCGCGTGGCCTCGATCGGCGAGCCCTTCCTGCTCTCCGCCGCGGGTGGCGGTATCGGCGGGGGTGACGGCTGGGTGGTCGGCACGGGCAACGCCGGCAAGGTCCTGCGGATCGACTCGAAGGGAAAGGTCTCCGAGCTCTTCGCCGCGCCGGAGCCCGAGGTCTTCGCCGTCTGGGCCGACCCCGACGGCACGGTCTTCGCCGGTACCTCGCCCCGCGGCAAGGTCTACCGCATCGCCAACGGCAAATCGGACGTCTTCTTCGATCCCGGCGAGACCTACATCTGGGCGCTGGCGCGGGCGAAGGACGGCGGCCTCCTCGTCGCCACCGGCACCCAGGGCAAGCTCTTCAAGGTGGGAGCCGACGGCCGCGGCCAGGTGCTCTACGACAGCGACGACACCCACCTGCGCTCCATGGAGGTGCTGCCGGACGGCGACGTCCTGCTCGGCACCGCGGGCGAGGGGCTCATCCTGCGGCTCGGCAAGGACGGCAACGCCCGGACCCTCTACGACGCCGACGAGCCCGAGGTCGTGGCCCTGGCCGTGGGGCCGGACGGCACCTGCTACGCCGGCGTCGTCGCTTCCGAGTCCAGCCTGGTCGACCTCTCCCAACCCGCTGCTGGTGACGCCCAGGCGCAGCCCGACGCGGGCGCGGCCGGTGCAGACACTGCGGCGGGCTCCCGCCCGGCCGGCGCCACCGGGCCGCGCAGCGAGCTGCTCTCGATCTCGCCCACCGGAGTGGTGGAGAGCCTCTGGAGCTTCGCCGGCGACACCGTCTACGACGTGCTGTGGTCCCGGGGCCGCCTCTGGGCGGCGACCGGCCTGGAAGGTAAGCTTTACAGTTGGTCCGACCGCCAGCTCCTGCTGGAGAAGGACGTGGACGAGCGCCAGATCGTCGCCCTGCTCCCCGGCGAGGCCGGCCCGGCGTTCGCCACCACGAACGCGGCGGCGCTCTACCGGGTCACGGCCCGGACCGAGAAGACCGGCACCTACACCAGCGCGGCGCTCGACGCCGGCCAGGCCGCCCGGTTCGGAACGTTCCGGTGGCGCGGCGAGACGCCGGGCGGCAGCGCGGTGCGCTTCTCGTTCCGCAGCGGCATGAGCGCCGAGCCGGACCGTACCTGGTCGCCCTGGACGGCGGCGAAGAAGGGCGAGGAGATCGCGCTCGAAGACCTGCCCCGCGGACGCTACGTCCAGTGGCGGGCCGTGATGGACTCGGACTCCGCGCCTCCGGTCCTCTACACCGCCGAGCTGTCCTACCGGCAGGAGAACCTGAGCCCGCGCATCGACGGGTTCGGCGCGCTGGAGCCGGGCCAGATCCTGGTGCCGCAGAACTTCAACCCCTCGAACCAGGTCTACGAGCCGGCCCATCCCACCCGCGAGGGGATCTTCACCACCGTGGGCCAGCCCGCGGACGAGGACGACGGCCGCACCAAGCCGCTGTGGAAGAAGGGTTTCCGGACGCTGCGCTGGACCGCCTCCGACCCCAACCAGGACGGGCTGGAGTACGAGCTCTCCTTCCGGCCGGCCGCCTCGGACGGCGACTGGCTGCGGGTCGCGGACGAGCTGGAGGACAACTACTACGCGTTCGACGCCACGTCCCTGCCGGACGGCATCTACCGCTTCCGGCTGCGCGCCTCGGACCGGCCGTCGAACGACCCCGGCAGCGCCCAGGTCGCCGAGCGGGTGAGCGACCCGGTGGTGGTGGACAACACCACGCCGGTCCTGGTCAAGATGGATCGGCCGTCTGGGAAGGGCGGCCAGGTGCGCGCCACCGTGCGCGACGCGGCGAGCCCGCTGCGGGAGGCCATGTTCAGCGTGGACGCCCAGGAGTGGAAGCCGGTGCCGTCGGCCGACGGGCTGATCGACGGCCAGACCGAGACGCTGGTGATCGAGACCGGGAACGCCAGGCCGGCGCTGCTGCTGCTCCGGGTCACCGACGCGTCCTACAACGTGGTGACCTTCAACCTTTCCGAGGCGCGCGACGCGAAATGAACCGCGAGATGACCAGGAGGATCGCCGTTTACCCCGGCACGTTCGATCCGCTCCACAACGGCCACCTCGACATCATCGAGCGCTGCCGGCCGCTGTTCGACGAGGTCGTCATCGCGGTGCTCTACAACGAGCAGAAGAAGCCGCTGTTCTCCGTGGACGAGCGGATGGAGACCATCCGCTCGCTCGTCGACGGCCGGGCGGACTGCCGGGTGGAGAGCTTCTCGGGGCTGCTCGTCGACTTCATCGACCGGATCGGCGCCCGCGCCGTGGTGCGCGGCCTCCGGGCGGTCTCGGACTTCGAGTACGAGTTCCAGATGGCGCTCATGAACCGCCGCCTGAACCCGCGCGTCGAGACCGTCTTCATGATGCCGCGGGAGGACTACAGCTACCTGTCGAGCCGGCTGGTCAAGGAGGTCTACGCCCTGGGCGGCGACCTCACCGGCCTGGTGCCCGCCCTGGTGCTGGAGCGCCTCCGTCTCCGCCTCCGACCCTCCGACCCCGCAGTTGCCAACAGGTGAGCAGCCGGTGAGCGTCGAGCTCTTCCTCCGGCGGATGCCCAAGGTGGAGCTGCACGTCCACCTGGAAGGCGCCATGCGTCCCGGCGTCCTCCTGGAGCTGGCGCGGCGCAACGGCGTCGACCTGCCGGCCGGCGACGAGGAGGGGCTCCGCAACTGGTTCCGCTTCCGCGACTTCGAGCACTTCGTCCAGGTCTACCTCACGTGCTCGCGGGCGCTGCGCAGGCCCGAGGATTTCAAGCTCCTGGCGCTCGACTTCGTGGAGGCTCAGGCCGGGCAGGGCGTGGTCTACACCGAGACCCACTTCACGATCTCCACCCATCTCGCGAACGGCGGCAACGGAGACGAGATCCTGGCCGCGCTCGAAGAGGCGATGGCGGAGGGGGAGCGGCGCTTCGGCTCGCGGCTCCGGCTCATTCCGGACATCGTGCGCAACGTGGGCGTCGAGGCCGCGGACCGCACGCTGGAGTGGGCCGTGGCCGGCCGGAGTCGCGGAGTGGTGGCCCTGGGCCTCTCGGGCAGCGAGTCGCGCTTCCCGAGCGAGCCGTTCCGCGAGCATTTCGAGATCGCGGCCCGGGAAGGTCTTCGCCGGGTGGCGCACGCCGGCGAGCACGCCGGCCCGGAGTCGATCCGCTCGGTCCTGGAGGTCTGCGGCGCCGAGCGCGTCGGCCACGGCGTCCGGGCGGTGGAGGACCCGGCGCTCGTCGTGGAGCTCTGCGACCGGCACATCCCGCTGGAGGTCTGCCCGAGCTCGAACGTCTGCCTCGGCGTCTTCCCGGACGTCGAGAGCCACTCGTTCGACCGCCTCTACCGGGCCGGCGTCCCGGTCTCGGTCAATTCGGACGACCCCGCCTTCTTCGACACCGACCTGAGCCGCGAGTACCTGCGCCTGCACGAGGCGTTCGGCTACACCCCCGCCGAGCTGGCCGGCCTGTCGCTCGCCGCCCTGCGGCAGTCCTTCCTGCCGGAGGGCGAGAAGGCGGCCCTGGAGGCGGACTTCCGGCAGAGGATGGACGAGTTGTCGCGGGAGCTGCTCGGTTCCGGGTTCGCTCATCCGTTAAGCTAAGGGGATGTCTCCCGTCGACGACGACCCCAGCCTGCGCCTTGTCGAGCTGATCCAGGCCGGGATCGACGCCGAGGCCAACTTCGAGCGGCTGTTCAAGCTGCACGCCAAGCGTGTCCAGAACTTCTTCCGGCAGCGCGGCTTCTCGAAAGATGAAGCCGACGATCTCACCCAGGACGTCTTTTTGAGGGTCTTCAGAGGTATCGCATCATTCCGCCGCGCATCCGGGTTCAAGACCTGGCTGTTCGAGATCGCGGACCACGTGTATCAAAACGAGCTGAGACGCAGGGGAACCGGCAAGCGCAAAGGATGGGAGACCTCCATCGAGACCGGCGGGCGGGACGAGGATGGCAAGCCGGCGGCCATCGAGCCGCCGCCGTCCGAGGCCAGGGCCCTGGAGGACGTGTTGGAACGGGAGCGCGCATCGACTCTCAGCCAGGCGATCCAGGGATTGCCCGACCAGATGCGCACCTGCTTCCTCCTGCGCTACGACAAGGGCTACAAGTACAAGGAGATCGCAACCATCATGGGGATTTCGATCGACACCGTCAAAGCCCATCTCTTCCAGGCCCGGAAGCGGCTGAAGCTCGAGCTGACGGATCCGGAGGACTGAGCCGGAAAGGGGATGGGGAGGAGGGCTCATGACGGACCTCGCCCTCGCCTTCCGCCTCCTCGGCCGCGAGGAGCGCCTCGGTCCCGAGGCCGGCTGGCACCCGTCTCCCGAGGAGCTCACCGCCTGGCGCGACGGCCGGCTCTCCGCCCGTCGCGCCGCCCGTGTCTGCCGGCATCTCGGCGTCTGCTTCGACTGCCCGGACCTGCTCCTCGATCTGGAGCAGTTCCTGGAGCCCGTCCAGGGTGAGACCGGCATCGACGTGGCCGTCTCCTGGCAGGAGCTGCGAAGACAGATCTTCGCCGAGCCTCAGACGCGGCCTCCGCAGCCTGCGGGCTGGCGGCTGCCGCCGGTCCTCGCCTCGCTCCGTACGGCCTACGCGTTCGCCGCCGCGTCCCTGCTGGCGGCCGTGGCCCTGTCCTTCTGGAGCCTCTCGCCGCGGGCCATCCCCAACCTGCCCCTGGAGGTCGTCGACATGCCGGGCGTCCACCGCGGGCCCGAGCCTCCCCGGGAGATCCGCGTACCGGCGGTCGGCATAGCCCTGATCCTCAACTCCGCCCGGCTCCAGACGGAGACCGGCCTGCGGCTGGAGATCCTCGACGCGTCCGGCCGCCCGACCGGTGTCCTGGACGGTCTGCTCTCCGACTCCGGCACCGTCCGCGTCCTCCTGCCCCGGAGCCTGCTCCCGGCGGGAGAGATCCGGCTTCGCCTGGCCGGCCGGGCCTCCTCCGAGCCGGCCGAGGAGGTGACCGTTCGCGTTCTGCATCCATGATGCATATCCGAAGAGCGGCCCGGCCCGAGGCTGCCTCCATCGATTCAACGTTTGGCGCGGACCTGGCGCTTCTCCCATTCCTGCCTGTGCTGTTGAGCTTCCTCGGCGGAGCGGAACTTGCGGACCCCGGGCTCGAGCTTCCAGGGGTGGAGGGCGTAGGCGAGCTCGGTCAGCTCGCACGCGATGCGCAGGTTCTCCGGATCGAGCGGCGGCAGGGGACGGGCCCCCGGCATGTCGTTCACGGATCGGTATTTGCGGACAGACATCAGTCGTCTTCCAGATTGAACGCCTCACGAATCCGGGCCGCGTCGGCGCGATCCTGCAACCGGACCGTGTCCTTCTTCATACGGTACAACATCCTGGGATTGGCCACCTGGATGACGAGGTCTCCCAGGGAAATCCTGTCGCATTCGGCGAGCGAGTGTCGCCTTGGCGCCGCGCCCGCCGCCTGGAAGATCAGCGGACCGCTCGGCGTCAGCTACATGCCCGCCGGCCGGTGAAACAGTTCGGAACGGCGGCGGCCTTGGACCCGGCAGCCGCCATTCCTCTCGATTGTCAAGGAACCATGAAACCTTACGACTATCCCTACAGAGTCCTTCTACGAGCCAGCCTGCCGATCCGTTACCTTGCCTGCGGCCGGGGAGGCCGATTTATCGCAGCGGAAGGTTGTATTTCGGCGTAGAACGTTCCATCGGCCCGTAGAACCTTGCGTTCCGGCATAGAACGTTCTATCGGCTCCTGGAACCTTCCATTTCGGTGTAGAACGTTCCATCGGCTCATAAAACCTTCCATTTCCTCCGTAGAACGTTCCGCCAGCTCGTAGAACCTTCCATTTCGCCGTAGAACCTTCCAGGGGCTCGTAGAACCTTCCATTTCGTCATAGAACGTTGCGTCGGCTCATAGAACCTTGCATTCTGATATAGAACGTTCCCTTGGCTCGTAGAACGTTCCGTCGTCTCGTAGAAGGTTCCCAGGTGTTGTCTCATGCCAGATCGGCACATCTGGCCGCCTCGGAGTCCTTCGGACCCGGCATTCCGGTGTCCTCTATATATAGTTGCCGGAGGCCCCTGTTTTGTGACAAACCGGGCCAGACCAATTTCGTGCCCGTTTGATTGGAGCTCGCTCTGTTTTCTGGAGGGTCGTTTTGGGCACTTTTGTGCCTTTTTGAAAGGGTAGGCTCAAAACAGAGCCGGCCCGCGTATCATGAACGTGTTGCCCGGGTGGCTCGTAAAAGAACTGCTTCAGCGGGCTCTTCTTCCTGGCCACTCGGGAAGAACCATGGTTCCTTGACAATTGAGAGGGACGGCGGCCACCGTGTCCAAGGCTGCCGCCGTCCCGCCCCGGAGCCTGCCTGTAGGGAGAGGTGGGCTGCCGGAGGTGTGCGGGGCACCAGGGGTGCTCCGCACACCTCGGGGCCGGGTTGTGCCCATTGCCGCCAGCCTCAGGCGTCGGCCTCAGATCCTTTCGAATCCGTCGCGGACGACCTTGGCGATGAGGCCCCGGCGCTTCTTCAGGAACTCCTCGTACTTCATCGTCTCCCACTGCTCGGGCAGCGCGTGCCAGTAGCGGATCGTGCGCCACTCCGCGGCAGAGTAGCGGTTCTTGAACTGCGGCCAGTACTCCGCGGGAGAGTGCGCGGAGATGTCGGAGTTGTCCGGCCATTCGAGCAGGGCGTAGTTGGCGATCTGGTTGGTTTTCTGGACGTCCGGAAAGCCATGTTTCTTCAGCCAGTCCTTGGGGAAGAGGTGATGCCTTTCGAGCGAGTTCCTGTACGCGTCCGTGGTCGGGTCGAGCAGGGAGCTCACGCTCAGCCTGGAAAACAGGACTTTCGCATCCAGCAGGCACAGCGCCGCGATGTAGGCCATCAGGGAAGGGCTGCGCGCCGCGGCCGAGTCAAGGTCGCTCGGCAGGGTCACGCGCCAGAAGTCGTCCGTGAGCTGCGCCTCGATGTTGCGGTCGAGGCGCGCCTTGAACCCGGCAGCGTCGCTCACCTCCCGGAGCTGGATGAGGTCGCTCTCCAGGGCCGATTCGGGCGAATTCGTGTAGCGGCCGGTGAGGCTCGCGAAGAAGAACCAGCGCGCGATGGTCCGCCGCAACGCGCTCTCCGAAATCTTGTATTCGGCCCGGCCGAGCAGGTAGAACACGTAGCTGTAGAGCACGGTGGTCTCGGAGGTGATGACCTTGCCGCTGCGGAAGCCGGCATGCATCAGGCACTTGAGGAAATCCTTCCAGTGCTGGAGGTTGAGTGCGCCCGCCTGCGCCTCCTTCAGGCGGGCAAACTGCGCTTCCCGGTGCTCCTCGCTGAACTTGCCTGTTTCCAGATCCTTGCCGCGCAGGAGGGAATAGACGTATTGCAGCCGTCCCCTCTTGAAGCCGTAGCCGATCGCTGCCCGCAGCAACTGGTCCGGCGCGGGCTGGAGGAAGTGGTTGTAGGGCCCAGGTTTCTTGTCGGACTTCTTGGCTGCGCGCGAGAACCGCTCGAGGTCGTGCCGTCCTTCATCCCAGTAAACCGACATCAGCGTGAGGATGAAGTCCGCCTCGTTCAGCCGCTGCCCCTTGCTGTTGATACGGACGAACACATGGCTGACCTGTTCCTCGCTGGCTGTTGCCAGAAGCTCCAGAGCTTGGAAAGGGTAGTTTACGAGACCCTGGAGCCTCTTGATGTTCTGTCGGCATCTTCTGGTTTCGTCGGTGCTGAGCTCCCGCGTGTGCCGCAGTCCTTCGAGATACTCGTCCACGAGCTCGAACAGGTCGGTGTCGGACGACCAGAGCCGCGAGATGTTCGGCAGCCAGTGCTTGTCCTTGCGGATCGCGGCGTCGGCCACCTCGAACTTCTCGTCCAGAGGGTGGAACGCGATCTCGATGTGTTCTTCGCTGTAGTCCTCACGGAGGACCTTCTTTCCCCTGATGACTGCGTAGAGCGACGTCAACCGCTGCTGCCCGTCGACGATGAGGAGGCTTGAGTGCCTCTGTTTGCCGTCGACGCCGATGCCCCTCGATCCTTCGGCATGGTCGTTCTGCCAGAACAGGAGATAACCTACGGGGAAGCCGCGGTACATCGAGTCCAGGAGATCGCGGATTTTCGCATTCTTCCAGACAAACGGCCGCTGGATATCCGGCAGGCCGACACTGCCCAGATCGATCTGGTCGAGCAGTGAACCGACGTTGTAGCTGACCGTATTGAAGAGAAGATTGCCGGAGTTGGCGCTCATGGATCAGTCGGCCTCCACATTGATCTGGCCGGAGAGCCGCGGCGAGGAAGCGCCGGCCTTTCCAGCCGGGCCCGCTGGATAGCGAAGCGCGTCTCTCCGCAGTGGCAGGCTCAGCCGGCCCCGTTGTTCATTCGTGAGTCGTCCGTACCTCTTCCTGGAGTCCTCGGCGCCCGAAGGCGCGACCCGATGAGCAGGCGAAGTACTTAAGCTTGATCGACCTGGCTACTTTATGGCGCCTCTTGAATCGCGTCAATCAGGTCAAACGTTGCAAACGCCTTAGATACTGGCCTGAAACACCCACATTCAGGAAGTCGGGCCCGTCGAACTGGAAGGGCCGGCTCTGCACGGTGCCGGTGTAGGCGCGCATCACGTCGGAGAAGACCGTGAGGAGGAGCGTGCCGCTCTGGTTGGGATTCGGGTTGTCGAGCTCGACGGTGTAGGTCCCGAAGTAGGCATAGGGGTTGGCGGTGGCGAACGTGGCGATCAGCAGAGCGTACGGCACGGTCCACGGTGCCGTGGGGGTCAGCCAACTGGGCTGAGGGCTTCCCGAGAACGGGTCGGCCGGGATGGCCAGCGGCGGGTTCTGGGAAATCATCAGGCTGAAATGGCTGCTCGAGTCGAAGACCCAGTAGCCTGCCGGCGGATCGCCCCAGGGATAGGTCTTCTTGGTCGGGTCGTTCGGGTCGTCGCCGATGTCCCAGGCTTCGACCAGGGCCCACGTGCCTACGATAGAGGGAGTTGAGTTGTTCATGGACTCATAGTCTATCTCCTACACAACCCTTGTTGAACCGGGTCTCACCCGACATGACCCACGACCAGCCGAAACAGAACCGCAGGGCCCTGATCATCGGCATCGACAAGTATCCGAACCTCCGCCCGGAGTCGCAGCTCGAAGGCTGCGTGCGCGACGCCCGCGAGGTCGCCGCCCTGCTGGAGACGCGCTTCGGCTTCCCGGCCGGCCAGATCGAGCTGCTCCTCGACGAGCAGGCCACGCGCCAGGGCATCCTGGACGCCCTGGACGCCCTGGTCGGACAGGTGCGGGAGAACGACGCCGTGGTCGTCCACTACAGCGGCCACGGGTCCCAGCGGACAGCCCTGGAGGAGAGCATCAGTCGGGCCAGCGCCATGGAGGAGACGTTCGTCGCCCATGACAGCGGCCACGAGGACCCCCACCCGAACCGGGACGTCTCCGGCGCCGAGCTCCAGGAGCGGGTCGCGGCGCTCACCCGGAAGACCCCGAACGTCACGCTGATCCTCGACTGCTGCCACTCGGGCACGATCAGCACCGCGCGGACCAAGAGGGACGACAAACCCCGGCCATCCCGGATCCGCCAGGTGAAGGCCGACACGCGCCGGCCCGATCCCGCGCAGCGCAGGATGCGCGACGTCAAGGACGGCCCGGCCTCGTTCATCCGCCATGTCGCGATCGCCGCCTGCCGAGACACGGAGTGCGCGAACGAGCTCGTCCTCGGCGACCGGAGCCACGGAGCCCTGACCTGGAATCTGCTCCAGGAGCTCGAAAGCCTCCCCGACGGCGCCTGCCCGACCTATCGCGACGTTTTCGAACCGGTCTCCTCCCGGGTGAACGAGGACTTCGCCCAGCAGCAGCCCCAGCTCGAGGGCGCGCGCGATCGCGAGCTGTTCGGCCTCGACGAGCTGGTGCCGATGCGTTTCCTCCCGATCCACCGGCGCGAGGCCGACCGCGTCGTCCTGGGCGGAGGCGCCGCCTGCGGCGTGTCCGAGGGGTCGGTCTGGACCGTCCATCCGCCGCAGGTGAAGAGTGCTGCCGAGACCCTCGGCCGCGTCGAGGTGATCTCGGTGCTGGGCATGACGGCCACCGCCCGCATCCTGGACGAGGCGGAGCCGGGCGCGATCGGCCGCTGGTGCCGGGCGGTGGAGGAGAGCGCCGGCGGCGACTCGGGCCTGGACAGTCGCCGGCGGCGCTACCGGGACGCCCTGGCCATCCGCAACGAGCACAGCTCGCTGCGCGGCAAGGTCGACTTCAACCTGGGCATCCTGAAGAAGGGCCGCTGGGAGCGTCTCGACGACGGCGCCGAAGTGGAGGAGGGGGACCGGATCTCCTTCGGCGTGGTCAACCGCCACGCCGAGCCGCTCTACATCTATGTCCTGGACTTCGGCCTCTCCGGCAAGGTCGACCAGATCTATCCGGCGCCGGGGGTGAGCGACCCCCTGGCCCCGGGCCGCACGATCGAGATCGGCACATTCTCGGAAAACCGCCTGGACCTCTTCGTGCCGGATGGAGCCGCGGATGGAAGCGAGGAGTTCCTGAAGCTCTTCGCCACCACCCGGGAGACCGACCTGTCCTCGCTGTTCCAGGCCGTGCGCGGCGACACCCGCGAGGCCCGGGCGAGCTTCAGCGCGACGCGCGGCGGCTACGACTGGATCACCATCGAGCGCCGCTTCCGGGTCCGGCGGCGCCCGGCGGGCCGCGCGCAGGGCCGAGTCACTCGGAGCGGGGCTCGGTCGATGTCTTGAGCTCGGCCTCGGTGCCGACGAAGAAGCGCTCGAAGATCTTCTTCGGGGCCGCGCCCTCGATCGCCACGTGCTCCTGCCGGACGTCGGCCCTGGCGTCGGTCCGGTTGCCCGAAGCATCCACGTAGTAGTACTCGTCCCGGACCTCCCCGAAGCCGAGCGGCGTGCCCGTGCACAGGCTGCCGTTCGCCGGGATCTTGACCACCACCTTCTCCCCTTCGAGCGGCACCTCCGGACAGTCCGGGCGGAAGAACTGCACCGACACCCAGCCCTTGTAGCCGGCCGGGATCTCGAAGATGAATGGCGGACGCTGCGGGTTCTGGCATCCCGCAGTCCCCAGGACAATTCCCACGACGGTCAGGAGAAGCAGCATCCGGGCAAACGCTCTGCCGATCACGGTTCCCTCCCCTCGGACAGTGGCGCGCATTCTATCCCGATCTCTGGCCCGATCCATTGGCGCGGCGGCCCCAGACGTGACAATCTAGGTCGTCCCCCGGGGGGTTTGGCCCGGGGCAGGAGGTCATGCGAGCATGAGCGAGGAGTTCAGGACCCCGCTGAACTGGTACACGGGGGGCAAGGACGCCGACGTCCAGGAGACCGAGGAGTGGCTGACCGCCTTCGAGCAGGTGGTCGAGATCGAAGGGCACGACCGCGCCTGCTTCCTCCTCAAGAAACTGCTGGAGAAAGGCTACGAGAAGAACGTCACCCTCCCGTTCACCGGCAACACGCCGTACATCAATACGATCCCCAGGGACAAGGAGCCGGCCTACGGCGGCGACCGCGCCGTCGAGCGCAAGATCAAGAGCCTCGTGCGCTGGAACGCCATGGCCATGGTGGTGCGCGCCAACAAGCGCTTCGCCGGCCTGGGCGGCCACATTTCCACCTACGCTTCCGCCGCCACCCTCTACCAGGTCGGCCTGCACCACTTCTTCAAGGGACGCGGCGAAGGCGGTTTCGACGGCGACATGCTCTACATCCAGGGCCACGCCTCGCCGGGCATCTACGCCAACGCCTTCCTCGAAGGGCGCATCCCGATCGAGCGCATGGAGGCCTTCCGCCGCGAGCTGGAGACCGGCGGCGGCCTCGCCTCCTATCCCCATCCCTGGCTCATGCCCGACTTCTGGGAGTTCCCCACCGTCTCCATGGGCCTGGGACCGATCACCGCCATCTATCAGGCCAAGTTCAACCGCTACCTGCGCGACCGCGGCCTGCGCGACCCCCAGAACCGCAAGATCTGGGCGTTTTTGGGCGACGGCGAGACCGACGAGCCCGAGTCGCTCGGCGCCATCAGCCTCGCCGCCCGCGAGAAGCTCGACAACCTGATCTTCGTCATCAACTGCAACCTGCAGCGCCTCGACGGACCCGTGCGCGGCAACGGCAAGATCATCCAGGAGCTGGAGACCAACTTCCGCGGCGCCGGCTGGAACGTCATCAAGGTCATCTGGGGCTCCGACTGGGATCCCCTCATCGAGGCCGACAACACCGGCCTCCTCATCCAGCGCATGAACGAGACCCTCGACGGCGAGTTCCAGAAGTACACCGTCGAGGGTGGCGACTACATCCGCCGCGAGTTCTTCGGCAAGCACCCCGAGCTGGCGGAGCTGGTCAAGAATTACACCGACGAGCAGCTCCACGAGCTGCGCCGCGGCGGCCACGACCCGGTCAAGGTCTACACCGCGTTCAAGGCCGCGGTGGAGCACACCGGCTCGCCCACGGTCATCCTGGCCAAGACCGTCAAGGGCTATGGCCTCGGCGAGGCCGGCGAGGGGCGCAACGTCACCCACCAGCAGAAGAAGCTCAACGAGGACGAGCTGCGCTTCTTCCGCGACCGCTTCGACATCCCGATCCCGGACAAGGATCTGCACGACATCCCGTTCTACCGGCCGGCGGACGACAGCCCCGAGATCCAGTACCTCCAGGAGCGCCGCCGCGCGCTGGGCGGCTCCGTGCCGAGCCGCCGGGTGCGCAAGGAGCCGCTGCCGCAGCCCGCGTCCAGCACCTGGGAGCGCTACTACACCGGCGTGGACCGCGACGTCTCCACCACCATGGTGTTCGTCCAGATGCTCACCCAGCTCCTCAAGGACGAGGAGATCGGCCCCAAGGTGGTGCCGATCGTGCCGGACGAGGCGCGCACCTTCGGCATGGAGTCGCTCTTCCGCCAGTTCGGCATCTACTCGCACGTGGGCCAGCTCTACGAGCCGGTGGACAAGAGCATGCTGCTCTACTACCGCGAGGCCACGAACGGCCAGATCCTGGAGGAGGGCATCACCGAGGCCGGCTCCATGGCGTCCTTCATCGCCGCCGGCACCTCGTACGCCACGCACGGCATCGACGCCATCCCGTTCTTCATCTTCTACTCGATGTTCGGCTTCCAGCGCGTGGGCGACCTCATCTGGGCCGCGGCGGACCAGCGGGCGCGCGGCTTCCTGCTCGGCGCCACCTCCGGCCGCACGACGCTCAACGGCGAGGGGCTCCAGCACGAGGACGGCCACAGCCTGGTGCTCGCGAGCGTGGTGCCGAACCTCCTGGCCTACGACCCGGCCTATGCCTATGAGATCGCGGTCATCCTGGAGGACGGCCTGCGGCGGATGTACAAGGACCGGGAGGACATCTTCTACTACATCACCCTGACCAACGAGAACTACCCGATGCCGCCGCTCCCCTCGCCCGACTGCCGCGAGGGTATCCTCAAGGGGCTCTACAAGTTCAAAGGCGTTCTGGAGGGGACCGAGGACAAACCGAAGGTCCACCTCCTGGGCAGCGGCTCGCTGCATCGCGAGGCGCTGCGGGCGCAGCAGATCCTGGCCGAGCGCTTCGGCGTGGCCGCCGAGGTCTGGAGCGCCACGAGCTACAAGGAGCTGAGGCGGGACGCGCTCGAAGCCGAGCGCTGGAACCGTCTCCATCCCGGCGAGGAGCCGCGCAAGCCGTACGTGGTCTCGCTGTTCGAGGGCGACGACCGGCCGATCCTCGCGGTGACCGACTACATGAAGCTGGTCCCCGACCAGATCGCCCGCTGGCTGCCGGGCCGGTTCCACCCCCTGGGCACCGACGGCTTCGGCCGCAGCGACACCCGCGAGGCCCTGCGCCGCTTCTTCGAGGTGGACGCCGAGAGCGTGGCCGCCGCCGCCCTGGCCGAGCTCGCGAAGCGCGGCGAGATCGACGCCGCGGCAGCCCGCAAGGCCATCGGGGAGCTGGGGATCGACCCCGAGAAACCCTACGCACTGCTGGTCTGATAGAGTGCGGCTGCCAAATTTCCGGAGGAACCGAACTTGAAGCCCAAAGCTTTCATCCAGGCCCTGTCCCTCGCTCTCCTGCTCCCGGGTCTCTTCGCAACAGCGGCTTCAGCCGATCCGGTGGTCTACAAGGTGGATCCCGACCACAGCGGCGTCGGCTTTACCATCCGGCACTTCGTCAGCAACGTGTCCGGCCGCTTCAAGGACTTCGACGGCACGATCAAGTACGACAAGGCGAACCCGGCGGCGTCGAGCGTCAGCTTCACCGTCCAGGCCAAGTCGATCGACACCGACAACGACGACCGCGACAACCACCTGCGCTCGCCCGACTTCTTCGACGTGGAGAAGTTCCCCACCTGGTCCTTCACGAGCACCTCGGTCAAGGCCGTGGACGCCGACACCCTGGAGGTGACGGGCGACATGACCATCAAGGGCGTCACGAAGAAGACGACGATCCAGGTGGACGTCCTGGGCTCGGTCAAGACCCCGCGCGGCGAGAAGGCCGGTTTCGAGACCGCCTTCAAGCTGGACCGCAAGGAGTTCGGCATCACCTGGAACCGGGCGCTCGACACGGGCGGCGCGATCCTGGGCGACGACGTGAAGGTCAGCATCTCGGTCGAGTCGGACCGCCAGGAAGCCGCGGCGCCGGCGCCGAAGTAAAGGCCCGAAGACTTACTTTCGCACTGTCACCGGCTCCGGAGCCGCCGTCGGCTCCGGAGTGACCTTCCGTAGCTCCTTCGGCGTCTCCTCCTTGGCAATGGCGCCCTTGGCGACCGTGACCCCGCCGTCCACCACCCACAGTGCGCCGGTGACATAGCTGGCCTCGTCCGAGGCCAGGAAGGCGTAGACGTTCGCGATCTCCTCCGGCGTGCCGCGGCCGGCCCAGGCCGTGTCGACCGCCCCGGTGCAGACGCAGTTGGCGCGCACCCCGTGCCTGGCCTCCTCGACGGCGACGCCGTGCATGAAGGAGTGGATCCAGCTCTTGGTGCCCCCGGACTCGGACCCGGCGGACACGATGTTGCCGCGGCTCTGCCGGAGATGGGGCAGGGCGTACCGGGCCATCAGGAACACGCTCCGGATGTTGGCCCGGACGAGGGTGTCGATGTCCTCCTGCGTCGCGAAGACCGCCGGGACGTACCCGGCATTGTTGATCAGGACGTCGAGCCGTCCCAGGCGGTCCACCGTGAGCTGGACGATCGCCTGGGCATGGCGCTCCTGGGACACGTCGCCGGCATAGGTGAGAGCGGTGGCGCCGTGCTTCCGGATGGCCGAAGCCACCTCTTCGATGGGATCGCCCGGCAGACCGTTGAGGATGACCGTGGCCCCCTCCTTGGCGAACTTGTGCGCGATGGCCTCTCCGATGCCGGTGCCCGCGCCGGTGATGATGGCAATCTTGCCGTCGAGACGCTTCTCCATGGTGGACCTCCTCGTCAGTCAAGTGTCTCTGCGGGCCGCTCGCTTTCACCCGGGCGGCGAAGGAGGACGGTTCATGATGTGTGCCAACCGGCCCTTGTCGCGGAGTTCCGGAATGGCTAGGATGGGACACGAAGTTTTTCTCCAGATGGAGACATAAGGATGGCCATGACGGACGACCTCGTCCCGGATGACCCCGAGGATCGCGCGCCGGAAGCTTCCGAAGAGCTTTTCCGGAGGTACTACCGTCCGGTGGTGGCCTTCTTCCAGAACAAGGGATTTTCAACGGAAGAGAGCCGCGATCTAGCCCAGGAGACATTCTTCCGGGTCTATAAATACAGACAGGGGTTCCGGGGTGACAGCAGCCTGGTCACCTGGCTGTTTCAGATCGCGAACAACCTGTACAAGAACACCCTTCGGAGCCAGGCGGCTCAGAAGCGCGACGCCGAGGAAGTCTCTCTGGACTCGACCGACGCGAGCGACCCGGAGAGTGATGAGGATGCGTTGGAGTCGATGTTGTCCGAGGAGCGCTCCCGGCTTCTCCGGGAGGCTCTGGAGGAACTGCCTCCCCAGATGAAGAAGGCCGTCATGCTGCGCGTGACCAGCGATATGAAGTATCGTGAGATCGCGGAGGAGATGGAGGTCTCCATCGAGACGGTGAAGGCGCACCTGTATCAGGCGAGGCAGCATCTCCGGGACCGGTTGTCGGATTATTTCAGGATTGACGTGACGTGAACGACGAAAAGACATCCCTGACCGCGGCCCTCCGCCTCCTGGCGGAACAGGAGCACCGCACTTCGGCCGAGCACTCGACGCCCGGAGAGCTGGCCGCCTATCACGAAGGCACCCTGCCGCCGCAGGACCAGGAGAGGGTCCGCGAGCACCTGGCCCACTGCCGGCTGTGCAGCGACCTGCTCCTGGATCTCGCCGGCTTCGCCGACCTGGCTCCGCCGCCGGGCGTCCCCGAGCTGACCGATGCCGAGGTGGAGGAGGACTGGCAGGCGCTGCGGGCGCGGATCCGGGAGAGGGAGCCGGCTCCGGTGGTGCCGTTCCCGGCTCCGGCTCCAC
The DNA here is from genome assembly GCA_040349255.1 of Acidobacteriota bacterium. Classification (GTDB taxonomy): domain Bacteria; phylum Acidobacteriota; class Thermoanaerobaculia; order Multivoradales; family UBA5704; genus DATMER01. Next base: position 5,197 of record JBEQUE010000005.1, on the reverse strand, counting down.
CCGCACCGGCACCCGTGATCCTGCCGCGCAAGCGACGGCCATGGCGCTCTGTGGCGGCAGCGCTCGTGGCCGTGGCCGCGGGATGGGGCGCCTGGATGATCATTCCAAAGCCGGAGCTCGCGGCCAAGGACTTCTACGAAGGGGAGAACGTGCGAGGGGGAGGGGAGAGTCAACCTCCCATCGACGCGGTATCGCCGCCGCGCCGGCCGGCGGTTTTCCACTTTTACCCGGAGAGCTATCCCCATTACGAGGGCCGCATCCTGAGCGGCCGGAAGGTGATTTGGAAGACCTCCGAGGTCGAGCAGACTTCGTCTCCGTCCGCGCAAGACTGGGAGGTTTCGTTCAAGCTCCCCGGCGCCACCCTGGAGTCGGGCAGATATGAAGCCGTGCTGTATGGGCTCGGCAAAGGCCCGCCGGAACCTGTCGGCAGCATCGAATTCGAAGTTGATGATCGATAACCATCGTTGCCTTCCGATCGTCTTCTCCCTGCTGGCGCTGGCCGCCGCCCATCCGGCCCTTGCGCCTCAGAGCACTTCCGGCCCGGCGCGCCCCCCGGCTGCCGCGCCGGGAGGACGCAGTGAGGAAGCCAGGAAGGCGGTGGAGGACGGGCTCGTCGAATGGAAGGCGTTGCATCTGGACAAGGCCGGAGAGCTCTTTGCCCGTGCCCTGGACCTGGCGGTGCGCGCGGGCGACGCCTCGGCGGAAGCCAAGGCTCACAATGGCCTCGGCCTGGTCGCGGACTATCAAGGCCGATACCAGGAGGCCTTGAGCCAGTATGGGAAAGCGCTGGCCATCTGGCCCAGGGCCGGCGAGCCCGCGGAGGAGGCGCGCACTCTCGCCAATCTCGGCCAGCTCCTCCTGCTGCTGGGCCAGACCCAGAAGGCTTTCGAGATCTACAACCGGGCGCTTGACCTCCTCCAGATAAAGGATCTCCGGGAGGTCCACCTGGACGTGCTCGACGGCGCGGGGTTGGCCCTGCACGACATGAAGGTTCCGGCGAGGGCGCTCTCGATGTATGAGACGGCTCTCGAGCTTGTCGAGACACCCGATGAAGAGGCCCGGTTCCGCGGTCGGCTCGGAACGGTGTACCGCGATCTGGGAAATCTCGACCAGGCGTCGCAGGAGCTGGAGAGGGCCCGGTCCCTGTCTCATCAGACGGGAGATGTCCGCTGGGAGGCTTTCATGATCGCCGACCTGGCGCACATCGCCGATCTGCAGGGCCGGGAGGGCGAAGCCCTGCGCCGTTTCGATCAGGCCCTGGCTCTCCTCGAGCCCCTGAGCGAGCCGCTCGCGAAGTCGTCCATGCTGTTCGGTCGGGCCGAGGTGCTCCGGGATCTCGGACGGCTCGAGGAGGCAATTTCGTCCGTCGATCGCTCCGTGTCGCTGGTGGAGCCCGTCCGGGCCGATCTGGACGATCCCGGGCTGCGCGTCTCCTTCTTTTCCAAGCGGCAGCGTTACTTCGAGCTCTATGTCTCCCTCCTGATGGAACGGCACCGGCGGGATCGGACCGGAGGATGGGATGGGAAAGCCTTCGACGTGCGCGAGCGCTCCCATTCCCGATCGCTTCTGGACGACGTCTCGGGCGAGCCCCTCGCCGACACGGAGAGGAGCACGCTGGCCGAGATCCAGCAGGAGCTGGGCGCGGATTGCACCCTGCTCGCCTACGATCTGGGTGAGCGAGACAGCTTCCTGTGGCGGGTCGACGAGGATGGGATCACCTCGTTCGACCTGCCAAAGCGCGCCAAGGTCGAGGACGCCGTCGAGCAGGCTTGGCAGCAACTGTCTTCCGCCGGAAGCGGCGCGGAAGTCGAGACCCTGAGCCGCATGGTGATCCCCCGTGCTGCCGTGCCCGGGCTTCGGAAGTGTGTGCTGGTCAGCCCGGACGGCGCTCTTCACAAGATCCCCTTCACCTGGTTGACCGCGAGGACGGGAAGGCCGCTGATCGTCGATCATCGGGTCAGCAATGTACCCTCGGGCTCGTTCCTGGTCGGCCTTCGGCGCAAGCTCGCCGGCCGCCCCCCGGCGCCGAGGGAGCTTGCCGTTCTCGCCGATCCTGTCTTCGAGCGGGACGAGGACCGGCATTTCCTGCCGGGGCCGGCACAACCGCCGGTGGGAAGAGGGAGCGGGGTGGCGTCTCCGGATGAGCATCTGGCGCGCCTCTTCTTCTCGCGCCGGGAGGCCCTGGCGATCCTGGATCTCGTTCCTCCGGCCAGGCGCTTCGAGGCTCTCGGATTCCAGGCGAACCGAAAGACCGCCTTGTCCCACGAGCTGGAGCTGGCCCGGATGATTCACATTTCGACGCACCACATCGCGGGAGGGCATCCCAATTCCTCCGGCCTCGTGCTGTCGCGTTACGACGAGCATGGACGCCCTCAGGACGGCTTCGTGCGGGAGTCCGAGATCTATCAGAGGAAGCTCATGGCCGACCTGGTGGTCCTGAGCGCCTGCGAGACAGGCCTGGGTCCGCATGTCCTGGGCGAGGGGCCGATCGGCATGACGCGGGCTTTCCTCCATGCCGGTGCGAAGCGAGTCGTGGTCAGCCTGTGGAATGTCGATGAAAGGTCCACCACCGAGCTGATGACCCGTTTCTATCGCAACATGCTCCGGGGAGGGCTCTCGCCCGCCGAGGCTCTGCGCTCGGCCCAACTCTCCATGGCCTCGGAGCCTGAATTTCAGCGCTTGTCGAGCTGGAAGGCCTTCGTGCTTCAAGGCGAGCCTCGCTGAGCTTTTCTGCCAACAAAATCACCGACTTCGTGTCTAAACCGGAGGAACCGGGAACGAGCGGATCGCATCCCGGACAAATCCCAAAAAGGAGACCGCGATGGCCGACGAGACCAAGACTCCGCAGGCGAAGCAGCGCGATGATCAGAGCCAGCAGAAGGGCAATCAGAGCTACGCCAAGGAAGCCGGCGACTCCTCCGCCAGCCCCGGCGACGGCAAGAGCTCTCAGAACCACGCCACCGAGCGCAAGTGATCGGTGACAGGCAGGCGGTCGAGACCGCGCCCGCCTGCCTGCGCTCTCTCCTGGAGATGACCATGCTCGACAGCAAGCCCCTCATCCCGGGCGGCATTGACGGCAGCACCGGCCAACCTCTGTCCCCTCCCGATGTGAAGGAGGCTCTCCTCAACCGGCTTGCAAAGCCGAAGCGGAGGTTCCGGGAAGTCATCGACGGCGTCGATCCCAAGAGGCTGGATGAGGCCGGCTGGGGCATCGTCGTCGCCGAGGCCGACGACCTGGTGGACGATGCTCTGGAAGCTCTTCAGCCGCTGTCCGATCTGCGCAGGAGGGAGGCCGGCGCGAGGTACAAGGTATTCCTGGGAGCCGACGGCTACCTCAGGGGCGAGGACAAGCTCGATTTCCTCTCCCGTCACGGCGCCGGCCCGGGGCGGGTCGATCCCCAGAAGGTCCCTTACTACCTGTTGCTCGTTGGCAGTCCGGAGCACATCCCCTACGAGTTTCAGTACGGTCTCGATCTCCACCATGCCGTGGGGCGCGTTTATTTCGAGACGAAGGAGGAGTACGCGTCCTATGCCCGGGGAGTGGTCAATGCGGCCGCGGGTCTCCAGGGTCCCCCTTCCGCCCGCAAGGTCGCCTTCTTCGGCCCTTGCCAGGACGAGGGAACCGAGGTCAGTTACGAGTCCTTGCTCAAGCCGCTGATCGAGCGTGTCCGCACCAGGCCGGACTGTCAGGTGCGTGAGTTTCTCGGAGAGGGGGCGACGAAGGCGGCTCTGGGACGGATCCTGGGCGGCGAGGAGACCCCGAACCTCCTGTTCTCGGCGGGACATGGACTGCAATACAGGAGCGGTCACAGGCTCCAGCAGATCTACCAGGGTGCTCTCGTCTGCCAGGACTGGCCCGGCAAGGATGCTCCTTATCCCGAGCAGTCCTTCACCGGCGACGACCTGGACGAGCAGGCCCGCCTTCTGGGGCTCATCTCCTTTCTCTTCGCCTGTCACAGCGCCGGGACTCCGAAGCGCGACGATTTCGCATCCACCGCCGGCGGGCAGCAGGACATGGCGCCGCTTCCTTTTGTATCGCACCTGGCGCAACGTCTCCTGGGGCATCCCCAGGGGGGGGCGCTGGCCGTGATCGGTCATGTGCATCAGGTCTGGCAGCAGTCCTTCTACTGGCGCCAGACGGGATCCCAGCCGATGCCGTTTCTCGAGACCGTGAACCGGCTGCTCGATGGCGGACCCCTGGGCTGGGCCATGGAGCCTCTCAACCAGCGCTTCGCCGATCTGTCCGTGGCTCTGGGGGAGCTGCTCAAGGAAGCTTTTCTCGGCGGTTCCTTCGATCTCAATGCCCTGGCCGAGCTGTGGCTCGCCAGTCAGGATGCCCGCAACTACGTCATCGTGGGGGATCCGGCCGTGCGGCTGCCCGGGAAGAAGCGTGTCCTGCGAGGCTGAATGCAGAACGGCAAGAGTCATCCCCTGGCAGGCTTGCCGACCGGCAGGATTCCCGACTGGGAGCGTCTGCTCGCGGGCAATCCGGCACAGATCCTGGAGGCGCTCCGGGCCTGGTTCGGACCGAGGCGGATTCCTGATCCCGAGATGGAGCGCGGCTACTGGGAAACCCTGGCCTCCCGTTGCACGGCGGAAGAGCTGGCCAAGGCTGTCCTGGACCGGCTCGACCTGGAGGGCGAGCCTCTCCTCGATCTGGCGACCTCGGACCAGGCGAGGCTCCGGTGTCTCCTGGAAAACGCGGCCCGGGAACGCCTGAGCCGTCTCGATCTCCCGCCGGAAGAGCGCGACCGGATCCATCAGCACCCGTTCCTGCTCGCGGAGGTGGTCTTCGAGGGCGAGGGCCATCTGCATCCGGCTGCGGCGCTCTACGCGCTCGCCCATGAAGCCACCGTGGGCAAGGACACCTTCTCGCTGTACGAGGCGGTGCTCCTCCGTTTCAAGCTGGGCAATGCAATGCTCCTGCTCGATTCGAGGCCGGATCAGCGCCGCCGCTGCATCGGGCTCGTCCGTAAGGCGGTGGAGCTGGCGGAGGCGATGCGGGCGAGCGAGAGAGCGCCTCGCGATGCGTTGCGGGCGCTCGCCCTGGAGGTTCGGATCTGGCTGGGCTGCCGTCTGGAGGAATCCGGAGACCTGGAAGACGCGGCCGAGTCGTTCCGGGACGCCGTGAGCTGCGCCGTCAAGCCCGACGACCGGGTCGAGTGCGCGGCCCGGGCGGCCTCGGCCCTGGCGGCCT
>JBEQUE010000255.1:0-60439 GCA_040349255.1 Acidobacteriota bacterium | reverse complement strand
CGACCAACTCTCCACCCATCAGGTGGTCACTGCGGTGCTGCCGACGCCTTGTGGTCAACTTCTCCAGATCCGGAAAGGCACGAATCCAGAGAAGCAGCATCAGGCCATCTACGACACGCTCGGCATTCCCCACGAGGTCATGGCCCCACTCAAGACCTGGCTGCCCAACCCAGAATAGTGACGAAAATCAACCGTGGATCCTTGCGTATCAACACTTTATGGCACAAAGTGTGGAAGTTGGGCTAGGGCTCGAAGCCGAGCTTGTCGGCCAGCCCGTCGAGGCTGAGCAACTGCTCTCCCGGCGTCACCGCCGGTAGCTCGTAGTAGCGGACCACTCCGCTCCCCGTCTGCTCGATCCACACCTCGATGCCTGAGGTCGAGAACTTGACCAGCGTCGGCCACAGCTTGCCATTGGGCTTGGGGCCGACCACCCGGACGAACAGCTCGGCGCGGTCGGGCAGCGCTCCGGCGATACAAAGGGTTTCGCCGATGCACTGCGTCACCGGCTGGCCGGCGAAGCCCCCACTGCCGTTGAAGCGCGCCTTGACCCGGAACCCGGGGAGCTCCGGAGCGGTCATCCAAGGGCCGGGAGGGGGCGGCGGGTCGGCTATGGGGGCGGTGTAGCGGAACAGCGCGCTACCACCGTCGGCGAAGTCGACGGCGAAGGCCAGGTGCGGCCAGTCGAACCCCCCTTGGGAGAGGTCGATTTCGCTGACGACCCGGCCGTCGAGGACGCCGCCCATCTCGACGATCAGCGTCAACTTCCCGCCGTCGGCAACGAACAGTCCCTCCTTGCTCGGCTGGCCCGGTGGATTCCGGAAGCCGAGGAACGCAACGCGACCTTTCGAGGTCGCCAGGCGGTTGGAGAATCCGGCGAAGTTCTGGCCGGAGCCAGGATAGGGGGTCTGTGGCGAGGCGATGAGGTGCAGCCCGCCGTCGTAGAGGTAGACGGCGTCCTTACCGCCGGCCGTCGCCATGAAGGCCACCGCCCGCGCATCGTAGCCGAACACGTTGAAAGCCTCGAAGGGCGTCCCGGAGTGCGGTGCGACGGTCGACAGATCGGCCACCTTCTGCAATCCCGCCCCCACGCTCCAGTAAATGCCATCATCCTGAGTGCTGTCGTGGCGGGGCATGGTGAAAGCGAAGCCGGAAGCGTCCATGCCCACCTCGCCTACCAGCGCGAAGTTGCCGCTGCCGCCGGGAATCGGGGTCGCGGCGTCCACCACCCGGGTCACCGCGCCGCCGGCGGCCCGATAGAGGCCATCCTGGTGCCAGACCGCGAAGTAGTAGTGGTTCCCTCCTCCGAACAGCACCTCCCCCTGATGTACCGCGACGTCGCCGAAGCTCAAGAAGCGGTTCGGCTCGCCACCCGGGATGGAGGTGGTGTGATCGGCGATCACCTGAAGGCCGCCGTCACCGTAGCGATAGACGCCGCCGCGCTGCGCGAAACGGTCTTCGTTGACGAAAGCGAGCGTTCCGTCGTCGATCGCCACGCGCCAGAAGCCTCCATCGAAGGAGACGCCGGTGCCCGGCCGGATGGTGTGGCTGTCGGCGACCGCCTGCAGCGATCCTCCGCGGCGAAGATAGACGCCGTCACGGAAACCGCCCGGCTCGGTCGACGAGCCGATGAAGGCGAGATCATCGCCGTCGATGGCCACGTCGCTGAACGGCCGGAAGCTCTCCCAGGACGCGCCTGGCGCTCCCGGCACCGGATCTTGACTGTCGACGACCTTCTCCAGCGTCGGCTGCGCTCTCAGGCCCGTCGAGCCGAGGCAGACGATCAGGGCGGCAGCCGCGATCGTGGTCCGGGCCAACGCGTTGCCGCGCATGAGCCGCCGGACGGCGGCTCCATCGAGGGTGTCCAACATGGGAATCTCCTTGAGTCTTCTTATACCATACGTTCAGGCGGAGCGACATGACGGCGATCCACTCCCCACTCCTCTCGGACCTGATTGCGCAATTCACGGAAAACGTTTCAAGTCCTCACCTTTAGAGAGTCGTGCGATCAACCGGTAGATGGCTTCCATCGCCGGATCCTGCCCCGCGAAATAGGCCGGGGCGGTGAGCTGCACCGGCACCTCCGGGCTGATTTCCCGGCGACGGTCCGAAGGGTTGCTCAGGTTCCACTTCACCGCCGTCAGCTCTCCCTGAGTCTTGCTGTACGGCAGGATCACCCGGGTGGGATCTCCATACAGGTTGCAACACTCGCTGCTCGCCTCGCCGACGAAGATCGGATCGGTCAGCCGCTCGAGGTCGGTGACGAAATTGCCCGTAGCCGAGTAGCTTCGCCGGCCGATCAGGACATAGACCTGATTTCCGGAGATCCGGCTGAAGGCGATCAGGGTGCGTAGAAGCTCGGGATACAACTGGGTGGTTCCGCCGTTGTTGTGCCGGATGTCCAGGATCAGGTTCTTGGGGCTGGTCTTCTCGATCACCGTCCACAGCCTGCGGCCGAGCTGGGCCAGCGTTTCGCCCGTTTCGCCCTCTTCGTCCAACAGATTGTTCACCTGCACGTAGAGAGCGTCGTGCTCGGGCAGCGCCAGCTCCCAGTGGTGCTGTGTGAGATCGCGCAGGAACAGCGGCGGCGTCACGCCCGGGGGCGCGACGAGCTTGTCCTGGCGTCCAGCGGGTCCGGTCGCGAGAGTCGCGAGCGCCACCTTGCGCACGACCCCTCCCGGCGGCTGCACCGTGAGATCCACCGAATCCACGGACCGGGTGGCGCCGAGGCCCTTGAGATAAGCGGTCTCCGCGAGACGGGATACGCCCCACAGATACTGCATGTCTCCATCGGTGCTGAGGCACTCGCTCAGGCGCCGCAGCAACTCCTCCGCCGGTACGGAGCCGAAGGCGACCACGCGCGATCCGACGAGGTCCTTGTGCTCGTCGCTCGCCTCGACGATGAAGATCCCTTCTGGAAAGGCGTAGAGCCGCACCGGCAGATAGCGATCGTTCGGAGGGGACCAGAGCGCCACGTGTCCCTGATGGAGAGCGGCGAGCATGTGCCCCATGCCGACGAAGACCTCTTCATCGGACAGCTTGGAAGCGTTTCTCTTCAGCTCCTCGTAGCGGCGGGTGAGCTCCGCGGGGAAGGGCTGGGCCCGGTAGTCCGGATTGACCCGCTTCGCCTCGTTGTAGAGGAAGTCGATGTCGTAGGTCCAACCCCGGTCCCTGCTCCAGCTGGTGGTGTCGGGGCGGCCGATGATCTCCAGGAACTCCGGATCGTCCTTGAGGGATGCGAATTCCGGCCAGTCGTAGAGATCCACGCGATAGAAACCGTGCTGCTCGAAGATCGTCCGGCGCAGCATGTCGAGGGCGGCGCGCTTGTTTCCCGCCGCCGCGTACCCGAGGGCCACCCGGTAGGCGTTGGGAAACTGGAGGTCCCAGCCGATGAGCGGCCCCGCCTTCTCCCAGGCGCTGATCGCCTGATCGTATTTGTTCAGCCTGAACTTGGTGCGTCCGAGCATCAGCCAGTTCCAGGGGTCGCGAGGGTATTCGCGAGCCAGCCGCTCCGCCAGAGGCTCGAGCTCTGCGAACTTGTCGCCCTGGTAAAGCGCACGCGCCCGGACCAGCGTGTCGTAATAAGCGAGGCCGTCCTCGGGCACGGAGAGCAGGATCAACGGAGATGTGCCCGGCTTCGGGTCATAGGTCTGTGCGCCGGCTGCACTGGAAAAGAAAAGAGCTGTCGCGATCATGAAAGCAACCCGATGGCAATGCATTTCGATCCCCCCAGGCCGTTGACGGTCCCGCCTGGGGGGACACTACTACCGCGGTAGTTGTCCGTCAACGGGGCCACCATTGAAGACCACATCTGAATCTTCCGGGCTTCTCCCCTCGTAGGAGTCTCCGAGCCCACGGCTCCCATCCTGAGGAGGTCCCCATGGTCCGCAAGTCGTCCCTTCCGCTCGTCCTGACGCTGGCCCTGCTGGCCCTGATAATCGCCGTGCCGGCCACCGCCGCCCCTCCGAAGGTCTCGGAATTCGGGAAGTACTCCGGATACTCGGAGGCGGTCTACGACGGATGGGTGCGCAGCTCGCAATACGTCTCGATGCGCGACGGCACCCGGCTCGCCGTCGACATCGTGCGGCCGACGCTCCATGGAAAAGTGGCCACGGAGCGGCTGCCCGTCGTGTGGACGCACCATCGTTACCAGCGGGCCTTCTTCGTTCTCGATGCGATGAAGGTGTACTCCGTGGTCGACCTCGACGACTGGCTCGGCGAAGTCGTCCGGCATGGCTACGTGGTGGCCGCCGTCGACGTCCGCGGCTCGGGCGCGTCGTTCGGCACCTACATGGGGTGGTTCACCTCCGACGAGACCCGCGACAGCTATGACATCACCGAGTGGCTCGCCGCCCAGCCGTGGTCGAACGGCAACGTGGGCATGTACGGCCGCTCCTACCTCGGCTTCACCCAGTACCTCGCCGCCAGCCAGAAGCCGCCCCACCTCAAAGCCATCTTCCCCGAGCACGCCGGAACCGACGTCTACGAGCTCATCTACCGCGGCGGCACCTTCCACGGCCCGTTCATCGAGGCGTGGAGCCACATGGTGCGGCAGGGCGACAACGACCCCCTGATGGTGCCGGTCGACGAGGACCGCGACCTCTCGCTCCTCAAGGCCGCCCTGGAGCAGCATCGCTCGAACCGCAGCGTCGCCTTCCTCTTCGCCGCTCTCCCCTTCCGCGACGACGTCGACCCCAGGACCGGCATCCCCGTCTACCGCGACTGGACTCCCATCACCTGGCTGCCCCGGATCCGCGAGTCGCGCATCCCCGTCTACCACCTCGCCGGGTGGTACGACCGTTATGTGCGCGACCAGACGATCCTCTTCAACAACCTCGACCAGCCGCAGCGCCTCTCGATCGGCCCGTGGACCCACACCATGATGACCCACTTCGACTTCGCCGCCGAGCACCTGCGCTGGTGGGACTACTGGCTCAAGGGGATCGACAACGGCATTCTCGAAGAGGACCCCGTCCACTACTACGTGATCGGCGCCCCCGAGGCCACGGCCTGGCGCTCGGCCAAAAGCTGGCCGCTGCCGACGGAGAAGAGGACGCCGTTCTGGATGGGGCCGCGGGGCTCGCTGGAAAGGGTGGCGCCGAAGAACGGTGAGGACGCGCGGGACGAGCTGAAGGTGGATTACTCAGTGGCCGTGTCACCCGACCCGCGGTGGGGGCTCGGCGAGGTGATCCCCGAGATGTCCGCCCACGATGCGAAGTCGCTCACCTGGACCACTCCCCCTCTCCCTACCGCCGTGGAGGTCACGGGACACCCGGTCGCCCACCTGTGGATCTCGTCCTCGGCCGCCGACGCCGACGTGTTCGTCTATCTGGAGGAGGTCGATCCCGACGGCAAGGCCCACTACGTAAGCGAGGGGATGCTGCGCGCCTCGAACCGCGCGACCGGCGATCCGGGCTACAACACAATCGGGCTGCCGCACCATCCGGGTCTCCGCCGCGACCAGAAGCCGCTCGTGCCGGGCGAGCCCGTCGAGCTGGCGATCGACCTGTACCCGACCTCGCGGCTGTTCGCGGCCGGCCACCGCATCCGCATCACGGTCTCCGGAGCCGACCGGGAGAACGCCCGCACGCCGCAGCTCACCCCGGCGCCGACTCTCACGGTCTGGCGCCAGCCGGGGAGGGCGTCGTGGGTGGACCTGCCGGTGATCGAATCACCTTCTCACGACACCAGCCGCCCGGTCAGCTCGGCTTCGAGTCCTCCATATTCAGAACGGCGCAGCACCAGCGCGAAATCGTGAAGCTTCGCGACCCGATGCGCGATGTCGAGGCCAAGCCCCTGGCCTCCCGGGAGGCGCGTCCTGGCTTCGTTGCCGCGAAAGCCTCGTGCGAGGAGGCGGGCGAGCTCTTCCTCGGGAATCCCCGGGCCGTCGTCGATCACCCGCAGCCGGAACCGGCTTCGATCCTCTTCGAGGATCAGGGCTGCGTGGCCTCCCGGACGGTTGTGACAGATGGCGTTGTAGACCAGGTTGCTCACCGCCTGTTCGAGCAGCGTGAGATCGGCGAAGGCTGTGAGAGGCTCGGCCGGGGTCGCGCTTTCGATCTCCACTTCCAGCTCCCTGGCGATCGGCCGATGGCGCGCCATGACCCGCGCGACCAGGGCTTCGAGGTCGACGCGCTCGATCTGCAGCCGCGGCTCGGCGCTGTCGAGCCGCGCCGTGGTCGCGAGGTCGTGCATCAGGCCGCCGAGATAGTGCGCTTCGTTCTGGGCCTCGGCCAGCAGCGAGCGGCTGACCGGCTCGCCGGCCGCGACCTGCGCCTGGGCTTGCGCAAGATGGCCTTGCAGAACGGTGAGAGGGATCATGACGTCGTGCGTGGCGTTGGCCAGGAATTCGCGCAGCGCCTGCTCGCGGCGATCTTTTTCGTCGAGCTGGGTGCGCGCCTCGCGCGCGGCTTCGTCGAAGGCGGCCGCGAGCTTCCCGATCTCGTCGTCCGAATCGATCGGCACGCCGGTCCGATATTCAGAGGAGGCGGAGCGTTCGACGGCCGCGGTCAGGTGCGCCAGGCGCCGCAGGGTCGGAGCGACGGCGACCAGCAGAGCGACGAAGATGACCAGTCCGGGAAGGAGCCAGACCCGGAACGGTGGAACGATCGCTCCCAGCCACGGCTCCGAGGTGCCGCGCGCGAGGATGAACGCGCACCGGCCCCGGGCCCAGGGCGTGCGGACGAGGATCGCGACCTCGCCGCGGACCCAGGAGGCGGGCGCGACCGCGATGCCTTCCGGCTCGAGCCCGGTTCCGAGCGATGGATCGAGGCTCGGCGCCGGCGGATCGGCGTCGAGCGTCTCGCCGTAGGCGAAGAGCTCCATCGGCTTGCGGTGAGCCTGCGGCGCGCGGTCGGCCCGCGGCGGCCCGAAACCTGGCGGTCCACCGGGTCGGAACCGCGGCCTGCCGGCGCTCCAGGTGCCCGGGTTCGCTTCACAGCGTTGCTGCTCTCCGGGGGCTTCGAGCCGGGCGAGCACCAGGTCGGCCAGCTCGGCCTCGGCCGCCTTCCGGCGCGCCACGGTGTCGATCATCGCCAGCGCGGCGACGAGCGGCAAGGTCACCGCGAACGTGGTGAGCGCGATGCGGGTGCGGAGCTTCATTCGGTTTCCGAAACCAGCCGGTAGCCGATGCCCCAGACGGTCTTGATCGGCGCTCCTGCGCCGAGCTTCCTGCGCAGCCGCGACATGTGGGCGTCCAGATTTCGATCGGTCCCGTCGCGCTCCGGATCGAGAACGTGATCGGCGAGCCACTGGCGGGTCAACGCGGCTCCGGGACGGCGGGCGAGCGCGGCCAGGAGATCGAACTCGACCCGCGTCAACTCGACCGGCCGGCCTTCGAAGGAAACCTCCCGGGTCGCGGGGTCGATCCGCAGCGCGCCGCTTTCGAGGACACTGCCGCGCGCGAGCGCCGGCCGGCGGAGCCTGGCGCGAACCCTTTCCATGAGCTCGTCCGGCCAGAACGGCTTGGTCATGTAATCGTCTGCGCCGAGAGCCAGTGCCCGCACCTTGTCGTGGGTGTCGACCCGGGCGCTCAGGACCAGGATGGGGACCTCGGAGGAGGACCGCAGGGCCTTCAGAACGTCGAAGCCGTGGGCTCCGGGCAGCATCAGGTCCAGGATGACGAGCGCGGCGTCCGGGCGCTCTCCCGCCACGATCGCATTGCCGTCCTTCGACCACGACGGTTCATAGCCGGCGCGGCGCAGGTGATCAACCACCTGCGCTCCCAGCTTGACGTCGTCCTCGATGACCAGGATCTTCTCCGCCACGGCCCGGATTATCGCAGCTTCATCGTTCAGTCGTAGTAGCCGGTGACATCGATCAGAAGGTGCGCCGACCGGTTCGAACGCACGGAGAAGGCGCCCTCGTCGGAAAGCGGGATGTGCACTTCGTTGAGATTGGAGCGCTTGGCCCGGAACGCGAGGCCGGCCACGGTCGCGGGGTCGGCTCCGGCGGCGAAGAGCTTCAGACTGCCGGCGCGCTTGGACTTCAGGACCGAGACGTCGGCGACGAGCGCCTTGGCGCCGCTGGGCACATCGCAGTGATCGGCCGCGGTGAAGGTGCGCGTGGCGTTGGCCGCCAGCGCCGGTCCGCCGAGCTCGCTCTCGCGGTTGCGGGTGTCGACCAGGGTGCATCTCGAAAGGGCGTGGAACCCGCCGGCCAGGCTCACCGAGAGACCGATCGCAAAAACCCCGTCGTAACCGCCCGCCGCGTTCGGCGTGACGGAGACCTCCAGGTAGGTGGGATCGGCGCTGCGGAAGATGCCGTCCGCGGCGTTGGTGGTCGGATTGCGTCCGCGCGTGGCGTAGAGCGGCGTCGCATAGACCGCGTTGTTGACGGCCTCGGAGAAAGCGAACTGCGAGGTGACGTAGGTCTGGTCGGGAATGCGGACCTTGAAGTGGATGTGCGTGGCGCGGCCCTGGTACCAGCCCGGATAGATGGTCTGGAAGTAGGCGATGCCGTCGGCGTCGGTCGGCTGGGTGCCGCGGAGGAAGGTCTGGCCGCGGGTGTTGCCGGCCGGCTGCGAGTAGCCCGAGTAGAGGCCGTCCTTGTCCGCGTGCCAGACGTCGACCAGGAGGTTCGGCACCGGGGTGCAGTCGACGTCGACCACGCCGATGCCGAGCGTGAGCGGGATCCCGGTCTTGCCCTCGGTGATGTCGCGCCGGATCAGGTTGGGATCGAAGTAGTAGGGCCCTTCGGTCTTCTCGGGGGTCATCCAGCAGCTCGGCGCCAGGATGTTGGACGTCTGGGCCCGCGCCGGCGCCGCGGGGGTGGCCAGGAGCGCCCCGACCGCCCCCGTGAGGCCGCGCGCGGCGGTGCCGAGCCCCAGAAATCCGATGCCCTCGAGAACGCTTCGCCTGTTCACTTTCATCGCGTCGCCTCCTGCGGAGTTGCCGAGGTCGACCCTTCGTCGACCTCGGCTGTCGGAGGCAGGTTAGGGAGGAAATCTTGCGGGAACCTTGCGCGCGCCTGTCAGTTTTTCGAACGGCCGATCCAGCTCTCCACCTTCTGGCGCAGCATCGGGAGGGTGATCGCGCCGCTGCCGAGCACGGTATCGTGGAACGCGCGCAGGTCGAAACGCGCTCCGAGCGCGCGCTCCGCCTGCTCCCGCAGCGCGAAGATCTCCATCGCTCCGGTGTCATAGGCGGTGAGCTGCGCCGGCCAGACCGCGATGCGGTCGACCCCAGCCTCGGCTTCCTGACGTCCGAAGCGGCCGCTCTCCACCAGGAATTCAACCGCCTGCTCGCGCGTCCAGCCGAAAAGGTGGATGCCCGGGTCGACCACCATGCCGCGCGAGGGCCAGAGGCGGCGATTGGCGCGCGCGTAGACCGTGCTGTAGAGGCCCGCCTCTTCGGCCAGCGCTTCGGCGTAGCGCGCCCACCCTTCGATGAAGCCCGCGTTGCCGACCAGCCGCGTGATCGGATGGGCCGAGGCCTGCTCCTGGACCAGGCTGATCTGCAGGTGATGGCCGGGGTAGCCCTCGTGGAACACGGTGATCTCCGCGTTGGCTCGGGTGGTGTCCGCGTAGCGGAAGAGCGTGATGCGGTAGGTCGCCGGGCGGCTGCCATCCTCGGCGGCTGGCCAATAGCTGTCGCTGGCCGTGCGCTCGAGCATCTCGGCGTAGGGCTCGACCGTCATCATGGCCCTGGGCATGCGGGAGAAGAGCCCTCCCACGCCCTGCCGGGCCCGCTCGACGGCGGCGCGGGCGAAAGCGAGGAGCTCCTCGCGGCTGGAGAAGCGGTTGGCCGGATCGCTCTTCAGGCGCGCGACGAGCGACGGCAGATCCGAGGTCCCGAGCTCCCGCCGGCCGATTTCGAGAGCCTCGGCGCGAAACCGTTCGACCCGCTCGCGGCCCAGCCGGAAGGTCTCCGCGCCGGACCGGTCGAGAGTGGTCTGCGCCCGGAACGACGCCTGATAGCAGGCTTCGCCGTCGGGATTGGCCGTGATCGCGATCGCCTCGCGGGCGGCCGGCAGGTACTCGTCGTGGAGGTAGTCGCGGTAGCGGCGGACGGCCGGGAGCACCTGGCCTGCGAGGAGCTCGCGCCAGGCGGCGACGAACGCTGCCTCCGTGTCCCGGCGCGCGGGCGAGTAGAAAGGCCACTCCTCGACCGGCGAAGCCAGCAGGCCGTCGAGCTGCTCGACGACCAGGCGCACATTCCCCTTCGGCGCGCTGTAGCCCAGCCGCACGCCTTCACGCAGGTTGGCGGCTTCCGTATCGAGATAGCGCGGCAGGCGCGACCAGCGGGCGAGGGCGTCGGCCCGCGCCGCTTCCGAGCCGATCGGCTGCGTATCGGCGAGCTGCGAGAAAAACGCCTGCCAGCCGCTGAGCTGATTGACCGGCCACAGCTCGTAGCGGCAGACCCGCGCCTGCCGCGAGGACGCCACCGCCTCCTGCAGGAAGCCGAGCGTGACCCATTCCGGCCTCCCTTCGAAGTCGGCGAGCCGGAGAGAAGCCAGCCGCTCGGCGAGACGGTCCTCGAACTTCTGCCAGTCGGCCAGGGCGGCGAGCGAGTTGTCGGTCAGCCCGCCATGCCGCTCGACCTGGAGACCGGAGATCTCCGCCACCTCCGGGAAGCGGGCGACATACTCGCGCACGTAGTCGTCGGCTAGACGGGTCGGCTCGTCCGCGAGGCGCGACTCCACAGGCGGATTCGGCACGGCAGCGGTCTGCGCCGGCTGGGAGCCTCGGACGCAACCACCAAGGAGAAGGCAGAACAGTGTGGGCAGGAGCCCCGCGGCAGCAAGATTTCTTGGCATGCCGCGGATGCTACTTTCTGGCGGGCCCGAGAGCAACTGCTCGTCTCTTCACTCACAGATCCCTGTGCAGTTGCAGTACTGAGGCTCGCCATCCACGGGCGGGCATTCCCAATTGTAAGTGCAGCCGACTCCGCACGTGATGCTGCAGATTCCCCAATAGGTACAACCCTGCGGAGGAGCCGCCGGGATGGGCTGGATTTCGCGAGCCGTCTCCGGCAGCCCCAGGTTCGCCTTGAGCCCATTTGAGGTGGAAAGGACGCAGCTCCTCCCGACGCTCCCGTCCTGCGAAACCCGAGGATCGGAAGCCAGGAACGACGCCGCACCACTCGCTTGACCTGCATACAACGCCCCGGTAGCTGTCAGCAGCATCGCAAACGAGGAAAGCAGAACCACCAGCCCTCTCTTCATCTTCGCCTCCTTGTTCAACAGGTCCATGCAACCGCGCTTCGCTTCTCCGGCAAATTCTACAAGACCAAGGATTTGAAGGGAAGCTTCGATGTTTCGCTGCCGTGATATCAATGCTCGGGCATCCGCGAGAAAGCGAACACATCGTCGGGGCTCCACACGTGCTCCTGCCGCGAGCGGTAGCCTCTCAGCCAGAGGACGCCTTGAATCCGGCGCAAGTAGAAACCCTTGGGAGCGTCGTCTTCGTCTGCCAGCGGTGCGGAGGCCACCGTGATCGAGCCCGGTGGCGCGCAGTGTTGCGATGGAGGGTTTCCCCAAAATCCTTCCGGTTGATCCATGTACTGGAGCCGGAAATGCGGCCCGACTTCCAGAGGGCACAGAGAGAGCCCTCGGCCCGTTGCCCGCTCGACGATCTGCGTGAATGTGGCACCGCTCTCGAACTCGAGACTCGCGACGGGCAGCTCGACGATTTCGACGAGCGAGCCGACCTGAGAGGTCGTGAACCGATCGTCGGCAAAGAGCCGGCGCGCGGCTTCGTTGAGCTCGACCCCGGCGGATTCAAGCCGGCCCAGGAGGGCCGACCTGCTGAAGCCGCCGACGCGGATCCTCCGTGTCACCCAGCCTTCAGGGCTTCTCACGCTCATAGGTCACGAGAAAAAGCTGGGTGCCCTCCTCGGCCTTGAATTCCGTGGGACGGCTCTTGCCGCTGAGGTCATAACAGACCCGCAGCCTGTCGCCGTCCCGCCCGTAGATGGCCGGGATCGTCCTGCCTTGATTCGGGCCGCTGGTGCCGGTGACGTCGATCTCCTTCGGCATCGCCGCCGGATTCGTCCTGACGGTCCCCTGATCAACCTCGTTTCCGACGGTCACCGTATACCTGTCGCCCTCGATCACCAGTCGGATGGTCTTGCGGACCTCGTCGGGGAACATCCTCCCGCCGAGCTCGGCCGTCACCGGCAGCCACGTGCCGTCCAGAGAGCTACTGGCCTTTGCCGGCGCAGCCAGCATGTCCGCATGCCGATGCACGAGCTTCCACTCGCCAGCCTCGCGCCGGAAGACCTCCGTCACGCGCAGCTTCATTGGAATCGGCTCCGCTTGCCCACGCAGCCTTGCGCTTGTGTGCTGAAATCCAACCCAGTAGCCGACGCCGCCGTCCGCCGCCATGTGCAGAATCTCGAAGTGAGTCTCACTCCCTGGCTCGAACAGCCCGGCATCCCGCGTGTAGGTCGCGAGCACGTCCTCAGCCCCTTCCCGGTGCCCGCCGCCCGGGTCCGAAGAACGTTGCCGGGAACTCGCGCGCCGCGAGGTCGGACAAGGGCGCAGGATCACCCTCTACGTACGCGCGGGCAGCCTGCTCACGAGCCCGCATGAAGGCCGCAAAATCTTGAAGTTCGTCTCTGGTCTGCTCCACTGGAGCCCAACCTTTCCGTCGAGTCGCGTCAGGCTCGCGATTCTACCTCGAAGAGCAGAAGCAGTCCGCACGCTACTTGGGCCCGGCGATCAACTCGATCGTGCCTTGTACAACAGGCAGGAAGGTATCCTCGACTTCACTCGCCAGCTCGGCGATCACAGGGGTCTCTTCACGGGCTATCTGGCGGAAGGTCTTGGGCGCCACCTTGGGCGCCAGGTGATCCCCTCTCTCGAACCAGAGATAGAGCGGGTTCGCATACGTCTTCATGTAGTTGGGGTCGCTGCGCCACATGGCGTAGGATTCCGCGAAGAACTCCTCCGGCCTGTCCGGCCAGGAAGCTGCCACGTAGTCTTTGAACGGAGCAAAACCCTTGCGCGCGAGGTTGTGCTTCTTGACGAGGTCGACGAAAGCCGTCAGGTTCTTTCTCCCTTTCTCATCCATGTACGTCCCGACAGCGGCGGCCCAATCCCTCTGCCGGTCGTGGACCTCCAACCAGGCCTTCGCCGCGGCATCGCCTTGTTGTTCCACCGCGGTCCGATCCATTTCTGCCTGCATTTGAGCGTCATCCAGAGCGCTTCGCCTGGCCGCCAGGTCTTCTTCGCCGCTCATCAGCAGGTCGCTCGCCGCCGAGGTCACCTGGGCGACGGATCTGGCAAAGGTTGCCTGCGCTTCGGTTCCCAGCCTGGGAGCCTTGGCCTGAGCTGCTTCCAATCTCCTTCTCGCTCTTTCGAGATCGGCCTTGGCCTTGGAGTTCAGCAGCACCTCTTCCGCCGCTCTCGTGTGCATCACATGGCCGGTCTCGTGGAGAATGGTACGGGCATTGCCCTGAAACGCACTCCGGGTCAACTGGATCTTTCTGCCGCCGGTGGTCATTCCGGCGACCTCAAACGTTTTTCCCTTGCGCACGACAGGGTCGAGCCGACTCGTACGAACCAGATACAGCCCCTTGAGCAACAGTTGCTCCTGCGGGCTCACTTTCGAAAAGGCGGCATCGACCTTCGCCAGCTCGGACTCGCTCCAGGTGGCGCCGTCTTCCTCGGAGACCTCGCCGAGCCCAAATTTCTTCTTGAGGTTCTCCATGGCCGCGAGGACCCGGGCGCGCGCGGGGTCCGGGCCTTTCTTGTCACGTTGCAGCAGACCCGGCTGGACTCCTGTCGTGATCGATGCCCTCGCGGGTGCCTGGGAGGAGAAAGCGCCAGCCCGGCCCATACCGGCCACGGCGCCACCCACGGCCTCCGCCTCGCTCTCGGCGGCATCGGTCGGCCTGCTCTGGCCAGCCCGATCCGGCCTCGACTGCTGCACCACATGCGTCAGCTCATGAGCCAGGAGACGGCGTCCCCGCTGGGTTCCGGGCGCAAAGGCGCCCGCATCGAACACAATGTTGTGCCCCACCGTGTACGCATGGGCGTTCACATCCTGCGCCGAGCGCTCGGCAGCCGCGCCGGAATGCACTCGCACCCGGGAAAAGTCGTGTCCGAAGCTTTGCTCCATATCCTGGCGCAACGCCGGCTCGAGCGGCCTGCCGGGAGCGGCAAGGACCCGGTCCACGCTGTCGGGCAGACCCTGGAAACGTCGTGGAGCGCCGCTCAGGGCGTGGGGAGGCGATGCCGTCGCCTTGTTGGACCGAGCAGGGCTGGACCGTACGGGTTGATCTCGATTCGAATGTCCGCTCTGCATGAGCCATCTCCATCCGGCCAAGCCTTCTTGATTGGCCACAGGATGTTCTACGCAGGATTCCTCGTCTTTCCGCCATCCCTCATGAGACTGGCTCCCTGCCGGGCGCAGGTCTCGTTCCCCGGCCGTAGGCTACCGCCGGATCAGTTTGAACGCGATGCCCGGCCCCATCTTTTCCCGGTAGGCCAGATGAATCCAGAGCAGGGCCAGATGCTCCAGGCTCCTCGCCTCGGAGAGCGGGCCGGCGTCCACCGGCTCGAAGCCGAGGCCTTCGGCCAGACCGGCGGCGGTCTTCTTGGCCCCGGCGTCGTCACCACAGTAAAACATTGCCACAGGATCGTCACCGAACCTCGGGTTGTCCATGTTCTTGAAGCCCGTGGTATTGAAGATCTTCACCACCTTCGCACCCGGCGCCCAGGAGGCGATCTGCTCGGCCGCGGACCTGTCGCCGACCAGGCCCGAAAGGTCCGGCGCCAGCGGGTTCGTGCAGTCCAGGACCACCTTGCCCGACAGGCCTCCGGCCTTTCGGATGGCGTCCTCCGTGCCGGTCCAGGGGGTCGCCAGCACGACGACCTCGCCGAAGGCCGCCGCCTCGGCCACCGAGCCGGCCCGGGCGTTCGCGCCGGATTCGGCCAGGAGCTGGCCGACCTTCTCGCTCGACGGCTCGCGCACGCCGAACATCACCTCGTGGCCTTCCTGCGCCCAGCGGCGTCCCAGCGTCCCGCCGACCATCCCGATCCCGATCACTCCGATTCGCATGGCGCCTCCTCTCTCGTTCGAGGGTAGTTATACTCCGCCCCTGGAGAACAATCCACAGAAGCCAAGCGCTCCAGCGTGGTTCTTTTTCCTGTGCAGGGTTCTATACTTCTCATGATGGACGATCGAGAAGAGAAGGAGCGCAGAGCCCGGGCTGAAGAGCGTAAGTCGTGGCCTGTCCGGCAGTTCCGGCTTGGAGAGGAGCCAGACGAAAACCTCTCGGCCTCCACTTCCGTTCAGGAGCGCCTGGCGATGATGTGGCCTCTGGCCGTCGACGCCTGGACTCTGGCGGGACGCAAGATTCCAGACTACCCGCGCGAGAAGACTCCTGTCCGAGTCATCCGCCGCGGCAGGAAAGAGCCACGCTGAACAAGGACTTTCGGGACATCCTGGCAGCCCTCCACGAGGAGGGCGCGGCTTTTCTCGTGGTAGGAGCGCACGCGCTTGCCGTGCATGGTGTCGTTGAGGATGAGCCTCCCGAGGCCGGGCCCCTGCGATAGACTCCGCGGCGAAAGGGGGCATGCATGACGAAGCTGGTCCTTCTCCGCCACGGAGAGAGCGCCTGGAACCTGGAGAACCGCTTCACCGGCTGGACCGACGTGGACCTCTCTCCCAAGGGCGTCGAAGAGGCGCACGCCGCGGGCCGCGTGCTGCGCGAGGACGGGTATACGTTCGACGTGGCGCATACGTCGCTGCTCAAGCGCGCGATCCGCACGCTCTGGATCACCCTCGACGAGATGGACCTGATGTGGATCCCGGTCCACCGGAGCTGGCGGCTCAACGAGCGCCACTACGGCGCTCTCCAGGGCCTCGACAAGGCCGAGACCGCCGCCCAGTACGGCGACGCGCAGGTGCTCGTCTGGCGCCGCAGCTATTCCACGCCGCCCCCGCTCCTCAACCCGGACGACCCGCGCCACCCCGGCCGTGACCGGCGCTACGCCGGCCTTTCCCCGTCGGAGCTCCCCCTGGCCGAGTCGCTCCAGGACACCGTGGCCCGCTTCCTCCCCTACTGGCACGAGTCGATCGTGCCCGACATCCGGGCCGGCAAGCGCGTGGTCATCGCCGCCCATGGCAACAGCCTGCGCGCCCTGGTCAAGCACCTCGACGGCATCTCCGAGGAGGAGATCGTCGGCCTCAACATCCCCACCGGCATCCCGCTGGTCTACGAGCTCGACGACGACCTCGCTCCCATCCGCCACTACTACCTCGGCGACCCCGAGACCGCCCGAAAGGCCGCCGAGGCGGTGGCGAAGCAGGCGCAAAGCAAGAACTAGAACGCGCCGGTCCGGTTTTTTTCAGGAATGGCCGCGGCCCGGGACCGGTTTTCCTTCGGAGGAGGGTGTCGGGAGAGACGGAGAGCGTTCAGGCCACCGCCCTCGCTGCAAAAAGCCGGCTTGGATCAGAGTCCTCCCTGAAACTTTGGGAGCGGGGCCGCGTATCAAGTCGCCCCGTGTGTTGTCACCTCATCATCGGAGAATGAGATGGTTTCGAGATTGTTTGCTGTCGTTCTGGTGATTTCGGGAGTCGTCCTTTCCGGTTGCGGAGGGGACCAGACCGCCATGGCGTCCGGCAAGGGCGGCTCGCGCAGTGGCTCCAGCGATGCCAAGGACCGGCAGGGCGCCGGGCCGGAGTCGCTGCCTCCGCGAGAGGTCCGCGTGGCTCACGCCGAGACCGCGTCGCTCGCCCGCACCGTAGCCGTGACCGGCACCCTCGCCGCCGACGAGCAGGCCGAGCTCGGCCCCAAGGTCGCCGGCCGCCTGGCCACGATCGCGGTCGACCTGGGCGACAACGTCCGCAAGGGCCAGGTCCTCGCCCGCCTCTCCCCCACCGACTTCGACCTGCGCGTCCGCCAGTCCCAGAACGCTCTCGACCAGGCCCGGGCCCAGCTCGGCCTGCCGCCGGACGGGCCGCTGAGGGCGGTCGATCCGCAGGAAACGGCGCTGGTCAAGCAGGCGTCCGCGAACCTGACCCAGGCCCGGCTCACCCGCGACCGCATGTCGCGCCTCTTCGAACAGCAGCTCATCCCGCAGCAGGACCTCGACGCCGCCGAGGCCGCGTTCCAGGTCGCCGAGGGGCGTCACCAGGAGGCGATCGAGACCGCCCGCACCCGCCAGGCCCTCGTCGGCCAGCGCCTCTCCGAGCTTCAGATCGCGCAGCAGCAGCGCAGCGATTCGATCCTCGTGGCGCCCTTCGACGGCCGCATCCGAGAGCGCCGCGCCTCGATCGGCGACTACATCGCCGTGGGCCAGCCGGTGCTCGTGCTGGTCCGGGTGCACCCCCTCCGGCTGCGTCTCGACGTGCCGGAGCGCGAGGCCGTCGGCATCCGCGCCGGCCAGCCTGTCGAGCTCACCGTGGAAGGCGAGCCCGAGCCCCATACCGGCCGGGTGGCGCGCATCAGCCCGGCGCTCAGCGAGGAGAGCCGTACCCTGCTCGTGGAGGCCGAGGTGCCGAACCCGTCCGGCCGCCTGCGGCCCGGCACCTTCGCCAAGGCCGAGATCGTGACCCAGGCGGGTGAGCCGGCCGTGCTCGTGCCCGCCTCGGCGGTGATCAGCTTCGCCGGCGTCGACAAGGTGCTCGGCGTCGAGGACGGCAAGGCGGTCGAGAAGCGGGTCCGCACCGGACGCCGCGCCGGCGACCGCGTCGAGATCCTGGAAGGGGCGGCCGCCGGCGATACGGTGGTCGTCGAGCCCGGCAACCTGGTGGACGGCCAGCCCGTCACCGTCGTCCCCTGATGTTCGGGCAATAATTTTCCGGAGGCAGTCGCTCCATGCAGAAGCTCGCCGAGATCTGTATCCGCCGGCCCGTGTTCGCGGCCATGATCATCCTGGCCCTCGTCGTGGTGGGCGCCGCCAGCTATACCGGCCTCGGCGTGGACCGGTTCCCGGCCGTCGACCTGCCGACCGTCGGCGTCCGCACCGTCCTGCCCGGTGCCTCCACCGAGGAGGTCGAGACCGAGGTCTCCCAGCGCATCGAGGAGTCGGTCAACACGATCGAAGGCATCGAGGAGATGCGTTCCGTGTCGTCGGCCGGCAGCTCGTTCGTCCTGCTCACGTTCGACCTCGACCGAGACATCGACGTCGCGGCCCAGGATGTGCGCGACCGCGTCTCCGCGGTGGTGCGCCAGCTCCCCGAGGACACGCTGCCGCCGAGCATCTCCAAGTTCAACAACGACAGCACGGCCGTGCTGGTTCTCTCGCTCTCGGGCAACCGTCCGATCAAGGAGCTCACCGAGGTCGCCGACAAAGTGGTCAAGGTGCAGATCGAGCGCGCGCCGGGCGTCGGCCAGGTGAGCATCGTCGGCGGCCTCGAGCGGGCGATCAGCGTCTGGGTCGATCCCGACCGCCTCGCGGCCTACCAGATCCCGATCACCGACGTGCGCGAGGCGCTGGTGCGCCAGAACACGGACGCGCCGGGCGGCAACGTCACCGGCTCCTCCCGCGAGCTGACCCTGCGCACCATGGGCCGGCTCACCACGGCCGACGACTTCGACAACCTCGTGGTGAAGACCGTCAACGGCCAGCCCGTGCGCATCCGCGACCTCGGCTATGCCGAGGACGGCACCAAGGAGCAGCGCTCGGTGGCGCGCTTGAACGGCGTGCCCACGGTGACCCTGGAGGTTCAGCGGCAGTCTGGCGCCAACACCGTGGAGGTCATCGAAGGGGTCAAGGCCGCGCTCGGCCGCGTCCAGCAGCAGATCCCGCCCGATCTCAAGGTCGAGGTCATCAAGGACCAGTCGCGCTACATCTACGCCGCGCTCCACGAGATCAACATCCACCTCGTGCTGGGCAGCATCCTGGCCTCGCTGGTGGTGCTGGCCTTCATGCGGAGCTGGCGCTCGACGATCATCGCCGCGGTGGCGATCCCGGCCTCGGTGATCTCGACCTTCGGCATGATGAAGGCGCTCGACTTCACGCTCAACAGCGTGACCATGCTCGCGCTGGTACTGATGGTGGGCGTGGTGATCGACGACGCCATCGTGGTGCTCGAAAACATTTTCCGCTGGGTGGAGGAAAAGAAGGTGCCGCCGTTCGAGGCGGCGAAGCGCGCCACGGCCGAGATCGGCCTGCCCGTGCTCGCGACCACGCTCTCACTGGTGGTGATCTTCGTGCCGGTCTCCTTCATGTCGAGCATCTCGGGCCGGTTCCTGTTCCAGTTCGGCCTCACGGCGGCGGCGGCGGTGCTGGTCTCGCTGCTCGTCTCCTTCACCCTGACGCCGATGATGAGCGCCCGCCTGCTGCGCGCCGAGGACGCCGCGGGTCACGGCGGCGGGCATCATGACGGGGACGACTCGGCGCACTCGCGCACCGGGTTCTATGGCCGCATCGACCGGCTTTACGAGCGGATGCTCCTGTTCACGATGAGGCACCGGCGGATCGCCGCGGCCTTCTGCGTGCTGGTGATGCTCTCCTCCATCCTCCTCGTCAAGTTGGTGAAGACCGAGTACATCCCGAGCGACGTGGACGAGTCCGAGTTCGAGGTCGGCGTCACGGCTCGGGAAGGGACGAGCCTGGGCGCCATGGACGAGGCCGTGCGCGCCGTGGAGGCCGAGCTGCGCCAGGTGCCGGCCATCCGCACGATCCTCTCCTCCACCGGGTCGGGCTTCATCGGCAGCGTCAACCAGGCGACCATCTTCGTGCGCATCGCCCCGCACGAGGAGCGGCGCCCGTCGGTCACCCGCTTCCTGGCCGGCCTGGTGCGGCTCGACCCGCTGGCCGCGTTCCGCGGCAACTACACGCAGCGGGATGTCATGACGGACATCCGCAAACGCCTTGCGAAGTTCGAGGATCTGCGCTGCTCGGTGCGCAACATCCAGTCGTTCAACATCGGCGGCGGCAGTTGGGACATCGACTTCTCGCTGCGGGGACCGGACTTGCACGCGCTCGCGGCCTACGCCGAGCAGCTCCGGGAGAAGTCCAAGGAGCTCGGCGGCATCGTGGACGCGGATGTGACCCTGAAGCTCGAGAAACCCGAGCTCCAGGTGGACGTGGACCGCGCCCGCGCCGCCGATCTGGGCGTGCAGATGACCGATGTGTCGAACGCGTTGCGGCTGATGGTGGGCGGCGACCAGGAGGTCTCCCGCTTCGTCGATCCCGCGGTGAACGACAGCTACGACGTGCAGCTCCGGCTGGCGGAGGGGACGCGCAACGACGCCGAGGCGATCGGCCGGCTGTATGTGCCGAGCGCCAGCGGCCGGCTGGTCCGGCTGGACAGCCTCATGACCGTGAAGGAGGCGATCACCGCCTCCCGCATCGACCGTAGCGACCGCCAGCGCCAGGCGAGCCTGCGCGCCAGCGTCGCGCCCGGCTACGCGATGTCCGACCGTCTGGAGGCCCTGCAGAAGGCGGTGGACGAGATGAACCTGCCGGCCGCCTACACGACGGCCATCACCGGCAAGGGCCGGGAGCTGGCCCGGACCTACCGGGAGTTCATCTTCGCGCTGCTGCTGTCGATCATTTTCATGTACATGATCCTGGCGTCGCAGTTCGAGAGCACGGTGCACCCGCTCACGATCCTGCTCTCGCTGCCGCTCTCGGTGCCCTTCGCACTGATCTCGCTCTGGGCGACGGGCAACACGCTGAACCTCTATTCAGCGCTGGGCATCCTGGTGCTCTTCGGAGTGGTGAAGAAAAACGCCATCCTGCAGATCGATCACATGAACAACCTGCAGGCCGCGGGCATGTCCCGCGACGCGGCGATCCTCCAGGGCAACCGCGACCGCCTGCGGCCGATCCTGATGACCACGCTGGCGCTCGTCGCCGGCATGCTGCCGCTCGCCCTGGGCACCGGTCCCGGAGCCGAGGAGCGCCGCGCCATCGCGGTGGTGGTCATCGGCGGCCAGACGATGTCGCTCCTCCTGACCCTCCTCGCGACGCCGGTCTTC
Organism: Acidobacteriota bacterium; assembly: GCA_040349255.1. Classification (GTDB taxonomy): domain Bacteria; phylum Acidobacteriota; class Thermoanaerobaculia; order Multivoradales; family UBA5704; genus DATMER01. The sequence goes on along the minus strand of JBEQUE010000255.1, from coordinate 39,560 downwards.
TACTCGATCTTCGACGACCTGCGGAACGCCAAGAAGGTGAAGGGGCTCCTCAAGAGGATGCGGCCTCGGCGCGAGGAGCTGCGGCCGGCGGCGTAGATCAGGCTGGTGAGCGCTTCTCGATCCAGCGCCGGCCGAGGACCAGCACCGGGGCGACGCTCCCCTCGCCTTCGGGCAGCCGGAGCTCGAGGACCAGCAGCGTGATCGCGACCACCGCGTCGCTGAAGAAAACCAGACGTTCGAGGCCCTGCTCGTCCCGGGTCTTCATGGGCCCGGGATTGTACATCCCCGGGCTCTCCGGATCTCCTGTATCCTTGCGGCACAGGAGAGGACCGATGCTCGCAAATCGCTCGATTCCCCAGTCGGTGGTCATCCCGGAGCTTGCCTACGACGACGTGGCCGAGGCCGCCGCATGGCTCTGCGGCGCGTTCGGTTTCCAGGAACGCCTGCGCATCGGGAACCATCGCGTGCAGCTCCTGTTCGGACAGGGCGCCGTCGTCGTGATCGAACGGCGCGGAGAGCAGGCGCTCCGCTCCTCGGTCCTCGTGCGGGTGGACGACGCGGACCGGCATCACGACCGGGCCGTCGAGCATGGCGCGGTCATCCTCCGCCCTCCCACGGACTACCCGTTCGGCGAGAGGCAATACACGGCGCAGGACCCCGGCGGCCACGCCTGGACGTTCTCCCAGACGATCGCCGACGTCGATCCGGCGAGTTGGGGCGGCACGCTGCTCGACACGGTCACCGTGGGCCGCGAGGACCTCTTGGGCGGGACGGCTGCCACGCTCATCAAGGCGCTGAACGCGGAGCTTTCCGCGGCCTATCCCGAGCCCGGCGCGACGCACTTCCGGCTCGACCCCGAAGAGACGAAGGATGGGCGCGGCGCCTTCGTGGTCGCCAGGGTAGACGGGGTGCCCATGGCCTGCGGGGCCATTCGGAAGAACGACGAGGAGACGGCGGAGATCAAGCGGATGTACGTGGTCCCCGAGGCGCGCGGCCTGGGGTTGAGCCGCCGCGTGCTGGCTGCCCTGGAAGCCGAGGCGGCCCGCCTCCAGGTGAAGCGGATCGTCCTCGAGACCGGCCCCCGGCAGCTCGCCGCGCTGGCGCTCTACGAACGGTCGGGCTTCGAGCGCATCCCGGAGTTCGGCGAGTACATCGGCTCCCCCATGAGCATCTGCATGGCGAAGCGGCTCTAGCGACTTCGCAGAGGCTCTGCGGTCAGCTCAACCGGCTCTCCAGGGCGGTCAGTTTCTCGGTCAGGTAGATGGGAACCGAAAGAAGACGATAAGCAAGATTTCCTTCAGGCATCTTCACCTCGAGACGTTCGTCGGCAAGAGGGCCCACATGGAGCCGGATGCCCCTGGAGAGGCCAGCGCGCCAGAGGAACTGGTGCAGGGATTTGAGCGATCCCGCCGCAGCGGACTTGACCTCGACCGGCACGGGCCGGCCACCGACGGGTATCATATAGTCAACCTCGGCATTGTTGTTTGACGATTCGCTGACCCAGAAAAAAAGCTCTCCCGGAAAACCAGGCGCCGAAGCCAGCAACTGCTGGCCGACGAAAATCTCGGCGACACGTCCATCCAGGATCTGATGGAGCGCAAGGCTGCGCGCCGTATCGAATCCAGACCCCATCGTGTGGAGCGCCAGGCCCACGTCGAGCGGCAGCAGCTTGGCCGCCGAGCGAGGCCGCTCGCGCAAGGGAAGAGAGAGTGAGCTCGTTGGAAGTGCACGATGGATCAGAAGCGCCGCTTCGAGCTTGGATAGCGCGTTCTTCATCAGTTGACTGCGGTAGCCAGGAGCAAAATTCTCATACCGAAAACGCAATCCCGCGTGGTGCCGGAGATTGTCGAAGGCTGCTTCGAGATAACCGACCTCGCGCAGGTTCCCAAAGCGCTGGAGGTCTTCGGCAAGCGCTTGGACGAGGTCGCGATGAATCCTGCGGACCGTGGCCGGATTGTGTTCGGCGGTCCAGTGAGATACGGCCTCGGGCATGCCACCCACCAACAGATAGTCGCGCAATAACTCCAGCGCCTGCTCGTGAAGCGGCGCGGGGATCGGCCGGCCCTCGCTCACTGCTGCGGCCAGATGGCGCGCCAGAACATCCCGCTCGTTCGCTGCCAGGAACTCGAAAAACGTGAAAGGCCGTAACACGCGAAATGTGACGCGGCCGACCGGAAACGAGAATCCCCGCTCCTGAAGCCGGACCTCGAGCAGCGAGCCCGCCGCTACGACGAAAAGATCCGGGTGATCTTCGCGAAAGAACCGAAGCCAGGCCACGGCCTCCGGGCTTTCCTGAATTTCGTCAAGAAACAGGAGCGTACGAGCAGGGAATCGCTCCAGATTGTGGCGCGCCGCCAGGGCAATGAGGAGCTCGTCGGCCGATCGGCACGAACGTACCAGCGACAGGTCTTCAAAGCGTTCGAGATTGACCTCGAGAAACAGGTTAAAGTGACCTCCGAGCCGCCGCACCGCCTCGGTTTTGCCGGTCTGGCGCGCCCCACGCAGCACGAGCGGCTTGCGGTCGGTCTCACGGGACCATGCCAGGAGAACCTCGTCGATCGTGCGGGGCAAGTACATGGGAGGATGGTAAACACCCCAGTGTTTCGCGTCAACCTACCGCGAAACAGCATACTGTTTCGCGTACTTTGACCGCGAAACGGGACGCTCCTCGCCGACCCTATTCGGTCAGCAGTTGCCGTTGATAGAGCACGCCCAGGGCGAAACAGCCGTAGCTCAGCAGGTAGGTGAGATCGACCAGGTCCACCAAGTCGGTGCGGTGGAGCTGCGAGAACCAGGCAAAGAGGGCATCGGCGGCGCAGAGGAAGACGAGGCCGCCGAGGAGCGTGGCCCAGACCTTCCAGACCGCTCCGCCCCGGAAGTGCAGGCTGATCCGGATCAGGAGCGCGGTCGGGACCAGGAGCAGGAAGTCCATGACCGGGTAGACGACGTTGAGCAGCGTCTCGAGCGGCGGCGCCGGCGTGGTCACCACCGGCTTGAGGATGAAGTAGCCGATCGCGGCGCAGACCACGGTCACCCCGGCCGACAGCCACACCCGCTCCGAGGACGGACCGATCGGAAAACCGCTCGCCGTGTAGGCCCGCAGGAACTTGAGGAGCGCCGCGATCATCAGCGGATAGCTCGCGACGAAGAAGACGTCCACGATCGACGGGAACGGCACCTCCACCCCGTACGCGAACTGGTAGACCGCGATGAGCGCCTGGCCGATCGACAGGGCGCCGAACCCGGCCGCGAGCATCCGCCAGGCGGTGCGCGTCGGCGTGCCGGGCTCGAACTTCCCGACGTTGCCGGCCGCCACGATCGTTGCCACGACCAGGAAGAGGAGCTTTCCGAAGGTGCCGAGCGCCAGGACCGTGCGCGGGCCGAGGTCCAGGAACCTCTCGAGCAGGATGGTCGAGAGCACCGCGAGCAGCAGGCCGAGACCCCGGCGCCCGGTCTGGAGGGTCGTCTGACCGGTCATGCGCGGGCATCTCCGAGAGCCAGGATGGCCTTGCGCATCTCGTCCACCACCGCGGCGGCCTTGTCCCGGCCCAGGAAGATGATCAGCGCGAGGCCGAGCTTTTCCAGGAGCGCCTCGATCTGCGTTCCGTCCATGACGGCCGAACGGATGCCGAGGTCGCTGCAATGGGCGGTGGGCGCGGTCCGGGCCATGAGCCGGCCGATGAGCGGCTCCAGGACGCGGGAGATCGCGTCGAGGACTTCGCTCGTGTTTCTGCGTGCGGACGCAGTCGTGGATAATCCAGGCATGCCGGCGCTCGACAGCTACGACGAAAGGGAACGCCGGAATCCTACCACAGGTGGCCGAGGCGGACAGCCGCCCTATCGGCGCGGGATCAGCACTTCGCCCAGCAGGCGGTCGCTGAACTTCGTCACCACGGCGCGCAGAACGGTGAGCGTGCCGGACGGCGAGGTCACGGTTCCGCGAAGCTCGCGCTCGAAGCCGTCCAGCGCCCGTTCGTAGGAGCCGGACGGAGCCGGCCTTCCGCGGTCGAGCTCCTTCAGGGTGCCAGCGCAGGTGTCGCACCCTTCGAGGAGGTGGACGACGATGGTCCGGTTCTCCTGCGGAGTGGCGATGCCGGAAGCGAAGCGCTCGAGACCGGCTCGTGAGATGGGGTGATTCGACACGGTTCTCCTCCCCATGGCCCTCGACGGGCGGCCGGGGTGCGGAAAGATCCCGCACCCCCACAAGAAGGAGTGACGGACCGGGTCGAATTATTTCAGCCTACCCTAAGAATTTGGCGAAGAATCTCAATTTACACAGGAATAGCCATAGCCCGAGCAGCAGCCGGTGCCCGTACAGGCACCCGTGATCATGTTCTTCTGGATCACGCCCGTATTGTTCTTCGACCGGAAGTGCCCGACCCCGTCGGAGTCGCCGCCGCCGGTGTTGTAGATGGTCCAGTCGCTGAAATCGTAGTCGTACTGGGCTGCCGTGGATCCCCGGCCGACGTTGAGCTGGGCCTTGACGTTGGTGTAGGCGTCGAACTTCGAGGTGTCGCCGCAGCCCGTGTAATAGGAAACCGTGGAGCAGGCGATCTGGTCGTTGTAGCCCGCCCGGAGGCTGTAGAACTGGGTCGTCTTGCCCGAAGGCCGGTCCCGGAACCCGCCATCGCCCATGCGCGGGTTGTAGGCGGGCGTGTTCGGGTAGAAGCCGAAGATGTTCGAGTCAAACACGTTCTGGCTGCCGCAGGTGGTCGCGTAGGGGTTTGCGTAGCCCATCCACCAGCAGGAGGAGAGGCCGCGCATGCCGCCCGAGATGGCGATGAGCTTGCGCACGCTGCCCCACAGGTTGCCGTAGTCGATGCCGTGCATGCCCACGGTCACGCCCATCGAATGCGCGATCACGTCCACCTGGCTTTTGCCGGTGTAGGCCTTCACCGAGTTGATGAAGTCGCGGATCATGATGGCCTTCGAGGATTTGTGGTAGTTGCTCGCCGGTGAACTGCGCTCGGAGGACGACAGCCAGTTGATGCCGAACAGCTCACAGTCGTTGTAGCCCGCGGCCTTGAACTCGTCGTAGACCGACGGGACGCCGGTGGACGACGGGTAGTCCCAGTTCCGCGCCTCGTCGCCGTTGCCGTGCAGGAAGACGATGGGCGTCTTGACGGCCGTGCAGCTCCCGCCGCCGAAGCCGCCGTAGGAGGCGTTCGAGGGGTTGAAGCCGCCGGCGAACTGGAAGTTGTCGCCGGTGTAGGTCAGGGCCGAGGCCGGACCGGCCAGCAGGACGAGCAACAGCGGACAGATCGTCTTCATACCGCCTCCCTGGAAATAGGTTTTACCGCGTTCGGAACGCGACCCCGGCCTGGTTGTAGCCCACGCCGGAACCGATCAGGACGACGAGATCGCCGGGCTTGATCCTCCCCTTCTCCCTGGCGTCGTGGAGCGCCATGGGCACGCAGGCCGAACCGGTATAGCCCCACTCCTCCATCACCGTGTGCGTGCGCTCCATGGGCAGGCCGAGGTCCGCCATCACCAGCTCGATGGACGGCTTTCTCACTTGGGTAAAGATCAGGAAATCGATGTCCGAGAGCGCGAAGCCGCCCTCCTGGGCGAGGCGCCGCACTAGGCGTGGCCAGCCTTCGTGGTTGATCTCCGGCGGATAGCGCTGGACGAGCTTGACCGTGGTGCGGCCGGCGCGGACCGACTCCTCGCTCGCCGGCTCGGCGGTGCCGCCCGAGTAGATGCCCCAGTAACTCGAATAGGCGCCGTCGGCCTGGAAGGCGGCATTCACGAAGCCGGGCTCGGACGACGGCTCCAAAACAGCCGCGCCCGCGCCGTCGCCGTAGAAAAAGATCATCGGGTCGTCCGGCGCCGCGAGCCGGTGCATGAGGTAGACGCCGATCACCAGCACGGTCTTGAGCGACGGGTTGGCCGCGATCAGGCCGGCGGCGGTGGCGAAGCCGGTCGGGAACGAGGCGCAGGCGCAGCCCACGTCGAACGTACCGGCGTTCTTCGCCCCGAGCTTCCCCTGGACGACGACCGAGGTGGCCGGCGTCAGGTAGTCAGGCGAGTCGGTGCCGAGGATGATCAGGTCGACGTCTTCCGGACGCCGGCCGGCGTTCTCCAGCGCCTGCCGGGCGGCGCGCACGGCGAGGTCGGAGGTGGCCTCTCCGTCCGGCGCCCACCAGCGGCGGCGGATGCCCGTGGAAGCCTCCATCTTGTCGACGAAGTCCGCGGGCTCCGGGAAACGCCGGCGCAGGAGATCGTTCGAGACCTCCACCTCGGGGAGATGGATGCCGGTGGAGACGAGGGCGGCGTAGCGGGGCTCAGGCATGCGCGGCTCCGGAGGTCACGGCGGCGAGGAAATCGAGGAGGAGCCGGGCCGTGACGTCCGGCCGCTCCACCACGATGCCGTGGTGCGCGCCGGGCACGATCTCCAGCCGCGCGTCCGGGATCCCCGCGGCCAGCGCCTTGGAGCGCTCCACGGGAAAAACCTTGTCGTGCTCGGCCGAGACGATCAGCGTGGGGCAGCGCACGGCGCCGAGCGACGGCGTCAGGTCGAGCCCCTCCATGGACGAGAGCATGGAGACGAAACCCTTGAAGAAGATCGTCGGCATGGCGCGCACCCAGGTCTTGTGGAAGGCCAGGGCGGTCTTCTGGGCCTCCAGGTACTCCGGCGAGTAGGTGCCGGGGAGCAGCGCTTCGAGCACCTTGCCGCCGTCGCCGCCGTCGATCGCTTCGAGGGAGAGCCCGCGCAGCACCAGAGTGCCGGCCCAAGCCTCTTCGGTGATCCGGTCGGTGCCGGCGATCACGGCCAGGGACGCGGCCCGCTCCGGATGGAGCGCGGCGAGGCGCAGCCCCACGAAGGAGCCGTAGGAGGTGCCGGCCAGGTGGACCCGGTCCAGGCCCAGATGGTCGAGGAGAGCGATCACGTCGGCGACGTGGTTGTCCACGGCCGGCTCGGGCTCGCCGGGCGTCAGGAGCTGGCCGCGCAGGTCGCAGCGGATCACCCGGTAGCGCTCGGCGAGAGCGGCGGCGACGGGCTCCCAGGCGGCGATGCTCATCAGGCCGCCGTTCAGGAGCAGAACGGGCTCGCCTTCTCCATCGATCCGGTAGGCGAGCGGCTTCGTTTCATTCGATTCGGTCATCGGCATCCTTTTCGGTTTCATAGCGCTCCCGAAGCTCCCCCTTGACCACCTTGCCGTAGGGGGTGCGCGGCAGGCTGTCGACGAACCGGATCTCGCGCGGGATCTTGTACTTCGCGAGCCGGCCGGCGAGGAAGGCGGCGAGGTCCTCGGTCGTCGGCGGCTCCGCTCCGGGCACGACGAAGGCCACGCCAACCTCGCCCCAGGTCGGGTGCGGCACGCCGACCACTGAGGCGTCGCGGACCCGGGGATGAAGGACCAGCTCGGCCTCGATCTCGGCCGGATAGACGTTCACGCCGCCGCTGATGATCATGTCTTTCCGGCGGCCGGCGATCCAGTGGAAGCCTTCCTCGTCCCGTCTCGCCAGGTCGCCGGTGTGGAACCAGCCTTCGGCGTCGAGAGCAACCGCGGTGGCTTCGGGATTGTTCCAGTAGCCGCGGCAGACGTGGGGTCCGCGGATCAGCAGCTCGCCCACTTCGCCCGTCCTCACCTCCCCGCCGTCCTCGTCCACGAGGCGGGTCTCGGTGAACGGGAGCGGCTTGCCGATCGAGCCGGGATGGCTCGCCGACTCCTCCACCGTCATCGAAAAGCAGTTGACCCCGACCTCGGTCAATCCATAACCCTGCTTGAAGGCCACGCCGCGGCGCTGGTAGAGGTCGATGATCCAGGTGGGCAGCGGCGCGCCTCCGCTGATGAGCCAGCGGACGCGGGAGAGGTCGGCGGTCCGGAATTCAGGCGCCTCGGAGAGCATCTGATAGATCGTGGGCACACCGAGGACAACAGTTGCGCCTTCCTGCTCGATCGTGCACCAGACCTCGGCCGCGTCGAAGCCGCGGTGGAGCACCACCGTGCCGCCGATGGTCACGATCGGCACCAGGAACGCGCCGAGACCGCCCGCATGGTAGAGCGGCGTGAAGATCGAGGTGACGTCGTCCTCGCGGAGCTGCCAGCCGATCACCGTGTTGTAGCCGTTCCAGACGATCATCCGGTACGGCAGCATCACGCCCTTGGGCCTGCCCGTGGTGCCGGAGGTGTAGAGCAGGCACCAGAGGTCTTCGGGACTGCCGTGCTCCGGTGCCCAACAGACAGGATCCGGCTGTTCTCCGTCGAAGCTCATCCAGTGAGAAACGTCGGCCAGAGTTCTCAGCTCGTGCACCTTGTCCGCGTGCTCGTCGCCGTAGAAGAAGGCCGACGGAGCCGCGTCCTCCAGGATGCCGGCGATCTCGCGCGGCGTGAGGCGGGTACCGATCGGCACGATCACGACGCCGGACTTGGGCGCGGCGAAAAAGGTTTCGACAAGCTCCGGGCGGTTGTCGCAGAGGACCGCCACCCGGTCGCCTTTCTTCAAGCCCAGCCGCTCGCGCCACAGGCGGGCCCAGCGACCGGAGCGGGCGTCCAGCTCGGCATAGGTGAGGCGCTCGCCGGTCGGGATGTAGACCAGCGCGGTCCTGTCCGGAGTCAGGCGGGCGCGCTCGCCCAGCAGGTCGCCGTGGAGAAACATCGGTCAGGTTCCGATCACGAGGCCGCCGTCCACGTTGAGCACGGCGCCATGGACGAACGAGGCCCCGTCCGAGGCGAGCCAGAAGTAGGCCTCGGCGATGTCCTCCGGCCGGCCCATGCGGCCGATCGGCGTGCGCTCGACCATGCCGGCGAGCACCTTCTCCGGCATGGCTCGGACCATCTCGGTGCCGATGAAGCCGGGCGCCACCGCGTTGACCCGGATGCCGTAGCGGCCGAGCTCGCGCGACCAGGTGCGGGTCAGGTTGATCACTCCCGCCTTGGTCGCGGCGTAGTTGGTCTGGCCGAAGTTGCCGGCGTGGGCCACGACCGAGGAGGCGTTGAGGATCGCGCCTCCCCTTCCCCCCTCGATCATGCGCGGGGCCACGGCCCGGGTGCAGAGGAAGACACCCTTGAGGTTGACCGAGACGACCGCGTCGAAATCGGCCTCGCTCATCTCGGAAATCTTTTTCCCGTCCTTCCACTTGACGAGCTGGCCGTCGCGCACGATGCCCGCGTTGTTGACCAGCACGTCGATCCGGCCCCACCGTTCCATCACCTCCGCCACGGCTGTTTCAACAGACGCGGCGTCGGTGACATTGACGGTCTGGAACGAAGCGTCAGCCGCTCCGGCTTCCTTCAATTCCTCGACGAGCGACCCGGCCGCGGCGACGTCCCACGCCGCGATCCGGGCGCCGTCGAGGGCGAAGCGCCGGGCGGTGGCGCGGCCGATTCCGGCGGCAGCGCCTGTGACAATCACTACCCTTTCCGGCATCTAGAAGACCCACCTCAGGCCGAGTTGGATCTCGCGGCCGGGCAGCGTGGCCCGGAAGCGGCCGAAGCTCGGGTTGCGGACGAACGGCAGCGCCGGGTTGGCGAGCGTCGGACCGGAGAAGAACTCCGCCGCGTCGATCGAGTTGACGTCGTAGTTGGTGTTATCGAGGACGTTGAAGCCCTCGACGATCAGATCGAGCCGCTGGTCGCCCAAGATCGTGAAGCCCTTGGTGAGCCGCAGGCTGAGCTGGCGGAACACCGGACCGTCCTCGGAGTTGCGCTCCACGCCGGCCGGGCGGTCCGAGTTCTTGCCGTCGCCGTTGCGGTCATAGCCCAGGCGGTGGTTCCACGGCTGGCCGGAGCCATACTCGTAGATCGGCGCCACGGTCACCTCCCACGGCAGGTGGAAGATGCCGGTCGCCACGATGTGATAGTCCTCGGTCGCCCGGCTGCGGCCATACTCGGCGTCGATATTCGCCGGGTCGTTCGGATAACCGAACGGGAACTCGGGGCTGAAGTCGTCCGAAATGTTTTTCTTGTCGGCCGAGGTCACCGAGAAGGTGACCAGATCGGTCTGGCGGAGCGTGCCGTTCAGGCGCAGGATCAGGGCCTTGTACTCCGACCGGCCGTCGTTGGTGTACATGTTGATCTGGTTGAACGTCTTGTTCGGCCTCACCGGGTTCGAGTTGCCGTTGAAATTCACGTCGCGGATGACGATCTCGTTCTCGCCCTTGGCCCAGACGCCCTCGGCGTCGAGGAAGAAGCGCGGGGTGAACGAGTGGGTCCAGCCGAGGCTCGCCTGCGTGGACTCGGGCGTCTCCAGGTCCGGAGCGAGCAGCGTGATGTCCGGGTTCAGCAGGACGCCGGTGGTCCTCGGGTTGTTCGGATCGAGGATGAACGGCGGGAAGTTGACGCCGATCAGCGCGCCGTTGAGGCGCGTGCGCAGGATGCGGCCGCCGTTGACGCCGTTCTGCTGCAGCTCGGTGAACGCCGGCACCAGCAGGAAGCGGCCGTTGAACAGGCCCACGCCGCCGCGGAACACGTCGCGGCCGTTCGAGGACGGATCCCACGAGAACGACAGGCGCGGCTGGAAGTCGTTGGTGTCCTTCTCGCGCGGCTTCGGCACCAGCGGATGGGTGAAGCCGGGGTTGTTGCCGCCGTCGTCGAGGTCGTAGCGTAGGCCGGCGATGACCGACAGGTTCGCCCGCGGACGCCACTCGTCCTGGACGAACGCGGAGTAGCGCTTCGAGGTCAGCGAGACGTCGGCCGAGCCTTCGCCGTAGGCGTAGGCGAGCGGCAGCGCGCGGGTGTCGGTCAGGTAGAGGAAGAGCCCTTCCTGGTAGGTGGTGATGCGCGAGCGGTCGTCCGCGTAGAGGAAGGAGGCGCCGAGCTTGAGGTCGTGGCTGCCGCCCTTGCCCTGGACCGTGCGGTGATAGGTGTCGCGCAGCTCGTACAGGTCGCCCTCGCCGAGCAGGTCGCCGAGGATGTTCGAGCCGGTCTGCAGCGTGTTGCCGGAGGAGAACCACTCGGACACGGCGTCGGAGTTGGTGGGCTCGAAATACTTGCGGGTGCCGGCCTGGAGGCGCAGCTCGTTCAGGCCCGCGCTGCCGAGGACGTTCAGGTCTTCGAGGGTCAGGTTCCAGTTGTCCCGCTGGAGCTCCTGGCCCGCGGCGACCGAGACCACGCCGCCGACGCGGAAGTTGTCCTCGCGGTACTTCTCATAGGCCAGGTTGGCCGAGAGCGTGTGGTCGTCGCTCAGGTTGTGATCGAGCTTGGCGAAGCCGAGCGTCTGATCGAACGGGTGCTCGACGTCGCGGGCCTGGCCGGCGAAGCCCCCACCGGGCCGGAAGAACGCGATGTTGTCCTCGTTGACCTGCTCGAACGACAGGAAATAGTGGGTGCGGTCCGCGACGATGGGTCCGCCGAAGGTGAAACCGTACTGGTCGCGCTTGTAATCGACGTTCTTCTGCTCCAGGGCGCTCGGCTCGCGCAGGTCGTCGGCGCGATAGAAGCCGAAGACCGACCCCGAGACCCGGTTCGTGCCGCCACGGGTCACGATCGAGAGCGCGCCGCCCGCGGTGCCGCCGACCTCGGTGTCGTAGCGGCTGTTGATCACCCGGAACTCGCCGATGGCGTCCTGGCTGAAGCGGATCCTCGACAGGCCGAGGGCCGGGTCGGTGAAGTCCACGCCGTTGACCAGGATGGTGGACTGGCTGGCGTTGCCGCCGGCGCCGATCACCGGACCGCCGCCGATGAAGCGGAAGCCGCCACGCTCGCGCTCGACGCCCGGGGCGATGAAGGCGAGGCGCTGGAAATCGCGGTCGGGCACGGGCAGCGATTCGATCTGCTCCGGCACGATGTTGGTCGAGCTGTCCGTCTTGTAGACGTCCACGAGGGGGACGGTCGAGCTCACGGTGATCGATTCGGCCACGGCCGCGCTGAGCTCGGCGCGGACCTGGACGGTCTGGCCGACGCGCAGGACGACGCCGTCCTGGCTGGCCGGCGAGAAGCCTTCGAGCTCGAAGGAGGCGGAATAGGTCCCGGGCGGCAGCGCGGCGAGCGCGGCGTCGCCGGCCTCGCCCGTGACGCCAACCCGCTTGAGGCCGGTGTCCAGGTTTTCGAGGGTGACGGTGACGCCCGGCAGGGCGCCGCCGTCGGTGTCCGTCACATGGGCTTCGACGCTCGCGGTGCTCACCTGGGCCCTTCCAGGAAGCGCGAGCGCCAGCAGGAGCGCGAAGACCGCCGAGAATCGGCGCAGGCTACGCGTCCGGACGACGTGCATGATCGACATGTTCAATCCCTCCTCGCGTCGCAAGACGCGGGTCCGTTTCAAGATCCGCAGCCCCGGCGTCTGCCCGTGCGAGCAGGCCGAAGCGAAGAACCTTCGAGAACTCCTCCACCGCCTGCTTCGGCTCCAGGCCCATGTGCATGGGCACGCCGAAGCACTTCTCGACCGTGAAGTAATAGAAGAACCAGCGCGTGGCGAGCATGACGCCGATGAGCGGATCCACGCCCTCGGCCACCTCGCCCGTGCGCTTCATCTCCGCGACCCGGTCGGAGTAGGCGGAACGGAAGCGGTCGGCCATCTGCTGGTAGAACGTCCGGATGTGCTTGCCCTTGAACTCGATGACGTCGATGTAGATGAGCAGAATGCTCTGCGCGTTCTCGGTCACCACCTGCTCGATCGCGGCGGCCATCTCCTCCAAGTCGTCCGGAAAGCGGGCGGCGGCGAAGATGCGGTTGAGCGGCAGGTCGGGATCGAGCAGGACGTCCCAGTACCGGTCGATGAGGCGCTGGAAGATGCGCTCCTTGTTCCCGAAGTGGTGGTAGAGGTTGCCGACCGACAGGCCGGCCCGCCGCGCGAGCTGGCGCATGGAGGTGGCGCGGAAGCCCTGTCGCGAGAACAGGGACTGCGCCGCCTTGAGCACCTTCTGGGTGGATGCCTCGGACTTGGAAGCCTGGGTGCGTCGCCTCGCCATCGCCGGTCCTCCTCCCGATGTCTCCCGTCGTCTCCGCTGGTGCGAGACTGAACGAGCGTTCGGTGTTTTTATGGATGTTAAGCTCCCGCGGAGAGACTGTCAAGTCTCCCCGCGGCGGAGCCCGCTGGGAGGGGGAGGAGGGAGGTTACAGGCGGTCGCTGGCGGCCTTGTTTTCCGGCGGCAGGCTCTGGGCCTTCTTCTTGCCGCCGCTGCCGGGGACGATGCCGTCGCCCATGCGGTTGCGGGCGGTGAACTGGGCGGCGTAGCCGGCCTCGCGGCTCTTGGCCGCGTCGGAATCCAGGTGACACTTCTTGTACTTCTTGCCGCTGCCGCACCAGCAGTCGTCGTTGCGCCCGAGGACGACGTCCTTCGGCCGCTCGGCCTTGGAGAACAGGCTTTTGAACCAGCTTGTCAGGGACACGGGAAGACTCCTTCGAAAAGTTGGGGAGGAAGTATAGCGGAGAAGCCGGCCGGGGGAGCCCTCCCCCGGCCGTTTGGGGCGGATCAGCGGGTGATCGTGACCGAGCCGGTCTGGTTTTCGGTGAGGATGCCGAAGTCGGCCGGCTGCGATGCCCGTTCCACGCCTCCCACGAGAAGGGTGCCGGCGACGTCGGCCATGGTGCTGCTGCCCATCTGGCGGAACGAAATCCGCTGGTTCGGGTAGACGCTGCGGAAGCTGGAGCTGCCGCGCACGACGTCGCCCACCGCGGTCCAGACGAGGTCGATCGAGACCGGGACCGTGGCGCCGGTCTGGAAGTCGGTGACCTCCATGGAAGCCGCCAGCCGGGCGCCGTGCAGCTTGCCGCGGGTGTCGAACGCCTCCGGCGGCAGATCGGCGGAGCCGGAGAGATCGCCGAGGAAGACGTTCAGACAGGTGTCGTACTGGACGACGCTGAGCAGGGCCCTGGAGGTCGCCTCGGCATTGCCGGGCGTCCGGGTGAGCTCGTCGATGACGAACAGGTCGGCGAAGGTGCCGACGCAGCCGGTCGAGTCGAAGCTCACGAAGGAGACGGTGGCGGAGATGCCCTTGAAATGCTGCACCGTGCTCCCGGCATGGGCGGTCGAGGGCAGGACGGCGGCGATCACGGCGAGCAGCGCGAAGACACACAGATTCCTTCTCATCGTCAGGTCTCCTGAGGAAGAGTTTCCGTTCGTGCCACGGGCCTTCCCGTGGCAGCATGTCCTGGGAAAGAGAAGGTCTGCGTCGACGCGGGCGACCGGCTCTTCGCCGGTCGTTTCCTGGCTCTTTCGTGAAGGTATACGGGTTACGAAAGCATTCCGCCTAGCGGACGTGCAGGAGATCGATCACCTTGTTGACGCCCGCGGTCTCCTGGGCGGCGCGCAGCGCGATCGATTTGCGCTCCTGGTCGGGCAGGGTGCCGCGCAGGCTGACCACGCCGCCGGAGGCCTCGACCTCCAGGTCGAAGGCGTAGCGGCTGATCTCGGCGAGGAGCTTCCGTTTCACCCGCGCCTCCAGGAGCGCGTCCTGGACCTCCAGGTCGACGTGGTCCGCGGCCTGCCCGGGAGCGGTCTGCGCGGCGGAGCTGGTCGGCGCGGTGACCCGGTTGTCCACGCTCCGGACGCCGGGCACGGACAGGGCGACCTCCTCGGCCAGCTCCTGGGTGGAGCGCTGGGCGACGTTGCCGGTCAGGATCACCCGGCCGTTCAGGACGCTGACGTCGACGGGCAGCCCGTCGCGGCCCAGCTTTTCCAGGAGCGCGACATAGACGTCCGCCTGGACGCCGGCGTCGGTGATGGATCGGTCGGTCGCCTGGTGCATCGGCGAGCTGGCGCCGGCGCAGGCGCCGACCAGGAGGGCGGCCAGCAGGGAGACCACGAGAAGGGGGAGAGGGAGGCGTGAGCGGATCATGGGTCGATTGTAGCTCCGCTCTCACTCTCCCGGCAGCCGGAAGACCACCGTGATCCCCCTCCCCTCCCGCCGCTCCAGGCGAAGATGGCCGCCGTGGGCCTCCACGATCTCGCGGCAGAGCGGCAGGCCCAGGCCGGAGCCGGTGGGCTTCGAGGTATAGAAAGGAAGGAGAGCCTTCCTCAGGACGTCGTCGCTCATCCCCGTGCCGCGGTCCTCCACCCTGACGCGGACGCCGCCGTCGGCCAGCGGCTCCACGGCGAGCCGGATCTCCTCAGGGGGGCTCCCCGCCTCCTGTGCGTTCTTGAGCAGGTTGATGAGCACCTGCTGGATCTGGCCGCGGTCGAACCAGCCCGGCCGCGCCGGAGGCGCGCCGTCGAGGACGAACGGGAAGAGGCCGCGCAGGTCCTCCAGGAAGGCGCTCCAGTCCACCTCCTGCTTCGCGGGCGGCGGCAGGCGGGCGAAGCGGGCGTAGCCTTCGAGGAACTCGCGCAGGTGGGTGGAGCGCTCGTCGATGACGTCGAGCGCCTGCTTCAGCCGCTCCGCGTGCTCCGGATCGTCCAGGATGTGCCGGGCCGAGCGGGCGAGCGAGGCGATCGGAGCGAGCGAGTTGTTGATCTCGTGGCTCATGGTGCGGATCGCCTTCTTCCAGACATCCACCTCCTGGCGCCGCAGCTCGGGGGTCAGGTGCTTGAGCAGGGTCAGCTCGTGGCGCTGGCCGTTGAGCTCGAAGGCCCGGCGCGCCACGTGGTAGACCTCCTCGGAGCCTTCCTGCTCCACCGAGAACAGGGCGTCCCGGCCGCTCTCCAGGGCCTCGCGCATCTGCAGGGGGCAGTCCTCCAGGATGCGCCCGAAGGGCTGGCCTTCCAGGCGCCGGCCGGTCACGAACAGCTCCCGCGCCGCCCGGTTCACGAAGAAGATGCGGTCGCGCTGGGTGAGCACGATCGCCATCGGGGTCGATTCCAGCACGGTTTCCAGGAGCAATTCCTTCTGAAGCAGGTTGCCGCGCTCCTCGCGCAGGACGTCGCCGACCGCGTTGTAGAGCTCGACCAGCTCGCCGATCTCGTCCTTGCGATCGACCGCGAGGCTCAGGCTGAAGTCGTGATCCCTGTAGCCGCTCACGCCGTCGCGGAGGGCCGCCAGGGTGCGGGTGGCGGGACGGAGGACACGGCCGAGCAGCCAGAGACCGAGCGTGGCGCCGGCGGCCAGGGCGGCTCCGGCGGCGATCCAGGGAGAGGGAGACCAGGAGACCGCAGCTCCCGCCGCCGTCGCCACGGCGGCCGTGGCGGCCAGGAAGATCAGGCGGACCTTCGTGGCGAAAGGCGCCCTCACCCCTTCACCCGCCGCTCCACCGCCAGGCCGTGCCTCTCCATCTTGCGGTAGAGGGCCTGGCGGCTGAGGCCCAGCGCCTCGGCGGCCTTGGCGACGACGCCTCCGGCTTCGGCGAGCGCGCGCTCCAGCCGGACCCTCTCGGCCAGAGCGGCGTCGTCCAGCAGGAGCGGGTCGGAGACCGGCCGGTCCGCCACGGCCACCGGGAAGAGGCCCTGGGAACCGAGCCCGAGGTCCTCCTCGCGGATCGTGTCGCCCGAGGCCACCAGCACGGCCCGGCGCAGCGCGTTCTCCAGCTCGCGGACGTTGCCCGGCCAGGGGTGGCGCAGCAGCCTCTCCCTCGCTTCCGGCGCGAGGCGCCAGAGCGCTCCGGACGGCGAGGGCGAGAGGTCTCTCAGGAACTTCTCGGCCAGCGGCAGAACGTCCTCGGGCCGGTCCGCGAGCGGCGGCACGGCCAGCTCCACCACGTTCAGGCGGTAGAAGAGGTCCTCGCGGAAGCGGCCCGCCGGGATCTCCTTCCTCAGGTCGGCGTTCGTGGCGCAGACCAGCCGCACGTCCACCCGCCGGGTCTCGCTGCTCCCGAGGCGCTCGAACTGGCCGCTCTGGAGCACCCGCAGGAGCTTCCTCTGGCCGGAGAGTGAAAGATTACCGATCTCGTCGAGGAACAGGGTTCCGCCGTCCGCGGCCTCGAAGCGGCCGACGCGGCGCCGCGTGGCCCCGGTGAAGGCGCCGGTCTCCGCGCCGAAGAGCTCGCTTTCGAGCAGCTCGTCCGGGATGGCGCCGGCGTTGACCCTGACGAACGGCTTGTCCTTGCGGCGCGAGTTGGCCTGGACGATCTCGGCCAACTTCTCCTTGCCGGCGCCGCTCGGACCGGTGATCAGCACCGGCACGTCGGCGCGCGCCACCTGGAGCGCCAGGATCGCGAGAGCGTGCATGCGCTCGCTCGCCCAGACCGCGCCGCACAGGTCGTGGTGCTCGGCGAGCTCTTCCCACGTCCGCCGGGCACGGCCGCGGAGGCGCGCGTTCTCGAGCTGCAGCTCGCGGATCCTCAGAAGATTGCGGACCGTGACCAGGAGCTTCTCGTCGTCCCAGGGCTTGCCCAGGTAGTCGCTCGCCCCCTCCTTGACGAGCTGGACGGCAGCCTCCAGGGACGTCCAGGCGGTCATCAGGAGGAACGGCAGCCCGGGGTCCCGCTTCTTGATCTCGCGGAAGAGCGCGACGCCCTCCTCGCCCGAGGTGGCCTCGGGCGAGAAGTTCATATCCTGGACGACCACGCCGATGTCCGCGGGCCCGGCGTCGATGGCCCGCAGCGCCTCGGCCGGGCCGCGGGCCACCAGGCAGTCCAGCCCCCGGATCTCGAACAGCATGCGCAGAGCCGCGGAGACCGGGGGCTGATCCTCGACGATCAGGATCGTGGGCACGGTCCCAATGCTACACGTTCCTCGTCGCGATGGCCGGCGCGATCCGCGCCGCCTTGAGCGCCGGGCCGAGCGCGGCTCCCAGGCCGACCGCCCAGAGCAGCCCCACGCCGGCCACCAGGATCCAGCCGTCGAGCTTCGCTCCATCCACCATGGTGACCAGGCCGACGTTGATCGCGTAGGCCAGCCCGGCTCCCAGGACCGCGCCGATCGTGGTCACCATCCAGTTCTCCAGGAGGAAGTGGCGCAGGATATCCGCCTGCGTGGCGCCCAGGGCCCGGCGGGTGCCGATCTGCCGCTGCCGCTCAGCCACCGAGAACGAGGTGATGCCGACGATGCCCAGCGCCGTCACGAAGACCAGGAGGATCATCACCGCGTTGAGCGCCACCACCACCGACTGATCGCGGGAGTTGTAGAAGCTCCGGATCTCCACGATGGACTTGACCTCGACGTTGCGGCCGTTGTTCGCCGCGAGGAGCGTCTTCTCGATCTCGGGGATCAGCGTCCGGGCCTGCCCGGGCGCGGCGCGGACCAGGTATTGAATGGACCGGAAGTTGCCGCTCCGGGCCGGGTAGAAGATCGCGTAATCGCCGATCGGCCAGCCATACGGGTTGTAGAACGGGCCGAAGACGCCGACCACCCGATAGGCGTCGACGCCCTGGGAGTCCCGGATGACCTTGCCCACGGCGCCTCCCTGGGGATACATCAGGTCCGCCAGCTTCTCGCTGATCAGGGCCGGGCTGATGGCATTCGCCGGAGCGCTGCCGCCGCTGCCCGGGGCGAACTCCTCCCGGGTGAAGCTCCGGCCCTGGACCAGCTTCACGCCCAGGGTGTCCAGGAGCCGCAGGTCGGCGGGATAGAACTGCGTGCGGAAGCGCTTCTCCCCCTCCATGACCTCGGTCGAGCTGCCGCCGCCGATCCACGGCACGAAGTAGGTGTTGCTCGCCGCGCGCACGCCGGGCATGGCGTTCAGGGTGCGGGCGTCGGCGTCGATGGCGGCGTCGAGGTAGTTGTCCTCCCGGAACGCCTCGGCGAACGCCCGGCTGGTCACGGAGAGAAGGTTTTCGTCGTCGAAGCCGGACTCGCGGGCGAGCTCGGCGCGGGACTGGCGGATGAGGCTGACGCAGTTGGCGACGATGGCCAGGGTGAGGGCCACCTCCGCCACGATCAGGAGGAAACGCGCACGATTGCGGGTCATGGCGCGGAAGATCGGTCCGAATGGCATGGCAGTCTCTCCTCGTCCTACTGGTTGCGGAGGTACCGGGCGGGCGGCACGGAACAGATCCGCCACGCGGGATAGATGCCGGCGATCGCGCCGGCCACGAGCGACAGGACGACCGCGGCGAGCACCATGGTCAGGTCGAGCCGGAAGAAGTCCTGGGTGCGGGCCAGCGACCCGAAAACCTTGTTGAAGAAGGCGAGGACGCCGAGCGACAGCAGCAACCCGATCGCGCCGCCGATCAGGCCCACGACCTCGCACTCGATCAGGTGCTGGAGGAAGATCGATCCCCGGCTGGCGCCCAGCGCCCGCCGCACCCCCACCTGCGGCGCCCGGGCCAGGAACTTGCCCAGGAACAGCCCCACGAGGTTGAGCGCCGCCACGATCAGGAACAGGATCGAGATCGAAGCGATGGCCTTGGTCTGCGGCGGCACGACCTTCCACTGCCGGATCAGGTCGCGCATCGAGGTCACCCGGTTGTCGAGCGGGCGCAGGAAGCGCCCGGCCTTGCGCTGGTCCGTGGTGTAGGCGTCGAGGAAGCTCTTGTACGCCTGGCGGCTCGCCTCGTCCGGCAGCTCCACCCACATCTGGAGGAAGTCGGCTTCGCTGTTGAAAAGGATGTCCTTCAAGGTGGGATTGCCGTCGAATCTCGTCCAGTTGTCGAAGTTGCCCGTGCTCCGGATCTCCAGCCGCTCGCCCCAGTTGAACGGCAGGAAGACCGTCTCGGGATCGCTGAACGGATTGCCGTTGATGTCGTACATGTGGATGCTGGGGCGCCACGGCGCGAGCACGCCCGCGATGCGGAACTCGCTGCGGTCGATCCGCAAGGTCTTGCCGACGCTGTTCGCGCCGCCGAAAAGCCTGTCGTTGAGGACCGAGCTGATGACCACCACCGGCTCGGGCCCAGTATCGGCGGCATCCGCGGCGCGGCTCCAGGCGGAGCCGTACTGGAACGGCACCTCGAACATCGGGAAGAAGTCCGAGAAGACCATCCGCACCGGCTCCTGCGACGGCCGGGCGCGGTCGTCCCCGGGGAACACATAGAGCGCGGCCTGGTAGCTCGCGGTCTGCCGCGCGGGGATCCTGCTCCTCATCAGCGCCCGCATGTCGCGATAGGTGATCTGGGGCGGAAGGCCGCTGACGTGCGGATGGGCCGGCGCGGCCGGGTCCCAGTTGTCCATCTGGACGTAGTACAGAACGCCGCTCTTGTTCGGCAGCGGATCGCGCGAGAAAACGTGATAGACCGTGATGAACGCCGTGGAGATCGCCACGCCGAGCGCGATCCCGCCGACGATCAGCACCGACAGGATCGGGTTGCGCCGCAGGCTCTTCCAGGCCAGACGGAGGTTGTAGGCGAACATGGTCGTCTCTCCTCAGTTCGCAGCCACGGAGGGTTCCGCGTGGCGGTTGAGAGGCATGGGCGAGAGGCGTTCGAGATCTACCATGCGGCCGTCGGCGATGTGGAGCTGCCGGTGGGCGCGGGCCGCGTGCTCGGGGTTGTGGGTGACCATGATGAGCGTGGTCCCGTGGTTGTTGATGTCCTCCAGAATGTCCATGATCTCGCGCGCCATGGTCGAGTCGAGGTTGCCGGTGGGCTCGTCGGCGAGGATCAGCCTGGGATCGCCGGCCAGCACGCGGGCGATGGCCACGCGCTGCTGCTGGCCGCCGGAGAGCTGGGACGGCAGGTGGCGCAGGCGCGCCGAGAGCCCCACCTGGGCCGCGGCGCGCTCGATCCTCTCCCTGCGCTCGCGCGAGGACATCTTCCGGTAGCGCAGCGGCACGTCGATGTTGTCGAACACGTCAAAGTCCGGGATCAGGTTGAAGCTCTGGAAGATGAAGCCGATCTTCTCGTTGCGGATGCGGGACATCTGCGAATCCGAGAGCCGGCTCACGTCCATTCCGTCGAGCAGGTAGCGCCCTTGCTCGAACGCGTCGAGCAGGCCGGCGACGTTGAGGAACGTGGTCTTGCCGGAGCCCGAGGGGCCGGTGATGGTGACGAACTCGCCCTGCTCCACTTCCAGGGTGAAATCGCGCAGGGCGCGGGTCTCGACGAGGCCGGTGCGATAGATCTTGGAAAGGTTTTCCATCTTGAGCATGATCGCTCTCCTTGTTTTTATTTCCGGACCAGGACGGTTTATTTCCTGACCAGGACGGTCTGGGCGCCCCGGAACTGTTGGACGTCGGTCAAAAGGATCTGCTCGCCCTCGGCGAGGCCGTCGAGGATCTCGACCTCCCCCACGCTGACCGCGCCGGCGCGGATCGGCCGCAGGGTGGCGAGGCCGTCGGCGAGCACGTACACCTTCGAGCCGCCGCCGCTCTCGTAGAACGGGCCGCGCGGCACCTTGAGGACGTTGGTCCGGCGGTCCAGGATGAGCCGCACGGACACGCGCTGGTTCTGGCGCAGACCGTCGGGCGCCGGGCCGGCGAAGGCGACAGTGCCCTCGACCTGGCCGTCGCGCACCTCGGGCGACACGGAGGTCAGCGTGCCCGGGTACTTGCGGCCGGCGTAGTCGATCTCGGCCCGGGTGCCGGAGCCCGCCTCGTCGGCGTAGGCCTCGGGGATCCGGGCCTCGATCTCATAGGTCGAGAGGTCCACCACCGTGAGCAGCGGCGCGTTGGCGGGGACCGCCTGCCGGTCGTCGACGTCGAGCGTGGCGACCAGGCCGTCGAACGGGGCCGTCACGGTCAGCTCGCGCACGCGGCGCTCCAGGTCGGCGACCACGAGGCGCTGGCGGTCGGCCTGCTGGGCGCGGTCGGCGACCTCGAAGTCGAGCGCCTCCTTCTGAAGGCTGGAGCCTTCGCGGGCCTGTTCCAGCTCGACCTCGGCGAGGCGGACGGCGTCCTTGTCGCGCTCGTGCTCGACCTCGTTGAGGAGCCCCTCGGCGCGCAGCTTCTCGGCGCGCTGCAGCTCGCGGCGGGCGGCTTCGAGGCGGACCCGGCGCAGCTCGGCGTTCTGCCGGTTGGTGGCGTTCTGCTGCCGGGCGGACAGCCGCGCCCGTCCAAGCTCGGACTCGATCGACTGGAGCCGCGAGCGCTCCTGGGCGAGCTGGGACTGAAGCTCGGGGCTCCCGATCGTGGCGAGCGCCTGGCCCTTGCGCACGGCCTGCCCGGGGCGGACGGAGAGCGACACGGTGCCCTGGGCCGGGCTGTAGAGGCGCGGGTGGTTGGCGGCGACCACCCGTCCTTCGGCGGCCACGTCGCGCTCCAGGTCGCCGCGCACGACGGTCGCGGTCCGGAGGCTGGCGAGGTCGACCGACTGCTCCGCCCGCGACCAGCGCTGGAGCGCCGGCCAGAGCGGGATGAGAGAAAGAAGAAGCAGCAGGCCGGTCCCGAGCAGGATCCTGCTCCGGCGGGACAGGCCGGCGGGTTTCTGGAGGACGACGTCCATGGAATCGGTGTCCTGGATCATGGCGGCCATCCCCAGGAGCAACCGGTGTGCCACCGCCGCGGCCGCGCGGAAGCTTCAGAAAACAGGACAGTTGAGCGAACTGGGCAGCGTCCGCGCAGGCGGACGGCGGACAGGTGTCCGGCCGGCCGGGCGGACGGGTGTCCGGGCCGGGCGCCAGGGGTTCGCGGCGCGCGCGGAATTCGCGGGGCAGTCACTGCCCATCGAATTTCTGCCGCAGAATTCGCGGGGCAGCGGCTGCCCCGTGAATTTGGACTCGGAATTTCGCGGGGCAGCGACTGCCCCGTGAATTTGGACCCGGGATTTCGCGGGGCAGCGGCTGCCCCGTGAATTTCCCGGGCCGCGCGGTCGGCTGGGCTCAGCCGCCCACGTTCGCTGCTGCGGTAGCAGGAGGCGAGCAGCTCGGGCTCGCCGTGGCTTCCGCCGCGCCAGACCGGGCATTCCAGGCGCGTAATCCAGGTTTCCGGATTCAAGGGTTTGGATCGCCACGCTCCAGCCCCGAGACAACTCGTTGACAAGGTTGAATCTTCCCGGTGGACGAAGGCTGGAATCCTCCTTGCTGAAGCGAGGAGACCGATGAAGCGACCCGCCCTTGCGATCCTCCTGCTGGCCTGCGCATCCGCCAGGGCCTCGGGTCTATCCATCGAGAGCCAGGTCCTGGGCCCGGACGGCAAGGGCCTGGCCGGGGCGAGGGTGGAGCTGCGGCCGGTGCCGCGGGCCTACGACCAGGGAGTCCGCGAGCTGGAAGGCCAGGGCGAGCCCGAGCCCGCCGCCCGGGTCGTGACCGGCGGGGACGGCTGGTTCCGGGTCGCCGTGCCCGCGGAGGGCCCGTGGCAGGTGAGGGTGACGGCCGAGGGATTCCCTCCCCGGGAATCCCTGCCCTGGATGGTGGTCGGCGACGAGACGCTCGACCCGGTCCGGATGGGATCCGAGGAAGGCTCCGACTGGCGGCCGCTCCTGCCAGCCCCCACCGCCCGGACGGCCGGCTCGCGTCCCTGGACGCTGGAGGTCTACGACGGCGACAGGCCCGTGCCCGGCGCCCTGGTCCGCGACCGGAAGAGCCTGGCCGTCGTGGGGCGGACCGGCGCGGACGGCGCGGTCCTCCTGGACTCTCCGGCGCCGGGGAGCTGGGCGCTCCGGATCGAGACCCGCGACGGCCGGATCGTCTTCCAGGACGCGAAGCCGGTCCCCGCGCTGTCGAAACCGGAGGCCCGGATCCGGCGGCGGCTCGTCCTGCCCGCGGCGGTCCCGTTCACCGGCCGGGTGATCGATCGGACCACGCGCAGGCCGGTCGCCGGAGCGCGGGTCTGGCCGGACGCCGATCCCGCGGCCTTCGTGGTCACGGACGCCGACGGGATCTACCGGCTGCCCTGGACCGTGGGCACGCCGGTCGAGCTTTGGGCCAAGGAGGAAGGACCCTTCCGGTCGTCGGAGCCGTTCGATCCGGCAGACCCGCGGGCGGTTCCGCCGACGCTGGCCCTGTCGACGGTGGCTCCGCTGGCCGGCGTCGTGGTCGGCCCGGACGGCGAGCCGGTCGTGGGCGCCGAGATCCGGGTCCTGCTCCAGAGCACGACCGATGAGGTGGCCCGGACCCGCTCGTCCGCCCGGGGGAGGTTCCGGGCCATCCTGGTGTCGGGCCGCTCCTCCTACGACGTGCTGGCGCTCGCGCCGGGCCGGGCGCCGGCCGTGGAAGGCGTCACCCTCGTCGACGGGAGCCGCGCGGACCTGCGCCTCGTCCTCGGGCCGGGCCTCGCCGCGCGCGGCCGTGTCGTGGACGAGGAGGGGCGGCCCCTGGCGGAGGCCCGGGTGGAGCTCTCCCACAACCCGAACGACGTCGTGCGCCCGGGCAAGACCTCGCCCGACGACAGCCTCTTCCAGGCCACGACCGGCGCCGACGGCGGTTTCGGGATCTCCGGTCTGCCGGCGGGATGGTTCGACCTGAAAGCGAGCCGGCCGGGCTTCCTCCCCGCCTCGCGCACCCTGGAGATCGCGCAGGGCTCCGGGCCGGAGATGGACCTCGGGACGGTCACGCTCCGGCGCGGCGAGACCCTCGCCGGCTGGGTCACCGGACCCGACCGCGCGCCCCTGGCCGATGCCCGGGTCTGGGTCGACGCTCACAGCGCCTCGACCGGTCCGGACGGCCGTTTCGCCCTCGCCGGCCTGGAACCCGGAATGGTGTTTTTCCAGATGGACGTCTGCCGGCCGGACCGGGTCACCGTGTCCGTCCTCTCGCCGGAGGATCCCATCGAGATCGTGCTGCAGCCCGGCGTCCGGCTGTCCGGCAGCGTGGTCGGGCCGGAAGGCGAGCCGGTCGCCGACGCCTCGGTCTCGGCCCAGCGCAACGCGGACCCGGTTCCCCGCCCCCGTCCCGATTCCTGCCCGCCGGCCGATTGGGCCGGTGGCACGACGGACGCGGCGGGGCGCTTCGACCTGGGGCCGCTGGCAGCCGGGACCTACACGGTCACCGCCAGCAAGTTCAGGTACGTGGAGTCCACGCCGGCGGCCGTGGAGCTCGCCGGCGACCTCGTGGAGGCGCCTCCCCTCGCGCTCGGGCTCGGCGCGACGGTCACCGGCCGGATTCTGGCCGCGGACGGGTCTCCAGCGCCCGGCACGACGGTGCTCATCATCGGGGGCGGGGGGAAGCTCGCCGGCGGCGACAGCGCGGACGGGGACGGCCGCTATCGGATCTCAGGCGTGTCGCCCGGCCCCGGAAAGGTTTTCGGCGGTCATGAAACGCTGGGAGATATGGACCTGAAGCACACGTTCACCCAGGGAGAGGAGCGGCTGGATATCACCCTGGAGCCCCGGGACCGGCGCTCCGTCAGCGGCCGGGTGACGGGCCCGGAAGGCGAGCCGGTCGCGGGCGCGCTGGTGCAGGGCGGCCGCGAGCCGGCCTACTCGGCCGCCGACGGCGCCTTTTCCGTCGCGGTCGACGCCGACGGCTTCGAGCTGACGGCCCGCAAGCCCGGCTACACCCCCGCCCGGCTCAGCCATTGGGCGGTGGCAGGCGCCACCGAGGGGCTGGAGCTGCGCCTGGGCCGCGAGGCTTCGGTCTCGGGCCGCCTGCTCGAGATCGGGCCTGAAGACGCCGCCCAGGCCTCGGTCTCCGCGCGGTCCGACCTGGATGACCGGGTTGACGGCCTGGTCGGCCCGGACGGGGCCTATCGCATCCGGGGCCTGTCGCCAGGCGAGTGGACGGTGACGGCCGTGGTCGGAAGGCGGTCCGCGACGGCCCGGATCGCCATCGCGCCGGGAGACGGGGACGTCGTCGCGGACCTGTCGATCCCGCCCGCGTTCGAGGTGCGCGGCCGGGTGGTCGACGCCGCCGGCGAGCCGGCCGAAGAGGTGACGGTGGCGCTCGTGCGGCCAGGCGATCATTACACGTTCTACACCGGGGCCGACGGCGCGTTCTCCTTCGAGGTCGAGGACGGCACGTACGAGCTCATCGCCCAGAAGCTGGATCTCGCCGCCGCGCATGGCGGCACGGTCACGGTCTCCGGCGGGCCGGTCGAAGGGCTGGAGATCCAATTGGCCGGAAGCGCGGTGCTGACCGGCCGGATCCTCGGGGTTCCCAGGGAGGACGTCGACCGCGTCACGATCCGGGTCGACCTGGGGCCCAACACCCTGAGAGCCGAGGTGGAACCGGGCTCCCGCTATCGCCTCGACGGCCTCGGGCCCGGAACCTGGACGCTGAGCGCGAGCCTCGGCTCCGAGACCGTGACCCTGCCCGTGACGATACGTCCCGGCGAGGAGGCCGTGGAGGCCGACCTCCGGTTCTCGCTCGGGACCCTCACGCTGTCCGGCCGGGCGGCCGGCTACCGGGAGCTCGCCGCGGGCTTCGCGCAGATCGAACGGGCCGGCACCGACAATAGCGAGGGAGTCAAGCTCGTGAACGGCGCGTTCGCCTTCTCGCACCTGCGGCCCGGCCGCTATATCCTCACGATCTCGGACGACCGCAGCCACACCGCGGCCCGGCGGGAGATCGATCTCACGTCGAGCCGGTCGATCGAGATCGACCTCGCGGAGACCCCATGAAACGCTTCGTCCCGGCAGCCGCCCTCCTCCTGCTGGCCGGCGCCTCCGGCGCCGCCGGCCTTTCGATCGAGAGCCAGGTCCTGGGCCCGGACGGCAAGGGTCTGGCCGGGGCGCGGGTGGAGCTGCGGCCGGTGCTCCGGGTCTACGACCAGGGAATCCGGGAGCTCGAAGGCAAGGGCGAGCCCGAGCCCGCCGCCCGGGCCGTGACGGAGGCGGGCGGCTGGTTCCGGGTCCCGGTTCCTTCCGAGGGCCCCTGGCGGGTGACGGTGACGGCGGACGGCTCTCCTCCGATGGACTCGCGACCACGGATGGTTCTGGGAGAGGAGACGCTCACGCCCGTCCGCCTGGGGTCCGAGGCCGGCGAAGGCTCCTCCTGGCGGCCGGTCCGGCCTGCGGTCCGGACGGCGGGCTCGCGCCCCCTGAGCCTGGAGGTCTACGACCGCGGCAAACCCATGCCGGACGCGCTGATCCGGGACGCCGCGAGCGGCCTCGTGATCGGCCGGACCGGCAAGGACGGAGCGCTCCTCGCCGACGGGCCGAAGACCGGCTGGGACGTCCGGGTCGAGACCCGCGACGGCCGGCTCGCGCCCTTTCCGCTCCCGCCGATCCCGGCCAGGGTCCGGCCGGACGCCAAGGTCCGGATGAGGATGCTTCTTCCTGCCACCGTCGCGCTCGCGGGGCGGGTGGTCGACCAGGTTACCGGCCGGCCGATCCCGGGAGCGCGGGTCTGGCCTGGAAACGACCCTGGCGCCTTCCAGGTCGCCGACGCCCTCGGAGCGTACCGGCTGCCGGCCTGGGTGGCGGAGGTCTGGATCGTGCTCAACGCGGCGGCCGAAGGACACCTCGCGTCGCAGGAGCCGTTCCTGCCGGAAGAGGGACGGGTCACGCCTCCGGCGCTGGCGCTGACGCCGTCCGGGTTCCTCACGGGAACCGTCGTCGACGAGGATGGCAGCCCCGTCGCGCGGGCGGAGGTCCTGGTCTACCCCGCCGGCTCCGACGACGAGGCCGCCCGTGCCCGGACCGGGAGCGATGGGAGCTTCCGTCTCTCAAGTCTGCCGGCCGGCTGGTTCGACCTGGAGGCCCGCCAACCCGGCTATCTATCCTTCAGGGTTCCGGGAATGGAGCTGCGGCCGGACTCCGCGTCAAACCTCGGCGCTCTTGTCCTCACCCGGGGCAGGCGGCTGGAGGGGAGAGCCGTCGGGCCCCTTGGCGAGCCCGTCGAAGGAGCCGAGGTCTGGGTGGTCCCTGACGGGATGGCCAGGGGTCGGGTCTGGGCGGCCTTCCAGGAAGCCGGCCCCGCCGCGGTAACGGACCAGGATGGACGCTTCGTCCTGCAAGGCCTGAATCCCCGGAAGACCCTGAGTCTGGACGTCTGCCGGCCCGGTTACCATACGGGCTGGCTCTCCGTGGACAGGTCGGAGGAGGGCCCCGTCCAGGTCGAGCTGGCACGCGCGGCCAGCATGTCGGGCCGCGTGATCGATCCGGACGGCAAGCCGGTCGCCGGTGCGAGCGTCGACGCCGATCTTTCCGGTTCGTCGCGCGGCCACTTCTTTCCACTCTCCAGCCCCTGCCCGCACTACGGACGATTCTCCTCGGTCGAGACGGATGCCGAAGGCCGGTTCACGCTCGCCCCCCTGGACGGAGGGCTCTTCGAGATCGTGGCCCAGGCCGAAGGCTATCTCGAGACCGCTCCGCAGACCGTCGAGGTCCCGGCCGGAGGGGAGAGCACCGGGTTGACCCTCGTCCTCCTGCGCGAGACGCGCGCGACGGTCCTGCCGGAGACGGCTCCCGCGGCCGGGAAGGCCCCGGCCAGCCCCACGGCTGACGAGCAGGTCGTGGACCCGGATGACGAAAGGACAATTGTCGTCTCGGGCCGCCTCGTCGGGATCGAGCCCGAGGACCTACCGGACGTGGAGCTCGAGGCGTTCGGTCCGGAGCGGCGGCATCGGGAAGGTTTCGTCGACCGGGACGGAATCTATCGGTTCCTCTCGCTGACCCCGGGCGAATGGGAGGTGACGGCCTTCTTCGCAGGACGAAACGCCAGCGCAAAGATCGAGATCGTCGCCGGCGGGGAGGACCTCGTTCTGGATCTGGTCTTGCCCCAGGAGCCCTGATGAGACGCCTCTTTTTCATCGCCATCCTCCTGCTGGCCAACACCGCCGGCGCCGGCGGTCTTTCGATCGAAAGCCAGGTGCTCGGCCCGGACGGCAAGGGCCTGGCGGGCGCGCGGGTGGAGCTGCGGCCGGTGCCGCGGGTCTACGACCAGGGGGTCCGCGAGCTGGAGGGCAAGGGCGAGCCCGAGCCCGCCGCCCGGGCCGTGTCCGTGGCGGACGGCTGGTTCCGGATCCCCGTGCCCGCGGAGGGCCCGTGGCGGGTGAGGGTGACGGCCGAGGGCTTCCCCGCCCAGGAGTCGCAGCCCTGGATGGTGATCGGCGAGGAGACGCTCGCACCCGCCCGGATGGGGGCGGAGACGGTCCAGGGTTACCCCTGGCAGCCGGTCCGGTCCCCGATCCGCCGGGCGGCCGGCTCGCGGCCCTTTCGCGTGGAGGTCTACGACGGCGGCAAGGCCGTGGCCGGCGCCATCCTGCGCGACCGGGAGAGTCTGGCCGTCCTCGGCCGGACCGGCGCGGACGGCTCGCTCCTGCTGGACGCGCCGGTCGAGAAGCCCCGGCAGATCCGGGTGGAGACGCGGGACGGCCGGATCTCGCCCTTCGACATCAAGCCGATCCCGGCGGCTCTGAAGCCGAAGGCGAAGATCGGGCGCAGGCTCCTGCTGCTGCCTCCCGCCGTGGCGCTCGCGGGACGGGTGGTCGACCAGGCCACCGGCCGGCCGATCGCCGGGGCGCGCGTCTGGCCCGGCGACGACCCCGGCGCCTTCCAGGTCGCGGACGAGCGCGGCGCGTACCGGCTGCCGGCCTGGACGGCGAAGACCCGGGTCTGGCTCGGCGCGGTGGCCGAGGGGCATTTCGGAGGGTCCGAGCCGTTCTTCGTGGAGGAGAGCCGGGCCACGCCTCCGACGCTCGCCCTCCGGCCGTCCCGGTTCCTGGAGGGGATCGTGGTCGACGAAGAGGACCGCCCCGTCGCGCAGGCGGAGGTCCGGGCCTTCTTCACCGGCTCCGCGGGCGAAGGCACCCGCGTCCGCACCTCCGCGCGCGGCATCTTCAAGATCGTCCATCCGTCCGAGCCGGCCAACGTCGAGCTGCTGGCGTACCGGCCCGGCCTGACCCCGGCCCTCCTGGGCGTGGCGATCCCCACCGACGACGAGATCCGCCTGGTGCTCGGCCGCGGCCGGACCGCGCGCGGCCGGGTCGTGGACGAAAGCGGCGATCCGGTCGCGGGCGCGCAGGTGGAGATGGCCCGCAACGCGGTGACCGCGCTCCTGCCCTACAAGGCCCCCGCGGACCGTGACCTCTACCGGGCCACGGCGGACGGGGACGGGTGGTTCGAAGTCGCCGGGCTCCCCGCGCGATGGTTCGACCTGGCGGTGGTCCGGGAGGGCTTCCGCCGCCTGGAGTGGAGAGCCGTCGATCTGGGAGAGGACGCCGGCAAGGACGTGGACCTCGGGACCCTGGTCCTCCGCGCGGGTGAGGAGCAGGAGGCCCCGGAGGCAAAGCCGGACGACCGCGAGAAGCCGCCGGAGCCGGAACCGTCCGAGCCCGAGGCCGGCGCGACGCTCGCCGGACGGGTGACGGCCCCCGACGGGTCTCCGGCGCCCGGAGCCGCGGTGGTCTGCAACGGCCTCCGGCGCGTGCGGGACGTGGCGGACGGCGACGGCTTCTACGAGATCCGGGGGCTGGTGCCCGGCTTCTGCACCGTCCTGGCCTGGCACGACACCTTCGGCCGGCGCACCCTGTCGGTGGAGTTCGGCCCGGGGGAGACCCGCCTCGACATCTCCCTCGAGCCCTTCGAGAGGCCGCGCGAGATCCGCGGCCGGGTCGTGGGTCCGGGCGGCGATCCGCTCCAGGGCGCCCTGGTCGAGAACCGGCCCGAGGGCTTCCTGGCGTTCACGGCGGCCGACGGCTCGTTCGCGCTGAAGACCAACGAGACCGGGTTCGACCTGCTGGCCCGCAAGCCCGGGTACGCTCCCGCCCGGCTCTTCGATCCGTCCGACGACGCTCCGACCGGCGGCCTGGAGCTGCGCCTGGGATCGGAGGTCTTCCTCTCCGGCCGCGTCCTGGGGGTCGACCCCGACCGGCTGCCGGAGGTCCAGGTCGTCGCGGTCGCGAACGGGCAGCTCCACCAGGGCGGCGTCGGGCCGGACGGGATCTACCGCGTCCTCGGCCTGGAGCCGGGAGCCTGGGCGGTCTCGGCCTGGATCGACAAGCGGGTCGTCGCCACCCGGACGATCGAGATCGCCCCCGGCGAGACCGAGCCGGAGGTGGACCTCGAGTTCGACCCGGAGCCCTGAATGAGCAGTCTCGCCGCGGTCGCCGTCGCCCTCCTGCTGCTGGTCAACCAGGCCACATGGCCGGCCCGGACTCTTGCCGGGACGGTGGTCGGGCCGGACGGCGAGCCGGTGACGGGGGCCGAGGTGCGCGTCTTCGGCCCGAGCTCGTTGGAGATCGGGAGGGTCCGGGCATCGGACCAGGGCCGGTTCCGGCTGGTCGTGGCCAGGGACGGCGACTACGAGGTGCTCGCCCTCGCTCCCGGCCTCGCGCCCGCCTCCGAGAGCGTGACCCTCCCGGCGGGCTCGGCGGCGGTGCAGGGCCTCCGCCTGACCCTGGGGACGGCCCGGACCGCCCGCGGCCGGGTCGAGGATGAGGGCGGCCATTCCCTGGCCGGGGCCCGGGTGGAGCTGGCGCGCAGCCAGGCCGACGAGCTCCGGCCGGACGGCTCCGCGGTGGACGAGGATCTCTACCAGGCGGAGACCGGCGAGGACGGGAGGTTCGAGATCCCGGGGTTGCCGGAGGGCTGGTTCGACCTGGAGGCGAGCCGGCCGGGGCTCCTCCCGACCGCGCTCCAGGGGCTGGAGGTGTCCGGCGCGCAGACCGACCTCGGCACGGTGACGCTCCGGCAGGGAGCCAGCCTGACGGGCCGGATCGTCGGGCCCGACCAGGAGCCGCTCGCCGGCGCCACGGTGCGGCTCGCCTCCGGAGAGAGCGTCGCCAGCGGTCCGGACGGCCGTTTCGAGATCGCCGACCTCGACCCCGGGAAGAAGCTGGAGCTCGAGGCCTGCCGGCCGGGCCGGGTGACCGTGGCCTACGAGTCGGAGACCCTGCCCGCCGAGCCGGTCGAGATCCTCCTGCTGCCCGCCGCCCGGCTCACGGGGCGTGTGGTCGGCCCGGACGGCGCGCCGGCCGCGGGCGCCTCGGTGGCCACCAGCTCGGACACCCATCCGAATCCACCCCTGGGCCCGGCGTCGGCCTGTCCGCCGGTGGGCCGGGCCCAGGCGACGACCGACGCCGAGGGCCGGTTCGTCCTCGATTCGCTGCTCGGTGGGAGGATCCACGTCTGGGCCACGAAGGCGGGCACCCTGGGGAGCGGCATCGAGAGCCTGGAGATCCCGGACGGCGGCGAGGCCGAGGCGCCGACGCTCAAGCTCGCGCCGGGCGCCACGGTCACGGGCCGCGTCCTCCGGGAGGACGGGTCCCCGGCGCCGGCCGCGCAGGTCTTCATCGAGCGCTCCGCCGACTCCCTGTTTTTCATCCCCTCCTGGGCGGACGGCGATGGCCGCTACCGGATCGAAGGCGTGCCGCCCGGGAAGCAGACGATCCTCGCGCGGCACGAGACCCTGGGCACCGGGAGCCGGGAGATCGAGCTGGCCGCCGGCGGCGAGAACCAGGCCGACATCACCCTCGCGCCGGAAGAACCACCGCACATGGCCCGGGGCCGGGTCGTGGACCCGGACGGCGAGCCGGTCGCGGGCGCCCTGGTCCGGAACGGCCAGGTCACCGTCTATACGAACGCCGGCGGCGCCTTCTCCATCCCGGTCGAAGAGAACGGGTACGAGCTGGTGGCGCGGAAGGCCGGATACGCTCCGGCGTACCTCACCCAATGGGCCGCGGGAGGCGCGCGCGAGGACCTGGAGCTGCGCCTCGGCCGCGAGGCGTCGGTCTCGGGCCGGCTCCTCGGCTTCGACCCCTCCGACCTCGCCGAGACCCGGGTCTCGGCGTTCGGCGCGGATTCCGGGATGCAGATCCCGGGGCTGGTCAGCTCGGACGGGACCTACCGGGTCCAGGGCCTGTCGCCGGGAGAATGGCTGGTGTCGGCCGGCCTCGGCGACCGGTCGGCCGATGCCCGGGTCGAGATCGCGCCGGACGACCCGGAGATCCTCCAGGACCTGTCGCTCCCGGGCCGGTTCGAGGTGCGGGGCCGGGTGATCGACGCCGACGGCGCGCCGGTCGAGGAGGCTGAAGTGAGGATCGCCGTGGTGGGCCGCGACGAGCGGAACGACTCCGACTCCCAGTCCATGGCGGTCAGCGGGGAGGACGGCGCCTTTTCGATGGAGGCGGAGGACGGCACCTACGAGATCGTTGCCTGGCGGGAGGGCTCCGGGCTCTCCGGCGGCGGCCGGTTCACGGTCGCCGGCGCGCCGGTCGACGGCCTGGAGGTCCGGCTCGCCCCGATGGCGGTGCTGACCGGCCGCCTCCTCGGAATCCCGGAGGAGGAACTCGCCGACGCCGAGGTGCGGGTCGAGCTGGGGAGCTTCGGCAGCGCGGGCGAGATCGAGCCCGGCGAGGAGGGCGCTCCGCCAGGATATCGCTTCGACGACCTCGGGCCCGGAGCCTGGACGCTGCGCGCCCACGCCGGCGCCGAGGAGGTCGTGCGCCGGGTGACGCTGAAGCCCGGGGACGGACCGGTCGAGATGGATCTCCCCTTCTCCTTCGGGGACCTCTCCCTGGCCGTCCGGGTGACCGGCTACCGCGAGATCCGGGGCACCCTCTGGCTGCGGAAGGCCGGCGACAGGCCGAACCCCTGGATGAAGACGCTCGAGAACGGCGTCTTCGTCTACGAACACCTCCGCCCCGGGCGCTACGTCCTCACCTTCTACGACGACCGCAACGTCGCCGTGCTCCGGCGGGAGGTCGATCTCGCGGCGAGCCAGGAGCTGGAGATCGACCTCGGGAGCCTCTGAGCCCCTACCGGCGGAGCGGCGCCTCCGAGAGATCGAGCGTCTCGTGCTCGCCGGCGTAGTCGAGGCGCTCGCCCGTGACCAGGGCCTTCACGAAGCCGGCGAGCTGGACCATCTTCGCGGACGGCGAGTCCCAGTACTCCGCCTTCTCGACCCGGACGCGGAGAAGCGCCAGCTTCGGGTCGTCCGGCCCGTCCGGGAACCACGCCTTGACGGCCGGGCTCCACAGCTCCTTGGCCTTGGCGGTATCGATGAGCGTCTCCCCCGTGCCGGACAGCGACACGTAGCGCTGGCTGTCCGGGTCGGCGTAGCTGACGTTGACCCGCCGGTCGCGCGCCACCTCGCCGGTCTTGGCCGAGCTGGCCTCGGTGAAGAACCAGACCTCGCCGTCGAACTCCGTCTTCTGGGTGGCCATCGGGCGGCTGCGCAGGGAGCCGTCCTCGTCGACCGTAGTGAGCATCGCGATCCGGATCCCCTTGATCAGGTCGCGCACTTTCCCGATGTCGTTCCTCTCGCTGTGAGCCATGCGCTCCTCCTTCCGAGCCGGGTGGATGTGCGAGAAGCGTGCCGGCCGGGCTAACGCCCGCGGTAGACCGGGGCCAGGAAGACCGCCTCGATGTCCGGTCCGAGCACCGGCACGACGACCAGGAGCTGCCAGTACACGGCCTCCTCCTTCGCGAGGTCCGTGCCTTTCTGGCCGTTGGGCAGGTCGAAGGCGAAGTCGAGCACGTCCGACTGACCCGAAAGCGCCGCCTCCTGCTCCTGCTGGTAAACCGTGAAGGGCTCCAGCGCCCGCGTGCTCCCGCCGTTCGAGGACCGGTTCTCCACCCACTCGTCCTCGACGCGGCGCAGCGTCAGCTTCGCAGGCCCCCGGGCGGACACGCGCCGCGCGAACGCGATCCGCCCCTCCAGCCGCTCGCCGAGGAAGGCCGGCACGCGCGACCAGATCACCACCGGCTGGCGCACGCGGATCCAGGTCAGGACCTTCTGGAGCGAATCGTAGAGGACGAGCAGCCCGATCAGGTCGAAGATGCCCACGATGATCTTGAACAGGACGATGCCCGAGGTCCAGGCCACGTTGAACACCGCGAGCAGCGCGAGGAACGCCACCCGTCCGAGGAACGTGCCGGCGCCGGTGCCGCTGTAGTCCGGCTTCATCCACTGGGTGCTCCACGGGTGGTCCCAGGTCCAGGGCTCCTTCGCGTCCCCGCGGACCCGCCTCTCGTTCTGCGCGCCCGTGAGCGCGAGCTGCAGCATGCGCAGCCCCACC
Source organism: Acidobacteriota bacterium (assembly GCA_040349255.1). Taxonomy (GTDB): domain Bacteria; phylum Acidobacteriota; class Thermoanaerobaculia; order Multivoradales; family UBA5704; genus DATMER01. Next base: position 5,091 of record JBEQUE010000255.1, on the reverse strand, counting down.
AGGAAGAACACCGATCCCACGGCCATGGCGGCCAGGAAGAAGCGCGGATCGCCGTTCTCCCGCAGCCCCTCCTTGTAGGGGCCGAACGTGCCGGCCAGCCCGAAGAGGAAGAGCCCCGCGCCGATGCTCATGAAGAAGAGCAGGAAGCAGCCGCCGCCCCCGGCCGCGCGCAGGTTGCGGAAGAAACCGCGTCCGAACACCGAGCCCGCTCCGGGCACGGGCACGGCGGACCGGGGTGGAGCGATGAGGCGCTCTTTCATTCTGGTTCCTTTCTGTCCGTTGTCACGCTCGGAAGGGGTGGCGCACCCAGAGAAGTAGAGCAGCACCGAAGTCCCCTTCACAAGCCTGGTCCCTCACCCCGGAGCCCTGCCGGCTCAGGGTTTCTTCTGGAGAGGAGCGTCCTCTCCAAGGAGGTTTATCCATGAATGTAGCAAAGGGGTTGCTGCGCGGCGCGATGGCCTTTGTCATCGCCGCGAGCGTCGTCGCGCCGGCCAGTGCGACGACGCTGGTCCGCGAGAGCCTCGACGGACTCGTGGCGGGGAACCGCGCGGTCGTCGTGGGCGAGGTCCTGGATGCCAGCTCGTATTGGAACGAGGATCACACCTTCATCCTCACCGACGTGCGAGTCGCGGTGCACGAAGCCGTCAAGGGCAGAGTCGACCGTGAGATCACGGTGACGCTCATGGGCGGACAGGTCGGCGACATCACAACGCTGATCGTCGGCGGCCCCGAGCTGATTCCGGGCAATTCCTATGTGCTGTTCCTGAACGAAGAGAACCTGCCGGGCGTCGAGCGCGCCCTGACGGTCCGCGACCTCGTCCAGGGCGCGTTCGACGTCAGGATCGGCGAGGGCGGCCTGCGCGCGATCAGCCAGGCGATCAAGCACCCGCTCCTCCCCGACGCCCGCGGCTCCTACGAGCCCGAGGGCGGCGCCGAGGGCTTCCCTCTCAACTCGATGATCCAGTCGATCCGTGACATCGCGGGCCGCGACGCCGCCCGCCGGGAGGTGAAGTGATGAACCGCAAGGCTTGCGCTCTCGCCGTCGCCGTCGCGGGGCTGATCGCCTCGGCGGTCCCCTCCCACGCCTACCGCATGATCCAGCAGACCGGCGTCGGCCGCTTCAGCGCGGGCGCCGCGGTGACCTGCAGCGCCTCCGGCGGGTTCGCCCACTGGAACAACAAGAACATCTCCTGGCGCCTCAACACCGCGAACCAGGGCTCGGGCAAGACCACGGCCGTGTCGAACGCCATGGCCTCCTGGACGAACGTGACCAGCGCCGACCACGTGCTGACCTACGCCGGCACCACCACCGCGGGCTGGTCCACCGACGGCATCAATACGCTGCTCTGGGCCTCGGGCAACGGCTGCACCGGCTCCTGCCTCGCCCTCACCGCCCTGGTCCTCCAGTCCGGCCAGGTGATCGTCGAGACCGACGTGACCTTCAACAACAACGTCACCTGGACGACCAACGGAGCCAACTACGACACCCAGGCCGTGGCCGCCCATGAGCTCGGCCACACCCTCGGCATCCACCACACCAATCTGACCTCGACGCCGCGCCCGACCATGTACGCCACGTACTTCGGCTCGGACGGCCGCACCCTGGAGACCGACGACAAGTCCGCCCTCCAGTGCGCGGAGAGCCGCTACTAGTCCCGTTCGCGAAAGCGAGATTCCACGGCCGCCAGGGGACTTTTCCCCGGCGGCCTTTTTTGAGGAGCAAGCGAATGATCCACGTCAAGGATGTGAAGAAGTGGTTGCTGGTCGCTGCGGCGGCGGTCTGCGGCGCGTCGAGCGCGCAGGCGGCGGGCGTCAGCGCCACGATCGAGGCCGACCGGACGTTCCTCGCGGACGCCGATCCGGCCGTGGTGCGCGTCGCCATCCACAACGACTCGACCCGGGACCTCTACGTCCTGCGCTGGCAGACCCCCCTGAACGGCGTGCAGGAAAACCTTTTCGACGTGCGCCTCGACGGCAAGGCCGTGGACTACACCGGCCGCCTCTACAAGCGCTCGGCGCCGCGCGCCGAGGACTACGTCCGCATCCCGGCCGGCGGCCAGATCGGCGCCGAGGTCGACCTGTCGAGCGTCTATGACATGTCGCGCACCGGCGAGTACACCGTGCGCTTCCGCGCCAACGTCCAGGACGCGCTCTCGGGCGTGGGCACGCGCATCGCCGACGCCTCGCTGCGCGAGATCTCGTCGAACGTCCTCTCCCTCGGCGTCGAGCGCGACGAGCGGTCCCGCGCCGTGCAGCAGATGGCCCTGGGCTCGGACGAGGACCACGGCATCCGCAGCACCACCGGCAACTACCTGACGCCCTCCTATGTGAGCTGCTCGTCCACCCGCCAGAGCACGCTCGTCTCCGCCCTGTCCAATGCGCAGACGATCTCGCTGCGGGCGCGCGACTACCTGAACAACCTGCCGAGCACCTCGCGGTCGACCGACGCGGCCTACAAGACCTGGTTCGGCACCTACACCTCGTCGCGCTACTCCACGGTCCAGAGCCACTACAACAACATCTACAGCACGTTCACCACGAAGACGGTGACGTTCTATTGTGATTGCACCGACAGCTCCTATGCCTACGTGTACGCCAATCAGCCGTACAAGATCCATCTGTGCAGCGCGTTCTGGGCGGCCCCGATGACCGGGATCGATTCGAAGGCCGGCACCCTGGTCCACGAGACCAGCCACTTCACCGTGGTCGCCGGCACCCAGGACTACGCCTACGGGCAGAGCGCCTGCAAGAGCCTGGCGATCAGCAGCCCCTCCAGCGCGGTCATGAACGCCGACAGCCACGAGTACTTCGCGGAGACCCGGTAGGGTCTCTCCGTGTCACGCCCGGCGCGGGCGGGGCTGTCTGGGCCTCCCGCGCCGTTTTCCTTTATGATCGGCCGGTGCGCGCGATCGTCCTCCTCCCCCTTCTGCTGTCCGCTTGCATGAGCTCCGCGACCACAGCCCGGCCTCCCCTTTCCTGCCGCCTCGAAGCGCAGCCCCCGACGTCCCTCCGCTTCGAGCTGACGAACAACTCGGATTCGACCCTGCGGGTCCTCACCTGGAACACGCCGCTCGAAGGCTGGAAGGGCACCGTCCTCCGGGTGACCCGCGAAGGCGAGGAGTTGTCGTACCAGGGACCGATGCTCAAGCGCGGCGATCCACCGGTCGAGGTCTACGTGGAGATCCCCGCCGGCGGCCGGGTGGATGCCACGGTCGACTTGGCCGACGTCTACGACGTGAGCCGGCCCGGGACCTACAAGGTCGAGGCGGACGGCGACCTGATCGACGTCACCACGGAGCCGGCACCGCGCCCGCGCGACCGGCACCAGGCCGTGCCGCTCGACTGCCAGCCGGTGACGTTCACGGTGAGCTCAGCCGGGCACCCCCGCTGACCGAGGGCGACCTTGAAATCGCCCGCGGAGAGAGCTACTCTCTCCTTAAATCATCATGCGCGACGAATTCCCCATTCGAGCGAGGGAGGTTCTGGCGAAGCGTGTGGGCTACAGGTGCTCCAATCCTCGTTGCCGCAAGACGACCAGCGGTCCGGGAGCGGATCCGGCCAGAGCGATCAGCATCGGCGTCGCAGCCCACATCACGGCGGCATCCCAGGACGGCCCCCGGTATGATTCTTCCCTGACCTCCGAAGTGAGGAAAGCACCCGAGAACGGCATCTGGCTCTGCCAGTCCTGCTCGCGGCTCATCGACACGGATGACGTTCACTACCCGATCGACAAACTGACGGAGTGGAAGCGGCGGGCAGAGGCCAGGGCTCTCGACGAACTCGAGGGGATTCCAGAGGGACGGCGCGCATTCAGCCTCTTCCGGATGCTTACGCCTGTCCTCATCCTGCTCCTGTGCGCCCTCTCGTTCGACAGTTCCCCGCAAGCGGCGCGTTCCCAAAAGACGCCATCCATCGTCATCCTGCCCTTCAAGAATACCTGCCTGAAGCATGAGTATCTGGCTGCCGCGTTGCCCGACGAGATCAGCGATCGTCTGGTGTCTCTTCAGGGCCTCCGGGTCGTCCCCGCCGCGACATCGCAAGCCGAGGCCCAAGATCTCGACCGCTTGAAGAAGCGGGGAGTTGACTACATCCTCCAGGGTCGGGTCCGGTGCGACGGTGACGGGCGTGCGATCCGCATCGTCCTGAGGCTAGTGCGCACCGCCAATGGAACGGCTCTCGAAGCGGAGGGCATGACCAGCATCGACCAGATGCTGGCTACGACGCATGAGATCGCTGAATCCGCTACGGACTGGCTGATGTCTCTGCGCCCGGACGGTCGGCTGCCGGTATCGTCTCCGACGACGAACCCTGAGGCCTATCAGGCATACCTGCGAGGGCTGGCCTCCAACTGGATGGACAAGAAGGACGCGGAGCAGCAGGTGCGGTGGTTCGAGGTGGCGGTTTCCAAGGACCCCCACTTTGCTCTGGCCTACGCGCGGCTGTCCCAGGCGAACACGGCGATGTATGAGAACGGCTACGATCGCACGGAGGGTCGCCTCCAGCGGGCGCGCCAAGCATTTGAAAGATCGCTGGAGATCGACCCCCGCCAGTCGCAAGGCCACCTGGCAAAGGGTTATTACCTGTTTGTCCAGGGAGCCTATGAGCTGGCCTTAGAGGAACTGAGGGCCACGAGCCGCGAGCTTCCCAACAAACGCGTCCTGATCCGTTTGATGCAGGGCTTCGCGGAATGGAGCCTCGGGCGGCCCGATGAGGCCTTGCGGCACCTGCAGGACGCATCGGCCCTAGACCCGGAAAACCCCAGCCTTCTGTGGAATCTCGGCAACCTCTATCGCGAGCTCCGCAGGTTCGAGGAGGCCGACCGCTGCTACAGGACCGCCAATGCCGTAATCCCTGATGTTCCGATCTTCCACCTAGCGAGAAGCATGAATCATTTGAGATGGAGGGGCTCGGCTGCCGGCGCGCGGAGTCTTCTTCCGCAGGGCCTGGATTGGAGCGGCCAGGATGCAACGCTCTACCTGTTTCGGTTGGACATGCTCGAGAGAAAGTACCCGGATGCCCTGCGGAGGCTCGACGGCACCGACGAGCCCGCCCTTGAGATCGACACCGTCTTTGCGCCCAGGGACTATCTCC
>JBEQUE010000251.1:0-11540 GCA_040349255.1 Acidobacteriota bacterium | reverse complement strand
GAAGAGGAACAGCACCAGCGGGATGAAGAGGAAGAGGAGGACGCCGGTGGCCTGGATTCGGAGGGCACTCACGGGGCGGATTATAAGGACAGAAGGGACATCAAGGACCCCAGGGACGAAAAGGACTCCAAGTTCCTTGCGTCCCTGATGTCCTTTACGTCCTTTGGGTCCTTCTGCTGCAAGAACCCCGGTTCGGTTCTGCCGCGGGCTCAGGCCCTCTCGATCTCCCTCGTCCGCGGACGGCCCTCGAACCGGATGCCGTCCGGGAGCGGGTCGAGATCCCGCGAGCAGCCGATGCGCCCTGTCGAGTACTGCGCCCAGGCCTGGCGGACGTGGCCGTTGTCCTTGGCGATGGCGTCCGGATAGCGGCCCACGTGACCGTCGTCGAAACGCTCGAACACGAGGCGGTTGCGCAGCTTCGGCATGCGGTCGCCCGTGACGTCGCCGAAGCCGATGGTGTCCTTGATCATCCGGGCCAGCGCCGCGCCGGCCGTGTCCGGCCTGTCCTGCGAGAGCGTGAAGAAGTTCTTGTTGGCCTTGGGCTTCTTGTCGGAGGTCATGAGCTGGTGGACGACGTTGGTCACCTTGTCCGTCACCCTGTCGTCGTCGCCGCCTTCGACCTTCGTCCGGGCGCCCGGGACCCAGATCTCGCCCGCCTTGGGACCCGACGGGATCAGGCCGAGCGAGTTCAGGGTGGTATGGAACTCCAGCCAGTCGAGGACGAGCCGCTCGAGATGCTTGTAATCCGCGCCGCGATCGGCGAGGCGGTGGCTCGTGATGCGCAGGCTCAGGATCGCCCTCCACCAGATCGGGGCGTGGCTCAGGGTGAGCGCCTCGTCCTCGATGCCGACGCACTGGTGCCCTCTCTTGACCTGGCTCTCGAAGAGATCGAGCGTGCCCTCGAGCGCCTTCTTCGCCCTGCCGTCGTTCTTCTCGACGAAGTGAAAGAGGGCGATCCGGTTCGCCCAGCGCTCCGTCTTCTGGTTGGGGGTGCCGCCGATCTTGTCGAGGTCCGCGGCGCCCGGGTTGGGCATCGTGCCGTCGAGGTGGAACTGGACGGTGTTCGCGCCCAGCACGTTGTTGAGCTGCTGTTGTCCCCGTTCGGGCATGTGCGTCTCCTTTCCTCCTAGTATAGGACGGAGCCCAATCCCGATGTCCTCACAGCTTCCCAGGAAAAAGGGGGACGCGCCGGAGCGCGTCACCCCGAAAAGCCCGGCTATTCCGGTTGAGGCAGGGGATTCACGGTCGCCGCGCTACCCGGCCCCGTGCGCAGCGGCTGGAGGCCGAACTCGGCGATCTTCTGGTTGCGGTTGCCGTAGTGCTCGCGCACCGAGGTGCGCAGCATCGTCGCCAGCTTGCGCCCCTGCGCGAGCAGGAACTCGACCCTCTGCGTCGCCTGCTGGCGGCTCGCGGTCATCGCCGCCTGCTCGGCCGTGAAGGCCTTGATCTGGTTCGTGATGGTCTGGAGCCTCTGCTTGGGGAGCTCCAGTTGCGCCAGCTCGGCGCTGTTCTGTTCCAGGGCGGTCAGCAGCTCGCCCCAGCCGTTGACCGTGTCCGCATACGTCCTCACTCTGGCCATGGCTTCCTTCTCCTTTCGTGGTGGGGTTCCCGACCCCGTCGACGGCGTCGTCATTGACGCCGGTTCCAAACGTCCGTTGGCGAGTCCCCATCCACCCCGGGAGAAGTTTTCAAAGAAGCGCGAAGACCCGTTCAAGACCCCGGTCAGCCCTCGTCGAGGAGCCTCCCGAGCACCGCTTCGCATTGCCGGATGCGGAGCGGTCCCAGACCCAGGGCGCGCAGCTCCTTGAAGGACCGCTTGCCCAGGGCTTCCAGCGAATCGATCCCGCCCTTGCAGAGGATCCTGGCGAAGTCGGGGGCGAACCCCTTTTCGCGCCAGAAGGCGGTCGGCCAGGGCAGGTCATGGCCGAGGGCTCTCTCGCACTGCTCCACGGTCCTGAGGCTGACGCCGTAGACGGCGAGGAGATCATCCCGGGTCACGGCGGCGATCTTTTCCAGGCTCGTGAAACCGGCGCGGGCCAGCCTGACGGCCGCCTGCGCCCGGATCCCCGCGTCCACCAGGGTCTGCGCCCCCGGCACTCGTTTCAAATAACTCTCCATGGTCATCCCTCCCTCTTCGCCAGGGAAGGCTAGACGAGGTCCGGAACGGCGCGGACCGGCGAAGTTGGAGTCCTCACACTCCTGTGGGGGATTCCTGGATTGTTTCAATGTGACTAAAGTTCGTCTCCCGTGTCAAAAAACAGGGGCGTGCGGCAACTGTATATAGAGATGAGACACTCAGAGCCCAGATCCCCCTCCGTGTGGTCGCCGGTGGACCCCACTCCCGAGGAACGCCGTATCGATGAGAAGGCCGCGGCCACGGCGGCCGGCGAGGTGTCGGATTTCGTGCTGGACCTCCTTCTGCGCGAGCACCGGAGCGAGAACCGGCGCCGCGGCCTGGAGGAGGGCCGGCGGCTGGCCCGGGAGCTGTTGAGCCGGCGCGGCCGGATCGGGCCGGGGCCTCAGCACTGGGGTCTGGTGATCGCGCTCTGCGAAGCGAGCGAAACGGCGGCGCCGAAGAACCCGACCCGGGCGCTGGAGCTGGCGGAGCTGGCCGTGGCGGCCGCCCGCCAGGTCGCCCTGGACGTGCCGGGAAGCGAAAGCTTCCGCTCCCGACTGGAGGGCTGGGCCCTGGGCTTTGTCGCGAACGCGAAGCGGGTGATCGGCAGCGATCTGCCCGGCGCGGGCAGGACGTGGATCGACGTCTGGCGCCTCTGGCGCGCCGGAGAGGATTCTGCGAGACTGCTTTCCGAGGCGTACCTGCTCGACATGGAGGCGTCGTTGCGCCGGGCTCAGCGCGAGCTTCCAGTGGCACTGAAGCTCCACGAGCGTGCCTTGGAGCTGGCCCAGCCCGAGGAGACCGGCATCATCCTGCTGAACCAGGCGGTCACCCGAGAGGAAAGTGACGACCCCAAAGGAGCCCTGCAGAGCCTCGAACGGGCGGCCCTGGTCATCGACGGCGAGCGTCGCCCACGACTGCGGTGGTCCCTGCGATTCAATCAAGCGTCCTCCCTCTGTGTCCTGGGTCGTGCTCAAGAGGCTGTGCCTCTCGTCGAAGAGGCAAGGCTCCTGGCCGAGCGGTTGCGCAATGAAATCGACCTCATCAGGACAGTCTGGCTTGACGCGAAATGCTTGGTGGGCCTGGGGAAAAGGGAGGAGGCCTTGATCCGGCTCGGGCAGGTGCGACGCTCTTTCGAAGCCCACCCTTTCGACTACGCTCTGGCGAGTCTGGACATGGCGACGCTCTACCGGGAGGAAGGACGGTTCTCGGAGATCAAGGCTCTGTCAGGCTCGATCCTGAAGATCTTCAAGGCCCAGAACGTCCATCGGGAAGCGCTCGCCGCGGTGATTCTCTTCCACGAAGCCGCCGAGAAGGAGCGGGTCAGCGTCGAGCTGGTCCGGCGACTCCAGAACTTCCTGGCAAAGGCGCGCACCAATCCCGGGCTGCGGTTCGAGGCATGAACCCTCCCCCGCAGAACGGGGGAGGTCACACCTCTCAGTTCCCGGTCCCACAACCCCCGTGGGGGTCAGCATGGCAGCCCTCATCCGAGCTTGGCCTCGGAGCTCCATAACCGTGAGGATCAAGATTGCAACCCGCATCCGAGCTTGGCGCCGGCCAGAGGGCGGCAAAAAAGCTCCAAAAGAGGTTGAACATGCTGTCTCCTTTCGGGAGGCAGCCGCGAGGTGACCGCCATTGGCCGCTTGGGCGCCTCCCGGGACTAGATGGTGCCCGGTCCGAGGCGAAAGAGTCCACACAAAAACCCCACACCTGTGTGAGGACCCGATGAAAGACGCTTTACAAGAGAGAATCGAAGCCGGCAGGTTCATCGCCTTTCTCCGCTGGCTGCGGGGCATCGATTCCCAGGCCGAGCTTGCCCGCCTGACCGAGATCCCGAGGACCGAGATCAACCGCTACGAGAAAGGCAGGCAGAAGCCCCAGTCCGCGACCTTCGAGAAGATCCGCTCGAAGCTCGGCATCCCGCACCGCCTGGTCGCCTTCCTCCGCGGGTGCCACGGCCTCGTGCTCCGGTCCCAGGCCATGGCCGAGAGGCTGGAGGCGGCCCCACCCTGCGAGCCGAGGCTTCCGGAAGAGGCCCGCGCCGCCGTCTGCGACATCGTGGAACGCGCCCTGGCCATGGCGCGCGCCGAGCACGCGATGCTTCAGGCTGCGCCCGGCGCCAAAGCCGGACTCAGCCCGGCAACAGCTCCTCCAGGGCAAGGCGGGTCTTGGGGGGCAGTCGCTCCGCGTCGAAGTAACGAGTGACGATCTCCAGGGCCTCTTCGACGCCGGTGATGTTCAGGTAGCGCAGAAGGTAGCGGACGTCGTCGAGATCGTGGAACTCCTCACCCAGTCGCATGGCGGCACACTTCATGGCAAGCAGGTAGGCCGGCCGCGCCACGAAGACCTTCAGGTGGTCGAGATCGAGGTAGGGGTCGAAGTCGCCCCGTGGGCTCAGGAACCCCTTGACTGCGTCGTTGAGCCAGTCGTCCGGAACGCCGGCCCGGGCGGCGACGCGGCCAGCCGCCTGGCGGATCACTCCGGTGGGCCGGAAGTAGCCGTCCACGTCCCGGGTCGCGTGCCGGGCGTCGAGGGCCAGGCACATCACCGCGCCACCCACCAGGTAGAGCTCGCCCTGCACGTCCTCGGCGGCCAGCTCCGCGTTCAACAGATCGAACAGCCGCAGCATATCCGGCCGGGTCAGATGGGAAGCGGCCATCGTTACACGCGATCGCCGATCGATGAGTCGATGAAGATGTTGCGGCGTTTGAAGGGGACCGGTGCCGTCCGCAGCAGGTGCAACCGCAGGCCCGCCAGAGGGGTGGCGAAGCGCGGCTCCGTCTCCATGGGCTCGACGTCACGCACCCAGGCAGGGGGCGGTACGTCCCGCCGGTGAGCGGCCAGCTCCACCATCGCTGCCACATAGTTCCGGAAGTACGGAGTGAGCCCCGTCAGGTCCGCGTGCTCTACGGCATCGAACAGCTCTCCGGCAGTGAGGCCGGAAAGGAGGTCATTGAGCTCCGCCAGCACGAAGCCGGGCCGGTCGTCGTCACGCAATGCCTCCAGGAGCCGGGCGAACTGCATCCGGGCGTCGGGCAGTGCCCGGGACAATACGTAGGCGGACATATCCAGCCCCGCCCGCTGCGACAGTCGCTTCAGAACCTCTTTCTGCTCCGGGGTGATGCGGATCTGGAGCTGCGATGATCTGCCGGCCATGGACCCACCATCGCACAAGGACGGGTGGGCGTCAATACGCCGGTATTGGCAGCGCGGCGCTGCCACCTGCCTCCTCGATCCGGTCACCTGCCTGCCCGGCGCTGCCACCTGGCTCCCTGGCGCCGCCACCTGCCTGCTCGGCGCTGCCATCTGCCTACCCGGCGCTACCACCTGACTGTTCGGCGCTGCCACCTAGCTCCTCGGCGTTGCCACCAGCCTGCTCGGCGCTGCCACCTTCCTACCCGGCGTTGCCACCTTCCTCCTCAGCTTTGCCACCTGCCTCCTCGGCGCTGCCAACTGCCTGTCCGACGCCGCCACCTGCCTGCTCGGCACTGCCACCTGGCTCCGCGACGCTGCCAGCTTGCCGGACGGCCCGTCTACAGTTCCCGGCGCAGGCGCTCGCGATAACTCTCCGCCCGCTTCCGCATCGCGCCGGCCTCGGCCGGATCGATCCCCTCCAGCGCCTCGGCGGCCAGGGTCTGCCAGCCGAGTTGGAAGGCAAGATAGGCGTGGGTGTAGAAGCGGAGCTGGTCGGGAGGGGTCTTCACCCGGCGCGAGCGCTCCAGCATCTCGACCAGCCGGCCGCGCTCGTCGTCCGACAGCTCCAGCTCCACGACGGCGCCGGCCAGGTCCCAGGCAGGGTCCTGCGCGCCGATCAGATCGTTGCCGGCGTGGTGGTCCAGGGCGTCCGCCTTGAGGATCTTTCCTTCCGGCGTCACCAGCCACTCCCAGGCGTGCATGCGGTTGTCGGTCAGGACCGGCCGCGCCAGCGAGGCCAGCTCCGGCAGCCGCTCCTTCCACACCCCGAGGGCCTCCGACGCCTGCGGCCCCAGCGCCTCGCCGGCGTTGAACGAGGCCATTTCGAGCAGCTTCGCGGGCGAGGCGCCGGGCCGGCCCTCCGCCGGCAGCCGGCGCGCGCGGAAGGAGAGGTAGCGCGCCACCCGATCGAGCAGGGCTTCGCGGTCCACGTCCGGGACCAGGGAAAGAGGCCGCGCCCGGTCCAGCCAGGGGCCGACCAGGAAGCCGTGCCGCAGACCGGCGACCGGCGGGATGAAGCCGCCCTTCTCCAGCTCCTGTGCCAGTTCCAGCCGCTCCCGGCCATAATGGCCGAGCCCGGCGAACTTGAGAAGCCAGGTCTTCCCGCGCGACGTAAGCAGGTACTTGCGGCGCTCCCGCTGCAGATGGGCCGGCGGCCGGTCGCCGCCCGGGAAGTGACGGTCCCGCCAGAGGCCGGCGCCCAGGTCCTCCAGAGGCCCGTCCGCCGGGCCGGTCAGGTCCTCGACCCAGCGCTCCAGAGGCCAGGTCGCGCCAGGCCCGAGGAACAGATCCTCGAATTCCACCACGTACCTGCGCGCCCGGTCCCAGCGCTCGCGGTGGGCCGGGCTCGCCTTCGGTCCGAGAGGCCCGCGGTGGCTCGGGAAGAAGACGATCGACTCCGCCGACACGCCGTGCTCCTCCAGCCAGTCCGCCACGGCGCCGAACGAGCTGCCCGAGAGGCCCGGGCCCTCGTCCACGATCGCGTAGAGAGGGCGCCGCGCACCCTGAGCGCCGGCCGCGGCCAGGAGCTTGCCCGTCATCCGCACTCCGATCGAGAGCGAGCGCGCGAGCGGATGCCCGCCGGGCCGTACGCTGGCCGAGGTCTCGCCCCGGCCCGCCGCCGCCACCATCGCGGCCAGGCTCGTGCCGATGCTGCGGATGCCGATCACGCGCAGCACGCCCTGCCAGTCCTCCCGCAGTTGCTCCGAGGCCCGGAGGTAGGTCTCCGGATAGACGCCGTACAGGGAGTACCCCTCCGGCGTCACGACAGGAATTCTCGACGGCAGGCGGAGCGCGGTCAGCCGCTTCAGCGCCCGCGCCGCCGACATCAGCCCGACCAGCGGCGGTGCCGCGGCGCGCCGTCCTTCCCAGGCCGGGAGCTGGCCCGCGAAGCGGAACGACCAGAGGAGCGCCTCCGCGATCCCCCGCGTCACCGCCGCCGACCACTGGGCGAGCGGCGTCGGCCGCTCCCTTCCCAGGAGCTGGAGCTGATCGTCGAGCAACCCCTGCTCCAGCTCGCCCATCTCCACCAGCAGACCCGCGATCTCCGCGTGCCGCCCGATCCCCGCCGGCATGCCGGCGAGCGCGGCCAGGCCGGAACGGATGCGCTCCGCCCTGGCCCCCGTCTCTTCCTCCCGCACCAAGTCCCCGTAGACAAGCATCTCAGCTTGAAAAGTGAGCAAAAGCCGTACCATTCAAGACTCCGCATCAGAACGCTTGACACGTCAACCATTAATCCGTATAGTGGCTCCCGTGAGTGAACGGGAAAGCGCGATCCAGCGCGAGATCCACCAGACGAAGCCGTTCCGGACACGGAGCCAGGAGGGAGTCGTGGCCCTGTTGCGAACCGCGGACGTGGTCCGCCGCTACATCGGCCGGGTCCTGGAGCCTTACGGGGTGACGACGCAGCAGTTCAACGTGCTGCGCATCCTCCGCGGGGCGGGTCCGGAGGGCATCCCGACACTGGCCATCAGCGAGCGGATGATCGAGGAGGCGCCCGGGATCACCCGGCTCCTCGACCGGCTGGAGGCCAAGGGGCTGGTCCGGCGGGAGCGCTGCCCGGAGGACCGCCGCCAGGTCCTCTGCTATGCCAATCCGGCCGGCCTGGAGCTCCTCGCCCGCATCGATGGCGCCATGGACAACGCCGACGAGCGGGGCCTCGGGATGCTCTCGGACCAGGACAAGACCGAGCTGATCCGGCTGCTGGACGCCGTCCGCGCCGGGCATCGCTGAAAATTTTTTGACCAGCTAGTTGACACGTCAACCGTTGTAAGATCAAGGAGATAACGCCAATGTTCCGTAAAACTCTTCTTGCCGCCGCCCTCATCGCCACCTCCGCCATTGCGGCGCGGGCCGACGTCTATACCATCGACAAGGGCCACTCGGAGGTCTCGTTCCAGGTGCGCCACCTGGTGACCCAGGTGCGCGGCGGGTTCAACGACTACGAGGGGGCGATCAACCTCGACCCGGCCAACCTGGAGAAGTCGAGCGTCGACTTCCGCATCAAGGCGGCGAGCATCGACACCAACCTCGCGGACCGCGACAAGCACCTGAAGGGCGAGGACTTCTTCTACGTCGAGAAGTATCCGGAGATCACCTTCAAGAGCAAGAGCGTCAAGAAGACCGGCAAGGACACCTATGACGTGGCCGGCACGCTGACCATGCGCGGCGTATCCAAGGAGGTGACGCTGCCGGTGACGTTCCTCGGCACGGTCAAGGACCCCTGGGGCAACGAGAAGGCCGGCTTCTCCACCGACCTCACGCTGAACCGGAAGGACTACGGCATCAACTGGAACGCCGCGCTCGACAACGGCGGCGTGGTGCTGAGCGACGACGTGAAGATCTCCATCAACCTGGAGACCCAGAAGAAGAAGGACGCCGCCGCCAAGTAAGATTCCGCAGCCGGGGTGCTCTCCTGCACCCCGGCCTTTCCGATGAAGACGAACGCCGCCCGCCTCCTCGACTCCCTCGCCATCCCCTACCGCCTCATGGACTACGAGGTGGACCCGGACGACCTCACGGCCGAGAGCGTGGCCGCGAAGATCGGCCTGCCGCCCGAGCAGGTCTTCAAGACGCTGGTGGCCCGCGGCGACCGCACCGGCGTTCTCCTCGCGGTCGTGCCCGGCGACGCCGAGCTCGACCTCAAGGCCCTGGCCCGGCTCTCGGGCGACCGTAAGGTGGACACGGTGGCGCTCAAGGAAGTGCAGCCGCTGACCGGTTACATCCGGGGCGGCGTGACCGCGCTCGCCGGCAAGAAGGACTACCCGGTCTTCGCCGACGAGACGGTCGAGCTGTTCGACGAGATCTCGGTCTCCGCCGGGGTCCGCGGCACGCAGCTCCTCCTCGCTCCGGCCGACTACCTGCGCGCGACGCGGGCGAAGACCGGGGCGATCTCGAAGGCGAAGGATTAGGCCGTCCCAGCCGCCCCGGTCTGCCGTACAATCGTGGGCACCCGTCCGGGTGGGAATCCCATGGCCGAGCTCAAGCTCTCGAACCTGATGATGTCGGTACCGGTGCCGGCGGCCCTCGCGGCTATCGCGGCAGGGCGCCCGGCCTCGGCCAGGAGGGAGCCCGCCGCCGCCCGGATGCTCCACGTGCTCAACGGCGACAACGCTGCCGACCTGCTCCGGCTGTCCGGCGTTCAAGGTGAAATCACGCTCTCGGCCGACGTCCTGCACGAGGGTCCGGCGCCGGCCGGGCTGCTGCCGGAGCGCTGGCGCAAGGTGCGCGCGCGCTACCTGGCCGAGTGCGGCTACGACGACTACGACCGCTGCCTCGCCAGGCTCACCGAGTGGGACCGCGCCCTGGAAGCCGGCCGCGGCTTCGACGAGGTGGTGATCTGGCTGGAGCACGACCTGTTCGACCAGCTCCAGCTCCTGCGGCTTCTCGACTGGCTCGGCTCCCGCGACGACTTCGGCAGCACCCGGCTGAGCCTGATCTGCATCGGCTCGTTCCCCGGCATCGAGCCGTTCCACGGGCTTGGCCAGCTCTCGCCGGCCCAGATGGCCTCGCTCCTCGACCGCCGCGAGCGGGTGACCGACAAGCAGATCTTCCTCGCCCGTCACGCCTGGAGAGCGTTCTGCTCGCCCGAGCCCATCGGCCTGGAGGTCGCGCTACGCCGCGACACCTCCGCGCTGCCGTTCCTCGCCGACGCGCTCCAGCGCCACCTGGAAGAGTTCCCCTGGACCCGCGACGGCCTTTCCCGCACCGAGCGCCAGGCCCTGCTCGGGATCGACTCCGGGTTCGAAACGTTCGAGTCGCTGTTCCGGGCCGTGCAGGCGCTGGAGGCGCGGCCGTTCCTCGGCGACAGCTCGTTCCTGCGCTGTCTCAAGGTCCTGGCTTCGAGCCCCATGCCCCTGATCCGCATGGAGCCCGGCCCCGGCGGCCTGATCCGCAACCTGCATCTCAGCCTCACCGGGTCCGGCCGGGAGGTCCTCGAAGGGCGCGAGGACTGGATTCACCTGCACGGCATCGACCGCTGGCTCGGAGGCGTCCACCTCCATGGCCGCGAATCGCAGTGGCGCTGGGATGGCGAGCGCTCGCGCCTGGTGCCCGCGGCCATCTCGGAATAGCCGTTCCCGGAGGACGGTTTTTTCCGTCATGAAACGCCTCACCCCTGTCGTGGCCCTGGCCTTCGTGTTTACCGTGGCTGCGTCCGCACAGACCGCTCAGCCGGCCTCGGTCCTCGCCGATCCCTGGTTCCAGGACCAGGCGAGGGCGGGTCTCAAAAATCTCTACGACATGGATTTCGGAGCGGCCGACGGGATCTTCGCCACGATCACCGAGCGCTATCCGGACCATCCGGTCGGGCCGTATCTCCAGGCCCTCCTCCCGTGGTGGGCGATCCAGATCGAGCCCGACGATCCGTCCCAGGACCCGGTCGTCTTCGACGCCATGGAGACGGTCCTCGACGTCTGCGACCAACGCCTGAGGAAGAACCCGGGCGACGTCGACGCCCTGTTCTTCAAGGCCGGCGCGCACGCGCTCCGCGGCCGGCTCCACGCCGACCGGAGGAACTGGCTGCGCGCCGCCCGCGACGGCCAGCAGGCGCTCAAGGCCCTGCAGGAGGTCCGCCGGCGCGACCCGGACAACAACGATCTCTACTTCGGCATCGGCCTCTTCGACTACCTGTCCGACGAGGTGCCGAAGCAGTACCGCATCCTGCGGCCGTTCGCGCGCCTGTTCCCGAAGGGCGACAAGGACCGCGGCATCACCGAGCTCGAGCGCGCCATGCGCCAGGGGCAGTTCGTGTCGGCGGAGGCGGCGTACTCGCTGCTCCAGATCCACTACATCTTCGAGAAGGACTACCAGGCCTCGCTGCGCTACGCCCTGTGGCTGCGCGCCCGGCATCCGGACAACTCGATCTTCCAGCTCGATGAGGGCCGGATTTACGAGCGCCTCGGGCGCTTCCCGGAGGCCGAGCGCATGTTCCAGAGTGTGCTCGCCCGCCACGACCAGGGTCAGAGCGGCTACACCGACGCCATGGCCGAGCAGGCGCTCTACCTGCTCGCCCGCACCACCATGTGGCGGGGCCGGCCGGCCGAGGCGCTGGCCTACATCGACCGGCTCGAACGGCTCACCGCGCAGCGCCCCGTGATGTCGGAGTACAAGGCGCTCGGCAAGCTGCGCAAGGGCATGGCGTTCGACGCTCTCGGCAAGCGCCAGGACGCCATGCGATGCTACCGCGACGTGCTCGCCATGAAAGGCTACGACGGCGACGACGACGTCCGCA
>JBEQUE010000024.1:0-65265 GCA_040349255.1 Acidobacteriota bacterium | reverse complement strand
CGGCGAAGTCGATCACGCGGCTGGGTCTCGAAGGCTTGGCGCGGGAGATCGCCGCCATGCCGCCGGCCGCTTCGGAAGGGACGGCCGACGCGCCTCCTCCAGTTGTATCTCCGGCGCCTGCGCAGCCTACCCAGGCGCAGATGGCCGCGCGGGTGGCGAGCGACGTGGTCCGCGACGTCGTGCCGGCCGTGGTACCCAAGGTGGTGGTCGTGGCCGCGGTGATCGGCGTCCTGGTAGTCCTCTTCGTACTGATGAAGGCCTGTGGAGCTTGAGAGCCCGGCGGCAGAGTCGCCTCCGGGCGCGAGCCGGCCTCAGTTGCCTCCGGAGCCGTTGAGATCGAGCTTTGAGATCGCAACGCCGACGAAGTACTGCCGCACCTTCCGCAGCATCACCCCCGCCGACCCGTCCTCGATGCTGGTCAGGACCTTGAAGCCGCTGTCCAGGTTTTCGAGGTAGGAGATGGTCGCCTTGTAGAGCCGCTGTGTGCGCGGGATGTTTTCCGACTGGTTGTCGAGGTCGTTGTGCGTCAAGGTCGCGCTGAAGCTGAGCTGGAACCTGTCGAGCATCGCGCCGAAGAAGCCCCCCCTTGCGTAGTCTTCCGTGTAGCGGAGGCGCAGAGCGCCGGGGCTTTGATCGTTGGTGTCCTGATCGGTTTCGGCGGAGACGGCGCTGGTCCCTCCGCCTTCCGTCGTTTCGCCGTCTTCGTCGCCCGGGGTCGCCGGGCCGACGGACCATTGGTAGTGAAATGAATTTCGCGCACCAAGGTCATGCTGGACAGCGACCTCCAGGGAGCTCTCCCCGAACTTCACGGTGGCCGTGTCGACGCCGACGAGGAGCAGCAGGTTCTCCTGCGCCTTTGCCGGCTCGGCGATGTCGGCGTCCACGAGCTGCGTTCCCAGGGTGTCTTGGGAGTCCCGCACGACCGTCACAGAGGCGGCCTGACGTCAGCAGGAGGAGTGGCACCGCGCCGGTCGTGGCTGTAGACTTCGTCAGCCTATGACCCCTCTTCCCCAGGCGCCACGCATCCTGTACCTGATCGGGCTGGCCGGGGTGGGGAAGAACCATGTCGGCGACTTGATCGGCCGGCGCTTCGGTTATCACGTCTATCACGCCGACGCCGATCTCCCGGCGGAGATGCACGAGGCCGTCGCGAATAACGTGCTGTGGACTGAGGAGCAGGTGGACGGCTTCTACACCCGGATCCGCCAGAGCGTGCGCGAGCTGGCGGCGATCCATCCGAGGATCGTCGTCACGCAGGCGACCTACTTCCAGCGTCATCGAGACCTGATGCGCGAGGCGTTCCCGGACGTCGAGCTCCTCTGGATCGTGGCGGACCACGAGGTAAACGTCCTCCGGATCCGGGAACGAAAGAATTACGTCACTGTCGAGTACTTCGAGGAGACCCGGCACTTTTTCGAGACGCCGCCGGAAGGTACGAAGGTGATCGTCAACGACGGCGACGATTCCGACATCCTTCGGCAGCTCGCGGCCTGCTACGACTGGACCAGATAGAATCGAAATCACCAGAAAGGAGGACTCCGTGCCGAGCTCTGTCCCGCCCGGCGAGATGCCCATGACCTCGAGCGTCCAGGAGGACCGCCTCGAGGATTGCATCGCCCTCTGCCTGTCCGGCGGAGGCTATCGCGCGATGCTCTTCCACCTCGGCGTGCTGTGGTATCTGAACGACGCCGGCTGCCTCCCGAAGCTGGCCCGCATCTCCAGCGTGTCCGGCGGATCGATCGCCTCGGCCGTCCTGGCGCTCGCGTGGCCCCGGCTCAGCCCGGAAGATTCCAAGGCCTTCGAGCAGCACGTGGTCGGGCCCGTGCGGCGCATGGCCGGCATCGGCATCGACACCAAGGCCGTGCTCGTCGGCGTCTTCACCCCCGGCACGGTGAGCGACCGGGTGATCAAGCGCTACAGAGAGGTCCTGTTCGGCGATCACACGCTCCAGGACCTCCCGGACCATCCGCGCTTCGTGTTCAACTCCACGAACGTGCAGACCGGCTCGCTCATGCGCTTTTCGAAACCCTACATTGCGGACTGGCAGATCGGCCGTTATCTCAACCCCACCACGAGTGTGGCCGCGGCGGTGGCCGCGTCGTCGGCGTTCCCGCCGGTGCTGTCGCCGGTGCGGCTCGAGTTCAAGCCCGGCGATTTCGCCGCGGATCCCGGGCCTCTCAACCGGCCGCCGTTCACCACCGAGGTGCTGCTCACGGACGGCGGGGTGTACGACAACATGGGCATTGAAACGGCCTGGAAGCGCTGCCGGACCATCCTGGTCAGCGACGCCGGAAGCAAGCTGGAGCCGGAGGAGGAGCCGGCGGCGAACTGGGCGTCCCACGGCGTGCGCATCGGCCTGATGATCGACAACCAGGTGAGGAGCCTGAGAAAGCGGCAGCTCGTCTGGGCTTTCAAGATGGGCGAGCGCAACGGCGCCTACTGGGGCATGGCGACGGATCCGCGGAAGTATCCGGCGGCGAGCCGTCTCGCGCTGCCGACCGATCGGGCCGGCGAGCTCGCGAAGATCCCGACCCGCCTCTCGGAGTTGGACGACGACCTCCAGGAGCGGCTGATCAACTTCGGCTATGGCATGGCCGAGCGGGCCGTCCGCAGCCACTTCGACGCGAATGCGCCCGCCGCCGCGGCTTTTCCGTATCCGCGCGGTATCTGACCCTCAGTCCAGCCCCTAGGCCGGTATCGGTGGCGCCGCGGGCTCCGCGCTCATTTCATGGAGTGCCCGTCCGCCAGGCGGGTCAGCTCCACGAACTCCGGGTCCTGGTGGAGGCTCGCGAACATGTAGTCGTCGCGGGCCTCCTGCATCTCCATCGCGCGCACCGAGTCGTAGCGCTCGTACTCGTAGAAGTGCCGGCGCAGCAGCTCCATGGCCTTTTTGCGGTCGCCGACCTGGGCCCAGATGGCCGCGAGGTTGTAGCTCGCCTCCAGGACCTCGTGGTTCGCGCTGGCGATCTGCGACCCCTCGTCCTTGTGGCCGGCGGCGGCAAGGTAGACGGCGGCAAAAATCCGGTTGTATCGGTCGTCCGGATCGAGAGCCAGGGCCTGGCGCATGAAGCCCGCCGCCTTCTCCGCCTGGCGCTCGGAGAACCAGTAGACCGCCAGGTTGCGGTAGGTGATCGGCAGCGGATGGGCCGCGAGCGAGCGCTCGAACAGCGCGAGGCCGTCGGCGAAGCGCCCGCCGTGGATCGTCATCTTGCCGAGGCCGTGCAGCGCCACGGCGCGGGCGATGGGGTCGGCCGGCATGGCGAGCACGCGCTCGAAGACCGTCCGGGCCCTGGCCCAGTCGCCGGTCTGGTGCCGGTAGAGCTCGCCCAGGAAGCGCAGCGCCGTGGCGTCGGCCGGATCGATCCCGGCGGCCTGGGAGTAGAGTCGCTCGGCGTCGACGTAGCGCGCCGCGATCTCGGCCTCCAGGCCCTGCTTGAGAAGGCCGGCGATCTCGGCGTGCTCGCCGCGCACGTCGGGATCGGCCAGGCCGTCCGGACCGAGTTGGAGGAGGCTCTCCTCGTCCGGCTTGGCGCCGAGCTTCGTCAGCCCCTTGGCGGCCTTCTTGCCGAGGCTGGGGAAGAGGCAGCGCTGCTCCCAGACCTGCCGGTAGTCGGCGATGGCGCCCTCCTTGTCGGCCGCCGCCTTCTTCTCGGCGCCCTTGACGAGCTCCTTGAGGGCGTCCTCGCGCTCGTCGAGCTTCGCGGAGAGGAGCTTCTCCACGGCGCCGGCGTCGAGCTTGCCGTCCTTGGCGGCGACCCGTCCGAGCTCGCCTCCGTCGGCGCCGGCGAGGACCACCATCTCGTCGGACGCCGCCTTGAACGCCTCGTGGAGCGCCTGGTTGTCCGGCGTCACCAGGGCCATCCCGACGCAGCGGCCGCCGGCGAGCGACAGGGCGCGCGAGGTCTGCAGCGGAGAGGTCCGCGCCTCCGTGGGAAAGGTCGGGAACCAGTAGACGGCGAGCGGCGCCTTCGGCTTCTCGGCGCCGGGGCCAAGGACGGTCCAGGACACCCGGTAGACCGCGGGCTCGCTGCCGAGGCTGGGGACCGCGCCGCCGTTGCCTCCACCACCGCCGCCGCCGCAGGTGGCCGAGGCGGGCAGGGAAGGAATCAGCACGGCGAAGGCGGAAGCAAGCGCGAGGCGGCGAAGGCTCGTCATGGCTGGATCTCTCCGTTTTCAGGTCCTGGAGCCATCATACGACAGCTCGCGGGCGGGCTTGAGTCGATCTGGTGTATGATGGATGTAGTACACTGATCTTGGCCTTCAGACAGGAGCCCGTCATGAGAAAGCAGGGAGCCGTCCTCGTTTCTGTCTTATTGGGTACTCTTTGGCTGGCTGCGCCCGGGTCCGCGGCGGAGCCTCCGGCCCGCTTCGAGCTGCCCCCCTGCAAGGAGCCCGGAATGCCTCCGGAGGCGCGCTGCGGCACCTACGAGGTGTTCGAGAACAGGGCTGCCCGGACCGGCCGGAAGATCCCGCTCCACGTCGTGGTGCTCCCGGCCGCCGGTCCGGAACGCCTCCCCGATCCGTTCGTCTACTTCGCCGGCGGACCGGGAGAGGCCTCCATTCCCTGGGGCTTCTGGGAGGTCCAACAGCTCCCCACCCTGCGCCAGAGGCGCGACGTGCTGCTGATCGACCTGCGCGGCACCGGCATGTCGGACGGGCTTTTCTGCGAAGAGCTCAAGGGGAGCGGGGAGGTGCAGGACTTCCTGGACGACTTCCTGGCCACCGATAAGCTCCGCGCCTGCCGGGACCGCCTGGGCAAGGAGAGAGACCTCTCCTGGTACACCACCGACGCCGCGGTCGACGACGTCGAGGAGGTGCGGACCGCCCTGGGCTACGGCCCGCTCAACCTGATGGGCGTCTCTTTCGGCACGCGCGCCGCGCTGACCTACCTGCGGCGCCATCCCGGGAGCGTGCGGACCGCGACGCTCAACGGCGTCGTGCGTCCCGACGAGCGCTATCCTCTCGGCACCGCGCGCTACACCCAGGATGCGCTCGACGGCCTGATCGCCGAATGCCAGGGCGACCCGGCCTGTCGCGGCTCTTTTCCGGCGCTGCGCCAGGACATGGACGCCGTGCTGCGGCGCGCAACCGCGGAGCCCGTGCAGGTGGAGCTGACCGATCCCGAGACCGGACAGCCCGCCAAGCTGCGCCTGACCCGCACCGGCCTGGCTCAGACGCTCCGGTACATGCTCTATTCGGCGGCCGACGCCGCGCGGCTGCCGCTGGAGGTCCACCTGGCGGCCCAGGGAGACTGGAAGCCCCTGGCCCTGACGGCGCGCCTGCAGGGCAGCATCTTCGACGAGCAGGCGGAGGGCTTCTTCCAGTCGGTCACCTGCGCCGAGGACGTGGCCTTCATCCGCGACGACGAGGTCGCAGCGGCCGTGGCCGGCACCTTCCTGGGGGATTTCCGCGTCCGCCGGCAGAAGGAGGCCTGCACGGGCTGGCCGACCCGCGACCTGGGAGCCGACCTGCAGAGCCCGGTCGTCTCGGACGTGCCGGCCCTGCTGCTCTCGGGAGAGCGGGATCCGGCCACGCCGGCGGCCAACGGCGAACGCGTCGCCCGGACCCTGAAGCGGTCGCGCCACGTCGTCATCCCGGACGCCGCCCACGGCACGGACGGGATGGAGGGCGAGGACTGCGAGTCCGGCCTGATCGCCGCGTTCATCGACGCGGGCGCGGCGGAGGGGCTCGACACCTCCTGCGTTGCGAAGATGCGGCGGCCGGACTTCGTGCTGACCCTCGGAGACCCCGAGGTCAAGGTCGCCAGGATCGACCTCGAGCGGCTCACCGGCTCCTATGTGGGCAAGAAGAATTCGCGCCCGACGGCCAGGGTGGACATCATCGCGGGGCGCGTGCGCTTCGGAATCGGGCAGGGTCCGCGGTATCTGCTGATCCCGACCTCGCCGACGCGGTTCCGGGTGGAGGGGCTGCCGCCCGGTCACAAGGTGACGTTCCAGGTCCCGGAAGGCCGGGCAACCGGGCTGATCCTGAGCCAGCCCGGCCGGCCGGACCTGGAGATGACGCGCTCGGAATGAGCGCCCGGCCGGTGCTGGGTCAGAGGCCGGCCTTGAAGTAGACCGACAGAGAAATGCCGAGGAGGGTCTGGATCGCGATGCCCGCCGCGAAGAGAGCGGGCGAGCCCGTGAACAGGAACAGCGAGACGGAGAAGGCGGCCAGGGCCAGGGCCTTCCACCGCATCCGGGTCTCGGCGAGCCAGAGGAACACGAGGAGAAGGCTCGCCGTGATCGCCGAAATGACAAGGGCGCTGCCGATCTCGTTCATTCTGGGAACCCTCCTCCGGAAGGTATACGGAGCAGGGTTCCCGGATGTCTTTCAGGCCCGCCGGCGCGGGATGAAACGGGGCACCTGGGCCGAGTAGTCCACGTACTCCTGGCCGAAGCGCTCCCGGAGCTCGCGCTCTTCGATCAGCACGATGAGGTAAAGCAGGACGAGCGTCGCCGCCGTCATCCAGTACAGCCCCTCGAAGTTGGCGAAGAGGGCGTAGGCGACGAGGCCCAGCGAGAACTCCACGTAGCGCGGGTGACGGATGCGGCTGTAGATTCCTTCCCGCAGCAGACCGGTGCCGTGCTTCTCGGGTGCGATCTCCGGCACTCCGGCCAGGTGGCGGAAGGTCAGATACTTCTTGCGCTTTCGGCTGATCAGGATGGCCACGACGAACAACGGGACGGCCGCGACGGCCAGGGGAAGGCTGTTGCCCAGGTCGCGGCCCAGGAGGGTGTTGCGGACCAGGAACAGGCCGACCATGGACCCGAGGTAGAACACCATTAGAAACACATAGGTCGCCCGCAGGCCTGCGCGGCGCCAGAAGCCGATGAAGGGATGGATGATGAACCAGTAGAGGATCGCGGGCGGAAGGCTGATCACCATCATCACCCCGATGAAACGGCGGACGAGCGTGGGCCAGTCCTGCATGGTCGGGAAACCTCCTCGGTCGAGGGTCTGGCCTCGATTATGGGGTAGAGCGCGGACCGGGGAAAGAGCCTGCGGTACGATTGGCCGCCATGACAGTGACCCATCCAAAGACAGACCCGTCCTCAGGCGTCGAGCTGGCGACGGCGGTCAACCGCGCCGCGCGCTCTGAAAAGCCGTCGGTCGGCCCGGACGGGAAGGCGTTGCCGCCGGCGATCGAGGGTGTGAATCTGGTACGGCTCTCGGGCCATCACGACGCCCGCGGCTCGCTCACCCCGGTGCTCGACATGCGCCATCCGTTTTGGATCGAGCCCGTCGTCTACGCCTATTCGATCACCATCCGCCCCGGGCGCATCAAGGGATGGGGTATGCATCGGCTGCAGACCGACCGGTACTACGTCAACCGGGGGTGCATTCGCGTCGTGCTGTTCGACGGCCGGGAGGACTCCGCCTCCTGCGGCAGATTCGCGGAGCTCTACTTCACCGACGCCTCGCCGGGCCTTCTCCGGATTCCGCCCGGCGTCTGGCACGCGGATCAGAACTGGGGCGACTCCGAGGCGCACGTGCTCAACTTCCCCACGTGCCCGTACAACCCCGACGCGCCCGACAAGCACCGCATCGATCCGCACTCCGGCATCATTCCGTTCGACTGGGCTCTGCGCGACGGCTGAGCCGGCGAAGGAGCCGGAACAGGGGCAGCAGGCGGTCGTACTGGCGCCACCACCAGGTGCGCTCGATCCTGGCGAGCAGGTCCGCTTGTCCGCGCAGGACCGCGTTCTCGGCGCTCAATTCGGCGGCCCACTCGCGCTGGAGGTCGAGCGCGATCTCCAGGATGCGCCGCTCCTGGACGGCCGGGTCGAACGGCGGCGGTGCCGGCGTGGAAACAGAGAAGCCCGCAGGCGCCGTTTTCCTGGTCTTTCGCCACCGCTCCCGGGCGCGCTCGACCGCCCGCTGAAGGCCCTCGATCGAGCCCGGAGCCGGCGGCTCGAAAGATTCCAGAGCCTCGCGCCACTTCTCCCGCAGGAGCGCCTGGTTGCGGCGGAAGAGAAGGCCCCGGAAGCGCGGCTCCGTGCTCGCGCTCTTGACATGCCGGACCCGCGAAGCCGGTGTGCACAGGACGGCCTGGCCGAGCGTCCAGACCCCGAGGCACAGATCGACGTCGACGTAATACGCCGGATAGAAACGCTCGTCCGCGCCGCCGATCGCGTCCCAGGCCGCGGCGCGTATCAAAAGGGACGAGCTGCCGCAGTAGTCCACAGCGAGTGTCGTTTCGCTCGCCGGCAGCAGAGACGCGAGCCCGCCGAGAGAGACTGCACTGCCGTCGCTCCACAGAACGTTCCCCTGGCTTTGGGGCGACCCGTCGAGGTTGAGCATCCGGCTGCCCACCGCGCCGGCCTCCGGGTGCGCGTCCATCGTCTCCACCAGCGCGTCCAGCCACCCCGGCTCGGCTTCGGCGTCGTCGTGGAACAGCAACAGAAGCTCGCCGCGGGCGGCGGCCCGCGCCCGGTTCGACCCGCCGGCCAGCCCGAGCGGCACGGACGAGGCGATCACGGTCGCTCCCGAGACGCGCTCGCGGACCAGCGCCTCGACCTCGGGAAGGGCGTCGTTGAGCAGGACGATCGTCTCGAACGGGACGGCCGAGCCGCAGCGCGCCAGCGATTCCAGGCAGCGGGCCAGAAGCCGGGGCTGGCGCGCCGTCACGATGAGGATGGAGACCCGCGGGTCCGGGCTCGACGGAAGGACGATTCGGGAATCCATCTTCAGCGCTCATTCTATCGGCCCGGCCCCGGCCGGCGCACCCCTGCGAACCGAACCAGCCCCGCTCTCGTCCTTGCCGGAAGAGGCGCGGCTCCGCAGGTAACAACCGGCGGGCCCGGTCGTCTCTGGAAACGAGAGGGGAGCGGACCCATGAGCGATCTCATGCAGGACCTTCGATTCGCCCTGCGGCAGATGGCCCGGAAGCCGGGCATCACCGCGTTCACCATCCTGTCGCTGGCCCTGGGGATCGGGGTCAACAGCTCGATCTTCAGCCTCGTCAATGCCCTCCTGTTCCGCGACCTGCCGGGCCAGCGGACCGGCGAGCTCGTGGACGTCTACGTCGGCGAGGAGGGCGACTATCAATACGCCACCTCCTCCTATCCCGATTACAGGGACCTGCGCGATCAGAACGGCGTGCTCTCGTCGCTCGCGGCGATCAATCTGACCGTGGTGACCTGGGACGCCGGCGAGCGCGCCCAGATGCTGTTCGGCGAGGTGGTGTCGGGCAACTATTTCGATATGTTCGGCGTCCGTCCGGCCGCCGGCCGCTGGTTCCTGCCGGAGGAGGACGCCAGGCCCGGCACGCATCCGGTCGTGGTGCTGGGACACCGCTTCTGGCGGACCGCGCTCGCCGGCAACCCCGGGATCGTCGGCCGGCAGCTCGAGCTCAACGGCATCCAGTTCACGGTCGTCGGCGTGGCTCCGGAAGGGTTCAGGGGGAACTTCCCCGCGATCACCTCGGATTTCTGGGTGCCGATGATGATGAACGACGCGCTGTCGGAGTCGCCCAGCCTCGACGACCGGCGCTCGCGCTCGCTGTTCCTCAAGGGCCGGCTCGCGCCGGGCACGTCGCTGGAGCAGGCGCAGGTCCGCTTCACCGGCCTCGCGCAGCGCCTGCGGACCGCCTACCCGGCGGAGGACGAAAAGCTCAGCATCACGCTGGTGCCGTCGCGCAAGGTGGTGCTCAACCCCGGCATCGACGGTCCGATCTTCGGCGTCGCCGGGCTGCTCATGGGGATCGTCGGGCTGGTTCTCCTCATCGCCTGCTCGAACATCGCCAACCTGCAGCTCGTGCGCGTGGCGGAGCGCCGCCGCGAGATCGCGGTCCGGCTGGCGCTCGGCGCCGGGCGCGGGCGCCTGCTGCGCCAGCTCCTGACCGAGAGCACGCTCCTCGCGCTGGCCGGCGGCGCGTTGGGGCTGCTCTTCGCGGTGTGGACGGCGCGCCTCCTGGTCACGTTCAAGCCGCCGCTGCCGATCCCGCTCAACCTCGACGTGCCGCTGGACTGGCGGGTGCTCGGCTTCACGCTCGTCCTGGCCCTCCTGACCGGGATCCTGTGCGGCCTTGCGCCGGCCCTCCGGGCTTCGCGGCCGAGCGTGGTGGCGGAGATCAAGGACGATTCCGCCGGGCTCGGGCTGGCCGGGCCGGGACACCGGAAGCTGGGCCTGCGCAACCTGCTGGTGATCAGCCAGGTGGCGACCTCCACGATCCTCCTGGTCGGCGCCGGCCTGTTCCTGCGCAGCCTGGGCAACGCGCAGTCGATCGATCCCGGGTTCACGCTGCGCCGGGGCGTGGTGGTGCAGGTCGCGCCGGGGCTCGGCGGCGCCTACACGGAGGCGGAAGGCCGGGCGCTCTACCAGCGCATCCTCGAACGCGTCCGCGCGCTGCCCGGCGTGCGCTCGGCGGCCCTGGCCGAGGCCCTGCCGCTCGGCCTCAACATCCACGTCTCCAGCGTCGACCTCGAAGGGCAGCCCAGGCCGAAGGAGAAGCGGGAGCAGGTCGACCGCACGGGCGCCGCGCCGGGCTTCTTCGAGACCCTGGGCATCCCGATCCTGCGCGGACGCGGGTTCGGCGAGCAGGATGCCCCGGGCTCGCCGCGGGTGGTGATCGTCAACGAGACCGCGGCGCGACGCTTCTGGCCGGGCCAGGACCCGCTCGGCAGACGGCTCCGCTTCGGCGACGACGAGGCCTGGGCCATGGTGGTCGGCGTGGCGCGGGATGGCAAATACCGCACGCTCGGCGAGGAGCCGCGCGCTTTCGTCTATCACTCCGCGGTCCAGGACTACTCGGCCTTCGCGACGCTCGTGGCCGCCTCCGACGGCGACGAGCGGGCGCTGCTCGCGGCGGTGCGGCGCGAGCTCAACGAGATCGATCCCGGCCTGCCGATCTTCTCGCTCAAGACCATGAGCGAGCACATGTCGATCATGCTGTTCCCGGCCCGCATGGGCGCCGCGCTGCTGGCCGCGTTCGGCGGCCTCGGCCTGCTGCTGGCCTCGATCGGCCTCTACGGCGTGGTCGCCTCCTCGGTCGCGCGGCGCACGCGCGAGGTGGGCATCCGCATGGCGCTCGGCGCCCGCCGGGAGGACGTGCTGGGCCTGGTCGTCCGCGAAGGCATGCTGCTCACCGGCTTCGGGCTGCTGGCCGGTCTCGCCGTGGCGTTCGCGGCCTCCCGCCTGCTGTCGAGCCTGCTCTACGGCATCACGCCGGCCGATCCGCTCACCTACGGGGCGGTGGCACTCGTCCTCGCTGTGGTGGCGTTCCTCGCCAACCTGCTCCCGGCCCGGCGGGCCACGGAGGTCGATCCGGTGGTGGCGCTGCGGCACGCCTGACTCCTGGCGCTCTGGTGTAGAATAGACCTCCAGCTTCAATCGAATTCAGCTCGGCGGCGGGAAGGCCCTTCCGGGGTCCTCATGCCGCTTTGCGTTTCCGTTGTTTCGGGAGGAAGAGGATATGTCCGCTTCGAGCTTCGCTTTTCCGTGGCCTCGTCTGAGGCGACGGATCGCCGGTCTTCTCTGCTGGGCCCTGCTGCTGCAGGCGGCTCCCGGACTGGCCGAGTCCGTGAGGTGGCGCAGCGAGCCCCGCGGCTGGCCGGTCGTCGCCGGGAAGATCCGGGCGGCGGCGGATCGGGCCCGGGACACCTGGCGCGAGGTTGCGGGCGCGAGCCGATGGATGCGCAGCCGCGTCTCCGAAGCCTCGGATTCGTTCCTGCTCCTCTTCGACGAGCCTGTCGCGGCGGATCCCGGGCCGCCATCCACCCCGCCCTCTCCTCCAGGGTTTTCCGGCGCGCCTGCGGTGTCTCCCGGCTGGAACCTGATCTCCCTATCTACGGAGCCCGTCGATCCGAGCCCACAGGCAGTCTTCGCGCCCCTGGGCGCGGCTCTCCGGCAGGTCTTCGCCTACGACGCCTGCGACACCGCGGATCCCTGGAAGGTCTACGACCCGGCCGACCCGGCTGCGAGCGACCTGACATCCGTCGACGAGCGGCCCGGCCTCTGGATCGAGGCGTCGCAGAGCGCCGGCCTCCCCTCCACGGAATCGGCAGCGCCGTCCAGCACGATCCATCTCTGCCCGGGATGGAACCTGATCGGATTCCCCTCCGACCAGTCCCGGCCGGTGGCCAGCGCGCTGTCGAGCATCGCCGGCAAATACCAGCGGGTGTTCGGCTACGAGGCGTCCGACGCCGCCGATCCCTGGGAGCTCTACGACGTCTCCGTTCCGGCCTGGGTCAACGATCTCCAGGTGCTCCGGCCGGGCCACGGCTACTGGATTCTGGCCACCGCGGAAGCCGACCTCCGGATCGTCAACGACGGCTCGGACTTCGGCGTGGAGATCGCGCAGCCGGCCCAACTCGCCGAGGTCACCGAACCGGTCGAGGTGACCGGCACCGTCCGCGGCCAGAGCCTGGCGGAGTGGGAGCTGCGCTACCGCTCGCTCGACGGCGGAGACTGGGTCACGATCGGCGCCGGCACCGGGCCGGTGACCGGCGGCCGGCTCGGGACCTTCGATCCGACCCTGCTCCTCAACGGTCTCTATGAGATCGAGCTCTCCGCCCTGGCCGCGGACGGCGACGGCGTCTCCTATTCGACCCACGTCGTGGTCGAGGGCCAGCAGAAGATCGGCAACTTCACGGTCTCGTTCGTCGATCTCGAAGTGCCGCTCGCGGGCATCCCGATCCAGGTTGTCCGCACCTACGACAGCCGGGAGAAGAGAAGCCTCGACTTCGGCCATGGCTGGACGCTCGAGGTGCGCCAGGGCAGCTATCGCAACAACCGGACGCCCGGCGAGGGCTGGCGGATCGTGGACGGTCTGCTGCCCTGCCAGACCGTGCAGGAGACCCTGCCGCACCTGACGACCGTGCGGCTTTCGGAGCGCGAGATCTACCGCTTCCGGCTGGCCCTGACCCGCCCGGCGGTGACCGCGGGAGGCTGCTTCGCCGAGGCCGGCTTCGCGTTCGTGGACGGCCCGGTGCCCGGAGCCACGCTGGAGATCCTGGGCAACACCTCGGTTTTCCACGGCAACGGCACGACCGGCGTGGTCGACGCCGAAAGCCAGGAACCCTACGAGCCGGACGGCGTCCGTCTCCGGACCCGCGACGGCCGGATTTTCGATCTCGATCTCGCACAGGGCCTGACGCGGCTGGCCGACCTGAACGGCAACGAGCTCCAGATCTCCGCCTCCGGCATCACTCACTCCTCGGGCCGGAGCCTCGCCTTCACCCGGGACTCCCGGGGCCGCATCACGGACATCGCCGATCCGCTGGACCGGACGATTCACTACGAATACGACGCCGCGGGAGACCTGATCGCGGTCACCGATCGGGAAAATCAAACGACCCGCTTCACTTATGACGGCACGCACGGACTCTTGGCAATTCAGGATCCCCGCGGAATCCAGCCGCTGCGGAACGAATACGACGACGAAGGCCGCCTCCTGCGCCACATCGACGCCTTCGGCAGGACGATCGAGCTCGGGCACGACCTCGCCAACCACCGCGAGGTGATCACCGACCGTCTCGGCCACTCCCGAAGCCTGGAGTACGACGCGCGCGGGAATGTCGTGAAGGAGACGGACGCGCTCGGCAACGTGGCGACGCGCACCTTCGACAGCCGCGATGCGCTGCTCTCGGAGACCGATCCTCTCGGCCACACGACGTCCTACACCTACGACGCGGACCGCAACCTGGCCTCCGTCCGCGATCCCCTGGGCCATACGATCCATTACACCTACAACGCCCGCGGCCAGGTGGCGACCACGACGGACCCGCGTGGCAAGACGACCCGTCTCGACTACGACGGCGCCGGCAACCTCGTCCGGACGGCCGATCCGCTGGGCAACGTCACCGCCTACAGCTACGACGACCGGGGCAACCTGCTCACCCGGACGGACGCCGGGCAGGCGGTGACGGCCTACGCCTACGACGACGCCGGAAACCTGGCCTCGGTGACGGACCCGCTCGGGACGGTGACGTCCTGCACCTACGACTCCGACGGCAACCGCCTGAGCCAGCGGACGACCCGGACCAGGGCGGACGGAGCCGAAGAGGAGCTCGTCCGGACCTTCGAGTACGACGCCATGGGGCGGCTCACGAAGATCACGGATCCGGATGGGACGGTCGGCCGAACCCTGTACGACGCGCTGGGCAACGTGGCCGAGACGATCGACAAGCTCGGCCGCCGCACCGTCTTCACCTATGACGACATGGGGCGGCAGACCGCGGTCGAGCACCCGGACGCGACCCGGGAGACGAAGCTGTACGACGCCGAGGGGCGCCTGCTCGCCTCGATGGATCGGGCTGGCAGGACCACCCGCTTCACCCATGACGCCGCGGGCCGGCTGCTCACGACCACCTATCCGGACACGGCCGTCGCCGCGAACGCCTACGACGACGCCGGCCGGCTCGTCTCCACGACCGACGCCCGGGGCAACACCACGGCCCACACCTATGACGCCGCCGGCCGCCGGATCAGGAGCCGGGATGCTCTCGGCCACGAGGCCTCCGTCACCTACGACGACGCCGGGAATCAAGCCTCCATCACGGATGCCCGGAACCACACCACCTCCTTCGAGCACGACGACGCGGGCCGGCTGGTCCGGGTGCTGTTTCCGGATGGAACGTCGAGACAGACCGGCTATGACGCGGCCGGACAGAGGGCTTTCGAAACGGACCAGGCCGGGGTGACGACCCGTTTCGGCTACGACCCGGCGGGACGCCTGCTGACCGTCACGGACGCTCTCGGCCAGGTGACGCGCTTTGCCTACGACGAGCCGGGGAACCGGATCTCGCAGAGCGACGCCAACGGGCACGAGACCCGCTTCGAGCACGACAGGATGGGGAGGCTCGTCCGGCGCGTGCTGCCCGACGGCGCCTCCGAGACCCTCGGCTACGATGCGCTCGGGAACCTGGTCCGCCGGCAGGATTTCAAGGGAACAGTCACGACCTGGGCCTATGACGAGGCCAACCGGCTGCTGTCGCGGAGCTCTTCTTCCGGGAGCGGGGGAAGCTCGGCGAGCTTCACCTACACGGCCTCCGGCCAGCGCGAGACCGCCGTCGACGCGCGCGGAACGACGCGCTACGCCTACGACTCCCGCGACCGGCTCACGGCGCTCACCTACCCGGACGGCCGGCAGCTCGCCTACACCTACGACCTCCAGGGCAACCGGACGAGCCTGGTGGCGCAGCTCGGCTCCACCCGCCTGGCGACGGTCTACACCTACGACGCGCTCAACCGGCTCGCGACGGTCACCGATCCGCAGGCGAGGGTCTATGCGTACGACTACGACGGGAACGGCAATCGGACGGGCCTTTCCTATCCCAACGGGACGGCCACGGCCTTCGGATACGACCCGCTGAACCGCCTGACCGATCTGACCACGAAGACGGCCGCCGACACGGTGGTGCAGGCCTACGCCTACACCCTCGGTCCGGCGGGAAACCGCACCCGGATCGACGAGGTCGACGGCACGGTCCGCAGCTATGGCTACGACGCGCTCTATCGCCTGACCGGCGATGTGGTGGCGCGGGCGGGCGTGCCGGTCTACAGCCGGAGCTTCGCGTACGACGCGGTGGGCAACCGGCTCCGGCAGACCCACACCGGGGAGGACCAGGGGATCGTCACCACGGACTACGCGTACGACAGCCGGGACCGCCTGACACTCGAGGGAGCCCGGGCTTCGACCTGGGATGCCAATGGCAATCGGACCGCGAGGACAGGCGAGGCGACGTACGCCTGGGATTCCGAGGACCGGCTGCAGTCGGTGACGCTCGCCGACGGCCGGGTCGTCCTGCACACCTACGACGCCGACGGCGTGCTGGTCCGGACGGAGACGCGGGCGCCGGACGGGACGGCGAAGGTGACCGATTACCTCGTCGACACGTCCGGGCCGCTCTCGCAGATCGTGGCGGAAAGCGCCGGCGGAGCGCTCGCTGCCTTCTATGTCCGGGGCGACGACCTGCTGGCGACGATGCGTCCGGCGTCGGGCGGAGCCTGGGAGAGCCGCTTCCATCATGCCGACGGCCTCGGGAGCATCCGGGCCCTGACCGATGACACAGGCACGGTCACGGACCGCTACGCCTATACCGCCTTCGGAGAGCTGATCTCCCACACCGGAGCGGACGCCAACACGTTCCGTTTCGCCGGCGAGACCCAGGAGACCGTCTCCGGCCTGTACTCTCTTCGCGCCAGGTGGCTGAGCCCCGGCGACGCCACTTTCGTCAGCATGGATCCGCTCCCGGGCCGATCGGGCGATCCGAGATCGCTGCACAAATACCTTTACGCCGGGGCCGATCCGCTCAACCGCGTGGACCCGGGCGGGCTCGAGTATTCGCTCGCCGGCATGATGGCGGCGGGCGGTGTCATGAGCACCCTGACGACCTGGGTCAACAGCCGTATCCTGCAGACGCCGTTCACCGCGTACGACGCCGCGTCCTCGTTCCTGCTCGGCGCGGCGACCACGGCCCTGGTCGTCGGGGTGGGGCTGGGGATCGCCGCCGGGGTGGGGGTATCCCGCGGCGTCGGCCTCCTGATCAGCGCCACGGCGGCGAATTCCATTGCCGCGGCCGCCGGTGTGCGGGCCTATCTGACGGCCGAGTCGGGACGGGAGCGCGCCGTGGCGGCCATCGCCCTCGTCGCGTCCGTCGCGGGTCTCCTTCTCGGAGCCCGGGCCTATCAGAAGTATGGTGCGGGCAGAGGCCTTTTCGTCAACGAGGACCCCTCGGCCTCCCCCGGCGAGATCCAACTGGGGCGTTGGCTGGCGGACAAGATGGCGCTCGACATCGTCCGCCAGGCGCCGCAGGGGCCGCGCGGGCCGAACACCGCGGATTTCCGTGTAGCCTTCTCGGGCAGGACTCTCGAGCTGAAGAACCTGCAGAACTCGAGCCTGAGAAACGTGGTCAGCGAGATCACCCATGCCCAGAGCGACAACGTCGTGGTCGTGCTGAGACCGGATCAGTTTTCTCCCGGCGAGATCTCGTCGCTCGCCGGCCGAGTCTTCTCGCCGAACGCGCCCGGCTCGCCGAAGAATTCCATCCAGATCATCTTTGAAAACCCGGACGGCGGCTTCGTGCTGGGCGACTTCATGAGGAGGTGGGGTACCTGATGTCCGCATCCCGCTACATGGTCAACCGCTCGGCCCATCTGGCGTGGCGAGGCGGTACGGACTGGATCGCGGAACCGGTCGAGACCTGGTTTCTCGGCTACGGGCCCGTGGGCTCGTTCGACCTGCCCGACGCGGATTCGCCGGCCTCCGTCTGCCGGGCAATGGCCCGCGTGTTTGCCGACCACCGGGATCTCCGGCTGACGGCGCTCGCGCACCTGTTCCATGCGGATCGAAAGAGGAAGACCGGTTTCTATGAAACCATCGCCACGTCGCACGAAGCCATCCTCGCGGCCCTTTCCCGGATGGAGGAGAGTGGGCGGAACCCTTTCCAGGTGTCCGTCGAGCTCGCTTTCGACGTCGACGTCGACCCGGCGCGGGAGCGGCCCGCCTTCTTCGCGCTGGACTTCGCGGCCCAGGTCCTGACGCTCTCATCGGAGTGCTGGTCGATCTTCCGGCCGGACAACAGCCGCGAGGTCGCGCTGGCCTATCTCGCCGATCAGGATCTCCTGCTGGAGTCGGAGGGTTCTTCCCCGGAGCTCGACGGGATTACGGTTTCCACGGATCTGGCCGCCCTGGCCGGCCGGGCGCGCTTGCAAGGCGGAATGCCGGTGGACCGGGAGACCCTGGAATTCGCTCGCGGGTGCGTCCT
Source organism: Acidobacteriota bacterium (assembly GCA_040349255.1). Lineage (GTDB taxonomy): Bacteria > Acidobacteriota > Thermoanaerobaculia > Multivoradales > UBA5704 > DATMER01. The sequence continues at coordinate 47,554 of JBEQUE010000024.1, read as the reverse complement.
CGTCCTGGAGAGCCCCGCGCCTCCCCGGCTGAGAGGGAATCAACCGCTCTCGATTCCCAACGGCAGGAGGCTTGCGCAGTGGGTGTCGTCGCTGGGCGACGCCCTGGGATCGAGCTGGAAGGCCGCCTCTCCACCCTGGCCCTGATCAGGCCGGGCCGCCGGATTCGCCGGCGAGGAAGCGGTGGACGTCCTGGAGCGTCGGAAACACCTGCGCCGCCAGACTGACGATGGCGTCCGAGGGCGGCTTGATGTCGGGCACCATGACCGGCCTCATCCCGGCCGCGTGCGCAGCGCGGATGCCCGCCTCCGAATCCTCCAGCACGGTGCAGCACGCGGGTTCGACGCCCAGCCTGGAGGCGGCCAGGAGAAACAGGTCCGGCGCCGGTTTGCCGCGCGCGACCTGGTCCGAGGTCACGATCACCGGGAAGCGGTGGAGCACGCCGATGGCGCGCAGCTTCTTCGCCGCTTCCTCGCGGCCGGACGAGGTGGCCACCGCCTTCGGCACCCCGTTCGATTCGAGATAGTCGAGCAGCTCGAAGAGGCCGGGCTTGGCGTCGATGCGCCCGGTCTCGATGCGCTCCTGCAGGCCGCGGAGGAAGCGGTCGCGGACCGGCTCCAGGGGGAAGGCCGGGCCGAGCGTATCGGAGAGCAACTGCTCGGAGTCGCGCTGGTTGAGCCCGATCATGCCGATGCACAGCTCCCGCGTGATCTCCGCGTCCTGGGCCCGGGCGGCTTCCTGCCAGGCCTCGATGGCCATGGCCTCCGTGTCGACCATCAGGCCGTCCATGTCGAAGATGACCGCGCCGTTCGTCTTCATCGGGCCTCCGCCAGCCGCAGCAGGCCGCGGTGATACCGGAAGTGGGCCCAGAACGACGAGCCGAGATACCAGGCCGGGTACGCCAGCCCGGCCAGCGCCCAGGGCCTCGGGTCGCCGGCCAGGCCCGACAGGACCGCCAGGCACATCAGCGTGTAGGCCACGATGGCGACGACGTTGGCGGTCTGCAGAGAGGGCAGGCGCGACAGGCAGATGAAGTGGACGGGGGCGAACGTCAGCACGAAGAGAAGCGCGATGCACGCCATCTGCACGGGCCCGGACGGACGGATGTAGAACACGTGGAAGGCATACAGGTTCCACATGGCGGGGAGCCCCGTGTAGAGGCCCCGGTGCTTGAGTGGATGGGTGTTGGCGAAGTCGTAGTGGGCGGCGATCAGGATGAGCGCGGCCCACAGCCACGGCGGCGAAGGCAGCAGCGACGCGCGCCAGAGCAGGAAGAGCGGCACCACCGCGTAGGTGGAGAAGTCGATCACCAGGTCGAGGATCTCGCCGTCGACCGTGGGGAGCACCTCGCGGACCCGGAAGCGCCGGGCGAGCATGCCGTCGGTGCCGTCGACGGCGAACGCGATGCCCAGCAGCAGCAGGGCGCGTTCGAAGCGGCCGGCGGCGATCTCCAGCGTGGCGAAGAACGCCAGCACGCCGCCGGCCGTGGTGTAGAGATGGACGGCGGCGGCGGCGAGCACGACCGGTCTCAATGCGTCAATGCCGCGTCGAGCGAGCGATGGAGCCGGTCGCAGAGATCGTGCACCTCGTCCTCCGTGATCACCAGCGGCGGCCGGACCTTCACGAACGAGCCCCGGCCGTAGAGGCTGGTCCTCAGGAGGAGCCGGTTCTTCATGCACTCCCAGACGACCTGGTTGGTCAGCGCGACGTCCGGGGCCTTGCTGGAGCGCGACTTGACCAGCTCGATCCCGGTCATCAGCCCGAAGCCGCGCACGGTGCCGATGCACTCGAACTCCTGCTCCAGGCGAAGGAGCCGATCGGCCAGGACCTCCGCGGACCGGCGCGCCTGCTCGAAGAAGCCGGGCTCCCGCATCACCCGGATCGTGGCCTCGATCGCGGCGCAGGCGAGCACCGAGCCGGCCGAGGTGAGCGACCGTTCGCCGGAGTTCAGCACGCGCAGGTTCTCCGACATCAGGAGCGCCGCCGCGCCGGGGATGCCGATGCCGCTGATCCCCTTGCTCACCGCGATCATGTCGGGTTCGATCCCGTAGTGCTCGGCGGCAAAGAAGGAGCCGGTCCGGCCGAAGGTCTGCACCTCGTCGACGATGAGCAGGATGCCGCGCACCGAGAGGCGGGACTGCAGCTCGGCCCACCAGTGCTTGGGGGGCGTGATGCCGCCGCCGGCGCCGAGGATGGGCTCGCCGACGAAGGCCGCCGTGTCGTCCTCGCCCGTGGGCGCGTTGTCGATGGCGCTCTCGATCGCGTCGATGCACTCGACGTTGCAGGTGGCGGGGTTCTTCTTCCAGGGGCAGCGGTAGCAGTCGGGCGCCTCCACGTGCGTCACCGGCTGGAAGACCGGCAGCCGGTTGCGGCGGAACGGCATGCCCGACAGGCTGGTCGTGGCGATGGTCTGGCCGTGGTGCGAGTTCCGGAAGGTGACGAAGGAGCGCTTGCCGGTGGCCACCCAGGCGTGGCGCATCGCCTGCTCGACGGCGGTGCTGCCTCCGGTGGAGCCCTTGAAGTGGCAGTGGGTGATGGGCGGCGGGGAGACGTCGACGAGGGCGCGCGCCGCCTCCTCGACGTGGCGGTGCTGGAACGAGCTCGAGAGGTGCGGCAGGCCGCTCGCCATCACCCCGGCCACCGCCTCGGTCACCGCCGGATGCCCGTAGCCCAGATTGATGTTGAACGTACCGGCGCAGCCGTCCAGATACCTCTCGCCGTCGGCGGCGACCAGATGGCATCCGGAGGCCGACACGAACTCGGGCTCGCCCGCCGGATAACTGACCGCGGTCGAGCCATGGGCGTGTCCTTCGAGCCCCTCCGGCTCGAGGTGTTTGAAATCGAGAATGCTTGCCATGTCGATCTCCCTGTTGTCGCGCCAGCTCAGGCGTTCTGAGTTCGGGCGCGCTTCCGGTCTTCCCGCACAGCCCGCGCCCACAGGCTCCACTGCCGATCCTTCACGAACCGCAAGATGAGGCCGGTCCAGGATTGATAGGAATAACGTCCCTCGTAGAACTCCGGCGCGATCGCGTGGAGGCGCCGCAGGCGCGACCACGGGACGCAGGGCAGATCGTGATGCTCGACGTGGTAGCCGGCGTTGAACGTGATCCAGTTGCCGATGCCGTAGTAGCTGTAGCTCTCCTCGCCGTGCTTCACGAAGACGTGCTCCTGAAGGGCGATCGCGTTCAAAGGGTGAAGACCGAAATGAAGGTAGAACGACAGGGCGAGATAGGCGACCGCGCGCCAGCCTCCGAGGCTGTAGAGCAGCGCCAGCCACGCGATCTGCAGGACGAGGTTCAGGGCGAGCCGGTGCCTGGCCGGCTTGCCGATGCTCATGCGGGCCACGCGGAAGGGGTAGATGAGCGGGAAGAACACGAACCAGACCAGCTTGCGCAGGGCGCTCCGGCCCACGAGCCGCGCCTCCCAGTCCCGGGCGATCGTCGTGTCGCGGTCGTAGATGCCGAGGAAGCGATGGTGCGGCAGGTGATAGTGGTAGAAGGTCTCGACGTAGGGCGAGAACGTGCCGAGGTTCGCGATGTAGGCGGCGACGAGGTTCCAGCGCCGCGAACGGAAGATCAGGTTGTGGCAGGCCTCGTGGATCATGTTGAGCACGGCGCAGTTCATCACGGCGCCGACGAAGTAGGCCACGAGGGCGATCATCCACAGCGGGGAATTGCGGAGCAGGAGCGCCAGGGTGTTCTGGCCCGCCACCAGCGCGAGCGTGAGCAGGAAGGTGGAGGGTGCCGGTCCGACGAGCTCGCGGATCTCCGGGTGCGCCCGGAGCATCGCCCGCGCCCGGCTGGTGTGCGGCTCGGCCGTGTCCACCAGCGTGAAGTCGTCGGTCTCGCTCAGCGCAACGTCGTCGTCCGGCGGAGGAGCGGCCGTGGGCAAAGGCAAGGAGAGCTTCTCCGCGAGGCTCATCTATGCGCTCCTTGTAATAAGTGTACCTGCCGTCCCTGCCTCCCCGCTTTCCAAGGCATGGCGCCCTCCCGATCCCGGCCCGGATATGTCGTTTATCGCAAACAAAAATGCTGGTTAGGATCGTAGCAGAAACGGGTCGAAGGTCAACCCGGTTCCTGGCGGTGTGGGCGGGCTCCATCCTGTATCATCCCGCCCGATGAAGCAGGCACGAAGGATGGCCTTGGCGCTCGTGGTGATCGCAGCGATCACCACGAGCGGCTGCGGCGGCAAGGCGGAGCCGCCCGCGGCCCGGGCGTCCGGGGACATCCCGCGGGCGACGCGCGGCTACATCCTGATCTCGATCGACACGCTGCGAGCCGACCACCTCGGCTGCTACGGCTATGCGAAGCCGACCAGCCCGTTCCTGGACTCGCTCGCGCGGCGCGCCACGCTGTTCGAGGAGGCGTACGCGCAGTACCCGAGCACCCTGGTCTCCCACATGTCGATGCTCACCGGCCTCCATCCGCGCGAGCACGGCGTCTACCCGCCGAGCTCGGTGCTCTCGGACAAGGTGGAGATCCTGCCGGAGGTGTTCCAGCGCGCGGGGTTCCGCACCGGCGCGTTCACGGAGGGCGGGTTCCTGCGGGCGCGCTACGGCTTCCGCCGCGGCTTCGACGTGTTCAGCGCCCAGGACCGCCAGGGGGCGCGGAAGATCAAGGCCACGTTCGGCCGCGCCGTGCGCTTCCTGGAAGGGATCAAGCCCGAGGATCGCTTCTTCGTGTTCGTCCACACCTACGCGGTCCACACGCCCTACGACGCGCCGCCGAAATACCGCGAGCCGTTCTGGAACGGCGGGGAGCCGCCCGGCGCGATCCCCGCGACCGGGCCCGGCCTGACCCGCCACAACGCGACCGGCGAGCGCCTGCAGCCGCCGGTGGTGGACTGGCTCACGGCGCTCTACGACGCCGGCATCCGCCAGACCGACGAGGTGGTGCGCGACTTCTTCGCGGACCTCGCGCGCCTCGGGCTCGACGACGAGGTCACGGTGATCGTGACCTCCGACCATGGCGAGGAGCTGCACGACCACGGCAAGCTGAGCCACACCCGGCTCTACCGCGAGACGCTCCACGTGCCGCTCCTGGTCGTCCATCCCGACCAACGCTCGGCCGTGCGGCACCGGGGCGTGGTCCAGCTCCTCGATCTCCCGGCCACGCTCTACGACCTGGCGCGGCTCAAGCCCAGGGACCGCTCGAGCGGCGTCAGCCGGGCCGGGCTCCTGGGGCGCGAGGCGGAGCCGGTGGCCGGCACGGCGTGGGCGGAGGTGGCGGGCGGCGAGCGCGCGGTCTATCGCGGAGAGGCGCGGTCGCTCGAAAGCCTGCTGCTGTTCGATCCGTCGCCGGACGACTGGATCCCGCGCCGCGCCTCGTTCGACGTCTCCGGAGAGACCCTGACGTTCGAGGCCCGTTCGTTCGGAAGGCCGCGCCGGCTGGCGGTCCGGCAGAATGGCCAGATTCTTGGCGAGGCCGCGCTGACGCCGGAGTGGGCCGCGGTCCGGCCGGTCCGCCTGGCGGGCCCCGGGCGCGTCGAGCTGGAGGCGGACGGCTGCGTGATGGAGGAGCCCGAGCACACCCACGGCGGGCAGGGCGAATACAAGTGCCGCGGCTTCCAGGTGCGCGGCGTCCGGCTCTCCCGGGTGGAGCTCTACGACGTCGCGAACGATCCGGGCCAGCGGCGGGATCTCGCGCGCGAGCGCAGCCGATCGACCCGCGTGCTGCTGCGCGACCTGCTGGCCTTCAAGCCGCGCGTCGTGGCCGAGGCCTCCGCGCCGCCGCTCGATCCCGAGACCGAGAAAAACCTGCGCGCGCTCGGCTATCTCCAATAGGCGCTCCAATAGCCGCTGTTGACCTCCCGGGTCCGGCTGGACTACGATTTTTCCAAGATCAGTCCAGTCCGTAGGCAACGGAGGTCTCTCGAAGGAGGCGCCATGGCGAGGTGCGGCTACTGCAATTCGATGATCCTGATGGGCGGCACACAGATGGGCAACACCCGGTTCTGCAACGACCAGTGCGCCGCCAAGGGGCAGCTCCTGATCCGTTCCCAGCAGGTGCCCGAGGCGCACGTGCAGGAGCTGGTCCACCGCATGCACCAGGGGCCGTGCCCGAAGTGCGGCGGCTCCGGACCGATCGACGTGTTCACCAGCCATCAGGTGTGGTCGGCCCTCCTGCTCACGAGCTGGAAGAGCATGCCCCAGGTGAGCTGCAAGAGCTGCGGCGTCAAGAGCCAGGTCGGCGGCATCCTCTTCAGCGCGCTGCTCGGCTGGTGGGGCTTCCCCTGGGGGCTCATCATGACGCCGGTCCAGATCTGCCGGAACATCGCCGGGATGACGCGCACGGTGGACCCCACGCGGCCGTCCGAGGACCTCGCGCGCATCGCGCGCATCCACCTGGCCTCGCAGGTCGTCCAGGCGGCCTGAGGGCGCGGCCGCCCGGACGTTTCCGCCCGGGCGGCGTTGCGAGGTCTTCAGGCCTTGGGCTTGCCCGCCGCCATGGCCTTGCCGACGTACTCCATCAGCGCCGGATCGATGCCGGTCTGCTGCTGGACCGACGGCTCCTGCTGATACATCCGGTTGAGCGACTTCTGGATGCCCGGGTCGCCGCCGGTGAACTCGGCGAGGAGCTCCTTCCAGCGGCCCATGAGCGCCTGGACGTCGCCGCTCGCCGGGTCCGTGCCCTTGTCCATCTCGGCGCGGACCTTGGCGATGAGCTGCGGCCACTCGGCCTCGACCGACTTGATCCGGTCCTGGCCGATCGCCTTGCCGCGCGCCTCGATCTGGTTTCTCTGCTCTTCGGTGAAGTGCTTCTCGAACATTTGAATGGCCTCCATGGTTTCGAGGAAATCTTCGACGGAGACCGCCTCCGCCGCGCGCAGCCGCTCCGACACCGCCTCCAGCCGGCTGCAGAGCTTCCTCTGCAGCTCGATCCCGTCGCGGAGGCGGCCGATGTGGAGCTCGAGCACCCGCTCCAGCGTGTTCTCGGGCCGGGACAGGCAGTCGCCGATCTCGTCGAGCGAGAACCCGACCTGCCGCAGGGACAGGATCTGCAGCAGACGGGCGATGTCCTCGCCGTCGTAGAGACGGTACCCGGCCTCGCTCCGGTGCGAAGGAGAGAGGAGCCCGATCTCATCGTAGTGGTGCAGAGCACGGACGGTCAGACCGGTGTGCTTCGCCAGCTCTCCCACCTTCCACAGGCGCATGGTTCCAGCTCCTTTCTGCCCCCGGTTTTTCTGCCAGGCGGGGCGGCCACGGTCTCAAGATAGAGCCTCACGTCGCGTGAGGGTCAAGGGGTCAGATCGAGATTCCGAGCATAAAATGGAGGAGGACCGTCGCGAGGAGGTTTTTCCCATGCAGATCGCCTTCCTGACCCTGTTCCTCGGGCTCACCCTCGGCGCCTACCCGGTCGAGCTGGCCGTGGAGGGGCCGGTCGCGTCGGTGGACCTCCTGCTCGACGGGGCCGCCGCGGGCCGGATCGCGCCACCCAAGGGAAGCCCGTGGAAGGGGCAGGTCGATTTCGGGGCCGGCCTCCTCCCGCACGAGCTGGTGGCGCGCGGCCTGGACGAGGCCGGCCAGGAGGTGGCGCGCACGCGCCAGTGGGTGAACCTGCCGCGGCCGGCGGCGGAGGTGGGCATCGTGCTCGAAGGCCCGGCCGCGAAGCCCACCCGGGTGCGGATCACCTGGCAGAGCCGCACGGGCGAGCGGCCCGTCGCGGCCCGCGTCACCCTGGACGACAAGCCGCTCAGTCCCGACCAGGTCGGCCGCTCGCCGCTGCCGCCCTACGACCCCGAGGCCCCGCACGTGCTGAGCGCGGAGCTGACCTTCCCCTCGAACGTGACCGCCCGCCGGGACGTGGTGTTCGGCGGCCGGTACGGGGCGGAGCTTTCCACGGAGCTGACGGCCGTGCCGGTGCGGCTGCGCCAGGGCCGGATGCCCGCGCCCCAGGCGCTCGCGGGCTGGCTCGAGGCCGATGGCCGGGCGCTGACCGTGGCGGCGGTCGACGAGGGGCCGGGAGAGGTGGTGATCGTGCGCGACCTGGGCCCCGGCGTCGCCGAGGCCCTGGAGAAGCTCGGGGACGACCGCCTGCTCCGGGCCCAGGACGGGACCGCGGCGCTGACCTACAAGCCCATCTACCAGAAGGACATGCTCGCGCTCGGCAACGAGGCCACGGTGCGCTTCGTCTGGCCCGTCTCCTCGTCGTACGGCCAGGGCGCGCTCAAGTCCGAGCTGTTCCCTCAGTCCCGGGTCTTCTCCGTGCTGGACGGCGGGTTGCACTGGGTGCTGACGAGCGTCCAGCCGAACCACGACCAGATGGGCAAGGGCCCGCAGCGCCTGGCCGACGCCGTGGCCGTGGCGGGTCTCCAGGCGATGGCCGGCAACGGCCCGCGCGCCGTGGTGCTGCTGGTGGGTCCGAACCCGGAGGACAGGAGCCGCTACGATCCGGCCACGGTGCGGCGGTATCTGGCCGCGATCCGGGTGCCGCTCTTCGTCTGGAAGGTGGGGGAGGGACCCGTGTCCGGGGCCCTGTCCACGGCCTGGGGCGACGCCGAGGACGTCTCGACCCTGCCCGGCCTGCGCGCGGCCTTCGCGGGCCTCAAGGGCGAGCTGGGCTCCCAGCGCATCGTCTGGGTGGAGGGGACCCACCTGCCGCAGGCAATCTCGCTGTCGCCCGCCGCGCAGGGCCTCGAGCTGCCCTGATTTCTCTCCACCGGACCGCCGCAGGCGGCAAAAACCGTTAAGACAAGGCAACTTGGCCCGTTCCTGGCATAATGGTGGGCCTATGCACGACGAGCTTCTTCAAACGGCCATGGCCGCGGCGAAGGCCGGAGCGGACGTGGTGGGGCGCTACTTCCGGCGCGAAGGCCTGACGGTCGACCGCAAGGGCCTGAACGACTTCGTCACCCAGGCCGACCGCGAGAGCGAGGCCGCCGTCCTGGCCGAGATCCGCCGCCGCTTCCCCGACCACCGCATCCTCGCCGAGGAGGGCGGCGGAGCGGGAGAGGGAGAGGGCGACCACCAGTGGCTGATCGATCCGCTCGACGGCACCACCAACTTCCTGCAGGGCCTGCCCGTCTACTGCGTGTCCGTGGCCTGCCGGCGGGGGAGCGAGCTGCTGGCCGGCGTGGTCCACGATCCCGAGGGCAACAACGTCTTCACCGCCACCCGCGGCGGCGGCGCGTTCTGGAACGGCCGGCCCATGCGCGTCTCCGGCCAGGGCGGGCTGGGCGGCGCCTTCCTGGCGACCGGCTACCCGTTCCGGGCGCTGCCCACGCTCGACGTCTACCTCTCCATCTTCCGCGAGGTCTTCCAGAAGGCCAAGGCGATCCGGCGCTGCGGAGCGGCGGCGCTCGACCTGGCCTACACCGCGGCCGGGGTCTACGACGGCTTCTTCGAGTTCCGGCTCTCGCCCTGGGACATCGGCGCCGGCATCCTGCTCATCCGGGAGGCCGGCGGCGTGGTGACCGACCTGGACGGCGGTGGGCGCTTCTTCCAGAGCGGCAACATCCTGGCCGGCGGGGGGCCGCTCCATGCGGAGCTCCGGGCCGCGGTCGCGAAGCACGCCAGCGAGGCGGAGATCGACCGGCTGAACCCCTTCCAGTCCGCCCTGGAGATCGCGGTCGGCTGAGGGACCGATGAAGCTCCGGCTGCCCTCCTGGCTCCGCCCGCCGCCCCGTCCGTCGAGGGATGGCGGCGCTCCCGAGACCTGGACCCTGGAGGTTCAGATCCATCCGAGCGACATCCGGCGGCGGGTGCGCTACCTCTTCCTCACGCGGCGCCAGCTCACCCTCTGGTGCATCCCGGCGCTCGCCTATCTCGGCTTCCTCGCGGTGGCCGCCTGGTCCGCGCCCGGCGTGATCGGCGGCATGCTGAACCGGCAGGAGTACGGGCTGCTGGTCTCCGAGCGCGCGAACCAGGGAGACCGTCTGCAGGAGCTGGTCGGCCGCCTGCAGCAGCTCCAGGAGAGGACCGGCGGCTTGAACCTGAGGATGAACAAGATCCTGCTCGCCTACGGGCTCGAAGCCGACCGGCAGGCGGCGGGCCGGGGCCGCGCGGTCGAGGTGCCGCCGGCGCCCGACTCGATCTACTCGGGGACGATCGAGCAGGGCAACCGCCTCCAGGCGCGGATCGGCGAGCGCCTGACCGTGCTCAGCGCCTTCCTCCGGCAGGTCCGGGCGTTCGAGCAGGAGCACAAGGACCAGGTGCGGACAACGCCCTCGTTCTGTCCGATCCAGGGCGGCGACTTCGTCCTGATCAGCCCGTTCGGGCGCCGCCGCAGCCCGTACACCAAGGAGTTCGAGCTCCACACCGGCCTCGACCTGGCCGCGCCGGTGGGCAAGCCGATCCTCTCGCCGGCCGACGGCGTGGTGGTCTTCGCCGGCGTCTACCCGATGGGCCGCAGCCTTCACTGGTGGCGCTTCGGCAACCTCGTCATGGTGCGCAACGGCGACGGCTTCGTCACCCTCTTCGGGCACTGCGACGAGCTCAAGGTCCGGACGGGCCAGAAAGTGAAACAGGGCGACGTCCTGGCCACGGTCGGCAACACGGGCTGGAGCACGAGCCCGCACGTGCATTACGAAGTCCGGCGCAAGCTCGCGGATGGCCGGTGGGTGCCGGCCGATCCCCTGATCTACATCCTGGACCATCGCTGGCAGAACGAGGAACGGCTGCTGCTGCAGGCGCGCAACAATCCACCGGTGGAGGGCTACGAGCCGCTGCCGCCCCTCGTCGGAAAGTAGTCATCGTCATGAAAAGCACCATGGACGAAACCGCTCCCACCCTGATCATCCCGCGGGGCACCCGCATCGAGCTGGACCAGGAAGGCCAGCTCTCGATCCACGCGCCCGGCAACGTGGTGGTCCAGAATTCGGGCAAGTACGGCACGCTGGAGTCGCTCGGCGGCTCGATCCGGATCGACCGCGGAGTGGAAGTCGAGGCCGGCACCGTGCGCTGCGTCGAGACCTGCTATGTGCAGGGCTTCCTGACCGCCTGGAAGGTGAGCGCGCGCTCGCTCCACCTGGAGGACGGCGCGCGCGCCCACGTGGTCCTCCAGGAGACGCAGCGGCTGGAGATCGGCCGGGACGCGCGGCTGGTCGGCAACTTCTCGTCGGAGAAGGAGCTGATGGGCCTCTTCTCACGCTTCGCGCACCAGATGCGCACGCTGCCCTTCTTCGAGAAGCGGAGCCCGCAGCCCGGTCTCCCGAAGTCGCTCGACGACACGATCATCGTCCAGGCGCAGCCCGTGAAGGAGCCGGCTTCGCCGCCGCCGGCCCCTCCGCCGGAAGCCGCCTTCGAGGACCTCCCCGAGCCGCTCCTCTTCGCCATGGTCCTCCTCGAGCGCGAGTCCGAGGCCCGCCTCCACCCCGAGGCCTCGCAGCGCGCCCTGGACCAGCTCCACAAGCTCCTGCAGCAGCAGGACCTGGAGACCCTCCAGGCCACCTACCGCACGCTCTTCAGCCGCATCGCCGAGCCGCGGGCCGACGCCCAGCGGGCGAAGGAGCTGGTGGCGGAGTACTTCGCCAACCCGGGGTGAGGGCCCCTACAACCCCGTCACCCGCACCACCTCCTCAAAGGTAGTGATCCCTTCGGCCAGCTTGCGCAGTGCGGACTGCCGTAGAGTCCTCATGCCGTTCTTGGTGGCCTCGCGCTTGATCTCGGGCGAATCGGCGCCGTTGACGATCAGGTTCTTGACCGCGTCGTCGATCGGCAGCATCTCGAAGATGCCGGTGCGGCCGATGTAGCCCGTGCCCCGGCACTCGAAACAGCCTTCGCCTTCTTTCACCTTGACCCGCTTGCCCGGCGGCACCGCGAGGCGCAGCGTGGCGATCTCCTCGGCCGTCAGATAGCGCTCCGTGGCGCAGTGCGAGCAGATCCGGCGCAGCAGCCGCTGCGCCATCGAGCCCACCAGCGTCGAGCTGATCAGGAAGCGCTCGACCCCAAGATCCGCCAGGCGCGAGATCGACGAGGCGGCGTCGTTCGTGTGCAGCGTCGAGAACACCAGGTGGCCGGTGAGCGCCGCCTGGATCGAGTACTGCGCGGTCTCGGGGTCGCGGATCTCGCCCACCATGATCACGTCCGGATCCTGGCGCAGGATGTGGCGCAGCGCGCTCGCGAACGTCACCCCGATCTTGTTCTGCACCGCCGTCTGGTTCAGATCCTCGTGCACCATCTCGATCGGGTCCTCGATGGTCGTCACGTTGATCTCGCGCGTGGCGATCACCTTGAGCGCGGAGTAGAGCGTCGTCGTCTTGCCCGAGCCGGTCGGACCGGTCACCAGCACGATGCCGTGCGGCCGGCTGATGAAATCGTTGAACACCTGGAGCTCGTCCGGATAGAAGCCGATCGCGGTCAGGTCCTGCATCAGCACCTGCGGATCGAAGATGCGCATCACGACCTTCTCGCCGAACGCGACCGGCAGCGTGGCCACGCGCAGCTCGACCTCGCGGCCGCCGCGGGTGGTCTTGACCCGGCCGTCCTGCGGCCGCCGCTTCTCGGCGATGTCGAGGCGCGCCATGGTCTTGATGCGCGACACCACGGCGGCGTGAACCACCTTCGGCATGGTCTGGATGTCGTGCAGCACGCCGTCGATCCGGAAGCGGATCAGGCTGCGGTCGCGCTTGGGCTCGACGTGAATGTCGCTCGCCCGGGTGTCGAACGAGTGCTGGAGCATGAACTCGACCGCGTTGACCACGTGCTGGTCGCTCGACTCGATCTCGTTCTCGCTCTTCATGCGGACGAGCTGCTCGAGGTTGCCGAGGTCGATGCCGGAGGTCAGGTCCTTCTCGGCCCTCTTGACCGAGTGGCGCAGGCCGTAGAACTCGGTCAACGCCTTGAGCAACTCGGGCTCGGCGGCCACCACCAGCTCGACGTCGCGGCCGGCGATCCTCTTGAAGGAGTCGATCCCCTCGATGTCGTAGGGGTTGGCGCAGGCCACCCGCAGCCGGCCGTTCGACATCTCCAGCGGGATCATCCGGTGCCGCTTCGCGAACGGGCGCGACATCTTGGACTCGATGAGGTCCGCGTTGAGCGACAGCGTGTCGATGCGCACGTGGTCGAGCTTCGCGTCGCGGGCGATCGCATGGGAGATGTCCACGTCCGCGATCAACCCGCCCGAGTCCTTGAGGTTCGGCAGTCTCAGGCGGGTGACCACCTCGTAGGCGAGCGACTTCTGCTCGTAGGCGCTCGACGAGCGCACCCGGCCCGGCACGAGGCGGGCCTCCTGCTTGATGGCATCCCCCTGGTCCGCGGTGATGAGGCCCTGGCGGACCAGGATGTCGGCGACCAGCTCCGGGGTGAGGCTCATAGGGACCCAAGTCTAAGCCGAAGCGCCGGATCGGGATAGACTGGGGCCGGACGGGAGAAGGAGGCACGCCTGATGAACACCCGATTTTTCCCCTGCGCAGTCCTCTGCGCAGCCGTCGTGACGATCCTGGCGCTGTCGTGCTCCCCGGCGCCCGCCGCGCCCGGAGGCCCGGGACAGGACCGCCTGCCGATCGGCGAGATCAAGCTGCCGGCCGGCTTCCACATCGACGTCTTCGCCGCCGACGTGCCCAACGCCCGCCAGATGGCGCTGTCGTCGAACGGCACCACCCTCTACGTGGGCTCGCGGGAGAACGGCAGCGTCCACGCCGTGGTGGACCGCGACCGCGACGGCAAGGCGGACCAGGTGATCCGGATCGCCTCCGGGCTCAACATGCCGAGCGGCCTCGCCTGGCGCGACGGCGCGCTCTACGTGGCCGAGGTCTCGCGGGTGCTGCGCTACGACGGCATCGACGGACGGCTCCAGGACCCGCCGAAGCCGGTCGTCGTCTCCGACACCTTCCCCAGCGACCGCCACCACGGCTGGAAGTTCATCGCCTTCGGCCCGGACGGCCTGCTCTACGTGCCGGTCGGCGCGCCCTGCAACGTCTGCGACGAGGAAAACCCGATCTACGCCTCGATCACCCGCATGAAGCCCGACGGCTCGGGCCGCGAGATCTTCGCCCGCGGCATCCGCAACACGGTCGGCTTCGACTGGCACCCGCAGACCAAGGAGCTCTGGTTCACCGACAACGGCCGCGACATGCTGGGCAACGACCTGCCGCCGGACGAGCTCAACCGCGCGCCAAAGCCCGGGATGCAATTCGGCTTTCCGTACTGCCACGGCAACGGCATCGCGGACCCCAAGTTCGGTCAAGGGAAAAACTGCGGCCAGTTCACGCCGGCGGCCCGCGAGCTGGGGCCGCACGTGGCGGCGATCGGCATGCGGTTCTACACCGGCTCCATGTTCCCGGCCCGGTACCGCAACCAGGTCTTCATCGCCGAGCATGGCTCCTGGAACCGGGATACGCCGATCGGCTACCGCGTGACCCTGGTCCGGGTGGAGGACGGTAAGGCAACCTCCTACGAGCCCTTCGCCGAGGGCTGGCTGCGGTCGGACGGCCACGTCTGGGGCCGGCCGGCGGACGTGCTCGTCATGCCCGACGGCGCGCTGCTGGTCTCGGACGACGAGGCGGGCGCGATCTACCGGATCACGTACCAGGGTTGATCTCGGCCGAGCGCCTCCGCCGCTGGTTCTTTCCGCCCGAGGTGGAGCTGCCGGAGCACGTCCGGCAGCTCGTGCGGACGATCTACCCGACGCTCGACCTGAAGGCGCTGCGGTTCCACCTGGGCATCCCGCACGTCTTCAACCTGTTCGCGATCCAGGGGATCACCCTGCCCGGCAGGCTCCGGCCGCGCCGCGCGCGGATCTACGTCGATCGGCAGTACTGGGACCCCGGCTCGGTGGAAGGCCTCGGCCTGCTGCTCCACGAGGCCTACCACGCCTTGCAGATCCAGGAGGGCGGGCCCGGCCTGGGCCTCCTGCGGCCGTTCCTGATCCTCTACCTCGCCTGCGCCGCGGGAAACGGGTTCCGATACGCCGGTCATCCCATGGAGGACGACGCCTACGGTCTGGCCGGGGACCCGGAGAGCCGGTTCGAGACCACCTTCCGGGCCGCGGACATCGGGCCCGAGGCCTGCGAGTGCATGGCCACCCCTTCGTCGGGCCTGGCCTTCTGGCGCCGGCTCGCCGAGAGCGCGCCGGGATGGAGGAGGGCCGGGAGGGGCCTGCGGGCCCTGCTGACGCCCTGGGTGGCGCTCTGGTTCCTGTTCTGGACCTCGGCCGTGGCCATCCTCGCCATCCTCAAGGGGCTGGTCGAGATGCTGGGAGCGCTGGCGGTCGGCGGGCTAAGCCTGAGTTCGGTACGGCCCTCTAAGCTGAGGGACTGAGAGCCGAGGCTTTTCATCGCCGTAAACTTGGGCTTCTGCATCGCCGGTTGAGCTACAGGTATGAGACTCAATTCTCTGCATCTTGAAATCACCTTCCAGGTGGGAGTTGTATTTTGGCGGTCAGCTAGCTTAATCCAGGGCGACTCGAACTGGGGGGCATCCTTGAAACTCATTCGCTCCTGTGATTCGCTGACAAGCCTGCTGCAGATGCTAGAATGGTGATGCAGGCAGAGATACACAACGGAGGCTGGCAATGCTCGTGCTTTCTACGTTTGGTGATGAGCCCTATTGGCGGAGCTGTCTTGAGGTTCTCACAGTTCCACCAGGGTGTTCGTTCTACAGGCCATTTTCTTACAGGCTAGAGTATATTAGCCCTATTTTGCTAAAAGTGCTAGAAAATTCTGGTAATAGGGACTATATGATTTTGAATCAACCAAAACATCTAGGACTGCTAGCTATTAGATTCCGAGGCCAACAGGAATCTGAATATTGCAAAAATCTAATACCACTACGACGCATCGAGGTCACAAGTGTGCGCGTCCAAGACACCGTTCAAGTCCACTTCAAGCTTCTAGAATTCGTCAATCTAACGCCCGAAGGCAAATTTTCATTAATTAATCTCGATGGGGTAGTTAAATATGATGGGGGAGAGCAAATTCTAATGTTTGATCTCCCGGATGACAGAGTCGATTCGTTAACTTGGGCAGCGACACCTCCCGCGCTTCTTTGGGACCGACTGGCGGATGATTCTGCTCTGGCTGTTAAAGCGCGGGAAAATTTCGTGGGCTCCGCTGTGCTTCGTTTGGAGCGGATTACGGAGAGAGGGCAATCTCAGCCCTTAGAACCCATGAGCTTCAAAAATGAGTCAACCGTAAACGGATTCGCACTTCAAGCCAAGAAAACATATGACCTGAATCTAGCCTACAATATTATAACAACACCAGGGACTCACGCCAACCACTCACCGTGCTCGTACCTGTTTTCAAATCCTGCAGAACACTTTGAAGTCGCTCGGACAACTCTCCCAGTGACGGGCAACTATCGGATTGAGACTCTCTGGGTACAGCCGAAAGTCGGGCTGCCAGCATCAGTAAATCTGGAGTGGATCGATTCTGAGAAACAGGAAAAGTCATCAAGCGCCGAAGCCATAGAGCTTATCGCACTCCGCATACCTGTCTCTAGCGAGGCCCTTGATTGGCCTTTAGATAGGATTATCTATCTCATAGTTGTGCTATGCACTCTGGCTGGCGGACTATTATTTACCTATTTAGCCGTGAAATCAACAAGTCAAGAGGAGACGAAGAGTCTAGTCCCTATTTATACCTCATTGACTGCGTTCTGTGCCGCTACTTGCGTGAGCTATTTGAAAGATGTGCTCAAAAAGCCCTCTTAAGTCATTAGACCACTATTAGCTTGCACCGCAGATGGCTTCCAAATCCCAAGATCACTTTGGTATCTTGAATATTTTCGGGAGAGACTTCCAATCTATGCCTCTCGCCCAACAGGAGCTTTGGCTGGGGCGTGCTTTCGACTACTGGCGATCTCATGGCTTTCCATATCCGACTCTTTCTTTTGAGGAGATAGAGCGAGAGTTCCGACTATTGCAGCGCGTGGTACCCGAGGACATCATACAGAATGATGAAGCACGCTCCTCAATGCTGGGGCTGCGAATGGCGAACTACTTTCATCCCCAGATGTGGGCTGTTCAGGAGCATGGACGCTCAGCAGTTAGGTGTTTCGAGGATGATACTATCTTGCGACGGGCCTTGACTAAGGCCGCCCGATTTTGGCCGAACCGCCGCTGCTGGAATGCACAGTGCGTGCGCAGTGTCCTTCGGATCTTCCATCGCGCCCGAGTATCAAATTTTCGCCCAACTGTGGCGGGTGCAATTATAAACTATTTCTCTTTGGAAGGAGCTACTGTATTAGATTTTTGCGCCGGTTACGGCGGGCGCCTCTTGGGCTCTCTAAGCCTGAAGAATAGACACTACATTGGTATTGATCCGGCTGAGGAGCAGGTTCAAGGATTACGTGAAATGTTGAGAACTTTGTCTTCCTTGTCGGAGGGTAGCGCTGAAATCCACCAAATGTGCGCCGAAGACCTACTGCGAGAGCTGCCTGGCTGCAGTGTTGAGTTTGTTTTCTCCAGTCCACCATATTTTGATCGTGAGCGTTACAGTATTGATCAGGCGCAGAGCTTTCGACGCTATCCACGTTATTCTGAGTGGAAAGAGAAATTTTTGAAAGTTATTATCAATGAGTCATTTCGAGTTTTGAAGCGCGGTGGATATTTAGCTATTAATGTTGCCGACGTAGGGGCTTATGCGGTGGCTACCGACACTCGGGATCTGGCTAAAGAGGTTTTTGAGATACGTCGAACCATCCGTATGTTAACCAATGCTATGCCGTCGCAGCGGGCTAAGAATCGGATCTATAAATGGGAACCAATTCTGATTTTTCAGAAGAGATAAGGCGATCTCGCTTGTTTCGAGAGCATACGCCTCTTGAGAGTTACCAAGTTGCTGGACGCAGGATATTGGTTAAGCGAGAGGACCTATATGGGATTCCTCCGTGTCCTCCGTTGGCGAAACTCCGAGGGATTTGGAGCTTGCTAGCCGAGATCTACACAAAAGGAATCCATCTTGTGGGATGTTGGGAAACCGGGGTCTCCCGAGTAGGAGAGGGTGTAGCTGTATTGTGCCGGGAGTTTCCTGGGATGCGTGTGGTGGTATTTTTTGCGCTTCGGAAAAACATCCCTGAGCCTGAGAGTATATCCCGAGTTCGTGAACTGGGATTCGAAGTTGAGGGTGTTCCGGTGAATACGCTCTCAATATGCTGGGCTCAATCTCGGAGACGAATCGAGGCGCGGGGGGGGATCATGATTCCCTTCGGTATCGAATGTGAACAAGCTGTGCAAGAGGTGGCTAGAGAAGCAGCGACACTACCTCTCTCCGCAATTCGGGGCGGCACTTTGGTGCTCAGTTGTGGATCCGGGGTGACCTTAGCGGGGCTGCTCCGGGGATTACCAACGCGCCCTGCAAGAATTGTCGGCGTCTCAGCCGGTCGATCGGTGGTGAAGATCTCTCAGTGCATCCGGCGACGCGCGAGTAGCTTGCCGGGCAATCTAGAGCTCCATCCCGCAGCTATGCCTTATAGTCAAGCTTTAGAATTTGCTTGCCAATTTCCTGTTCATCCGCACTACGATCTCAAAGCATGGAAGCATCTGATGGATCATCTCTCTGAGTACGTCGATCCGGTGCTATTCTGGAACATCGGATCTTGACCGATTCCCTGGGTCCTCCTCTGGTTCCTCTTCTGGGACCTCGGCCGGGGCTATCCTCGCTATCCTCAAAGGAATGACGGAGATGCTGGGCGCACTGGCGGTCGGCGGCCTGCGGCTCCTGGGAGAAGCCACACAAAGCAGGAGCTGAGGGGGCCGCCCCGCGTCCGGCCCCCGCTCCTGTCCATCGATTGTCAAAGAGCGCAAGGTCCCGTTCCATTTTCGAGTACGATCCGGGACCGGGTGAATCCTCGGCCAAGCCTGTCCGGGCTGTCAAGACCCCAAAAAGTGTGTTAAACACACTTTCTGCCCTCTTGACTTTTGGTCCGTGTCACTTATTGTAGAAGAGACCCTGAGGAGGAGCCCGCCATGCGAACGGCCAAGATCCTGATCCTTCTGAGCTTTCTGGCGGCGGCCTCGCTGTCGGCGACGACCTATGTGCCGATGACGGACGAGGTCCTGGTCGATCAGGCCGGGCAGGTCGTCGTGGCCACCATCCTGGAGTCGCGTCCCGCGCGGGATGGCCGGGCTGCCACCGAATACGTGGCCCGGGTCGAGCGCAGGCTCAAGGGGAGCGCCTCCGGAAGGATCGTCGTGCGGGTTCCGGGCGGCCCGGGCCCCCGGGGGTTGACGCTCAAGATATGGGGAGCGCCCCGGTTCGCGGCGGGAGAGAGGACTCTCCTGTTCCTGGCTCCGAACGCCGACGGGACCTACCAGGTACTTCATCTCATGCTGGGCGCGTTCCACGAGACCGCGGCGGCGGAGCGCCGCTATGCGATCCGCGACCTGACCGAGGCGCAGGCGGTGCTGCCCGACGGCCAGGAGGCCGCCCCGGAGCCGCTGCGTGACTTCGACGCCTTCAGCGACTGGGTGGCTTGGCGAGCGCAGGGGCGGGAGGGGAGCTTCCGGTATCGATATGAAGAGGATGCCCGGCCGGAGATCCGAGTGATCTCGCAGCCCTTCAGCCTTTACGGACCGTCGCGTTGGACGGAGTTCGACTCGGGGGCAGCATTGCCTGGAGAGCCCACTCCGAGGGACAGGAGGGGGTATCGGGCGGCGGCTTTACCGAGTTCCAGACGGCCATGGCAGCCTGGAATGACGATTCCAACACGCCGATCCAGTACACCTATGCCGGCACCACCACGAGCGAAGAGGGAGCCGACGGGCCGGATGGAATCAACACGATCCTGTTCAATCGCAATCGATCGTGGATGTCACCCTATTCCTGTCAAGGTGGCGGCACACTCGCCATCGGCGGTACCTGGTTCGACGATTCTCAGCCCTCGGTGTTCAAGGGGATGGTTTATTCCCGCGTCTATGAGGCCGACATCGTCACCAATGTCGGGCTCTCCTGTTTTTTTGAACGCAAGGGCAATCCGGCGAAGGCTGCCGAGGAGCTGTTCGCCCATGAGCTCGGCCATACCCTCGGTCTGGGCCATAGCACCTTTCCTGCAGCGCTCATGTATCCGTATATTCACTTCTTCAGCATCGGGGCGACGCTCCATGAGGACGACCGGAGAGGGATCCGGCAGATCTACGGCCCCGGCGTTGATTTCCATACCTTGCCGGCTCCGTGCCGGTTGCTCGACACCCGCAATCCGAGCGGGCCGTTCGGAGGGCCTGCGCTGAGCGACAGCGTTCCCCGGACCTGGGCCGTGGCGGGGCAGTGCGGCATTCCAGCCAGCGCGCAGGCGCTCGTGGGCAATGTCACGATCATCGCTCCCGCGAGCGCGGGGGTCCTCAAAGTGTATGCCAGTGGTGCGGGAACACCCGAGACGGTCGTGTCCTACCCCAACGCCGGCCGGACGCTGGCGAACAACGCCGTCCTCGGTCTCTCCCTCGATCCGAGCCGCACCTTGGAAGCCACGGCGATCCTGGACAACCCATCGGCAACGCTGAACATCGTGATCGATGTGAGCGGCTACTTCCAGTGAATCGCGCCCGCAGCAGGGTAGAGGACCTGCTGCGGCACCATGGCGAGCGCGCCGGCCTTCTCCGCGAGCTCTTCGGCGTGTCGAAGAGCGGATAAGCTTGTTTGCGGCAAGATAACGTTAGATTGGCGCATATAACGTTAAATCGCCGTGTAGAACGTTGTTCCGCCCCGGATAACGTTCTCGCGCCATGGATAAGCTTGTTTTCCCGTGGATACCATTAAATCGCCGCCGATAAGCTTCATTCCCCATGGATAACGTTGGATCGGCGTGGATAAGCCTATGTCGGGCCAGATAAGCCGAAATCGCCGCCGATAAGCTTGTTTTCTCCCGGATACCGTTAAATCGCCGCCGATAAGCTTATGGCGCCTCGTAGAACTTGAACGAGCCTCCGAGAACGTTGTGGACAAAACCGCCGGAAAACAGGATTGACATCCGAGCCCATGCGGTCCTACACTTGCTAAGTCTCAAGATCCAAGAAACTTGCGCCGATCAGCGCTGCAAGGTGTAGGAGTTCTTCGTTTCATTGAGGGGCGGGAGATTGACTCAGGCCGAGATTACACGCCACCTATGACCAGAGGTTAAAATCTGTGAATATGCCGATTTCACCTTGGTTCGCTATCGCCTTCGACTCTGCTCCTCAGGCACTCTACAATCAACCTATAGTCAATACCTTGCTCACGCTGGCCCTTGGCGGCCTGATACTTAATTGGCTCAAAGAGCGTTGGGCACGAGATGAGAAGAAGCGTGAGAAGACATTGGAGTTTCTGGAGGCTACAGGAGACAGGCTCAATAACCTGCTTTCGCTAATCTTTGGAACACTCGCCACCGAGAACCTTAGTGATGAGTGCCTCAAGGAACTGCGAGCACGCAGGAGCATCCTGTTTGAAAAGCGATTTGCTGTACGATTGGGTGCCGAGGCGTATCTTCGCTCTCCAGCCTTCTGGATGAATTATGAATTCCTGGCCAATCAGCTTTATGAGCTAGTGAAAGCATTGGAGAGATTGGCCAAGCAACCGGGGGAGCACTCAAGCCTTGTAAGCCAAGTCCGTGGCCAAAGGGAAATGATTGCTCAGGAATGGCCCCTAAAAGACGATCCGCCTGATAAACTGATCAGCCACAGCAGTGAGTCTCTCGTCGAGATTCATAGATGCGCGAGGATGCTCTGGCATCGTTCAATAGATCTAATCTCGGCTCCGCTTCAGGCGGAAGTCAGGTCGAGGCATGAGAGAGTGACGAGTGGACGCCCAGCGCAGGGATAGTTATGTGACGCAAGTACCAAACTACAGAGGGAACGCTCAATATGATCGAAGAGCGCGATACATTCTCTTCCGTACCAGAACTCGTAGAGAGGCTAGGAGTAGAGCCTTCTGACTGGGAAGAACTTGACAAGGAAGTTGCGGCGGGGCCTCGGTACACATATCCTTTTGGATTATGGTTCCGAGGAGAAGGCAGAGGTTATCCGGCAGGTAACCTTGTACCTAGCGTGTTCCGACCGATCGGGGACAAGGTGTATGACGAAGTAAGTATGTTCAACGTATTTCGCCTTCGTGCAAGTGATTACCGTCAAGAGAACCCCATGACGTTTGATTGGCTCTGCCTTATGCAGCACTATGGTCTGCCGTCGAGGCTCATCGACTGGACCGAGAGTCCTCTTGTTGCACTTTACTTCGCCGTCCGTAACGAAGCTTACCATAATAAAGAAGACGGGTTCATTTATGCACTGAATGCCCGCCGCCTGAATCGGGTCACAGACGTCATCAGGAACCCGGCCAGGTCGGGTCTTCATGTACCAGAGAGCTTCAACACAGTGATAAGAGCGGAGTGTGCCGACCGCCCCATACTTGCTTCGCTATTTAAGGTTCGCTCCGTCGTTGAGTGCGACCAAACAGACAGCCTTCCCGACCCAAACTTGCGAGATATCATTGAGAATCCGGATGAGATAGAGAATTCAGGATTTCTTCGGCGTCTTCGCATGCCAACGGCTGTTTATCCGTTTCGGAGCAATGGTCGCATGATAGCGCAGTACAGCCTTTTCACCGTTCACGGGGGCAAGATGGAGCAGGACCCTCCAAGAACCGAAGGATTAACCGTGGGTCCACCGATACACCTAGACGAGGTGAATGAATTGAGTGGCCACACCGTCGTATGGTGCTACAGGATTTCCTCTCATCAAAAAAGGGAAATCAAGAGGCAACTTGAGAGGCTCGGCATACATGAAGGAACTCTCTATCCTGAGATCGAACAACAGGCTGCCTACTCGAAACGGATCTGGCTAGTAGCGGGTAAACGCAGTGAAGGAGCATAAACCGGCTGCTCCAGCGGAACCGCAAGCTTCGCTTCCTGGCCGCTGAACAGCAGAGGCGTTGGCCGACAGACTCGGAGGATCGACCGATGAAAAGATTCGTCATTAAAACGATTGCGCTTACCGCTGTCGCCTATGGCATCTACACGGTCCTTCTCCTGATCCCATTGTGGTTTCCGACTTTTCCTGCTTTGCCCAGGCTGCCCGTACTAGACCCTCTGCAAGCACTTGACAAATCAGGGCTGCTGCAACCCGAGACGTCACACCGCCTCCACGAGTTCACAAGTGAACAGGAGGACCGCCGCAGGAGCAGCAAGACTGCGGAGATTTTTGATCAAGAGATCCACTTCGACGAGCAGGGTCTGATCGTTCATGTCAACCGGCGCGGGAAACGAAACGGGGGAGACACGGCTCAACGCGAAGGCTGGTATTGGCTGGGAGTCTGGATCAGAGCAAATGTGCCGGGCCTCGAGCCCTGGCCGCACAAGAGGGAGAGGACATTCGAAGAGGTCTTGAATCTGCTGGAGCCGAAGCATGATGGCGTCTTCGTCCGCCATCCGACAGACCCCGAGTGGAATGATCCATACCGCAAGGACAATGGAACGTCGCGAGATCAACTGGAGCCTCTTGTCGCCGCGATGGGAGTGTGGGGACAACACGAACGGATTCGACGGCTCTGGCATGCTCTACCAGTGAGCGTACTGGGGAAGCATGCATTCAACGGTAAGTTTACGTTGAAAAACAAGGACGTGGATCTGACGAAGCTCGACGTCCTCAAACTGCTGCCCGAGTGCAAGGAGCCCACCGACGAAAGCCTCTGCGGCCAGAAGACCTCGTGCACCGACGAGTTCAAGCAGAAGGATTGTTCCTTGAAAGAAGCTGGTGGTTGTCAGTTGGACGTAAAAAAGTGCAAGAAAACCATCAAGAGGAAGCCCTGCTCTTTTTGTCCAGAACGTGAAGAGCCCAATCCTGATTATCCGAAGTGTATGGAGAAGAACGCGCGGCGTGTCAAGGAGCATCAAGAGTGCGTGGCAAAGTGGGCCGCGGAGAACGCGCGACGGCGACGTGAGTATGACTTGTGCCAGACAGACAATGTGCAGCGGCGAATGGAAGCACAACGAAGAAAGGTCACCTGCCAGGCCCAGGAGCTCGTGGAGTGTCAGGCGAAACGGTACTTGATGGCCGAGTACTGCGCAAATACCTACGCTCACAGTGGTGATCTCATCCTGCCGAGCACGGTGAATCTGTTCAGGCGCGCGATGGAAGAGGATCCGTTGAGCCAGCACTCTAAGCTCGACATGCCAGCAGTTCCCGTGCTCACGCGATCCCTGCTGAGGGAGTTGGGCTCCCGGGCGCAGATCGGCGACCTTGGTGAGCACGACCTCTACGTTCAGGCCAAGCTCCGCGGCATTTGCGGTAAGCTCGACGCCACGGACACGTCGGACGATCTGAATCTGATCGTCAAGCTCCTGATCGGAAGGTTACCCCACCTCCACCCGACAGATCGAAGCCTCGCGGCAGGAGCGGTATACGGCACTGAAAGGCCTCACACCTACGGCTCCTATTTCGATACCTACATCGATCACTATGGAGAGGATTGGACCGACCTTGAAGAGCGCATGGCAGAAGGAGTCAGCATCAGAGGCTGGAAGCCCTCGACGATGGCCCATGTGGGGGCAGTGAGGTGGTACCACCGGCCGAGCAAAGGTGCCAATCCAAGGCTCGCCGAGCTCTACCGGCCCATTCTGGAGTGGGCCTTCCCGGGCTCCGTGGATAAAACTCCACTGGTGGGAACCGGCGGCACGAGGAAAGACGTCTGCAAGGTGCGGGTAGACAAAGATGAATAGGAGATAGCCCTCCGAGTGGCTCGGGAGTCTCATGGAGCAAAACTGAGGCTTCCCGAGGCAGTTCAGCTACAGTTCGCGAAGTTGCCCCTACAGAGAACCCGACCAACTCCAGAGAGAATCAGATGACACTTGACATCAGAAGCGACGCCCCCGACGATTTCGACTTCATCATCGGCACATGGCGGGTAATGCACCGCCGTCTCAAGTCGCGTCTCACGAAGTCTACTGATTGGATTGAGTTCGAAGGTCTCTCGTCGACTCAGAAGATCCTTGGTGGTTTCGGAAATGTCGAAGACAACCGCCTCTTCTTTCCGGAGGGAGAGGTTCGCGCTGCAGCGCTGAGATCCTTTGATCCGTCCGCAAAGACCTGGTCCATCTGGTGGCTCGACGGGCGCTATCCGGCGGAGCTTGGAAAGCCGGTCGTGGGCATGTTCTCCCAGGGAACGGGACTCTTCTATGGGGATGACGAGCACAATGGGAAGCCGGTGAAGGTGCGCTTCATCTGGCTCCCCAAGGATTCGAACCACGCCCGATGGGAGCAGGCCTTCTCGGACGATGGCGGACAGACGTGGGAGACCAACTGGACCATGGAGTTCAGCAGGGTTTCATGACCTTTGCCCTGAACGGCGAGGCCTTGGGTCAACCTTGGCTCAACACCAGGCCTTCGAGGTCCGGGATGACGCCGAGCTGGCACCTCAGGCTGTCGGGGTTGACGACCAGGTGTACGCTGAAGATCGTTCCATCCTTCAGGCAGCAGGTCAGGGCGGCGAACTGGGCCTTGCACGTGCGGTTGGCCTCGCACAGGAGAGTCCCGCGGCTGTCGCAATTGAATTTCTGGATGCAGGCCTGCAGCGAGTCGAACTGACCCGCGGGCATGCAGGTCGGGCCGGCCGCGGGGAGCTCCCGCTGGTCGATCACCTTGCCCGTGGCCACGTCGGAGACCACGAAGGCCAGCGAACTGCCCTTCCTGACGACCTCGGTCCTGGAGGTGCTGGCCGTGCCGTTCTCCTGGACCCGGGTATACCGGAGCGGCAGGCTGGTGTCCGTCTTCGGATCGAGCCGGATAAGGTCGTTCACGGCCTGGTTCGTCAGCGACGACGTCGTGCGGTTCTCCCCTTCGTTCAGGGCGAAGAGAAAGCCCTGCACGTCCGCGCCCTGGAGCGAGCCCACGAGCTCGGCCTTGGGATCCGGGGCCGGTGCCGGCGGCTTGTTGCAGGAGATCAGAAAGCCGAGCGAAAGCACGGCAACGGCGAAGAGTCTGGGAGTCATGCCTCCTCCTTTCGTGAAGCGATCAGAATGTCTCCCCGGGAAGGCAGGCGTTCAGGGAGGCAAATCGTTACGGGACGCTGGTACGGCCCGGTGCGATCTACCCTCTGGAACGGAAGAGGAGTAGGATGGGGGGAATCAGAAGCCAGGGCGGCAATCTCGATGAGCTGACGATGCGGCAAGGCGCCTGAATGGAAGGAAAAGATGATCACCACGGACTGCAACTATAATGATGACCTCGACAAATTTCTCGAGGGTATGGAGCCTCATCTCAAACGAGTGCTTGCCAACTACGATATCCCAGACAAGGATGTTGAGGATATCCTGCATCAGACGTTCTTGTCCTTCCTGTTTCATTTGGGAAATATTCGCGAGCCACAAGATTGGATTTTGGATACTCTTCGGCAGCACTGCGAAAATTATAGACAATCAGCTCGATAAAAGACGTCAGAGTGCTCCCCCTATAAGTCAGGCCACGCCACGACGGCTCTCTCCATTGCCATCATGCGCCCGACACCAGCTCGCGTCCTACTCGCCGTTCTTATCCTCAGCGCACTCACGGCGGCAGTCCTGACATCACAGTTCATCTTCTATCTGGCCGCGCTGATGGCAGGTTTCCTCCTCGCCACGAGTCTGAGCACAATCGGTCTCCCCCTCACCAAAGCCCTCAACCGCTTGCGTGGCTGTGTGGTGGAGGTGCGGGTCTGGGGTGCCGTGCCCCCGCTGCCACCCGGTGCCACGCTCGTCCTCACCTCCGTGAACGTGCTTGGCTTGGGTATTCACGTCTTCTTTCAGGCCAGCGGTGGCGGTCCCATCCATCTCAAAGTGGCTCAACCCACGAAGGCCCAGGTCGCACTCAACGGGGCCGTCATCGGTTCCGCCAGGTATGTCCAGTGGGAGGGCAAGAAGCTACCCTTTATCAGCGGCAAGCCTGCCGTGTTCGTTTCGCTGAGTGACGCGGCCGTTAGAGACAGCCCGGCGAGCGTGGCCTGACAACGCGCAACGCAAGGAGGACAGTATGTCGACCGCACCATTTTGTTGGCACCCACATACCTTGCGAGATCAGGCTGCCGAGTGGGTTATCGACCTTCAAGACACACTTCGGGCTGCCCCCAAGATCATGACCGACATGGAAGCAGACCTGCCATCGAACGCGGAGGGTCGTTGGCGACACTACGACAAGGTGAGATGGCAAGACGAATTGAACCCACTCGTTCAACGAATCAAGAGCCTGGTGCTCGATCAAACTGGAATCGCGGTGCTGAAATGCGGCTCAGAGCTGACAAGCGATCAAGCCCGCTTGATCCAGCTTCTTCTTGGCTGCCAGTTTGGTGTCAATATCACGAAAACGGCCGAAGGCGACGACCGGCCGCTCTTCGCAATGGGTGTCAAGGAGGATCCGACCGCGGAAGGCCGGTATCTCGGAAACGCGTTGAAAAGGAAGCAGATTGGTTTTCACACGGATGGGAGTGGTACTTCAGATAGAGACGTCGTGCTACTCAGCATGCTCTGCATTCGGCCTGCTAGATTCGGCGGACAATCGCGGATCTCCAATTCCCATCTCGCCTTTGAATCGCTGCCAGAAGTTGCACAGACCATTCTTCAAAAGCCCGTTCCTCGACAGAATCCCTATGCTCCCGAGCTCGATGTGAGCTCTCTCAGGAGCGTACCGATATTTCAGGCGGTTGAAGCTGGGCAAGGGTACAGGAGTTTTTCCTACCACCCAGACCGCATTCGAGATGGCGTAAAACAGGCCTTGGGCCGAGTCCCGCTCGAGGTCGAAGCGGCGTTCTTGCTATTGGAAGAGGCTTTGGAGGCATTCTCATGCGACATCAATCTGGTAGGCAACGAAATTCTATTCATCAACAACCATGTGATTGCACATGATCGGCGTGCTTTCTGGAACGATCCAAGAGCGCCAAGGTTATTGGAGCGATTCTGGGCGGGTATACAGTTCTAGCCTGCTGATCGGGGACCTGACTCTGCCGGTTCCTGGTGGCGTCCTCCTGGGGATGGCGGACGCTATACTTGAGCCCATGAGCGGCCCGCACCTGGAGATCTGATCGTCACGATGCTGCGCATGGTCGTCCTCGGCAATAGCGGCGGTGGCAAGTCCGGGCTCGCCCGCCGGTTGGCGCCGAGTCTGGGGCTGCCGTGCTTCGACCTCGACGCGATCCTCTGGCGGCCGGCTTGGCAGTTGGCCCCGGCGGAGGTCTACCAGGCGGAGCACTCGCGGCTGATTGCCGAGGAAGGTTGGCTCCTCGACGGCCTGGGCCTGCCCGATTCGATCCCTTCGCGGCTCGCGCGCGCCACCGACGTCGTCCTGATCGATCTGCCGTTGTGGATGCACTTCTGGCTCGCGGCCGAGCGGCAGGTCGAGTGGGCGGCGGGCCGGCTCGAACACCCGCCGGGAGGATTCTCCGAGGCGCCGCCGCTGCACGGGCTCTTCAAGACGATCTGGGAGAACGACCGCGATCTGATGCCGGCGCTCCGTTCGCTCGTGGCGGCGGAAGAAGGGCGCGGCAAGCGCGTCTTCCGACTGACCACGATCGAGGAGCGGGACGCCTTCACGGCCCGTCTGGGTCGGTGAGGCGCCGGCAAGGTGCTGGCGAGGCTGATACAATAGCGTTCTGGTTGCGAAGGATGCCTGATCATTTCAGAGGGGACGGCTGGCTCCGCCATCCACCTCCAGAGAGAAACAGATGACACTTGACAGCAGAAGCGACGCCCCTGAAGATTTTGACTTCGTCATCGGCACATGGCGGGTAATCCACCGCCGGCTGAAGTCTCGCCTCACGAAGTCCACCGATTGGATTGAGTTCGAGGGTCTCTCGTCGACTCAGAAGATCCTTGGTGGTTTTGGCAACGTGGAAGACAACCGCCTCTTCTTTCCGGAAGGAGAGGTTCGCGCTGCAGCTCTGAGATCCTTTGACCCGTCCGCAAAGACCTGGTCGATCTGGTGGCTCGATGGGCGCTACCCGGCGGACCTTGGAAAGCCGGTCGTGGGCATGTTCTCCCAGGGAACGGGACTCTTCTATGGGGATGACGAGCACAACGGAAAGCCAGTCAAGGTGCGCTTTCTCTGGCTCCCCAAGGATTCGAACCACGCCCGATGGGAGCAGGCCTTCTCGGACGACGCCGGACAGACCTGGGAGACCAACTGGACCATGGAATTCAGCAGAGTTTCATGAGTCGCCGCCCGTTGGGCCCGGAGGGGTGTTTCGGTACGGCGCTCATCCGAAACCCGGGAGGCCCCGTAGTCTCTGATGTGGTCTCCACCACAGACCCAAACAAGGAGGGGTTTATGACCAGGATGAGAACGCTGGCGGCCGCGGCCGTGCTGTTGGCTTGTCTGTCGTGGGTGGCGCCTGCCGTCGCACACGACCAGGAGGCGTCGCTTTACAAGCGGGTCGGCGGCTACGATGCCATCGCCGCCGTGGTCGACGACTTTCTGGGCCGGCTGGCGAGCGACCCGCAGCTCGGGAAGTTCTTCGTCGGCCACAGCACCGAATCGCTCCGGCGCATCCGCCAGCTCGTCGTCGAGCAGCTCTGCGAGGCGACCGGCGGTCCCTGCTATTACATCGGCCGGAGCATGAAGGAGGTGCACCAGGGGCTGAAGATCTCGGCGGCGGACTGGGACGTGGCGGTCAAGCACCTCAACGCCACCTTCGACAAGTTCAAGGTGCCCGCGAAGGAGCGCGGAGAGCTGGTCGCCGCGGTGGGCGGGCTGCGGGCCGACATCGTGGAGCCGTGAGGCCGGGGACCGGCCGGACCTGGGAGTCGGACCGGCGCCGCGCCCGGGAGCGCGGCGCCGTCCGGAGTGGCTGATCTCTACGGGCAGGCGCTGGCCTGGAAGACTCCGGCCGCGTCGACGTTCGCGGCGCAGGCCGCGGAGGTCGCGCCGGTGGTGACGCCGGTGCCGCGCAGGCGGGTGAACGAGACGTTGATGTTGGTGCCCAGGACGGCGTTGCCGTAGGACTCGATCTCGGTGTGGTCGGTGGTGATGTCGGCGCCGAGGATCTCGATCCCGGAGCCCGTGCTGTAGATGCGCCCGGCCCGGAAGAAGAGCGCCGGGGTCGGGAAGCCGCCGCTGTGGACGCCGATGCCGGCGGTCGCGGTGGAGGCCGAGTGGGCCGACACGATGACGTTGTCGAACGACACGGCTGCCGAACCGCCCGCGCTGATGTAGCCGACGCCGAAGGCCCTCAAGCCGCCATACGCGGTCACCGAGCTGTCGCGCATCAGGCTCCAAAGCGGGGTGTCGCGCATGACGATGCCGACGTTGTCGCCGCTCCCGCCGAAGACGGTGATGCTGGAGCGCAGGACGTTGAGCGTGGAGCTGCCACCGTAGACGATGCCGTAGTTGTTCGTGCTCGTGCCCGTCGTCGAGACGTTGATCTCCACGTCGTCGAGGATCGGGCTGCTGTCATAGGTGCGGATCCCCCAGTGGCTGCCGGTGTCGGTGCCCTGGCACAGGATGCGGACCTGGCTCAAGCGGGCGTTGGCCGAGTAGAGCGAGACCGCCTGGCAGCCGGTGGTCGTCCCGCTGGTGCTGACGCAGTTGACCGTGAGGTTGCGGATCTCGGAGTTGCTGGCGCCCTGGACGAGGCCGCCGATCACGGAGGGGAACGGGGGGATCACCGCGCCCTGGATGATCGACTGGAGCACGCCGGAGCCCTCGATGTCGACGTACTGGCTGAGGACGACCGGCGTGGTGCCGACGTTGTAGATGCCGGGCTCCAGCTTGATGAGCCAGCGGGTGGAGAAGCTCGGCGCCGGGCTGATGCCCGCGATCGCCGCGAGCAGGGCGGTGCCGTTGGCGGCCGCGGTGCTGTTCGACGGCACGATGATGGTGCGCACATACGGCGCGGTCTGGGCCAACGCCGAGGACGTCGAGACGGAAACGAGGAAAGCCAGCATGCCCAGAGCCTTCAAGAGAGACTTCATGAAACTACCTCCTTCTTTTGTCGTGGGCCGCACCCCGATGTGCGGTTGGGGAGGCGCCCTTTGCAGGCCGCCTGCCACCCGGTCCTCGGATTCGAAAGTCTCTCTCGTGAAAAGGTTTACATCGGAAGTGCGGTCCGGCGGCCGCGCGCGGGGTGCGCGGAAGCGCGCAGGTCGCGCAGCAGGATGCGCGGTTTCGCCCGGGAGGATCAGTCGCCCAGGGCCTGGAGGCGCCGGCGCAGGCTGTGACGGGTGATTCCGAGCAGCTTCGCGGCCTGGACCTGGTTGCCGTCGGTGCGCGCCAGGGCCTCGCGGATCGCGTTGCGCTCGAGGGTCTCCAGGTCGAGCGAGGCCGGCGGCGCGGACGGGCCGGAGCCTTGCGGAGGCGGGGACGCAGGCTGGATGCGGTCGAGGAGGGCCCGGTCGATGGCGCCGCCCGACGGGCAGAAGATCACGGCGCGGCGCAGGACGCTTTCGAGCTCGCGGACGTTGCCGGGCCAGGGGTTTTCGAGGAGCGCGCGCAGGGCTCCCTCGGTGACGCCGCGCACCGGCTTGTTCATCTCGGACGCGAACCGGCCCACCATGCCCTTCACCAGCAGCGGGATATCCTGGGCGCGGCGGCGCAGGGGCGGCACGCGCAGCAGCAGGCCCGCCAGCCGGAAGTAGAGATCGCTGCGCAGCCGGCCGCTGTCGACGAGCGCGGAGACCTCGACGTTGGTGGCCGCCACGATGCGCGTGTCGATCGCCACCGGCGGCTCGCCGAGCGGTCGGACGAGGCGCTCCTGGAGCACGCGCAGGAGCTTGGCCTGGAGGTCGAGCGGCATCTCGCCAATCTCGTCGAGGAACAGGGTTCCGCCGTCGGCCTCCTGGAACCGTCCGCGGCGCGGACCGACGCCGGTGGCGACGCGCGCTCCGATCCCGAACAGCTCGGCTTCGAGCAGCTCCGCGGGGATCGCGGCGCAGTTGATCGCGACGAACGGCCGGCCGGCGCGCGGCGACGAGAGATGGACGGCTTGGGCCAGGGGCTCCTTGCCGGCGCCGGTCTCGCCGACGATCAGGACGGAGACGTCCCAGCGCGCCACGGCCTGGATCTGGGCGTAGATCTCGCGCATCTCCGGCGTGGTGCCCGGCACATGGCCTTCGGGGAAGGCGGGGCGCGCGCCGGCCGGCCGGCTTGGCAGGGGATGAAACGCGGCCAGGGTTTCGACCGTAAGGGTCTCGGTGGGACCGGGAAATCGATCCAGGGGAGGGGTGATCTCGATGGCGATCCGGTCGGCCGAGTCGTCGAGCCGCCGGAGGCGGAATTCCACCGGGCCGAAGGCGAGGCGGTCGCCCGGCGAGAGCTCGGCTCGGCGCACCTTGGCGCCGTTGAGGAACGTGCCGTTCTTGCTCCCCTGGTCGATCACGGTCACGCGGTCGCCTTCGACGACGAGGACGGCGTGGCGCCGCGAGACGCCGGCGAAAGGGAGCACGTGCCGGGCCGGAGGGTCGCTGCCGACCGGGTTGGCGCCGGCGGCGAGGTCGAGGCTCAGCTCGACTTCGTCGAGATGGCCGAGAAGCCGGAAGGCGGGGGAGTCGGGTTGAGGATCGTCCACGGGTTCTGGCTGGAGCCGAAAGGGTTCCCCGGAATCCTACACTCGCGCATGGGAGCCATTTCAAGGGAGGGTGCATGAGGGGCTGGTGCGATGCGACGCAGACGATCCCGGAGCTCCGGGACCAGGAGAGCCTCTCCGGCTCCGCGGAGGAGGCGGCGGGCGGAAGGCGCCTGGGACGCTATGCGATCCTTCACCGCCTGGGCAGCGGCGGAATGGGCGTGGTCTTCGCCGCGTACGATCCGGAGCTGGACCGCAAGGTCGCACTGAAGCTGGTCCGCCTGGAGAACGGCTCTCCCGCGGCCCGCGAGGCGCTGCGCCGGGAGGCCCAGGCCATGGCCCGCCTGTCCCATCCCAACATCGTCGCCGTGCACGACGTCGGCGGTGTCGGCGGCGGGGGCGACGACGTGTTCCTCGCCATGGACCTGATCGACGGAGTGACGCTCGACGAGTGGCTGCAGCTCGGAGAGCGGAGCTGGCGCGACGTGCTGCGCCTGTTCGTGCAGGCGGGACGGGGCCTCGCCGCGGCGCACGCGGCGGGCGTCGTCCACCACGATTTCTCGCCGCGCAACGTCCTGGTGACGCCGGCGGGGCAGGCGCTCATCACCGACTTCGGACTGGCCCGGGCGCTGGGCTCCGAGGCGGCGGACGAGGCGGTGCGCGGCACGCCGGCCTACCTCGCGCCGGAGAGGCTCACGGGAGTGGCCGTCGATCCGCGCAGCGACCAGTTCAGCTTCTGCGCCGCGCTCTATCGCGCGCTCTGCGGGACCGCGCCGTTCCCGGCGGACAGCCCGGCTCTCTTTCTGGAACGCGCGGGCCGGGGCGACCTGGAGCCACCGCTTGACGGCAGGAGCGTGCCGAGGCGGCTGCTCGCGCTGCTGCGGCGCGGTCTCGACGTCCGGCCCGAAAGCCGATTCGCGACGATGTCCGAGCTGCTCGGCCGGCTCGAAGCGCTCCAGCGCCGGCCGCGCGGCCGGCTCCTTGCCGCGATGGCCGCGCTCTCCGTGCCTCTCGCCGCGGCGGCCCTGATCGTGTCGCTGGACCGTCCGGCGGCCGCTCCGACGCCGGACCGCCTGGCGGGGGTCTGGAACGCGGCGCACAGGCAGCGGATTCGAAAGGTTTTCCTGCGCGCCGATCCGTTGTCCGGAGCCTCCGTCGCGGCCCGGATCGAGAGCGAGATCGACGCCTACGCGGCGCGGTGGCGCGCCATCGACGAGGACGGTCACAGGGAGGCTCTCCGGGGCGGAGCGGAGCTGCTGCGCGACCGGCAACGGCTCTGCCTGGACGCGCGCCGGGGCGAGCTGCGCGCGCTGATCGCCCGTCTCGGGACTTGGGAGGGCCTCGCGTTCGAATCGGCGGTCAAGGGCGTCCAGGGGCTCTCCGACCTCGGGAGCTGCGCCGACCTGCGGGCGTTGCGCGACCTGAAGGCTCCGGCGCCGGACGCGCGGACCCGTCGCGCGCTCGTGCCGCTGCGGGCCGGCCTGGAAGAGCAGTTCACCCTGATGGAGACCGGGGGAGCCGTGGACGTGGGCCGCGTCGACCGTCTGGTCACGGAGGCCGGCCGCCTCGGCTACGCGCCGCTCGTCCTGCGGGCGCGCGAGATCCGCGCCGCCATCCGGGTCGACCGCGGGCTGCCGGGGGCCGAGGCCGACCTGGAGGCCGCTCTGCGCGCCGCGGTCGCCTCGGCGGACCCGATCGGCCAGGCCCGGACGTTCGGCCTGCTTGCGGAGGACGTCGGGCTGATCGAGGGCCGCTACGAGGACGCGCGGCTGTGGCGGAACCTCGCCGAGTCGGGGCTCGCCGCGCTCGGGCCGGGCCACGAGGAGGTCGAGATCCGCGTCCAGCGGTCGCTCGGCGCCGCGGCGCTGGCCGAGGGCGACAACCGGGAGGCGGCCCGCCGCTACCGCCGCGCCCTGACGCTCGCGGAGCGGCTGTGGGGACGGGAGAGCCTCCGGTTGCCGCAGATCCTGAACGACCTCGCCGTGGCGGTCGGGAGCCAGGAGGGCGGTTCGGAGGCGGCGATGGCGCTCCTGCGCCGGGCCCTGGAGATCGGGGAGCACGCCTTCGGCGCGGACAGCCCGATCGTGATCGGCCCCCTGACCAACCTGGCCTCGGAGCTCGCCTCCGCGGGCCTCTACCAGGAGGCGCTGGGTCTCACCCGCCGCGCGGTCCTCATCCAGGAGAGGTATTACGGGCCGCGCTACCGGGACATGGCGTATCCGCTCGTCCTCTCCGGCCAGATCCTCATCGTCCTCGACCGGCCCGGAGAGGCTCTCGAGCGGCTCGACCGCGCGATGGCGCTGGTGCGGGAGGGCTATGGCGAACAGCACCATCTCGCCATGCAGGCGTGGTGCGCCCGGGCCGACGCCGAGCTCGCGTTGCTGCGGACCGACGCCGCGGCCGACGGCGTGGCGCGCTGCCGCGCGGGCCTGGCCGGAGCGCTGCCGCCGGGCCATCCGGTCTTCATCACGTTGCTGCGCCTGGAGGGCGAGGTCGAGCTCGCGCGCGGCCGGACGGAGCGCGCCCGCGCCATCCTCGCGGAGGCCGCCGCGATGCCGGGCGCGGTGAAGCTGGAAACGGTCCAGATCCTGGCGCCCCGCGCAGAGGCCGAGCTCGGTGCCGGCGATTTCATGGCCGCGGAGACCGCGCGCCAGGCCGCCGAGGCCGGCCTGAAGCTCGCCAACCCGGCCAGCGATCCGGCCCTCGCGGGCCGTCTGCGGCTCGCCCTTGCCCGCGCCCTGGCCCGGACGGAGCCGGGGCGCGCGCCCGAGGCGATCGCCCTGGCCCGGCAGGCGGTGCGGGAGCTGGCCGGAGGCAGCCCGCGCACGGAAGCCCTGCGCCTTCAGGCGTCCGCCTGGCTCGCCCGGAACGGAGGCTGATCCTCCTACTGTGGCACGTCCACCTCGCTCGTGGCCACCTTGCCGCTCAGCGGGTCGTAGGTCGCCAGCACGAGGTGCTTCGGCTTGCCCTGGACCGTGACCTTGGTCTCGTACTTCACGTAGCCGCCGGCCGTCGGCTCCTTGTCCGAGGCGAGCTCCAGCGGGATCACCGGGATCTCCGAGCGGTTACCCTGATCGTCGGTCGCGGCCACGCGCAGCTCCAGCTTCGCGTGGTACTTGCCATCCACCGGCACGGCCGTGAAGGCGGCGACCGGCAGGGCCAGGGTGACCGGGATCTCGACTCCGGCCCGGGTCTTCGAGACCACGCCGAGCTTGACCGGCATCTGGATCGCGTCCGGCAGGTTGCCGAAGAGCAGCGCGCTCTCCATCATCATGGAGACCGAGGCCTGCTTCGACAGGTCGAGGAAGCTGTTGCGCGAGCGCACGGTCAGGCCCGGACGCCTCACGTCCGCCTCCACCTTGTGGCTCTTGTCGTTGCGTTCCCAGGTCGGCGTGAAGCCGAGCCAGTAATAGGAGCGGGTGTCCTCCTCGGCTACGTCGAGCGCCTTGTCGCGCAGGGAGTTGAGCAGCGGCCGGCCGCCGGTCTCCTTGGCGAGGAAGGTGACGACGCCCTCGACCTCCTGCTCGCGATAGCGGCCCTCCCCCAAGCCGCCGACGTCGGTGGAGTCTCCGGTCCCGGACTGCACGCCCGGAACGTCGACCGGGTAGATCGTGTAGCCGAGGAGATTGGCGGCGGAGCTGAGCGGCCGGTAGATCTTTTCGCCCTCGGGCAGCTCGCGGGACATCGAGGTGTCCTCGGCACCCCGCAGGTAGCTCTGGATGGAGAAGGGCCAGCCGCCGGAGAGCAGGAGCAGCACCTTGCGGCCCGGGACTCCCGAGGTCGCCCGCATGGCGCTCACCACGGCCGACACTTCGGCCTCCAACTGCCGGGCCAGGGTCAGGCCGTAGGCCTTCTCCTGCAGGCTCAGGCCCGAGTTCATCACGCGGCCGGCCAGCGGGTCGCCGCCGCCGTCGTCGAGGCGGCCTCCGGCCTCGACGTGGCCGATGTTCTTGTTGTGGAGAAGGTCCGCGAGCTCGGTGGTGCGCTGGGGGCCGCGAGCCGGCCGGGCCATGGCGTCGCTGAAGGCGCGCGAGAGGTCGCGGGTGTTGTTGCTCCAGGTGGAGAGCATGTCCAGCCTGCCGCCGTCGAAGGCGACCACGGCCATCCGGTCGTCCGGCCCGAGCCGGGCGAGCTGGTCCTTGAGGTGCTCGAGGACCTCGTTGCGGTTGGGAGTCTGGGTGAAGTAGTCGTCGACGAAGACCAGGTACCAGGTCCCCACCGCCTCGCCGGGCACCACGTTCGGACCGGCGGCGGCGTGGCTCTCGCCCGCGGCCGGCGCCACGGCCTGGCGGCCGACCACCTCGGTGAAGAACTCGACCGGGATCTCCTTGCCGTCCACCCGCAGCCGGAAATCGGACGGCTGGAGGCCCGTCACCCGGTTGCCGTCCCTGTCCGTTACCACCACCTCGACGTTCACCACCCGGACCTCGATCTGCTCGCCGAAGACGGGCGGCGGCTCGGCAGGCGTCTGGGCCGTGAGAGGCACGGAGACCGCGAGAGCCGAAAGGGTTCCTAGGATGCGGCGAAATCGAGTCATGGGTGTCGTTCTCCTGGTCAGGCCTTGTCAGGTTCAAGCATTCTCACAGATTTCAAACAGGTCTGTCACGGGCGCGCATTTCCTCCGTGTGAGGGACTTTCCCTGCCGGATTCGTTCTTCCGTCACAAGGAGGCCCATCGCATGAGCGCCACCACACTCTCCTTCGGCGGCGTCCTGCTGCTGGTGTACTGGACGGTCCTCGTCGCCGAGCTCGTCGGAGACAAATCGATCTACACGATCGCTTCGCTGGCGACGCGGTTCGGAAGGTGGCAGGTCATGGCGGGTGTCGGCGCTGCCTTCGCGTTGAAGATGCTCGCCGCCGTGTTCCTGGGCCAGAGCCTGGCCCGCATTTCAGGGACATGGCTGGCGCTTTTGAGCGCCGCGACGTTCTTCGCTACCGCCGCCTTTCTCCTCTTCCGGGCGGCCGAGACGTCGGAGTCCGGCCGGAGCCGGAGCCCCTGGCCCGGTGCCGCCGCCATCTCCTTTGCCGCCATCTTTTTCTCCGAGTGGGCGGATGCCGGCCAGATTGCGGCTGCCGTCCTGACCGCCCAATCCAAGCTCCCGCTGGCCGTCTGGATCGGGGCCATGATGGCCCTGCTGACCAAGGCGGCCGTGGCGATGATCCTCGGCACGAAACTGCGCGAAGCCCTGCCGGGCCTGCTGCTGCGCCGCATGGCGGCCGCTTCCTGTCTGCTGCTCGGCTCCGTTTCGCTCGCCCGATTGTGGTGGCACTAACTCGAAGGAGGAATCCAGCAATGCACGAGAACGAGGGCACGAACCGTGGCGGGTACGAAGGAACGCGCGAATCGGACGGCCGGCTCGATTACGCTCTGCGCCAGCGGAAGCTCGACTGGCGGTACCAGTGGTGGCTCAACGGACGCAGCGCGGACGACAAGGTCATGGGGCGGATTCTCAGGCGCGGTCTTGACCGCAAACGCGAGATGATCCTGCGCCAGCGGAAAACAGCCGATCACCTGGCTGCTTATGGAGAGCCCGCAGGAGCCGGATCGCCCTGGGTGACGATCGGGCCGCGCAACGTCAACGGGCGCGTCAAGTGTCTGGCCGTGCATCCGACCGACCCGCAGACGGTCTACGCGGGATCCGCCAGCGGCGGCGTCTGGAAGAGCGTCGACGGAGGCGAGTCCTGGGACCCGCTCTGGGACGGCGAGGAGTCGCTGGCGGTGGGAGCCCTTGCCATCGCCCCCACCGACCCCACCGTCATCTACGCAGCGACCGGCGAGTGGACGCCCGGATGGGGTCCTGGCTTCGCGGGAGCCGGACTGTTCGCCTCGACCAACTCCGGCAGCGACTGGACGCAGCACGCCGGTCTCCTCTCGCGCCGGGTGGCCCAGGTGCTGGTTTCGCCGACCGATCCGGATACGGTCTACGTTGCGGGAAACAGCGGCTTCGAAAGGTCCACCGACGGCGGGGCGAGCTGGACCACGCTCTTCGCCGGACAGATCAGCGATGCCGTGATCGATTCCACGGACGGCGACGTCATCTACATCAATGTCTGCTCCAGCGGCATTCAGAAGACCACCGATGGCGGAGGGAGCTGGAGCCTGTTGTCCAACGGGCCGACCGGCGCAGACGCCGATTGGATCCGACTCGCGATCGGGCGCACCGGCGCGCACGGCACGGGCTTTGTCGTCGCCAAGCGAAGCGGCACCCTCTATACCTCGACCGATGGGGGAGCGACCTGGACGACGCTGGCCGGAAGCCATGGAAGCGCCAGCTACCACGCCTGGTGCAACCTCGTCGCCGTGGCCCCGGACGACGAAAACATCCTCCTCGGCGGAGGCGTCGGGCTCGAGCGGACCGCCAACGGCGGGGGAAGCTGGTCGGCGGTCGCCGGCCTGCATTCCGATCATCACCGGGCCGTCTTCAGCGAATCGTCGACCTCGATTGTCTACTCGTGCAACGACGGCGGCGTGTACAGATCCGCCGACAAGGGTGCCACTTTCACAAAGGTCAGCGACGGGCTCATCGTCACCCAGTTCTACGACGTCTTCGCCTGGGACACGATCGGCACGGTGGTCGGCGGCGGAACCCAGGACAACGGGACGAACTACTCTTCC
This sequence comes from Acidobacteriota bacterium, assembly GCA_040349255.1. Classification (GTDB taxonomy): domain Bacteria; phylum Acidobacteriota; class Thermoanaerobaculia; order Multivoradales; family UBA5704; genus DATMER01. Next base: position 8,580 of record JBEQUE010000024.1, on the reverse strand, counting down.
GGAGGCCTCACCTGGCAGAAACTACTGGGCGCGGACGGCGGCTACTTGGTCATCCACCCTGCCGATCCGCGCACCATGTACGCGGAATCCCAGTACCTGGACATCCGGAAGACGATCGACGGCGGAGGAAGCTGGGTCGGATGCACGGCGGGCATCACCGGCGGCAACCCCTTTGTCGGGGTGATCACGATGGACCTCAACAATCCCGATACGTTATTCACGGGGACCCAGAAGGTCTTTCGTACGACCGATGGATGCGCCACTCCCTGGGTCGAGTCCAGTCAGGCTCTCGGCGGCACGGTGACCTCGCTTTCCGTGGCGCGTTCGAATTCCAACCGGGTCTATGCCGCCACGACGGGCGGCATGGTCATCCGCAGCGACGACGGAGGAGCGACGAGCCCCTGGGCGGACAAGACCGCTGCTCCCCTGCCGTCCCGCATGTGCAAGGACGTCGTCGCCAATGACGCGGACGAGGACCGTGTGCTGGCGGTGTTCGGCGGCTCGACCGGCGGCGCCGCGAGCAACGTCTTCCTCAGCACGGACGGAGGCGATACCTGGACCGACATCAGCACGAACCTGCCGGACGTCTCCGCCAACGCTGCCGTTTTCGATCCCAACGATGGGAACACCTTCTACGTCGGCACCGATCTCGGCGTGTTTCGCACGGTCGATGGCGGCGCCTCCTGGGAGGCTTTCGACAACGGCATCCCGAACGTGGTGATCTCCGATCTCACCCTGGACCCGGAAGACCAGCTCCTGGTCGCCGCCACGTTCGGCCGCGGCATGTACAAGGTGTCGATCGCCCCGGGCAACGTCGAGCCTGTCGTCGATCTCTACTTGCGCGACAGCATCCTCGATACGGGTGAGCGTTTCCCCACTCCCTCCGGCTTCCCCAATCCGATCGATCCCGCGGATACGGTGAATCATTGGGAGAGCCCCGACATCAAGGTGGAAGTGCAACCCTACTATGTGCCCGACGCCGTGTTCGACGGAGTCGAGTTCGACACCGAGGTCGTGCACGACGACCCCTACCGTGGCGAGGTCAACCGCGTCTACCTGCAGGTTCACAACCGGGGCTACCAGACCACGACCAACGTCAGGGTGCGCGTCTTTTTCGCCGACGCCTCGGCCGGGCTGCCCGACCTGCCCAACCCGCTCATCCCTCCCGATTTCGACCTGAGCTCCACGGTGGACTGGCAGCCGGTCGGGCCGGCCCAGACGATCGCGGAGCTCAAGCCCAACCGGCCTGTCATCGTGCATTGGGACTTCAACGTTCCCGCCGGGGCCGCGACCCACAGCTGTCTTCTGGGAGTCGTCTCGAGCGACGACGATCCGATCACGACGACCGAGGTCCATGCCGAGCCGCTGCACAGAAACGAAAAGCGCGTCTGCCTGAAGAACCTCCATGTGATCGATTCGGCCGGGCCGCGGCCGGAAGCCCAGCTCGTCGTGCTCAACTTCCACAACGTCCGCGACGCGGACGACTTCATCGACATCATCATCCGGCCCGAAGACTTTTCGCAAGGGGTCATCGGCATGCTCGCTCCCAGGCTGACCTTCCGCGACCCGGAGCGGGCTCTGCACGGCGTCGCCGTCGTCCCCCTGCGCGAGGGCGAGCTCGTCGGCAACTGGTACGCCAAGCCGGGAGACAGGAACGCGCCGAAGCGGGACGACCTGTGGCGGCAGCTCGACCCTGCCGGTCTCTATGAATTCGACCCCGTGAAGACCTCCGAGCTGCGCGGCGTCATGGTCCCGGCCCGCGGTAAGCTGCAGGCAGTCTTCACGGTCCGCGGCTCGCACCACGTGCCCTATGGGCGAAGCCAGCGGTTCTCTGTCCTGCAGCGCCAGGGCGGCGAGGTGGTCGGCGGCAGCACGTTCGAGGTGCGCCTGAGGCGCGCCCGCGCCTTGCATCCCGTCTCGCGCATTCGCGTGATCCTCGAGAAGGTGAGAATTCTCGACGACAAGGATCCCTGCTTCAAGGGCGCGGGCGAGTTTCACTTCGACGCCGTCGTCGCGTTCAACGACGACCCGTGCCGCCGCCACTTCCGGCGCCTGCCCCACTGTGGCTACTACGAGATCAGTGATCACGAGGGCCGCAACGAGAAGGTCATCGACGCCTGCATCTTCGACGGCTTCGTGGCCGAGAAGGACCGCCTGACGGTCTCCCTGTGGCCGGTGGAAGAGGACTGCATCGACTCGGACGACAGGCTTGAGCGCTACCTGAGGACCTTCAGCGGACCGCCGGAGACCTGGCCGGGCTCGTACGCGCCATTCGACGAGAGTCGGGTCGACCCGGAAGCGTCGGGTGACTGGCTGGTCTGGTACCGTATCGAGTCGGTGCGGTTCTAGGCCAGAGGTCCTGGATCTCTCCTGCCCTCCTCACCGGCACCGCGGCGAGGAGGGCAGCGCTGTCTCCGCGCGAGGCCGGAGGGCATGGAGGCTGCAAGCGCGAGATGGGCTCCTGCAAGGCGGGCATAGACAAGGGTGTATGATTCTCCTGTCCAGGTCTTGTCGGACGTAAGTATTTCACAGATCTCGCTTATGGCTCCCTTGTAACGAAATTCTCGTCCATGCGCCGAACCAGGGTGCGCGGGGTTATCCGGTGATTCGGAGAAGGAGGAAGGGATATGAAGCCTCATGAGATCAGGGACAAGGTGAAGGGCATCATCGGGAATGTGGCGGGCCTCGACCCGAGGGGGATCGGCGACGCCGACCACTTCCGGGAAGATCTGAACCTGGACTCGCTGTCGCTGCTGGAGATCGGGGTGGATGTCGACATGGCGTTCCAGCTCGGCCTGCCCGACGAGCGCTACAAGGAGATCGACAGCATGTCGGCCATGGTGGAGCTGATCCAGGGCCGCATGGCCGAGATGGCCAGCCCGCAGGTGGCGGTGGGATGACCTCCCGGATCGTGGTGACCGGCCTCGGCCTGGTCACTCCGATCGGGACCGGTCGACAGGAGGTCTGGGAAGGGCTGCTCGCCGGCCGCAGCGGTTTCTCGCCGGTGGAGTCCTTCGACGCGGGGCGGCACAGCTCGCAGATCGGCGCCGAGGTGAAGGGTTTCCGGCCGGAGGAGCACCTCCGCCGGCTCGACCCGGCGCGGATCGGGCGCGCATCGCAATTCGCCGCCGCCGCCGCCCGCCTGGCGCTCGCGGACGCGGGTCTCGAACCGGAGACGGTCGAGGCGCCGCGGGCCGGCGTGGCCATGGGCACGACCTCCGGAGAGCCGCTCGAAGTCGAGCGCTTCAACGACCGATTCCTGGCGGGGGGGCCGGACGAGGGCGGAGCCGAGCTCGCGACCGTCTATCCATGCCACACCATCGCGGCCCACGTGGCCCGGGAGCTGGGCTTCGCCGGCGCCAACGTGATGATCCCGACCGCCTGCGCCGCCGGCAACTACGCGGTGGCCTGGGCCTACGACGCGCTGCGCGCCGGCCGCGCCGACCTGATGCTCGCCGGCGGCGCGGACGCCTTCTCGCGCATCACCTACACCGGCTTCTCGCGCCTCGGCGCGATCGCTCCGGACGTCTGCCGGCCGTTCGACCGCAATCGCAAGGGGATGATCCCGGGCGAGGGCGCGGGCGTGCTGGTCCTGGAGACGCTGGAGCGTGCGCTCGCCCGGGGAGCGCGCATCTACGCCGAGCTGGCCGGTTATGGCCTCTCCTGCGACTCGCACCACATGACCGCCGCGCATCCGGAGGCGGATGGCGCGGTCCGCGCCATGACCGCGGCGCTGGCCGACAGCGGCCTGGAGGCCGGGGATGTGGACTATGTCAGCGCCCATGGCACCGGCACGCCGACGAACGACCGGCTGGAGGCGATCGCCGTCCGCCGGATCTTCGGGCCTTCGCCGCGGGTCCCGGTCAGCTCGATCAAGTCGATGCTCGGGCACACCATGGGCGCGGCCTCGGCGATCGAGGCGGCGGTCTGCTCGCTCGCCATCCACACCGGCTGGATCCCGCCGACCGCGAACTTCGTCGAGCCCGACCCGGACTGCGATTTCGACTGCGTGCCGAACGAGGCGCGGCAGGTCGCGGTCGGGGTGGCGATGAACAACGCCTACGCGTTCGGCGGCAACAACGCATCGGTGATCTTCCGGCGCTGCGGGGACCACGAGGAGGCGACGGCATGAGGCGGAGGGTGGTGGTGACGGGGGCCGGTGCGGTCTCCTCCGTGGCCGATTCGGCCGCCGGGCTGCACGAGGCGCTCAAGCAGGGCCGGAGCGGTCTCAAGCCTGTCGAGCTTTTCCCTCTGAACGGAATGGGTCCGCGCGTCGCCGGCGAGGTCCGGCCGTTCGAGCCCAGGGAGTGGCTCGGCGAGAAGAATCTCCGCCCCGTGGACCGCACGGCGCGTCTCCTTCTGGTCGCCGCCCAGCAGGCGCTGGACGCGGCCGGGTGGACGCTCGAGCTGCGCGCCCGGGAGCAGGCCGGGCTCGTGCTCGGCACCATGTACTGCAGCGTGCGCACGATCGCCGAGTTCGACCGCCGGGCGGTGCAGGCCGGACCGTCGCACGCCAGCCCGCTCGACTTCGCCAACAGCGTCATCAACGCCGCCGCCGGCCAGGCCGCCATCTGGCACGGCCTGCCCGGCGTCAACTCGACGATCTCGGCCGGGGAGGCCTCGGGGCTCCTGGCGCTCGCCACGGCCACCGATCTGATCCGCACCGGGCGCTCCGGCGCCCTGCTCGCCGGCGGCGTCGAGGAGCTCTGCTTCGAGTCGTTCGTCTCGTTCCTCCGGGCCGGCCGGCTCGCAACACAGGACAGGCCGATCCCGTTCGACGCCCGGCGCGACGGCATGGCTCTCGGCGAGGGCGCGGCGATCCTGGCTCTCGAGGAGGCCGGCGAGGCGGCGAGGCGGGGCGTGCCGGTGCTGGCCGAGATCCTCGGCCACGGCACCGCGTTCGACCCGACCGGCGGCGCTCAGGCGGCGGAGACCCTGGCGCGCGCCGTGCGCCTCGCGCTGGAGGACGCCGGTCTGGGACCCGGGGACGTGGACGCCGTCAGCGCCGGCGCGAACGGCGGGGTGGAGGAGGACCGGGAGGAGGCCGCGGGCATCGCCGCGGCTCTGGGAGAGCGAACCGGCACGGTGCCGGTGACCGCGGTCAAGTCGATGCTCGGCGAGGCGCTCGGCGCTTCGGGCGCGCTCCAGGCCGTGGCGGCCCTGGGCACGCTCGCCGACGGCGTCCTGCCCGGCATCCCCGGCCTTCAAGAGATGGAGGAAGGCTTCCTCCTTCGTGGTGTTTCCGTGGAGAGCCGGCCCGTGCGGGCGCGGCGGATCCTGATCACGATCTCCGGGCACGGCGGACACGGCTGTGCCCTGATCCTTGGAGCGGTTTGATGATGCGCGATGCGTACGATGTGGATGTCCTGATCGTGGGTGGCGGCCTCGCCGGCCTCTGCCTGGCCCGCCATCTCCTGCTGCAGAGCGACAAGCGGATCCTGCTGGTGGACCGCCGCGAGCTGCCGCCGAAGAAGCAGAAGGTGGGGGAGGCGACCGTGCAGATGAGCGGGTACTACTACTCCCGGGTGCTGGACATGGAGGACCACCTGCTCGAAAACCACTTCCTCAAGTACAATCTCCGCTTCTACTGGCCGTCGGACCTCGGCGGCGCGAGCTACGAGAACCTCAGTCAGTCCTACATCCGCAAGCTGTCGAACATCGCGACCTATCAGCTCGACCGCAACGTGTTCGAGGCCGCGGTGCTGCGCGTCATCCAGGAGGACCCGCGCTGCGAGGTCTTCGCGCCGACCTCCGGGCTCGACGTGACGCTCGCCGAACAGGCCCCGCACTCGTTCCGCTTCCGGACGGCGGACGGCGAGGAGATCTCCGGCAAGGCCGCCTGGGTCGTGGACGCTTCGGGACGCGGCAAGTTCCTGGGCAGGAAGCTCGGCCTGATGCGCAAGAGCCCGATCCGCCACGGCACCTCGTTCCTGTGGGTCGAGGGCAACGTCAACCCCGAGCGGCTCACCGACCTCTCCCGGGACGAGATCCGCAAGCATCCCAGCCGGGCGGCGCTCGGGCATACCCCGGTCTTCCTGGCCACCAATCACTTCTGCGGCGAGGGCTACTGGTTCTGGCAGATCCCCCTGCACGGCAAGACGAGCCTCGGCCTGGTCTACGAGCACGGCTACGTGGACAAGAAGGAGGTCGCGAACGCCGAGGGGCTCGTCGAATGGGTCTGCCGCGAGCAGCCGCTCTTCGCCCGCGAGCTGCGGGACCGCGTGATCCTCCATCACTCCGGCTACGTGGACTTCGCGTTCGACCTCGGGCAGACCATGAGCGCGTCGGGCTGGGCGTTCGTCGGCGAGGCGTGCCGCTTCACCGATCCGCTCTACAGCCCGGGCGGAGACCTGATCTCGATGTACAACACGCTGGTCGCGGACATCATCAAGACGTCCGACCGCGCGGAGCTGGAGCGCAAGGTGAGGTACTACGAGTCGGTGGCGCGGGCGATCTACGAAGCCTACGTCCCGAGCTACGCCGTGGGCCAGCCGCTGCTCGGCGACCAGGAGGCGTTCTCGCTGCGCTACGTCTGGGAGCTGACGATCTACTTCGCCTTCTACGTCTTCCCGTTCATCAACGATCTGTTCACCGAGCCGTCGTTCCTGCCCGGGTTCCTGCGCCGCTTCTCGCGCCTGGGGCCGTGGAACCAGTCGCTCCAGCACTTCCTGGTGGGCTACTACCGGTGGAAGAAGGAAAACCTTTCCGTGCCGCCGAAGACCGGCGGGCCGGTGTTTTTCGACTTCACGGAGGTGGGAGCTCTCAACCTGGCGGAGGCCTGCTTCTACAAGGTCGGCGTGAGCTCCGAGGAGGCGCGGCAGGTGCTCGACGGACAGCTCCACAACCTGGAGGCTCTGGTGCGCTGGATCGTCGCCCACCTGTGCTCCGTGGTGGTCGGCGACCCGGCCGTGGCGTCGAACGCCGCGTTCGTCGCCGGCATCGATCCGGACGACCTGCGCTTCGACCCCGAGAAGATCCGCGCCCGCTGGGCCACCTGCTCCGACACCACGGAGACGCAGGTCTGGCCGTTCGAGGTCCCCTGCATGCGCCGCTTCCATCCCGAAGCGGAGAAGTCGGAGATGCCGATGCCGGAGGTGGAGGAGGAGGCGATGGCGTGACCCGGGCCGCCGACCACGCGCCGGGCCTCGACGCGGCCTTCGCCAGGACGCCCGAGGAGCGCAGCGGCCCGGTGCTCGGGATCGAGGGCGAGATCCCGCGCTTCCTGCGCGGAACCTACTATCTGAACGGTCCGGCCCGCTTCGAGCGCCACGGCCTGCGCTATGGCCACTGGCTGGACGGCGACGGCATGGTCTGCGCGCTCCGGTTTGGCGAAGACGGCGTGAGCCTGACGAGCCGCTTCGTGCGCGGCAACAAATGGCGTGCCGAGGAGGAGGCCGGGAGCGCGCTCTTCCGCGCCTTCGGCACCGCCTTTCCCGGCGACCGCCTGGGGCGCGGCGGCGTGACGCTGGAGTCGCCGCTCAACGTGAGCATCTATCCCTACGGCGGCACGCTGCTGGCGCTTGGCGAGCAGGGTCTGCCATGGGAGCTCGACCCGGAGACGCTGGAGACCCGCGGCGAATACACGTTCGGCGGCCGGCTCGGACCGGTGGCGCCGTTCGCGGCCCATCCGAAGATCGATCCCGAGACCGGCGAGCTGTTCAACTTCGGGATCTCCTTCGCGGCCGGCGCGCCGCAGCTCCAGCTCTACCGCTTCGGGTCCGACGGCGCGCTCGTCTACCGCCGACGCCTGCCGCTTCCCGGACCCTGCTCGGTGCACGACTTCGCGCTGAGCCGGCGCCACGCCGTCTTCCATCTGAGCCCGTATCACCTGGACATGGAGGCTCTCCGGCAGGGCGCCTCGGTCCTGGAGTCGCTGCGCTGGGAGCCCGGTCCGGGCACGCGCCTCCTGGTCGTCTCGCGCGAGACCGGCGAGGAGGTCGCCTCCGTGCCGGTGAAGGAGCGCTACTCCCTGCACACCGTCAACGCCTTCGAGTGCGGCGACCGTCTGGTGGTGGACGTCCTGGAGCTGGACCGGCCGGTCTACGATCAGTACCGGCTGTCCGGCCTGTTCGAGGACGTGGGAGAGGGCCGGCCCGTGCGGATGGTCGTCGATCTCGGTGCTGACGGCATGGGCCGCGTGGTGGACCGGCGGGAGATCGCCTATCGGTTCGCGCCGGACTTCGCGGCCATCGACCCGGCCCGCGCCGGCCGGCCCTACGAGGAGCTCTGGATGCTCGGCATCTCGGCCACGGGCAAGCCGGGCCGGAAGTTCTTCGACCAGCTCGTCCACGCGCGCTGGAACGGACCTCTGGACATCTGGCGGGCGCCTGCCGGACAGTATCTCGCCGGCGAGCCCGCCTTCGCCGGAGATCCGGCCGATCCGGGAGCCGGCGCGGTGATCTGTCCCCTCTTTGACGCTCATCGCGAGGAGACGGCCTTCGCGGTGTTCGATGCCTCCCGCGTGGCCGCCGGCCCCGTGGCCGTCCTGCGGACAGGCAGTCTGCTCCATCTCGCGTTCCACGGCGTGTTCGAGCCGGCGCCGCGGAAGGGCTGACCTCAGAACGTCTCGCTCGTCGAGAC
>JBEQUE010000230.1:0-14809 GCA_040349255.1 Acidobacteriota bacterium | reverse complement strand
GTGCGCGGCGCGACCGAATTCGGCGAGCCGGGGGTCTTCATGAGCTTCGAGGAGGGGGCCGAGGAGCTCGCCGAGAACGTGCTCTCCCTGGGCTTCGACCTCGACGAGCTGGCCGAACAGGAGAAGCTGGTCGTCGACTACGTGCACGTCGAGCGCAGCGAGATCGAGGAGACCGGCGAGTACGACCTCGAGGGGCTGTTCATCCGCCTCGGCTTCGCGATCGACTCGATCGGCGCGAAGCGCGTGGTGCTCGACACCCTGGAGGTCCTCTTCGGCGGCCTGCAGAACGAGTCCATCCTGCGCGCCGAGCTGCGGCGGCTCTTCCGCTGGCTCAAGGACCGCGGCGTCACCGCCGTGATCACCGGCGAGCGCGGAGAGGGCAGCCTCACCCGCCACGGCCTGGAGGAGTACGTCTCCGACTGCGTGATCCTCCTCGACCACCGGGTCATCGAGCAGCTCGCCACCCGCCGGCTGCGCGTGGTCAAGTATCGCGGCAGCCTGCACGGCACCAACGAGTACCCGTTCCTGATCGACGAGCGCGGCATCGAGGTCCTGCCGGTCACCTCCCTGGGGCTCACCCATACCGCGCCGAGCGAGCGCATCTCCTCGGGCGTGCCGGGGCTCGACGAGATGCTGGCCGGCGAGGGGTACTACCGCGGCAGCAGCATCCTGGTGTCGGGGCGGGCGGGCACCGGCAAGACCAGCCTGGCCTCCCACTTCGCGGACGCCGCCTGCCGCCGCGGCGAGCGCTGCATCTACTTCGCGTTCGAGGAGTCGCGCAGCCAGGTGGTGCGCAACATGCGCTCGATCGGCCTCGACCTGCAGCCCTGGGTGGACCAGGGGCTGCTGATGTTCCTGGCCTCCCGCCCCACCCTGCACGGCCTGGAGCGGCACCTGGTCACCATGTACAAGTCGATCCGCGACTTCCAGCCGCGGGTCGTGATCGTGGACCCGATCACCAACTTCCTCTCGGTGGGCAACGAGGAGGAGGTCAAGAGCATGCTGATGCGGCTCATCGACTTCCTCAAGGCGCAGCAGATCACCGCGCTTTTCACCAGCCTGACCCACGGCGGCCACGTCGAGCAGACCGAGGTCGGGGTGTCGTCGCTCATGGACGCCTGGCTCCTGGTGCGGGAGAACGAGCTGAGCGGCGAGCGCAACCGGACCCTCTACGTCCTCAAGTCGCGCGGCATGGAGCACTCGAACCAGATGCGCGAGATGCTGCTCACGCCGCAGGGGATCCGGCTCGTCGACCCCTACCTCGGGAGCGAGGGGGCGCTCACCGGCGCGGCGCGCCTCGCGCAGGAGGGCAGGGAGAAGGCCGCGGCGGTCGCGCGCCGGGAGGAGACCGAGCGCCGTCGGCGCGACCTGGAGCGCAAGAGGCAGGCGCTGGAGGCCCGCATCGCGGCCCTGCGCCTCGAATTCGAGAGCGAGGCCGAGGAAGCCCGCAAGAGTTTCGAGCAGGACGAGGAGCGCGAGGACGCCATCCTCGGCGCCAGGAAGGACATGGCCAGGGCCCGGAAGTCCGGCGCCCGGCAGGATCAGGAGGGACGAGCATGAGCGCGAGCAATCACAACCTGTCTCAGGATCCGTCCCCCGAAGCCGGCGAGTTCTACGACCTGCGCCTCTACGTCGCCGGTCAGACGCCGAAGTCGGTGGCGGCCATCGCCAACCTCAAGCGGTTCTGCGAGGAGCACCTGGCAGGCAAGTACCGGATCGAGGTCGTCGATCTCGTCCAGGACCCGAAGCTGGCGCGCAGCGACCAGATCCTGGCGATCCCCACGCTGGTCCGCCGCCTGCCCGAGCCGATCCGCAAGATCATCGGCGACCTGTCGAACTCCGAGCGCGTGCTGGTGGGGCTGGACGTCCGGACCGGGAACTGATCGCCGATGTCCGGCGAAGCCCAGGCCCTCGAACAGCCCGCCGCCGAGGAGCCCCAGCGCTACACCCTCCGGCTCTTCGTGACCGGCGCCACGCCGGTCTGCAGCCGGGCCGTCGCCGGCATCCGGTCGTTCTGCGACCGGTTCCTCAAGGGCCGGTATTCGCTCGAGGTGATCGACGTCTATCAGCAGCCCGCCCTGGCCGACGAGCAGCGCATCCTGGCGACGCCGACGCTCGTCCGGATGTCCCCCCTGCCGTTCCGCCGCTGGGTGGGCAACCTGTCCGACCCCGAGCGCCTGTCCGCGGCGCTCGGGCTTTCCCCGAAACCCTGACGCGAGGACCTGCATGACCATGGAAATGGACGTGGAGGAGCTGAGCCTGCGGCTGCAGGAGGCGGAGGAGACGCTGAGCGCCATCCGCCACGGCGAGGTGGACGCCCTGGTCGTCACCGAGAGCCGCGGCGAGCGGGTCTACACCCTCAAGAGCGCGGACCGGCCCTACCGGCTGATGATCGAGGGCATGCGCCAGGGGGCCGTCACCCTCACCGCCGAGGGCCTGGTGCTCTACTGCAACGCCTGCTTCGCCTCGATGCTCCGCCTGCCGCTCGAAGGCCTCATCGGCAACCGGATCGAGGGCCACGTGGGCGAGGACAGCCGCGACCTCTTCGCCGCGCTCCTGCGCGCCGGCCAGGGTCAGGGCGAGGTCGCGCTGGAGACCGGCGACGGCTCGCGGCTGCCGGCCTACGTCGCCTTCAGCGAGCTGCCGCTCGAAGAGCCCGGCGAGCCGGTGCTCTGCATGGTGGTCACCGACCTGACCGAGCAGAAGAAGAGCGAGCAGCTCAGGCAGGCCTGGGCGGCGTCGGAGTCGATGAACCTGGCCAAGGACCGCTTCCTGGCGACGCTCTCCCACGAGCTGCGCACCCCGCTCACGCCGGTGCTCGCCCTGATCTCGGCCCTGGAGGGGAGCGACCGGCTGCCCGACGAGCTGCGGTCCGAGATCAGCATGGTGCGGCGCAACGTGGAGCTGGAGGCCCGGTTGATCGACGACCTGCTCGACCTGACCCGCGTCTCCAGCGGCAAGCTCCAGCTCGACCGGCACGACGTGGACCTCCGGACGGTGGTCGAGCACGCGGTCCAGACCTCCTGCGCCGAGGAGATCGCCACCGGCCGCCGCAACATCCGGGTCGAGCTGGCGGACGAGGACCATCGCATCTGGGGCGACGGCCCGCGCCTGATCCAGGTGTTCTGGAACCTGCTCAACAACGCGGTCAAGTTCACGCCGGAGGGCGCGACGATCTCCGTGCGCTCGCGCCGCGAGTCGCCGGGCCGCTTCGTGGTCGAGGTCGCGGACGACGGAGTGGGGATCGACCCGGAGGTCCTGCCGCGCATCTTCGATGCCTTCGAGCAGGGAGAGGCGAGCGTCACCCGGCGCTACGGCGGCCTCGGCCTCGGGCTCGCCATCTCGCGCAGCATCGCCGAGCTGCACGGCGGGACCATCGCCGTCTCCAGCGCGGGCCGGGAGCGCGGCACCACCTTCGCGGTCCACCTGCCGGTCGGGCCGCGGCGCCTCGAGAGCGCGCCGGCGGCCGAGCTGCCGGCGGCGGCCGATCCGGCTGGGATCGTCCCCGCGAACCTGCGCATCCTGCTGGTCGAGGACCACTCCGACACCGCCAGCGCGCTCGCCGACCTGCTGCAGGTCCAGGGCCACGAGGTGCGGATCGCCGGCAGCATCGCCCAGGCCCTGGAGCTGGCCGCGAAGGGCGGCTTCGACCTCGTGGTCAGCGACCTAGGCCTGCCGGACGGCTCCGGCCAGGACCTCATGCGCGAGCTCGCCCGGCGCCACCACCTGCGCGGCATCGCGCTCTCCGGCTACGGCATGGAGGACGACGTGCGCCGCAGCCGGGAAGCCGGCTTCGAGCAGCACCTGACGAAGCCGGTCAATCTGCAGGCCCTGGAGGCGGCGATCCAGCAGGTCGCGAGCCGGGAGCCGGCGAGGAGCTGAGCCGGGCGGGCATGGCCGAGGGGACCTACGGGAGGATCCTGATCGCCGCGCCGGACGCGGAGCGGCGGGCCCGCCTGCGCGCCGCGCTCGCCGGCCTGGAAATCGACGAGGCCGCCGGCGTGGAGGAGGCGCTCGCGCGGATCCGCGAGCAGCGCCCGGACCTGGCGCTCGCCGCCGCGCTGCCGGGCGGCGCGCTGCCCCCGCTCGCCGCCGCCGTGCCGACGATCGTCGTCGACCTGGCCCGCGAGTCCTGCGTGGAGGCGTTCGGGATGGGCGCGGTCGACGTCCTGGTCGAGCCCTTCGACGACGCGGAGCTCGTCTGCCGCGCGACCGTCCGCCTGCGCGAGGCCGCGGAGCGCCGCGAGGCCTCCGGCCGGGAGCGCGAGCTGCTCGCGGAGGCCCACATGGCGGCCGAGGCGTTCGAGAGCCGCGAGCGCGCCATCCGGGACCGCAAGCGGGCCGAGGAGGAGCTCAAGGCCGCCAACGAGGCCAAGGACCGCTTCCTCGCCACCCTCTCCCACGAGCTGCGCACGCCGCTCACCCCGGTCCTGGTCCTGGTCTCCAGCCTGGAGCGCGACGAACGGGTCCCCGACTGGCTGCGCGGCCAGCTCAACCTCGTCCGGCGCAACGTCGAGCTGGAGTCGCGGCTCATCGACGACCTGCTCGACCTGACCCGGGTGACCAGCGGCAAGCTGGAGCTGCGCCGCGAGGCCGTCGACGTCGGCGACGTCCTGGCCCACGCCCTGCGCGCCTCCGGTCCGGAGATCGAGGCCCGGGGCCTGCGCCTGGAGATCGACCTCCATCCCGGCGCGCTCCTCGCCTGGGCCGACGCGCCGCGCCTGACCCAGGTGTTCTGGAACCTGCTCAACAACGCCGTCAAGTTCACGCCGGAGTCGGGCACCATCTCGGTGCGCTCGCGCGCCGAGAGTCGCGGGATCGCGGTCGAGATCCGCGATACGGGCATGGGCATCGAGCCGGACGTCCTGCCGCGCATCTTCGCCGCCTTCGAGCAGGCCGGGCGGAGCATCACCCGGCGCTTCGGCGGCCTGGGGCTGGGGCTCGCGGTGAGCCGCGCCATCGCCCGGCTGCACGGCGGCGATCTCACCGCCGCCAGCGACGGCGCCGGCCAGGGCGCGGTCTTCACCCTGAGCCTGCCCGCGGGCGTGCCCGAGGCGGACCTGGACGAGACCGTCGCCCTGTTCGTCCGCCGCGAACCGGGCGCCGGTCCCGACCGCGGCCTGCGCCTGCTCGTGGTCGAGGACCACCCCGACACGGCCGACGCGATGGCCGACCTCCTCCGCGACCTCGGCCACGAGGTCACCGTGGCCCGTTCCGTGGCCGCGGCCCGGGAGGCGGCGGAGCGATCGGAGGGCCGGCTCGACCTCGTGATCAGCGATCTCGGCCTGCCGGACGGCAGTGGGCTCGACCTGATGAGCGAGCTCTCCAGCCGCCACGGCCTGCGCGGCATCGCGCTCTCCGGCTACGGCATGGACGAGGACCTGAGGCGCAGCCGCGAGGCCGGCTTCACGGCCCACCTGACCAAGCCGGTCAGCCTCCAGACCCTGCAGGAAGCCATTCTCCACGCCGCCCGCGGCTGAACCTGGCAGTCGGCTTGCTTGTCCATTCGGCTGTGAGCCGGCTGGCCGGCTGCGGGGCCTCGCCCTGTGGCCTTTCCGAAACCTCAGGATCAAGCGACTCGGCCTTGAGATACGAGCGTGGCAGAAGCAGAGGAGGTCTCATGAAGAGAGCGTGGATTCTGGCGATCCTGATCGCCGCTCTCCTCGCGCTGGCGGCCTGCACGGGCACCGGCACGGGCCAGACCGGCACCGAGGGCACCATGAGCGGGAGCGGCACGGCGACCATGAGTGGGGCCGACACGGCGGGCACCACGGGCGACTCGATGGGCACCGCGACCGACGCGGCCAAGGTGGACTGCTCGACCGTGCGCTGCGCCGCCTGTCCCGAAGGGCAGACGCCGGCCCTGAAGCCGCCGAACTGCTGCAAGTGCGTGCCCGTCGACAAGAGCCTCAACAGTTGCGACAACGTCCGCTGCGCGGCCTGCCCCATGGGGCAGCACCCGGCCCTCACGCCGCCGGACTGTTGCCGCTGCATCCCCGACTGAGCTGGAGGACGGGAGCCGCCGGCCGCGCCGCCAACCTTTTCGCCATGCTCGTGGGCGGGGGCGGCCGGCGGTCCGGTCCGGTGTAGAGTCGGGACGCATGCCGAGCCGAACCCTGTTGACCGACCGCGAGCGGGAGACGCTGGAGGCGATCTCCGGGCTGGCCCAGGGCAACCCGTTCGGTCCCGAGCGCCTGCGGCTGGAGCGGCAGGTCCTCGGCGACGCCTTCAACTCCTTCGACGTGGTCTGGCACGCGCGCGGCGAGGAGAGGAACCCGAACGTGCCCGCCATCCAGGCGCGGGCCGAGGAGCTGGCGGCCGCGCTGCGGGAGCGCTTCGCCGGCGGGCGGCCCGTCCGTGAAAACCGGGAGGAGCTCGCGCTCTACAGCGACTTGGTCCTCTACCTGCTCTACGGCCGCAACCAGCAGCGCTTCTACGAGCTGATCGAGGAGACCCGATCGGGGGAGAAGGACGGCCGCGTCCCGTTCTACCGCGACTTCCTGGCCGACTTCGAGCGCTTCCTGGCCCTGCCGCGGGTGCTCTGGGAGGAGCCGCTCGACCCGGCCCACCTCTTCGCCTGCTTCTTCCAGATCCGGCGGGCCTTCCACTTCACCTTCCGCTCGATCGTGGGCGGCTCGATGCCGGCGGCGCGGCTGCGCGCCCAGGTCTGGCAGTCGATCTTCACCCACGACCTGCGGCGCTACCGGCGGGCCCTCTACCGCAATCTGGGGGACGCCACGACCCTGGTGACCGGCCCGTCCGGCACGGGCAAGGAGCTGGTGGCGCGCTCGATCGCCTGGTCGCGCTACGTGCCGTTCGATCCGGGGACGGGGTCGTTCCGGGAGCGGTGGCTGGAGCAGTTCTTCCCGCTCAACCTCTCGGCCCTGTCGCCGACGCTGATCGAGTCGGAGCTCTTCGGCCACCGCCGCGGCGCGTTCACCGGCGCGGTGACTGACCACACGGGCTGGCTGGAGGTCTGCCCGCCGCTCGGCACGGTCTTCCTGGACGAGATCGGCGAGGTGGAGCCGGCGATCCAGGTGAAGCTGCTGCGCGTGCTGGAGACGAGGACCTTCCAGCGCCTGGGGGAGAGCCGGCCGCGGCGCTTCCAGGGCAAGCTGGTGGCGGCGACCAACCGGAACCTGGCGGCCGAGATCCGCGCCGGCCGCTTCCGGGCCGACCTCTACTACCGTCTGTGCTCGGACATCCTGGTGACCCCGTCCCTGCAGGAGAGGATCGCCGACTCGCCGCGCGAGCTGTCGGACCTGCTCGTCGTCCTGGCGCAGCGGGCGGTGGGCGACGAGCTGGCCGAGGAGGTCGCCGGGGAGGTGGAGGCCTGGATCCGGGAGAACCTGGAGCCGAACTATCCGTGGCCGGGCAATGTGCGGGAGTTGGCGCAGTGCGTGAACAACGTCCTGATCCGCCGCGACTACCGGCCCGCGCGGCTGGAGGAGGGCGAGGCCGGCGCCCGGGTCCGCGACCGTCTCGCCGGGGAGTATCTGTCCGGCGCCCTGACCGCCGACGACCTCCTGCGGCGCTACTGCACCCTGGTCTACGCCGAGGCCGGCAGCTACGAGGAGGCCGCCCGGCGCCTGGGCCTCGACCGCCGGACCGTGAAGAGCCGGATCGATCCCGTCCTGCTGCGCGAGCTGGGCTAAGGCGCCAGCGCTCCCGGCGCGGCGCCACGGCGCGTGGCGCGGCGCCACAGCGCGTGGCAGGGCGCCACAGCGCGTGGCAAGGCGCCACAGCACGTGGCAAGGCGCCACGCTGTGTAGCGGGGCCGCTTTATACAGTGGCGCGGCGGCACTGTATAAAAAACCGCGACTTTGTACAGTGCGACGACGCCACTGTATAAATCGGTCCCGCCACGCGCTCTTGCCGCGCTGGCTCCTAGAGCTGCGAGCGGATGAGCGGCGTCACCAGGCGGTAGAGCCGCAGCTTCACGAGCTTCCGGCGCGCAATGCCCGGGAACGGCTCGGACGCGCCCTCGGGCCAGCCGCGCGAGTCGATCCTCCAGGCGCTCGCCAGATGGCCGTCGAGCGTCGCCCCGAGGCTGGCAGCCAGCTCCCGGCCCTTCATTACGACGAGCAGCTCCGTGTTCAGCCGCTCGGAGCGGGGGTCGAGGTTGAAGGAACCGACGATGACCGTCTCGCCATCGATCACCGCGGTCTTGGCGTGGAGGCTCTCCGCGCCGCGGTACTCCCAGAGCTCGACCCCCTGGCGGACCAGCGGCCTGCGGTGGCCGACGTAGCCCGCCTGCGCCCAGAGGTTGTCGGTCGTGAGCATGGAGTTGGTGAGGATGCGAACCCTGACCCCGCGCGCGAGAGCCTGCTTCAGAGCCCGGCTGAACGCCCGGGACGGCACCAGGTAGGGAGATTCGATGACCACGGATTCCCGGGCGGCGTCCATCAGGTCCTTCAGCTCCTGGGCCACGCCGCGCTCGACCCCCTTCTTCCCGACCGGATCGTGGAGGAACCGCACCGGTCCGACCTCGATCGGCGGCTCCTGGACCCGCTCCGGGTCCTGAAGGGCCTGCTGGACGCGGGCGTCGAGCCAGGCCTGGTGCCGGTCGAGCTCCTTCGCCGCCTTCTCGATCTCTGCGGGGCTCTGGCCGGACGGTCTGGCTGCCCGCACCTCGCGGCTATCCCAGAGCTGGAAGAAGTAGGCGCGGGCTTCCGCGGCGGCGTCGCCGTCCACCCGGACGTCGAGGTCCAGGTAGTTCCGGCGTTTGAGCTGCCGGCCGAGCCCGAAGTACGGGCTCTCCACGTTGCGGCCGCCGGCCATGAGCGCCTTGCCGTCGATGACGAGCAGCTTGTCGTGCATCCGCCGGGAGACCCAATGCAGCCGGTCGAACCGGAACGGGTGATACTCGCGGATCTCGACCCCTTCGGCCAGCAGGTGGTCCTGGACCGCCGCGGGGATGTGATTCCACTGGGCGTCCACGATCACCTTGACGTCCACCCCCCGCCGCGAAGCCTGGCGCAGGAGCGCGAGCCCGGTCAGGGTGAGCGGGTCGTGCCCGATGATGAACGACTGCGTGAGGATCTCCGACCGCGCCTCCAGCACCATCTCGACCCGCGCCTCGGCCGCCTCGCGGTCGGTCTCGACGAGCCGCGCCCGGTCCGCGGCGGCGGGGAGGGAGAGAAGGAGGAGGGCCAGGAAGGCCCGGCTCTTCAGAAAGGACATAAAAGACTGCAAGGACATCAGGGACAAAAGCTCTTGTGTCCTTGAAGTCCTTGCAGTCTCTTGTGTCCCTTTTTAACCCCCGGCCGCCTCGGCGATCTCGATCGCGTTGAGCGCCGTGCCGCGGGTGAGGTTGTCCATCACGGCCCAGAACCAGAAGCCGCCGGCCTGGTCCGGGCGGATGGCGCCCACCAGCACCTTGTCGCTCGAGCCCGAGTCGATCGGGCCCAGGTGTTTGGGGTCCTCGGCCATCTCGACGTAGGAGCTCGCGGTCAATGCCTTGCGGAGTGCCTGGGGAGTGGTGCTCCCTCCGAAACGGACGTGGAGGCTCACCGCCATGCCGTGGAAGATACCGCCCTGGACCATCTGGAGCGGCGCCGGGGGCATCTCGGGCACCACCTTCTGGAGCAGGTCCGACAGCGGCAGCGAGTCGGCGGCCGTGGGCAGCAGGTTGAACGAGAGCTGCGCGCCGTAGACCGGCGTCGGCGTGCGGCCGATCATCGCCACGATCTCGCGGGTCTGCTCGAACAGCTCCTGGATGCCGGGGTCGCCCTGCGCCGAGGCCGGCTGGATCACCGTGCCCACCAGGTCCACCGGCTGCATCGGGCGCAGCGGATTGAGCACGTGCGCGAGGAGCACCACCGCCGGATGCGGCGATACGAGCCGGGAGCCGCCCAGCGCGGATACGGCGTCCGTGTTCACGCCGGCCACGACGGGCACGCCGTCCTCCGGCGTGGCGTCCGGCGAGAGCACCACGGCGAGCGCGCTCGACGGCACCTCGCCGTAGAGCGGCCGGTTCGCCTCGACCGGGCCGCAGAAGTACACGGTCGAGACGTCCTTGAAGCTGTCGGGCTCGTAGCGCTGGACCAGGGCCGCCGCGCCCTGCACCTCGGTCAGCGTGCCGGCCTCTTCGGCGTCCGTGCTCAGCAGGCGGATGTCCCGCCAGGACTTCATGCGGCCTTCGAGGGCTTCCCGCAGCTCCTTGCCGACCAGGGTGCCGGGGTGGACGATCGCGATGGCGCTCATCGGGTCACCGCCTGAAGGGGATGTCGTCGGGCGGCGGCGGCGGGAGCGGCGACAGGACCTCGCTCCGCGGCTCCTCCCCGGGGAGGTCGGGGCGGTCCGGATGAGAGGGGCCGCCGCCGCGGCGGAGCCGTCCCCAGAGCCAGACCGCCGGCCCGGACAGGGCGTAGAGCACGGCGAAGGTCAGGAAGAAGGCGTAGGGCGCGTAGTAGAGGACCAGAAAAATCGCCGCGATCGGCACCGCCACCCGGTAGCTCATGCGCTGCCGCGGATCGGCGCCCTTGACGCTCCGGTAGCGGAAGGTCGAGACCATGAGCAGGCCCGCGACGAGCAGCGAGACCGCGACCAGCCCCTCCATCCACGGGCGCCACTCCGCGTCCGGCGCCCAGAACAGCAGCGAGCAGATCGTCCCGGCCGCGGCCGGCGTGGGCAGGCCCACGAACCAGCGCTTGTCCACCACCTTGTGCTGGACGTTGAAGCGCGCGAGGCGCGTCGCCGTGCAGACCATGAAGAACAGCGAGAGCAGCCAGGCGTCGCGGTGGAAGTCCTGCAGACCCCAGAGATAGGTCAGCAGGGCGGGCGCCGCGCCGAAGGTGATTACGTCGGCGAGCGAGTCGTACTCCTTGCCGAACTCGCTCTCGGTGCCGGTGAGCCGCGCGATCAGGCCGTCGAAGGTGTCCACGATTGCCGCCGCGAAGACCAGCAGCGCCGCCAGCCGGAACTGGCCGCGCAGCCCGCACACCACGGCGTAGAAGCCGAGCAGCATGTTGGCGATCGTGAACAGGCTGGGCAGCAGGTAGGCGCCCCGCTTGAGCCGCTGCGGCATCTCCCGGCGCGGTCGGGTTGCGTCTGGGATCACTTCGTGGGCTCTCCCGGAGGGATGGCCATCGGCGTGGCGCCGTTCTTCACCCGGTCCCCCTTCTTGACCTGAACCGTGTAGCTCTCGGGCACCAGCAGGTCGACCCGCGACCCGAACTTGATCAGCCCCATCGGCTGACCCCGGTGCACGTGATCTCCCTCTTTCAAATAACAGACCACCCGGCGGGCGAGGAGGCCGGCGATCTGCCGCACGCCGATCGCGTCGCCGTTCGGGCGCCGGATCACGGTGAGGTGTTTCTCGTTGACGTCGCCCGCGTCCTCGCGGAAGGCGGCGACCTTGCGGCCCGGCGCGTAGCGCGAGACGATCACCTCGCCCGCGGCCGGCGCCTTCTGGACGTGGACGTCGAAGACGGAGAGGAAGGTGACGATCCGGTGGTAGCGGCCGGGGCCGATCTCCGGATCCTCGATGGTGTCGATCCGGGTGATCAGGCCGTCGGCCGCGGCGAGCACGACCCCGACGCCGCCCTCATAGCGCCGGCTCGGGTCGCGGAAGAACAGGAGGACCGCCAGCCCGACGACCAGGGCCGCGATCGCCCAGCCCGGGCGGTCCACCCAGTAGAGGATCGCCGCCGCGAAGACGAACGGCAGAACGAAGGGCCAGGCTTCCTTGGCGAACGTCATCGCGTTGCGGTGCGGGGAGGCCGGTCAGGCCGAGACCCGGCTCTCCCGATGGGTCCGGAGGATGGCCTCCATCTGGTCCTTGAGCGCCAGCTTGTGCAGCTTGATCCGCTTCTCCTCGGCCTCGTCGTCCTGGGAGAGCAGGGACTTGTGCTGGAGATCGTGCAGCCGCCGCTCGTACTCCTGGTGCTCGTCGTACAGGCGGCGGAAATCGGCATCGGTCTGGAGCAGCTCCTCCTTGAGCTCGTCGCGGTTCGACATGACGTCAACCTCCTTGATTCGGGATGGCGCGCCGTAAACGGGCGCTGAAATGGGAAGGGGAAAGACGGAGCGGCCGGAGGCGAGTGGGACTCACCCGAGGACCGGCTCCCGGCGACGACCCGCGCACGGCGCCCGTTGGGGGGCGGCGGGGGTCGGATGGATCGGAAGGCTCATAGGATGAAGTCGAGCCGAGGATAGCATGGGCGCGTTCACAGCGCGAGCGAGAAGATCAGCGCGTCGGTGCCGTCCCGGTAGTAGCTCCGCCGCCGGCCCACCCGCCCGAAGCCGAGGTCGCGGTAGAAGGCGATGGCCCCCTCGTTGTCCATCCGGACCTCCAGGAAGCAGGTCTGGACCCTCTCCTCGCGCAGCCGTTCCAGGCCGCTCTCGACCAGGGAACGGGCCACGCCGCGCCGGCGCTCCGCGGGGTCGACGGCGAGGCGCAGCATCTCGGCCTCGCCGCCTCCGTGGCGGAAGGCCACGTAGCCCGCCGCCGGCCGTTCCCCGGGCATCGCCACCAGCAGGAAGCCCCGCGGGTGCGTGAACTCGTAGGCCAGCAGGTCGTACGGCCAGGGGTCGGCGAAGGCGGAGTCCTCGAGCCAGGCGATGCGGTGCAGGTCGTCCTCCCGCGCCTGGCGGATCGAGAGGCTTCTTGGCGACAAGGCGGGATTCACCACCCGATCTTATGCCAGAGAGCCGCGCGGGCGAGCCGGAGTCACGGCGGGAGGCCGCGAGTAGAGCGGCCGGACCAGGAGATCGGCGTCCCATTCGAGGTCGAGGGAGGAGGCCAGCCGCACAGCCGCGCCGGCCAGCGGGCCCGCTTCCAGGAGCTTCACCTCCTCGGGCCAGTCGGGACCGGCGAGCCGCGAGACGCCGAACCCGACGACCGTGCCCGCGCCGTCGGGGAACAGGAGTGGAATCCGGGGGCCCGGGAGGAGATCCATGTCCTGCGACGGTCCCGGCGGACCGAACGCCTGGACGCTCCACTCGCCGCGCAGGGCGTCCACGGCGGCGACCACCGGCCCGTCCGCCAGGGTGGAGAGGACGCGCAGGGTGGAGAGCGCCGTGGCCGGCACGCCGAGCGCCTGGTGGAGGCCGAGCGCGGTGGCGAGGCCGACCCGCAGGCCCGTGAAGCTGCCCGGGCCGCGCAGCGCCACGACGCCGCCGAGGTCCTCCGGCCGCGCGCCGGCCTCGGCCAGGACCTCGCCGATCAGGTCGATCAGCCGGCCCGACGAGCGCCCGATCTCGACCGCCCGCTCCGCGAGGAGGTCCCCCCCGCGGCCCACGGCCACGCTCACCTGCGGCGAGGCGGCGTCGATGGCGAGGAGGAGAGGTGGAACGTTCATCCCGGTAGGGAAGTATAGGGTCCCGCGCGGATATACTCCCTTTCCATGTCGGTCCCGACCGCGGTGAACCTGTCTCTCGGCTCCCTCACGCCCATGCTGCGCCAGTACCTGGAGGTCAAGGCGGAGCATCCGGACGCCATTCTCCTGTATCGCATGGGCGACTTCTACGAAATGTTCTTCGACGACGCCCGCCAGGCGGCGCCGATCCTCGAGGTGCAGCTCACCGCCCGCAACCGCGGCACCGGGAACGAGGCGCCGATGTGCGGCGTCCCGCACCACGCGCTGGAGACCTACCTCGCCAAGCTGCTCGCCGCCGGCCTCAAGGTCGCGATCTGCGATCAGGTCGAGGACCCGGCCCAGGCCAAGGGGCTCGTCCGCCGCGAGGTCACCCGGGTGGTGACGCCCGGCACGATCAGCGATCCCGGCCTCCTGGATGGCAAGGAGGAGAACCTGCTCGCCGGCCTCACCTGGGACGGGGAGACGGGCGCGGGCGCCTTCCTCGACCTGTCGACCGGCCACTTCTTCGTCCGGCGGTGGGGGAGCGCCGAGGAGGGGGTGGACGACCTCGCGCTGCTCCGGCCGCGCGAGGTGCTCTTCCACTCGGACCGCGGCGAGGCCGGCTTCCCGCTCCCGCTCCGCGAGTGGGCCGAGCGCGAGTGCCCCTGCCGCACGCCGCTCGCCGGCGACCGGCTCTACGACCCGCGGCGCGCCGAGGAGCTGCTGCTGCGGCAGTTCGGCGCCGCCACCCTGCGCGGCTTCGGGCTGGTCGAGGGGGAGCCCGCCGTGCGCGCCGCGGCCGCGGCCCTCGCGTATGCCCAGGAGACGCAGAAGAGCCTGCTCTCCCACGTCCGCGGCCTGGCGGTGCGCGAGGCCCGCGACCGGCTGACCCTCGACGCCGCCACGCTCGCCAACCTGGAGGTCTTCCGGCCGCAGCGGACCGACACCCAGGCGGGCCCGAAACGGCGGACGACGCTGCTCTCGGTGCTCGACCGCACGGTCACCCCGCCCGGAGGCCGGACTATCCGCGAGTGGCTCCGCCGGCCGCTGGTGGACCCCGAGGCGATCGCCGAGCGCCACCGGGCGGTGGGCGAGCTGGCCGGCGACAACCCGCGCCGCGAGCGCATCCGCGACCGGCTCTCGCGCATCGGCGACCCGGAGCGCGTCCTGGCCCGCGCCGTCCTGGGGACGCTCACCCCGCGCGAGGCCGGAGCGCTGCGCGACGGACTCGCCGAGGTGCCGTCGATCCTCGCCGAGCTGGTCGGCGCGGACGGTCTCCTCGAGGCGATCGCCGCGACCGACCCGCTGGCCGACCTCCACGCCGAGCTGGCGCGGATGCTGGAGGCGTCGCCGGCGCCCAGCCTCCAGGACGGCGGCGTCATCGCGGCCGGGGTCGATCCCGAGCTCGACCGCTTCCGCTCGCTCGCCCGCGACAGCAAGCGCCACATCCTGAACCTGGAGGCCCGGGAGCGGGAGCGCACCGGCATCCCGTCGCTGAAGATCCGCTA
>JBEQUE010000228.1:0-32489 GCA_040349255.1 Acidobacteriota bacterium | reverse complement strand
GGAGATCCTGCCCCACATCGCGGGCGTCCCCGCACGGACCCCGCCGCCCGCCTCGGACCGGCTGCGCGTCGTCTTCGGTGGCACGCTGCGCAAGGACCGGGCGCGGCCCGAGCTCGGCGAAGCCCTGGCCCGGATCGGCGAACGGGCGTCCAGGCTGGAGCTGTCGTTCATCCTGGCGCAGCCCGCGCCGTTCGCGGAGAGCTACGCCGCGTCCCTGCCCCTGTCGCCACCGGCGCGCGTATTCGTCGGGGAGGACGAGGCGGCGCACGCCCGCGCGCTCGCCGGCGCCGACCTGCTGCTCGACCTGGAGTGCGAGGCCGACCGGCCGCTCCTCCTGACCAAGATCGTGCACTACCTGGCCGCCGGCCGGCCCGTCTGGGCCCTCTGCCCTCCGGGCGGCACCACCTGGAGCCTGGTCGAGGAAGGCTGGGGCTACGCCTCCGCCCTCGGGGACGTGGACGGGATCGCCGCGACCCTCCTCCGCATCCTGGACGACCACGAGACAGGCGCGCTCGCCGCCCGGTCGCCCTCGCCGGAGCTGGTCGATCGTTTCTCGCCCCGGCGCCAGGTCGAGGACCTCCGGCGCCTGATCGGGAGGCTCTCCTGAACCGGCTCTGCATCGTGAGCCACGTGGTGCACTACCGCCACGGCGGGAAGGTCCACGCCTATGCGCCCTACGCCCGCGAGATCGAGATGTGGGCCGACCTCTTCCCCGAGGTGAGGATCGCCGCGCCCTGCGAGGACGGCCCGCCGCCGGGCGACGCCGCGCCGATCGACCGGCTGAACGTGGCCGTGGACCCGCAGCCCCGCACCGGCGGCGACACCGCCGGCGCCAAGGCGAGGCAGGCGCTCCTCCTGCCGGTCCTGGCCGTCTCGCTGGCCCGCGCGCTGCGCCGGGCGGACGCGATCCACGTGCGCTGCCCGGGCAACCTCGGCCTGCTCGGGATCGTGCTGGCGCCGCTCTTCTCCCGCCGGCTGATCGCCAAGTACGCCGGCCAGTGGACCGGCTTCCCGGGCGAGGCGGCGACCGTGCGCCTGCAGCGCGCGATCCTGCGCTCCGGCTGGTGGAAGGGGCCGGTGACGGTCTACGGGAGCTGGCCGGACCAGCCGCCCTGGATCGTGCCGTTCTTCACCTCGGTGCTCGACCGGGAGCAGATCGAGCGCGCCCGCAGTGTCGCCGACGGCCGCGGACGGGTTCCGAAGACCCGGCCCCGCGTCCTCTTCGTCGGCCGCCTCTCCAGGGCCAAGAACGTCGACGTGCTGCTCGACGCCGCGGTCCGGGCGGGCCTGCCGTGCACGATCGTCGGCGACGGTCCCGAGCGCGGAGCCCTGGAGGCGCAGGCCGCGCGGCTCGGGGTCGAGGCCGACTTCGCCGGCGCCGTGGACTTCGACCGCGTCCTCGGCTTCTACGAGACCCACGATGTCCTCGTCCTGGCCTCGGAGACCGAGGGCTGGCCCAAGGCCATCGTGGAAGCCATGGCCTTCGGCCTGGTCTGCATCGGCTCGGAGCGCGGCCTGATCCCGCAGATCCTGGGGGAGGGGAGAGGCTTCGTGGTCCCGCCGCGCGACGTGGACGCCCTGGCCGCCGCGCTCCGGCGGGCCGCCGATCCCGAGGAAGCCGGCCCGAGGATCGGGCGCGCCGCCGCGTTCGGCCAGCGCTACTCGCTGGAGGACCTGCGCGAGGCGCTGCGGGCGCTGATGGCGGAGCGCTGGACGTGAGGCGTCCCGGCGTCCTCCACCTGGTCGACACCCTCGACCCCGGCGGCGCCGAGCGGGTGGCGGTGAACCTGGTGAACCACCTCTCCCGCGAGCGCTTCCGTCCCTTCCTGGGCACCACCCGCCGCGAAGGTCCCCTGGCGGCCGGGATCCGACCCGACGTCGGCCGGCTCGCCTTGAACCGGACCCGGACGCTCGACCTCGGCGCCCTCCGCCGGCTGCTCGCCTTCGTGCGGGAGAACGACGTCGCGATCGTCCACGCCCATGCGTCCGCGCTGTTCTTCGCCCGACTGGCGGCCCTGGCTTCTCCTCACCTGAAGGTGATCTGGCACGACCACTTCGGCCGCTATCTCGAAGAGGAGCGGCCGGCCTGGCTCTGGGGGCCGCTCGCGCGCCGGACGGCGGCCGTGGTGGCGGTCAACGAAGACCTGGCCCGCTGGTCGCGCGAGCGGCTGGGAGCCGGGCCGGTCGTCTACCTCCCCAACTTCGTGCCTGAGACGCCGGAAGCTCCCGTCCCCGATCTTCCCGGCCAGCCCGGTCTCCGGGTGGTCTGCGTGGCGAACCTCCGGGCCCAGAAGGACCACCCGAACCTTCTGCGGGCGTTCGCCCGGGTGCTGCGCGACGAGCCGGAAGCCCGGCTCCTCCTGGCCGGCGCCGAGATCGAGGCAGGATACGCGGCCCGGGTGAGGGAGGAGGCCACGCGGCTTGGCGACCGGGTCGTCTTCCTGGGCTCCCGGTCGGACGTGCCGGCCCTGCTGCGGGCCTGCGACGTCGGCGTCCTGGCGTCGACGTCCGAGGGGTTCCCTCTGAGCCTCCTGGAGTACGGCCTGGCCGGCCTGGCGGCGGTCGCCACGCGGGTCGGGCAGTGCGCCGAGGTTCTGGAAGGCGAGGCCGGCGTGCTCGTGCCGCCGGCGGACCCGGACGCGCTGGGCCGGGCGATCCTGGCGCTGCTGCGCGATCCGGCCGGGCGGGCGTTTCTCGGCGACCGGCTGGCGCGGCGGGTGCGCGAGCGCTATTCGGCCGCCGCCGTGATGGAGCGCCTCGAAGCCGTGTACCATAGAGCGCTCACCCCCGGGACGCCCTGACGAGGAAGCAACCCAAGAGCAGCAGCACGATGGAGCTCCGTTCGACAGCCGCCACGACCCACCCGCCGCCGGCGGCCCGGCCGCGGCTGCGCTGGGCCGACGTGCCCAAGCGGGACCGCTACCTCCTGTTCTTCGTGCTGTTCCACGCCCCGTTCGCCGTCTGGCTGCGCGGCGTGTCCGCGGCGCCGGGCTACCACGCCCTCGCCACGCTCGGCCTGGGCCTGTGGTGGGCCACGCTGCGCTACCAGCCGGCGCTCGCCGTGAGCGCCGCGGCCTACATGGCCGGCGCCGAGGTGCTCTGGCGCATGACCGGCACCGGCCTGTTCTGGGAGCTCGGCAAGTACGGCGTCTCGCTCATCCTCCTCCTGCTCTTCGCCCGGCTGCCCAACCGCCGGACCACCGACTGGTGGGCCCTCTTCTACCTGGGGCTGCTCCTGCCGTCGGGCGGCCTGACCGTCGAGCAGCTCGGCCTCCACCTGGCCAAGGACGCGATCAGCTTCAACCTGTCGGGGCCGTTCTCGCTGGCGGTGGCGATCCTCTTCTTCTCCAGCATCCGGGCCGACTCGATCGACCTCGAAGCGGCCGTGTTCGCGCTCCTGGCGCCGCTCGTGGGCGTGCTGGCGATCTGCTCCTACAGCACGTTGACGGCCGGCGCCATCCACTTCTACGCCGAGTCGAACTACGTCACCAGCGGCGGCTTCGGGCCCAACCAGGTCTCGGCGGTGCTCGGCCTTGGCGCCCTGCTTTCGCTCCTCCTGGCGTTCCAGCGCTCGCGCCCCTGGATGCGCTGGACCTTTTTCGGCCTGACCGCCTGGTTCCTGGTCCAGGGAGTGCTTACGTTCTCCCGGGGCGGCGTGCTCAACGCGGTGATCTGCATCGGCTTCCTGAGCATCCACCTGGTGCGCCAGCCGCGCGTGCGGATCATGGTCATGAGCGTCCTGGTCGTGTTCACGTTCCTCGGCGCGGCGGTCATCGTCCCGCGGCTGAACGAGTTCACCGGCGGCGCCCTCCAGGAGCGCTACAGCAGCACCTCCGGCGGCCTGCGCCAGACGATCGTCGAGGAGGAGCTGGACATCTGGCGGGAGAACCCTCTGATGGGCGTGGGGCCGGGCATGTCCAAGTACTACCGTTCGGACATGCTGGGGTTCGAGGTGGCCTCCCACACGGAGTTCACCCGGCTGATGTCCGAGCACGGGGTGCTCGGCCTGCTGGCGCTGCTCGTGCTGATCGGCATCGCGGCGCGCTGCTACCTGCAGGCGCCCACGGCCCTGGAGAAGGCCTGGGTGTCGGCGTTCTCGGGATGGACCTTCATCGAGATGAGCCACTCGGCCATGCGCATCGTGGCCATCTCGCTGCTCTTCGGTCTCGCCATGATCCAGTGGGGGAGGCGGGACTCCTGAGCCGGCCACCCCGCCTGAGACTCGGATTCCTCGGTCCGATGCTCGGCTCGAACCCCGGCTGGTCGGTGGGGCAGGGAGAGGTCCTGGCCGGGCTCCTGGAGCGCGAGGGGTACGAGGTGCGCGCCGCCTCGCGCCGGGTCAACCGCTGGCTCCGGCTGGCCGACCTCGCGGTCAGCCCGTTTCTCTGGCGCGGCCGGGTGGACCTGCTGGTGGTCCTGGTGTTCAGCGGCCCCGCCTTCCGGCTGGTGGAGACGGCGAGCGCCGCGGGCTCGCAGGCCGGGTTTCCGATGGTCTTCTGGCTCCACGGCGGCAATCTCGTGGACTTCGCCCATCGCCATCCGGCGCGGGTGGACCGGGTGCTGCGCCGCGGCCGGGCCTGGGTCGCGCCGTCGGGCTTCCTGGCCGGGCCGTTCCGCGACCGCGGCTTCGGCGTGCGGGTGATCCCCAACGTGGTCGATCTCGCGGAGTACCCGTACCGCCGCCGGGCGACGGCGGCCCCGCGCCTTCTCTGGATGCGCACCTTCCACGAGCTCTACCGGCCGGACTTGGCGCTCCGCACTCTCGCCCTCGTGCGGCAGGATCACCCGGACGCCACCCTGACGCTGGCCGGCCAGGACAAGGGGCTCCTGGAGGAAACCCGCCGGCTCGCGGCGGAGCTGGGGCTCGACGGAGCCGTCCGCTTCGCCGGCTTCCTGGACGCCGAAGGCAAGCGCCGCGAGTTCGCGGATCACGATGTCTTCCTGAACACGAACCGGGTGGACAACGCGCCGGTGAGCGTCCTGGAGGCTGCCGCCTTCGGCCTGCCGGTGGTGAGCACGAACGTCGGAGGCATCCCGCACCTGCTGCGCGACGGCGAGGAGGCGCTGCTCGTCCCGGAGGGGGACGCCGAAGCGCTGGCGGCCGCGGTGCGCCGGCTGCTCGACGAGCCCGGCCTCGCCCTGCGGCTCTCCTCGGCCGGGCGGGAGGTGGCGGAGCGCAGCTCCTGGCCGCGGGTCCGGCCGCTCTGGGAGGAGCTGCTGGCCTCCTCCTAGAGGCCGGCGGGAACCCTTCCGGCCGTAGAATGGGCGCTCCGAGATGGACGTCTCCGATCCCTCTTTCTACACCGCTCTCCTGGAGCGCGCCGTCCTCCCGCTCGGCGACCGGCTGGTCGGCCAGCGGATGATGGAACGCCTGCGGTTCCTCCGGGAGGCGCAGTGGTGGGATCCGGAGCGGATCGCGGCCGAGCGCGCGCGGCTCCTGCGGGAGCTGCTGGACGTGGCCTGGCGCGAGGTACCGTTCTATCGCGATCTCTGGAAGAGGGCGCCCGGCGAGCTCTCCGACCTTCCGCCCGCCACCAAGCCGGCGCTTCGGGACGGCTATCCGCAGCGCACGACCCGCGACACGGGGCAGCGGTACTACGAGAGCTGCTCGTCGGGCTCGACCGGCGCCAACTTTTGCGTGCGGGAGGACCCGGAGACCACCGGCTGGCACCGCGCCTCGTTCCTCCTCGCCCTCGAAGGGTCCGGCTGGCGGATCGGCGAGCCCCACCTGCAGACCGGCATGACCCTGAAGCGCGGCATGATCAAGGGCACCAAGGACCGGCTGTTGCGCTGTGCCTATGTCTCCGCCTTCGACCTCTCGGACGAGGCGCTCGACCGCGCGCTGGCGATCCTGGACGGCCGGCGCATCGAGCACCTGCGCGGCTATCCGGGCAGCCTCTACTACATCGCCCGGCGCGCGCTGGAGCACGGCTGGAACCGGCCGCTGCGCGGGATCGTCACCTGGGGCGACACCCTCTACGCCCACTACCGCGAGACCCTCGAGCGCGCCTTCGGCGCCCGGGTGCTCGACACCTACGGCATCGGCGAGGGCATGCAGGTCGCCGCCCAGTGCGAGGAGCGCGGTCTCTATCATGTCCACTCCCTCGACGTGGTCGTGGAGTGCGTGGACGACGACGGCCTGCCGGTCCCGCCGGGCCGGACCGGCCACCTGCTCCTCACCCGGCTCCATCCCGGCCCCATGCCGCTGATCCGCTACCAGGTCGGCGACCTCGGCGTGATGTCCGACCGGCCGTGCCCCTGCGGGCGCGGCTTCGCCACGATGGAGTCGATCCAGGGCCGCGACACCGACGTGGTCGTCACTCCATCGGGCAACCGGCTCATCGTCCACTTCTTCACCGGCATCCTGAACCACTTCCCGGAGGTGGAGAGCTTCCAGGTGGTGCAGGAGACGCCCGGGGAGATCCTCGTCCGGGTCGTGCCGGCGGTGGGCTACTCCGAGGAGACCCCACCGCGCATCGTGGCGGCGCTCAGGGCCAAGGGGGCGGACCTGGACATCGAGGTCGACACCGCGGACGAGATTCCCACGGCGCCGTCCGGCAAGCGGCGGTTCGTGGTGAGCCGGATCGGGCCGTCTGTGCGAAACTGAACGGGACCCGGAAGGAGGCTCCGATGAGATTGCGACGGCTTGCTGTGGCTCTGGCGCTCCTGTTCGCCAACCGACTGTCCGCGCGCGTCGTCCCGCTCACCGTGCGGGAGCAGGTCGTGGTGGTGGCCTTGGTGGAGGACTCCCTGGCCGACGGCGAGCCGGCGCGGGAGGAGTTCACCCTCGGCAACCTCGCGATCCCGCCCGTGGTCTTCGCGCCGCTTCCGGAGTCCTCGCCGTTCTCGCCTCACGACCAGGAACAGATGGCGTACTGGAACCTCTACCAGCCGGATCTCTTCCGGGTCGGCGCGCCCGCGGTCACCTGGAGCTTCGGCAACGGCGTCTCCGAGATCGCCGGCTTCCCGGACAGCGCCAAGCTGCAGGCCGAGCTGGGGCAGTCCTGGTTCGAAGGCTCCATCAGCTTCGTCGCCTGGCGCCTGGAGAACGGGCGCGCCGTGGAGGTGGACATCGCGCTCAACCCGGGCCAGCGCTGGACCCTGGACGAGGCCGAGGCGACCCGCCCGGGCGGTCCGCTCTCGTTCCGGCGGGTCCTCCTCTCGGCCCTCGGGACCGCCTGGGGGTTGAGGAGCTCGTTCAGCCTCAGCCCCAGGTCCCGGGAGTCGGTCGCGTCCGCCAGCCCGGACTCCTACAACGGCGCCATCCTCTTCTCGGACGATGCCGCCGCCGTGCGCGAGGCGTTCGGTGGGGCCCCGATCCGGGACGGCCTGATCAGCGCGTACAGCATCGTGCCGTTCCCGTTGGCGCCGCGGCGCATCCCGATCCGGTTGTCTCCTGCCTCCGTGCGGCCCGGCGGCGGCTTCAAGGTGGTCAGTCCGATCAAGATCGAGAACGCGGGCACGGAGAGCTTCGCCAATCCCCTGGTCGAAATCTACCTGGCGCCGCGGCGGTTCAGCCTGGAGGGGGCGGTCAAGGTCAAGCAGCTCCGCGTGCGCGCGACGATCGCTCCCGGCGGCGTCCGGAACGTCGAGGTGGGCCGGATCACGGCCCCGGCCTCGCTGCCGCCCGGCGTCTACTTCCTGGCGTTCCGCCTCCGCGCTTCCGGCGACGAGGTCCGGGGCAACGACACGGCCTGGAGCGCCTCCAACGTCTCCCTCAACGTCAAGGCCGACTAGACTCTGCCGCGCCTCTGCATCCTCACCCAGTACTTCCCGCCGGAGATGGGCGCTCCGCAGGCGCGCCTCTCCGAGCTGGGGGAGCGCCTGATCGATCTCGGCTGGGAGGTCGAAGCCCTGACCGCGCTGCCCAACTACCCGGCCGGCCGCGTGTACCCGGGCTATCCCCGCCGCCGGCCCGCGGTCGAGAGCGTCGGCCGCATCCGGACCGTGCGGGTGCCGCTGCTGCCGTCCCAGAAAGGGTTCGTGAAGCGGCTGGCCTGCTACTTCTCGTTCGCCGCCTCCGCGGCCTGGCACGGGCCGCGCCTCTCGGCCCGGCCGGACGTGTTGCTCGTGGAGTCGCCGCCGCTCTTCATCGGCTTCGCGGCCCGGCGGCTCGCGCGGCGCTGGCGCTGCCCGTACGTGCTCAACGTGAGCGATCTGTGGCCGCAGTCGGCGATCGAGATGGGCGTGGTGAAGCCCGGGCCCGCCACCCGGATGGCCGAGCGCCTGGAGCTGTCGCTCTACCGGCATGCCGCGGGCGTGACCGGCCAGTCCGAGGAGATCGTCGAGTCCGTGGCCGCGCGCTCGCCGGGCACACCCACCGAGGTGATCACGAACGGCGTGGACCCCGCCCGCTTCGGGCCTGGGGTGGCCGACGACGCGGCCCGCGCCCTGATCGGCCCGGAGCCCGGCCCGGTCTTCCTCTACGCCGGCCTGCTCGGACTCGCCCAGGGCCTGGACCAGATCCTCGACGTGGCCGCCTCTCTGCCAACAGAGGTCCCGGGCCGCGCCGTACTGGTGGGGGAGGGACCGGTCCGCGAGGCGCTCCAGGCGCGGATCGACCGCGAGGGGATCGGCCGCGTGCGGCTCGTGCCGGCGCAGCCCCGCGAGCGCATTCCCGCCCTTCTGGCCGCGGCCGACGTGGCGGTCGCCACCCTCGGGATGCGGCTCCAGGGAGCCGTCCCGAGCAAGATCTACGAGGCGATGGCTTCCGCCCGGCCCCTCCTCCTGATCGCCGAAGGCGAGTCCGTCCGCCGGGTGGAGGGAGCGGAGTGCGGCCTGGCCGTCCGGCCCGGAGACCTCGACGGCGCCCGGGAGGCCTGGATCCGCCTTGCGACCGATCCCGATCTCCGAGCCCGCCTCGGAGCTGCGGGCCGCGCTGCCGCCGAAACCACCTACGACCGCGCCCGCATCGCGGAGCGGCTGGACCGGTTCCTGAGGAAGGTCGCCCCATGAGCGAGACCGACCGCATCCTGGAGGAGCACCGCCGGCGCGCCCGGGAAATTCCGGCCGGGTTCTACGACCTCGACAAGCCGGCCAATCTCTTCCTCCGGCACGGCCAGGAGCGGGCTCTCCGCGACGCCCTGGAGAGGTCCGGGCTCCTGCCGCTCGCCGGCCGCCGGCTGCTGGAGGTGGGCTGCGGCTCGGGCAACTGGCTGGAGATCCTGGAGCGCTTCGGCGCCCGGCGGGAGGGGATCGCGGGCATCGACCTCGACCCCGGCCGGGCCGCGGCCTGCGCGGCGCGCTTCCCGGGCGCCGACGTCCAATCCGGCGATGCCTCCGTCCTGCCCTGGGAGAGTGGCCGCTTCGACCTCGTGTTCCAGAGCACGGTTTTCTCATCGATCCTCGACCCGGGGATGCGCCGGGCCGTGGCCTCCGAGATGCTCCGCGTGCTGGCGCCGGGCGGCGCGGTCCTCTGGTACGACTTCTTCGTGGACAACCCGGCCAACCCGAACGTCCGCGGCGTCCGGCGGCGCGAGATCGAGGCCCTCTTCCCGGGCTGCCGGGTCGAGCTGCGCCGCGCCATCCTGGCCCCGCCTCTCGCCCGGAGGATCGTGCCGGCCTCCTGGACCGCGGCGGCGGTGCTGGAATCGCTGCGGGTCTTCGATACACACTACCTTGGAATGATCAGGAGAGCCGGATGAAGACCCTGGCCTGCGTCGTGGGGGCGCGCCCGAACTTCGTGAAGATGGCGCCGGTGCTCGCCGGCCTGAAGGAGATGGCGCCCGGCGTGCGCCCGGTCCTGGTCCACACGGGCCAGCACTACGACGAGGCCATGAGCGATCTGTTCTTCACCCAGCTCGGCCTGCCCGAGCCCGATGTCCATTTGGAAGTGGGCTCGGGGCGCCACGGCGAGCAGACCGCCCGCATCCTGGAGCGCTACGAGGCCTGGCTGCTGGAAGCTGATCCGCGGCCGGCCGCCACGCTCGTGGTCGGCGACGTGAACTCGACCGTGGCCTGCGCGCTGGCCTCGGTGAAGCTCGGCGTGCCGGTAATCCATGTGGAAGCGGGGCTGCGCAGCTTCGACCGCACCATGCCCGAGGAGATCAACCGCGTGCTGACCGACGCGATCTCCGATCTCCTCCTGGTCTCCGAGCCGAGCGGCGTGGAGAACCTGAAGCGCGAGGGCCGGCCCGAGGGCGCCATCCGGCTGGTGGGCAACGTGATGATCGACGCCCTGACCCTGCAGCTCCAGGCCGCGCGGGAGGTATTCCAGCCGGCGCGGCTCGACGTCGAGCCCCAGGGTTATGTGCTGTGGACGCTCCACCGGCCGTCGAACGTGGACGACCCCGCGGCGCTGGGGCCGGCGGTGGACGCGATCCGGCGCACCGCCGGGAAGCTGCCGGTGGTCTTCCCGGTCCACCCGCGGACCGAGCGCGCGCTCCGGGGCGCGGGCCTGGAGCCGGCCCTGGCCGAGGACCCGCACGTGATCCTGACCGAGCCGCTCGGCTATCTCGAGTTCCTGAGCCTGTCCTCCCAGGCGCGGCTCATCGTGACCGACTCGGGCGGCCTCCAGGAGGAGGCGACCGCGCTGGGCATCCCCTGCCTGACGCTGCGCGACACCACGGAGCGCCCGATCACGGTGGAGGAGGGCACGAGCACGCTGGTCGGCAACAACTGGACGCTCTTCGACCGGCTCGTGGACAGCGTCCTGGAGGGCCGCTACAAGAAAGGCCGCTGTCCGCAGCTCTGGGATGGCCGCGCCGGCCGGCGGGTGGCGAAGGAGGTGGCGTCGTTCCTCGCGACGAGGTGAGGAGACTCGCCGCCGCGCTGGCCGGCGATGCAGAGGCCCTAGCCACCCTCGCCGCCGACCCCGCCGGAGCCGACCTGGCGAAGCTCCACCGCCTCGGCCCGGCCCTGGCGCTGCGCGCCCGGCGTCTCGGGATCGAGGGTCCGAACGTCGACGCCTGGCGCCGTTCGCTCCTGGGCGCGACCGCGCACCGGCTCGTCGTCGACGAGGCCCTGGCCGGCCTGGGCGCGACGCTCGGCGCCGCGGGCGTCCCCTGGCTGCCGATCAAGGGCTGCGACCTGGGTCCGAGGGTCTACGACCGGCCGGAGGAGAGGCCGGTGGGGGATGTGGACGTCCTCGTGCTGCGGGCGGACTACCTCCGCGCGAGACGGGCGCTGGAGGAGACCGGCTGGCGCTCTATGGTCTCCGGGGCCCGGATCGACGCCTATCTCCTGGAGGAGGGCTACGCCTGGCAGGCGATGAACGCGGCCAACCTGCTCCTGGAGGTCCACCACCGGCTCTGGGGCCAGGTCCCGCCGGGGCTCGCCACCGCCATGATGGAGAAGGCCGAGCCCGATCCGGCGCTCGGCCCGACCGCCCGGCGCCTGCCGCTGGTCCATTCGTGGCTCCTCGCCGCGGTCCACGTCTGGCTGAGCCCGCCGCCGCGCCCGCTCCTGGGAGCCTGGGACCTGGAACGCATCGCCAGGCTGGCTCCGGATCTGGAGGACGACGCCGTCCGCCTGGCGACGGAGTGGGACCTCCAACTGCCCGCCGCCCTGGCCGCCGCGTACGCCGACGGCCTCTGGCCTTCCGAACCGAACCGCCGGATCGCGGATCGTCTGATGGACACCCTCCGTCCGGCGGAGCGCCTGGTAGCCCGGCGCGCGGTGGAGAGAGAAGTCGAGAGCACGGCGCTGGCGTCGATCGTTCTGGCGCGCCTCCTCTCCTTCCGGCCGAGCCGCGCCGGCTGGCGGTCGCTTATTCGGAGGTTCTGGGCGCATCCTGGGATCGTGGAGCTGGAGACGCCGCCCGGCCGGAGCTGGCCGGCCCGGCGGCTGGCCCACGTGCTGAGGTCGTTCCGGGCCTGATCCTTTACAATCCCGTCCACCATGAACGTGCCGTTCTTCCGTCCGGACCTGACCGAGGCCGAGATCGCCGAGGTCGTCGATACCCTGCGCTCGGGCTGGCTCACCACCGGCCCGAAGGTGAAGCGCTTCGAGGACGACCTCGCCGCCGCGGTCGGCGCGTCGCACGCCATCGCGCTCAACTCCTGCACGGCCGCGCTCCACCTGGCGGTCGAGGCGCTCGGCCTGCGGGCCGGACAGGCCGTCCTGGTCCCGACCATGACCTTCGCCGCCTCGGCCGAGGTGGTGCGCTATGCCGGCGCCGTGCCGGTCCTGGTCGACTGCGACCCGGTCACGCTCAACATGGACCTCGACGACGCCGAGAGGAGGGTCGCGGATCTGGACACGGAGCTGGTCGGCATCATCCCGGTCCACGTGGGCGGGCTCATGATGGACATGGATCGCGTCGCGGACTTCGCCCGCCGGCACGGCCTGTGGATCGTCGAGGACGCGGCCCACGCCCTGCCCGCGGCCTGGCGGCCGGGCCCGGACCGGCCGTGGCAGCGCTGTGGACAGGCGACGGCCGACGTCACCTGCTTCTCCTTCTACGCCAACAAGACCGTCACCACCGGCGAGGGCGGCATGGCCACCACCTCCGACCCTGCGCTCGCCGAGCGCATGCGCATGATGTCCCTGCACGGCCTCTCCCACGACGCCTGGGGCCGCTTCTCGAAAGGCGGGAGCTGGGACTACAAGATCCTCGCGCCCGGGTTCAAATACAACCTCACCGACGTCGCCGCGGCGCTCGGCATCCATCAGCTCGCGCGCGCCGAGGACATGAGACAGGACCGCGAACGCCTCGCCTTTCAGTACCTGAAATCCTTTCGAGACGTGGAAGAGCTTGAGCTGCCGCCGGTTCCGGACGACCGGATGCACTCCTGGCACCTGTTTCCTGTTAAACTGAGACTTGCAAAGCTAGCGATCGATCGGAACAGTTTCATCGCGGAGCTCAAGGACGCGGGCGTCGGATGCTCGGTGCACTGGCGGCCCCTGCACCTCCACCCCTATTACGCCGAGACGTTCGGGTGGAAACCGGAGGACCTGCCGGCGGCGTCGGCGGTCTGGGAGCGCATCGTGACCCTGCCGCTCTTCCCCGCGATGACGGATGCGGAGCTCGAACATGTTGTCGCTGTCGTCAAAGGAATTTGTGAACGCCACGGTCGGTCCGGCTGAGCCGGACGGTCTTCCTCGCACGGCAGACACCGTGCTCGCCCTCGCCGGGCTCGTCGCGTCCTCGCCCGTCTTCGCCGCCGCCGCCGTCCTCGTCGCCGCCACCTCGCCCGGACCGGTCCTCTTCCGGCAGACGCGCGTGGGCCTCGGCGGCAGGCCGTTCACGCTTCTCAAGCTGCGCACCATGCGGGTCGCTCCGGAAGGCGCTCAGCTCACCGCCTCCGGCGACGCCCGCATCACCCCCGTGGGCCGCTGGCTCCGGCGCTTCAAGCTCGACGAGCTGCCGCAGCTCTGGAACGTGGTCCGCGGAGACATGTCGCTGGTCGGCCCCCGGCCCGAGGTGCCGCGCTACGTCGACGCCGCCGACCCGCTCTGGCAGGCCGTCCTCGCCGCCCGGCCCGGCCTCACCGACCCGGTGACGCTCCGCCTGCGCGACGAGGAGGCGCTGCTGGCCGGCGTGGAGGATACCGAGGGCTGGTACCGCGAGCGGCTCCTGCCCTGGAAGCTCCGCGGCTACCGCGACTACCTGGCCCGCCGCTCGTGGATCTCCGACCTCGCCGTCCTCGGCGCCACGGCCCTCGCCGTGCTGCGCCTGCACCGTCCGGCCCGGCCGGACCGCTCGGAGATCGAGGGAGGGACCGGGCGATGACCCCGGACACCCAGCCGATCCTCCAGCCGCCGTTCTGGACGCGGCTCCTCTACCGCCAGGTCCAGCTCTCCCTGGACCTCGCGGTCCTGGCGGGCGCCTTCGGGATCGCCTACCTGCTGCGGTTCGACTTCCACATCCCGCCGGGCGAGAAGGATCGCATGCTGGTGCAGCTTCCGGCCGTCCTGCTGCTGCAGTTCTCGGCCCTGGCCCTGACCGGCATCTACAGCTTCGTGTGGCGCTACGTGGGCCTCCGGGAGGTGCCGGCGTTCCTCAAGGCCGGCGCGGTCCCGCTGCTGATCCTGCTCGGCCTGCGCTTCGGCCTGTCGGACGACTACCACCTGTGGCGCGTGCCGCTGTCGGTCATCCTGATGGACGCGCCGCTCGCCTTCGGCGGCGTGCTCAGCCTGCGGGTGCTGCGCCGGGTGCTCTACGAGAGCTACGAGCACGACCGCATGGACCGCACGGCTTCGAAGGCGCTGGGGTCGCGCCGGCGCAAGAAGCCGGTGCTCCTGGTGGGCGCCGGCCGCGGCGGCGTCCTCGCCGTGCGCGAGATCGCGGCCCGCGGCGACATGGACATCCAGGTGGTCGGCTTCGTGGACGACGATCCGCTCAAGCAGGGGACCGTCATCCACGGCGTGAAGGTGCTCGGCCAGATCCGCGAGATCCCGCGGCTGGTGCGCGAGCTGGGGATCGACCACGTGGTCCTCACCATCGCCGAGACCCGCAGCCAGCTCCTGCGCCGCATCGCCGAGATCTGCCAGAAGAGCGGCGTGCGCATGCGCGCCATCCCCGGCTTCTACGAGATCCTGCAGGGCAAGGTCGAGATCAGCCGCATGCGCGACGTGGCGCTGGAGACGCTCCTCGGCCGCGAGCCGGTCCACCTCGACCAGAAGGAGCTCGACCGCTTCCTCGGCGGCCGCCGCGTCCTGGTCACCGGCGCCGGCGGCTCCATCGGCTCCGAGCTGGCCCGCCAGGTCGCGCGCTTCAACCCCGCGCTCTTGCTCCTCCTCGACCGCGCCGAAGGGGCGCTCTTCGAGATCGACCGCGAGCTGCGCCAGCTCCGGCCCGACCTGGAGATCGTGCCGCTCATCGCCGACGTGGTGGACTCGCCGCGCGTCCGCACGCTGCTCGGCCAGTACCGGCCCGAGGTGATCCTCCACGCCGCGGCCCACAAACACGTGCCGCTCATGGAGTCGAACGCCGCCGAGGCGATCAAGAACAACGTCTTCGGCACCCGCATCCTCGGCGAGGCCGCCGGGGAGATGGGCGTCTCGGCCTTCGTCCTGATCTCGACCGACAAGGCCGTGCGTCCGAGCTCGGTCATGGGCGCCTCGAAGCGCATCGCCGAGCTGGTCATCCAGGACCTGGACCAGCGCTTCGACACCCGCTACGTGGCCGTGCGCTTCGGCAACGTCATGGGCTCGGCGGGCTCGGTCATCCCCATCTTCCGCGAGCAGATCGCGCGCGGCGGGCCGGTGACCGTCACCCACCCCGACATGATGCGCTACTTCATGACCATCCCCGAGGCCGCGCAGCTCGTGCTGGAGGCCGGCGCCATGGGCGACCGCGGGGAGATCTACGTGCTCGACATGGGCGAGCCGGTGCGCATCCTCGACCTCGCCCGCGACCTCATCTCGCTGTCGGGCTTCCGGCCCTACGAGGACGTGGACATCGTGTTCACCGGCCTGCGGCCCGGCGAGAAGCTGTTCGAGGAGCTCTCGGTCTCGGACGAGAGCATCGCCAAGACCCGCCATCCCAAGATCTTCATCGGCCGCCTCGCGCCCTTCCCGCCGGACAAGATCGCCGACGGCCTGAAGCGGCTCGCCGTGCTCTGCCGCGCCGGCCGCGAGAGCGAGGTGCGGACGTTCCTCGCCGAGCTGCTCGACGAGTCGAACCTGCTCGGGACGCGGTCCGGCGCCGACATCCTTCGTTTCCCCGGCCGCTCCCTCGGCCGCGGACGGCCGTGAGGAGGACGCTCCTTCTCCTCCCGGGCCTGCTCGGGGATGCCAGCTCGCTCTGGCAGCAGGTCGAGGACCTTGGACGGGATCATGATGCGATCGCCGTCGACTACCTGGACACGCCGGAGAGCGCCCCACAGCTCGACGCCCTCCTCCGCAGGCTCGACGAGCGCGAGGCGCGGCGGGCCGTGCTCGTCGGCCAGACCCTCGGCGGCTACCTGGCTCAGGCGTTCGCAGAGGCCCATCCGGACCGCGTCGAGGCCCTGGTCCTGGTCCATGCCGGCCTTCCCGATCCGGCGCTGGGGAAGCGCATCCGGCGCGACCTGATCCTGCCGCGGCTCCTCCCCTGGCCGGCCCTGCGCTGGTATCTCCATCGCGCGCTACGCAAGATGATCGCCGGTCTGGAGGCCTCGGGCGACGTGGACGCGGCGCAGGCGCAGGTCGTGGCGCAGCACTTCCGGCGGCGCTTCGCCGAGCTGCTGGACAAGCCGCGCGTCCTCGCCCGCTACGGCCTGATGGCCAACCTCCACGAGGCCGGGCTCGTGCCGAAGGGGATGGCGGACCGGGTGCTGATCCTGCACTCCGAGGGCAACGTCTTCGCCCGCCAGCTCGGCCGGATGAAGGAGATCTATCCTGGCGCGCCCGCACATGCCATGGGCCGGCGGCACAACATCTCCCTGCTGATCAGGCCGGCAGAGAGCCACCGACTCATCCGCGGCTTCCTGGAGCACCTTGGATAGAGTGGAAGCCCGTCCGATTCTCCTTTAGAATCACCGATAGTTACTCTCGAATCTCTCGATTGGTGGGAGCACCATGGAAAGCCTGCGCCAGGATTTCATCTACGCCCTGCGGTTCATGCGGAAGCACCGCGGCTTCGCCATCCTGATCGTCCTCTGCCTCGCGCTCGGGATCGGCGCGAACAGTGCCATCTTCAGCGTCGTGGATGCGGTGCTCCTGCGCCCGCTGCCGTATCCGGGGTCCGACCGGCTGATGGTGCTGCTGGACGTCCACCAGGGCGCGGGGAGCGAAGCGGAGGAGTACAACGTCTCGGGCGCGAACTTCCTGGCCTGGCGGGCCCGGAGCCGGTCGTTCGAGAGGTTGGAGGCGATGCTGCCGAAGCCGTTCAACCTGGTTCAAGGCGGCGAGCCCGAGCGCATCGACGGCGCGGCCGTGACCGCGGGGCTTTTCGACCTGCTCGGCGCGAAGCTGGAGCTGGGGCGCGGCTTCCTGCCCGAGGAAGACCGGCCGGGCGGCAACCGCACCGCGGTGCTCTCGCACGAGCTGTGGGAGCGCCGCTTCGCCTCCGATCCCCGCATCCAGGGC
This sequence comes from Acidobacteriota bacterium, assembly GCA_040349255.1. Lineage (GTDB taxonomy): Bacteria > Acidobacteriota > Thermoanaerobaculia > Multivoradales > UBA5704 > DATMER01. The sequence goes on along the minus strand of JBEQUE010000228.1, from coordinate 15,536 downwards.
AAGCCCCTGATGCTGGAAGGCCAGAGCTACACGGTCGTCGGCGTCCTGAAGCCGGGCTTCCACTTCCTGCAGGACGCGGAGATCTGGGTGCCGCTGGCTCTCGATCCGTCCGATCCTCCGCCGCAGCACCAGCTCCTCGTGGGCGGCCGGCTCAAGCCGCGCCAGGACCTCGACGAGGTGAAGACCGAAATGGCGAACATCGCCGCCCAGCTCGCCCGCGAAGCGCCGGACACGAACGCCGGCTACACCGTCAAGATCGAGCCGCTGCGGGACAACCTGGTCAAGGACCGGCGGCGCGACCTGCTCCTGCTCCTGGCGGCCGTCGGCCTCCTGCTCCTGATCGCCTGCGCCAACGTCGGCAACCTGCTGCTGGTGCGGGCCTCCGAGCAGCGCAACGAGATCGCCATCCGGGCCGCGTTCGGCGCGAGCCGCGGCCGGCTCGTGCGCCAGACCCTGACCGAGAGCGTGGTGCTGGCTCTGGCCGGCGGCCTCGCGGGCGTGCCGGTCGCCGAGGCCGCGCTCTGGGCCCTGCCGCGCCTCGCGACCGAGTACGCCGCGCTGCTCCAGGACGTGCGCCTCGACTTCCGGGTGCTCGGCTTCACCTTCGTCCTCTCCCTGGTCACCGGCCTGTTGCCGGGCCTGTTGCCGGCGCTCAAGACCTCGACGCCGAACCTCTACCGCCGGCTGACCGCGGGCGGCGGCCGGCGCTCCACCGAAGGCGTGCGGGGCCGGCGCATCCAGAGCAGCCTGGTCGTCTTCGAGGTGGCGGTGGCGCTCTTCCTGCTGGTCTGCGCCGGCCTGATGATCAAGAGCTTCGCCCTGATCAACCGGGTGGCGATCGGGTTCGAGCGCGACAACGTCCTGACCGCCCAGGTCTCGCTGCCCGAGAGCGGCTACGACAACGAGCAGTCCGCCCTCTTCTGGCGCGACCTGGTCGCCCGGGTCTCCGCCCTGCCGGGCGTGGCCACGGCGGGCGCGACCACCGTGCTGCCCGTGGCCGTCGAGCCGGTCACCACCACCTTCACCCTGGAAGACCAGGCGGACACCGGCCCGGACGAGACGCGGATGGCCAACTTCCGGCGGGTCAGCCCCGACTTCTTCAAGGTCCTGGGGATCCCGGTCAAGGAAGGCCGGGGGTTCGGGCCGGGCGACGACGCGGCGGCCACGCCGGTGGCCGTGGTCAGCGAGGAGATGGCCCGCCGCTACTGGCCCAACCAGAACGCGATCGGCCGCCGCCTGCTGCGCACCAGCGAAGCCGCCAAGCAGCGCTGGCTGACCGTGGTCGGCGTCGTGGGCGACATCCAGGACTCGGCGCTCGGCGCCGAGACCGGAGCCACCTTCTACGTGCCGATCGCGCAGGGCGCCCGGCCGACCATGGTCCTGGTGGCGAAGGCCAAGCCCTCCGTCGACGCGGCGAGCTTGATCCCCGCGGTGCGGCGCACCGTCCAGGAGCTGGACCGGAACCAGCCGATCGACGAGGTCCAGACGCTCGACGAGCACATCTCGGGCTCGCTCGCCTCGCGGCGCTTCAACACCTTCATGTGGAGCCTCTTCGCCGGTCTCGGCATGGCGCTGGCCGTGCTCGGCATCTACTCCGTGCTCTCCTACTCGGTGAGCCAGCGCAGCCACGAGATCGGGGTGCGCATGGCGCTGGGCGCGCAGACCGGCGACGTGGTGCGGCTGATCCTGCGGCGCGGCATGGGGCTGGCGCTCTCCGGCCTGCTGATCGGCCTGCTCGCGGCCGTGCTCTTCACCGGCCTGCTGGAGAAGCTGCTCTACAACGTCCAGCCGACCGACCCTGTGGTCTTCGCGGGCATCGCGGTGGGCCTGATCCTGGTGGCGCTGCTGGCGAGCTGGCTGCCGGCGCGGAGGGCCGCGAGGTTCGACCCGATCATCACCCTGCGCGCCGACTGACGGCACCGGGACCGGGGGGCTGTCGTCGGCCCCGACCGGCTCAAGTCGACTTCAGTCCCGAAAGGCGCGGCCGATGGAGCGAGACGGGGACGTGTCGCGAGAAGATCTCGAAGTCACCGTCCGTCGTCAGGATCGGCAGTCCGTGGCGCTCGGCCACCGCGCAGAGAAGGAAATCGGTGTTCGAGCCCTGGACTCCCTGCCGGCGGCAGAGGTTGAAGAGCTCCGCGGCGCGCTCATTCTGTCCGAACAGGTCGAGAATTTGTGCCTGCCTACGGCGTCGGATGTACTCCTCGAGCGCCTCGGTGACGGTCGCCTTCTTGGTTCGGTGTCCACCTACCCGAAGCGCCTCTTCCAGGAGCTCGTCGTCGATCGCCAGGTTCGTCGGCACCTTTACACCTCCGACCACACAATAGCATAGCCCTGTATGTGTGGAGGCGCCGGCGCCCCAGCCAAGTATCCGTCCATCAGGCCGGCACGGCTGACTCCGGGGTGCTAAGCCGGAAAGGTGACAGGAGCATCGGGAGAGGAGCCGAGCCCCTGCCACCTCTCCAATCAGTCTCAGAAGTCGGTATTCGGGTCTTTCCCCTGGGAGCCCGAGGCGCAGACACCCGTGTGAGTCGTGCCATTCAACTCACAGGCAACGTCGTTGCAGGTGCCGGACTGGCAGTGCCAACTATAGGTGCAGTTGCAGTTGGGGACATTGGCCTCCATCTGAGTTGCCAGACTGTTCGAAACGAGCCAGAGACGGAGGTCGCCAAACGACCTCAGTAGTTTCAGGTAGTCGGCGTGCGGAAGGACACGACCTACCTCGCGCAGGCCGAGCAGAAGGGCCTCGCGCCTCACTGGATCCAGGTAAGCCTCGAAAGAACCGGCGTCATCGATGTCGGCCAGGTTTTGAATCGCGAGGAGTTGTTCGCTTGTGAGGTCCGGATGCCTGTCCACAAATAGCTGGAAGCCCTGCCGCCATGCGGCCATCCTCGACTCAGGGTCTTGGAACTGGTGCCGCTGTGGTGCCGCCCATGCAAGGCTCGTGACGGCAATGAGAGAAAGGATCAGTGCAAAAGCCGGCCGTGCAATTTTTTGTAGCGTTTGCATGAAATTCCGCCTTTCTTCCTTGGTGTTGGTGACGGAGAACAGGGCAGGGCAAGGCTCGATTTCATCTCCTCTCGGTGAGCCTTCATATCTTAAGGTGCTAAGAGAAGAAAAAAGCGAGCCCGAGGCCCCGCCGCCCGGCACGGGCCTCCGTCAGGCCGGGACGGCCGACTCCGAGGCGCCCTCGCCGGGCTTCCGGCGCAGGATCGCGGCGGTGACCAGGGTCACGATCAACCCGACCGGAAAGATCTCCATGAAGGTGATGGCGGAGTTGAAGAGTACGTTGTCGTAGTACTTCGCCATGGTGGCCATCTTCTCGGTCGCCTTCTGGATGTCGGCCGCGCTCTCGCCCCTGGCCTGCATCTTCGCGAGCATGAACGCGTTGTACTTGTCCAGGAAGTCGGGCATGAAGTTGAAGTAGGTGATCTCCCAGGCGATCACGTACACCGCGCAGGTGACCAGGGTGATGGCGATCCCCACCTGGAACGCCTTGCCGAAGCCGATCGCCCCGCCGGCCACGTTGTCGCGGTAGGACTTCACCCCGAAGAAGACCATCAGGAACGCCAGCACCATGGTGCTGTAGCCGAGGACCTCGCTGTTCTCGAAGTCGATGGTCCCGTTCATGCACAGCGGCATCATGATGGCCGACACCGCAAGCAGGATGACGCCCGACGCGAGCCCGAACCGAAGAACCGTTTTCCGCATTGCCGTTTCCTCCTTTGTGGGCCCCATCCTGGCGCCGCGGAGCCTCGGCTGTCGTCCTCCGTTCGGGTGATTTTGGGGGCCGGAGCCCCGAATCATACTTTCGTTGACCCGCCGGCTTGATCCGGATCAGGGGATCAGGCCGAGCTCGCGCCCCTTCTGGACCGCCTGGACCCGCCGGTTGACCCCCAGCTTGGCGAACAGGCGGGAGGAGTGGGTCTTGACCGTGTTCTCGGAGACGAAGAGCCGCTCGCCGATCTCCCGGTTGCTCAGCCCTTCCGCGATGAGCCCGAGGATCTCGTGCTCGCGCCGGGTGATGCCGAGCTCCTGGAGCTTCCCGGAATCGAGCACGAACGGCGAGGATTCCGGGGCCCGGACCTCCTGGACGACGACCACCTGCCTGGCCCGCGACAGTTTCCGCCCGAACCAGAGGCCCAGGCCGGAGAAGATCACCGCCAGCAGGCCGCCATAGATCTCGGTCGGATAGGCGTGGACGAAGTGCTTGTACTCGAAGTACTTGAGCAACGCGATCAGCAGGCCGCCCGCCGACCCGTAAAGCAGGACCCGTTTCATCGGCGAGGAGCATAGCGCGCCGGGACCCGGTTCTGCGTGAAGAAGAGCGCCCGGCGGTGCTATCTTTAGACCTGTTCCGATGACGCGGAAGTCGTCCATGCCCGTCCACCTGGTCAACGTCGAGGGCACCGAGCTCCTGGCGAGCGACACGCGCGAGCAGTACCGGCAGAAGCTCGCGCGGATCACGCTGGACTCCATGGTCCAGTTCGTCGGCCTCCTGGATGCCGAGGGCACGGTGCTGGAGATCAACCGGGTCGCGCTCGACGCCGTGGGCATCGAGCTCTCCGACGTCGAGGGCAAGCCGTTCTGGACGACCTTCTGGTGGCAGGTCTCCGAGGAGATCCGGGCCACTCTCCGGGAGTCGATCCGGCGCGCCGCGCAGGGCGAATTCGTCCGCTGGGACACGGAGATCTACGGCCGCGCCGGCGGCCGGGAGACGATCGTCATCGACGCGTCGCTCCGGCCGGCCCTGGACGAGCAGGGCAAGGTCGTGTTCGTCGTGGCCGAGGGGCGCGACATCACCGAGAAGAAGGCGCACGAGCGCGAGATCGCCCGCCAGCGCGAGGAGCTGGCGAAGCTCGACGAGCTCAAGACGCAGTTCTTCGCCAACATCAGCCACGAGTTCCGCACGCCGCTCACCCTGATGATGGGGCCGCTCGAGGACGCCATGGCGGAGGGCGGGCTGTCCGCCCCGAACCGCGAGCGCCTGGACGTGGCGTACCGCAACTCGGCGCGCCTGCTCAAGCTCGTCAACACGCTGCTCGACTTCTCGCGCATCGAGGCGGGCCGGATCCAGGCCTCGTACGAGCCGACCGACCTCGCGGCCCTGACGGCGGAGCTCGCCAGCGTCTTCCGCTCCGCGGTCGAGCGGGCCGGGATGCGGCTCGCCGTCGACTGCCCGCCGCTGCCGGAGCCGGTCTACGTGGACCGCGAGATGTGGGAGAAGGTCGTCCTCAACCTCCTGTCCAACGCCTTCAAGTTCACCTTCGACGGAGAGATCGCGGTCTCTCTGCAGGCGGTGTTGCTGGGAGAGACTGCCGCCGCGCGCCTGACCGTGCGCGACACCGGGACCGGCATCCCTCCCGAAGAGATCCCGCACCTGTTCGAGCGCTTCCACCGCGTCAGGGGGGCGCGCGGCCGGTCCTTCGAAGGCAGCGGCATCGGGCTCGCCCTCGTGCAGGAGCTGGTCCGTCTGCACGGCGGCCGGGTGGAGGTCGAGAGCGGGGTGGACCGGGGCAGCGCCTTCACCGTCACGATCCCGTTCGGTGTGGCGCACCTGCCCGCCGACCGGATCGAGGCGGCCCGCACCCTCGCCTCGACCGGCCTGCGGGCGGACGCTTTCGTGGAGGAGTCCCTGCACTGGCTGCCGGAGGAGCGGCCCGGCCCCGGGCCCGACGGGTCGGGGCAGCGCATCCTGCTCGCGGACGACAACGCCGACATGCGCGAGTACGTGCACCGGCTCCTGGGCGGCTACGAGGTGGAGGCGGTGACGGACGGCGTCTCGGCCCTCCGCGCCGCGCGCGAGCGGCTGCCCGATCTCGTGCTGACGGACGTGATGATGCCGGGCCTGGACGGATTCGAGCTGCTGCGCGAGCTGCGGTCCGACCCCCGCACCCGGGAGGTGCCCGTCATCCTCCTGTCGGCGCGGGCCGGAGAGGAATCCCGCCTCGAGGGCTTGGCGGCCGGGGCCGACGACTACCTCATCAAACCCTTCAGCGCGAAGGAAGTGCTGGCCCGCGTGCAGTCGCACCTGGAGCTGGCGAGGCTGCGCCGCGAGACCCGCGAGGCGCTGCAGGAAGAAGACCGGCGCAAGGACGAGTTCCTGGCGACGCTGGCCCACGAGCTGCGCAACCCGCTGGCCCCGATCCGCAACGGCCTGCAGTTGATCCGCCTGGCCGGGAACGACCCGGATCTTCTGGACCGCACCCGGTCCATGATGGAGCGGCAGGTCCAGCAGATGGTGCGCCTGGTCGACGACCTGCTGGACGTCTCGCGGATCAGCCGCGACCGGCTGGAGCTGCGCCGGGAGCGGGTGGACCTGGCGACAGTCGTGAGGAACGCCGTGGAGACCAGCCGCCCGCTCGTCGAATCGGCGGGCCAGGACCTCCAGGTCGCGCTGCCGCCGGAGCCGGTGCTGCTCGACGCCGACCCGGTGCGGCTGGCGCAGGCCCTGTCCAACCTGCTCAACAATGCCGCCAAGTACAGCGAGCGGGGAGGGAGCATCCGGCTCACCGCGGAGCGGCTGGACGGCGAGGTCGTCGTGCGGGTGCGGGACACCGGCATCGGCATCCCCGCCGACAAGCTGCCGCACATCTTCGACCTGTTCGTGCAGGTGGACCGCTCGCTGGAGCGGTCGCAGGGAGGCCTGGGGATCGGCCTGACCCTGGTGAAGCGGCTGATCCAGATGCACGGCGGCAGCGTGGAGGCCCACAGCGAGGGCGTCGGCAGGGGGAGCGAGCTCGTCGTCCGGCTGCCGGTCGTCGGCTGAACGGCTACGTTCCCTTCCTCCTCCGCGCGCCCCGCGCGTAGACCGCTTCGTGGTAGGGCTTGCCCTCCTCCACCACGCGGACCTGGCCCTCGTCGGCGAGGCGCCGGAGGGCCGCCGAGACGGTTCGGTTGCTGGCCGCCAGCTTCGGGGATCGCTGCCTCAGCTCCGCGAGCAGCTCGGACGGGGTGAAGGGCTCGTCCGTGGCCTTGGAAGCCACGATCCGCGCGACTTGGCGAATGGCCGAGGTAGGAGCTTTGGAACCCTCCACGGACGCCGCGCTCGCCGGCGCCACCTCCTCCACCGCCGCCGAGGCCGACCGGAAGGCCTCGTAACGTTCCCGGACCAGCGCCAGTCTTTCGGCGCTCGCGGCACGCTTCTCGCGGTGCGCCGCTTCCTGCTGGGCGTGAAACGCCTCTTCCTTCTCGAGACGGGCGATCTCCGACTCCAGATCGGCGAGAATTCCTGCGATCGAACGCTTCGTGCTCACGCGGTTGACCCTCCTTGCGCCAAAGAAGGCGGCGTTGCGCCAAAGAACGAGACCTTGCGCCATGTCGGCCCACCTTGCGCCAAGATCCGCTCCCTTGGCGCAATCCTACCTTATACGGCGCAACTTGGCGCAACGTCGCCGCGCCGCAACGTTCCCTGGCGCAACGCAGGGAGACGTTGCGCCAGGGAGGCCGACATTGCGCCAAAAGACGGTTACGTTGCGCCGAAGAAGGGCACGTTGCGCCAGGTAATCTTGCGTTGCGCCAAGATCGGTTTAGTTGGCGCAAAGTTCCCCGACGTTGCGCCAGATAAGTCTAAGTTGCGCCAAAGAAGGATGCGTTGGCGCAAGGTCACCTTGTGTTGCGCCAAACGAGCTTGCGTGGCGATCAGGAAGCCGGCGTTGTCAGCTACGACCTTTACCTCCTGGTGAACCGGTGGGGTCTTACGGCGCAAGGCGCGGTTGATGCAGCGAAATGGGGATGTGCCGCGAGACGATCTTGAAGTCTCCATCCGTCGTCAGGATCGGAAGGTTGTGGCGCTCGGCCACCGCACAGAGGAGAAAGTCGGTGTTCGAGCCCTGTATCCCATGCCGGCGGCAGAGATTGAAGAGCTCCGCGGCGCGCTCGTGATCCACCGTTTCCAGTCGCATGTCGGGAAAGGCCCGGAGCCGTTCCCGCAGGCTCACGAACTGCGCGGCCTCCCGGACTCCCGACAGAACCTCCTGGCGAATCGGCCCGATCAGGTGTACACGGCCCTCTCGAATCAGCTCACTCAACTCGCGCACGACTCCGTCGGGGGAGGGCTCCCGGCGCCGCAACGCGAGGGACCAAACGCTCGTATCCACGAGCACGCTCACTCACGGCTCCGCTGCTTCTTGTAGTCGTACTCGGCGTAGTCGATCTGGCCGAACAGGTCGAGGACCTGCGCCTGCCTGCGGCGCCGGATGTACTCCTGGAGTGCCTCGGTGACGGTGGCCTTCTTCGTGCGGTGACCACCTACCCGAAGGGCTTCCTCCAGCAACTCGTCGTCGATCGCCAGGTTCGTCGCCACGTTCACACCTCCAGCTACACAATAGCATGGGTCTTCATGTGTGGCAACCAGAGCCCAGAGTACCAGCCTTACAGATTGCCAGAGGCTTTGAGTTCAGCCAGGCCCGCGACGGTCCGCGCCTCGAAAATCGCCCTCACCGTCGTCCCGATCCCCGCTCGCCGCAGCCGCTCGACGATCGCCATGGCCTGAAGCGAATGGCCGCCGAGGTCGAAGAAGTCGTCTTCCACGCCGACCGGCCGGCTCAGAACCTTGGACCATACGCTGGCAATGATGCGCTCGGTTTCGGTGCGGGGCTCGACGTGGACCGCCGGACGGCGGCGCATCGGCGCGGCGAGGATCTGGCGGCGCTCCGGGAGGCCGGGGAGGAGATCGGCGAGCCGGCGGTCGGGATCGGCCGCGGCGTCCCGCAGGATGGAGCGGAGATGGCCGGCGAGGCGGGTGACGGTCGCGGCGTCGAAGAGGGCGGCGCTCGCGGTGGTGACGAAGCTCAGGCCCGGCTCTAGCGACTCCCAGAGGGCGGTCTCCCAGAAGAACAGCGCGAGGTCGAACGCGGTGGTGCCCCAGTCCACCTCGACGAGCGTGGCGGTGAGGCCGGGGATTTCGAGCGGCGGGACCGGCGCGTTCTGGAGCGCGAGCGTGACCTGGAAGAGCGGATGGCGGCTCAGGTCGCGGTCGAGGCCGAGCTCGTTCACCAGAAGCTCGAAAGGAACCTCCTGGTGGGCGAAGGCGCCGATCGCGGTCTCGCGGGCCTCGGCGAGCAGGGCCCGAAACGAGAGGTCCGCCCGCGGATGGAGGCGCAGGGGCAGGAGGTTCAGGAAGAAGCCGATCACTCCGTCCAGCTCCGGCCGGTGGCGGTTCGCCACGGGCGCGCCGACGATCAGGTCCTCGGCGCCGGTCGCCCGATGGAGCAGCGCGGCCAGGCCGGCCAGGAGGACCATGAAGAGGGTGGCCCCTTCGCGCCGGGCGAGCGCGTGAAGATCGTCCAGCTCCGCCTGCGGAATGGAATGGAACTGCATGCGTCCGCGCGGGCTCTGGACCGCGGGCCTCGGACGGTCCGTGGGTAGCTCGAACGTGGGTGGGAGCGGCAGCAGTCGCTCCTTCCACCAGTCCAGAAGTCTTTCGTCGACCGGGTGCTCCCGCTGCCAGACCGCGAAGTCGGCGTACTGGACCGGCAGCTCCGGGAGGGGTGAGTCGTAGAGCGCTCCGACCTCGCGCACCAGGATGCCGCGCGACCACCGGTCCATCGAGATCTGATGCATCGTGAGAAGGAGGGCGTGGTGGTGCGCTCCGAAGCGGAGGAGGACGAGGCGGAGCAGCGGTCCCGTCCGCAGGTTGAACGGCCGGCCGGCTTCCTCGCCTCCGAGCCGGTGGAGGAGAGCCTCCCGGACGTCCGCGGCCAGGCCGGAGAGATCGATCAATGGGAGCGGGACGTCCCACGGAGGATCGACGACCTGGACCGGCTCGCCGTCCCTCATCTCGAAGCGGGTTCGGAGAGCCTCGTGGCGGCGGACGACCTCGCTCACCGCGCGCTGGAGCCGGGCCGGATCGAGGTCGCCGCGGAGGCGGACGGCGGTGAGCAGGCTGAACCGGGGAGTGCCCGGCTCGAGCTGCTCCAGGAACCAGAGGCGCTGCTGGGCGAGCGAGAGCGGCGCCGGGCCCGGGTCCGGCCGCGGCCGGATCGACTCGTCTCCGAGAAGCTCGGCCTTGCGGTCGCGCAGCTTCCGGAGGAGGAGCTGGCGGGCGGTGGTCACGCCCTGAGCGCCTGGCCGCTCCGCGGCGGATCAGGCATGAAGGATGTTCCCCTCGATCGCGCGCAGGGTCTGGAAGTGATGGACCGTCTCCGCGGTGGCCTGAAGCTCGCGGCCGGTCAGCTCCTCCAGGAAGAAAACGAAGTCGAGGAAGCTCAGCGAATCGATCACCCGGTTTTCGATCAGGTCGAGATCCGGATCGAGGTCGCCCATCTCGGGCTTGCGCTCGAGGAGCCAGCGCTTGACGTCTTCGATCATTGGATCAGCCCCAGGGACGAAAAGAAATCGGACGTCCGCTTGAGCGTGCGGGTATCGGCCTCGTGGCGGACCGGGTCGGCGAGCAGCGCGGTGCGGACCTTGTAGGGCTCGGGCACGCCGGCGTCGGAGTAGACCGCGGGGCTGTAGAGCGACTGGATGCTCGCCTGGAGATAACGGCCGAGGTAGTCGCGGATCTCGTTCTGCCGCTCTTCGGGGTGGCGACCGCGGACGCCGTCCCAGAGGAGCCTGACGATCTCGCGGCCGAAGGCGATGTGGCGCGACTCGTCCTGGTGGTGGATCGCGTTGACCTGGCGGATGATCGGGTGGAGCGACTCGTCGCGGCCCATGCGGAGGTTGAAGTAGTCCACGATCTCTTCGAAGATCAGGACGCGGGCGAAGACCAGGAGGCTTTCGACGTCCGCCGGCATCTCCCCGGCGGGGATCTTGATCTTCCTGTCGATATAGATCTTCTTCCCGTACTTCAGGCAGAAGGTGGCGAAGAACCACATGTGCTCGTTCTCCTCGCCCACGAAGTGGTGGAAGAACTCGGACTCCTCCTCGAAGCCGGGGGTGTGGACGCGCTTGATCACTTCCAGCAGCAGCTCGCGGATGCCGTGGACGTTCAGGCTGTAGAAGTGGATGCTCTCCCACTTGCTGAGCGCCATGAGCTGTCTTTCGCTGAGCTGCCGTTCCAGGGCGGTGCCATGGATTGTCATCAGCTCCCGGGTCATCCACCACTGCTCCTCGGGCAGCTCGTCGGGCCACTGAAAGGTTTTGTAGGGGTTGTAATAGGTATCGATCGACATCCCGATGATGCGGTCGAGAGTCTGGCTGATCTCGGACATGTCATCCCTCCTGTTGCATCTCGGCCATACTGCGTTCAAGCTCGGCGAGGATCTCGGCCATGGCGAGCCGTTCCGGTTCGGGCAGCGCGCCGCGCTCCTCCTCGATGACCGCGGCCAGCCGGGTGACCGTCGGCCCTTCGAATACTTTGCGGAGATCGAGCTCCACGGGCAAGACCTCCTGGAGCAGGGTCACCACCTGGGTCGCCATGAGCGAGTTGCCGCCCAGGTCGAAGAAGCTGACGTCGAGCGGCACGTCCTCGACGCCCAGCACCTCGGCGCACACGCCGGCCACGAGCGACTGGAGCGGCGTGCGGGGCGCCGCGGGTCCGATGGGGCGGGCCTCGGGCTCCGGAAGGCTGAGGCGATCCGTCTTGCCGCTCGGCGTGAGCGGCATGGCGTCGAGCGCCACGAAGGCCGACGGGACCATCACCTCGGGCAGCTTCGTGCGCAGCCAGCCGCGGAGCTGGTCGGGTCCAGGACCCCAGGGTTCCGCAACGTACCAGGCGAGGAGCCGGCCGTCGCGCACGGCCGCCGCCGCCTCGCGCACACCGGGGAAGGAGGCGAGGTGCGATTCGATCTCTCCCAGCTCGATCCGGACACCCCGGATCTTGACCTGGTGGTCGAGGCGGCCGAGGTATTCGATGTTGCCGTCCGGCAGCCAGCGCGCGAGGTCGCCGGTGCGGTAGACGCGCTCGCCGCCGGGCGCCGGGACAAAGCGCTCCGCGGTCAGGTCCGACCTGTTGTGATAACCACGTGCGAGAGCGATCCCTCCAATACACAACTCGCCCGGGATGCCGGGAGGGATCGGGGTCAGGTGCGGACCGAGGATGTGGATCTGCGTGTTCGCGATCGGCCGGCCGATCGGTACCGAGGCGAGTTGGGCGGATGGATCGGAGGCCCAGGCCGTGACGTCCACCGAGGCCTCGGTCGGACCGTAGAGGTTGTGCAGCTCGCCGCCCGGCAGGCGCTCGTGGAAGCAGCGGCGGAGCGCTTCGGGCAGCGCCTCGCCGCTGCAGATCACCCGCTTGAGCGAGCGGCAGCGCTCCACGCCGGGCTGCTCCAGGAAGACCTGGAGCATGGACGGCACGAAGTGGGCCGTGGTGATCGCCTCGCGGACGATGACCGAGATGAGGTAGGCCGGATCCTGGTGGCCGCCGGGCCGGGCCATCACCAGCCGGGCACCGGCGAGGAGAGGCCAGAACAGCTCCCAGACCGAGACGTCGAAGCTGATCGGCGTCTTCTGGAGCACCCGGTCGTCCGGCCCGAGCCCGTAGGCGTCCTGCATCCAGAGCAGCCGGTTGACGATTCCGGCGTGCGGGATCATCACGCCTTTCGGCCGCCCGGTGGAGCCGGAGGTGTAGATCATGTAGGCCAGCTCCGCCTCGTCGAAAGGTTTTTCCGCGTCCGGATTTCCGGAAGGGAGCGGTCCGTCAAGGATCACCGTCGCGCCTGAATCCTCCGCCATGAGCGCCAGGCGGTCCGCGGGGTAGCCCGGGTCGAGCGGCACGTAGGCGGCGCCGGCCTTGAGGGTGCCGACCAGCGCCACCATGAGGTCCAGGGAGCGCTCCAGGCGGATGCCGACGAGGCGGGCGTTCTTCGATCGGAGCCAGGAGGCGAGCCGGCCGGATTTCTCATCCAACTCGCGATAGGTCAACGCGCCGGCCTCGGAGACGACGGCCACCGTGTCATCCCTCTTGAAGAGATCGTGAAGCCGGAGATCGCGGGTGTAGGGTCTGGCGGTGTCGTTGAAGCGGGCCAAGAGATCCTGCTCGGCCGAGGTGAGCAGCGGCGCATTCGAAAGGGGCTGGTCTGGATCGGCTGTGAAGGCGTGGAGGAGGTTCAGGAGATGGCCGAGGGTCCGCTCGCGCTCGTCCTCGGAGAAGCTGTCCACGTTGAAGTCGAGGTCGAGCCGGAACCGGCCTTCGCCACTGAAGTCGCTTACCTGAAGGTCCAGCCGGTCGAGGGAGTGGCCGGAGTGGAGCAGCTCGAAGCGCACGGGCAGGCCGCACAGGTCCCGGAACGCCACGCTCTGGTAGTTGAAATAGACGTCGTAGACCCGCGCGTCCTCGGGGTTGCGGACGGGGTGGCCCTGGTGTCGCGCGGCCTCGACGGTCTCCCGCTGGACCTTGCGCGCGAGCGAGGCGAACGTCTCGTCCGGATCGATCTCCACTTCGAGCGGCACGGCGTTCATCATGAGCCCGGGCGTGCCGCGGAAGCGCTCGGGACGGTTCGCGAACGGGGTGCCGACCCTCAGCCGCCGCTCGCCGCCGATCCGATGGAGGAGCGCGAACAGGGTCGTGGTGAAGATCACGGACGGCGAGAAGAAGCCCAGGGCTGATGCGGTGGCGCGCGCCTCCGGGCCGATCCCGGCCGAGAGCCGGGCGGTCTCCGTGGTCGCGAGCGCGCCGGGCCGGCCATAGAAGGGGTTTGAGGCCGCGGGCCGGGAGAGTTTCCGCTCCCAGTAGTCCCGGGCTCGCCGGCCCTTCTCCGACGATCGTTCCGCGCGCTCGGCCGCCACGTAGTCGTCGTAGGACGGGAACCGCGATGCGTCCGCAGCTCTATACAGATCGGAGAGGCGGCGCGCGAGCAACTCCAGGGTCCAGGCGTCGGCGATCAGGTGATGGAGGCTGAGATACCAGACCCAGCGCGACGGCGAAAGGCGGAGGAGGGCCGTGTCGAAGAGGCGCTCTCCGAGGTCCATCGGCCGGGCGGCGCGCTCGGCGAGCCAGGTGGACAGGTCCGGGCTTTCGAACACCTCCAGCGCGAACGGCGCCGGCTCGGCCACGGAGCGCCAGGGCACGCCTCCGGCCTCGCGCACCCGGCTGCGGAGCACGTCGCAGCGCTCCAGGAGCTTGTCGAACGCGCGGGAGAACGCGATCGGATCCAGGTCGCCTTCGATCGTGAACGCCGCGGTCGCCCGGTCGAAGTAGAGCTGGACGTCCGGGTGGAGCCGGTGGGCGAACCAGAAGAGGAGCTGGCCCTCGGTGAGGTTCGTGCCGAGCGCACGGCCCGCGACCAGGTCATCGAGGGCCTGCCGGAAGCCGTCCGCCAGGCGCGCGGCGGTGGCGGGGTCGAAGAGATCGGTGCTGGTTTCGAGGAAGCCCGACAGGCCGCCCTCCTCGGCCGGCCCGAGGAACAGTGTGAGATCGAGCCGCGACACGCCGGGATCGATCGGCACCGGCCGGACCGAGATGCCGGGAAGGCCGGCGGGCAGGCGCGCGTCCTGGAACGAGAAGCCCGCTTGGCGCAGGGCCGCCCGTCCGAGGTCGCGCCGGGTCTCCAGGGCCTCGACGAGCTTCTCGAACGGCAGCTCCCGGTGCTCGAAGGCTTCGAGGACCGCGGACCGGACGCGGGCCAGCCGATCGGACCAGGATGGCGAGCCCGACAGGTCGAGCCTCAGCGGGAGCACGTTCACGAAGAGGCCGACGAGACCCTCGACCGCGGTCCGGTCGCGGCCGGAAACAGGCGTCCCGATCACCAGGTCGTCCTGGCCGGAGGCGCGCTGGAGCGCGGCGGCGAAGGCGGCGAGGAGCGTCATGAAGAGGGTCGTCCCGTGCCGCAGGCCCAGCTCGCGCAGCGCCTCCGCGACCGGCGCCGGAACGTCGATCGGAAGAGCGGCGCCGCGGAAGGTCTGGACCGCGGGCCGGGGGCGGTCCGCCGGCAGGCTCAACACCGGCAGCCCGCCGCCGAGCTTCCCGGTCCAGAAGGACAGCTCGTCTTTCAAAACCTTTTCAACGCGGTGCCGCTGCCACCCGGCCCAGTCCGCGTACTGGACCGGCAGGTCCGGCAGGGTCTCGCCGCGGTAGGCCGCTCCGACCTCGCGCACCAGGACGCCGAGCGACGCGTCGTCGCAGACGATGTGATGCACGGCGAGCAGGAGCCGCCGCCACCGGTCTCCCAGGCGGAGCAGGGTGGCGCGCAGGAGAGGGCCGCGTCGAAGATCGAACGGCCGGCGGGCGTCCTCGCGCGCGAGCCGGTCAGCTTCCGAGGACGGCATTTCGCGGAGATCCACGATCGGCAATCGAAAGGATTCCGGCTCCACCACCTGGACCGGCCGCCCCTGGACGGTCTCGAAGCGGGTGCGGAGCGCTTCGTGGCGGCGGACGGCCTCGGCGAAAGCCCGCTCCAGCGCCGCTTCGTCGAGTTGCCCTTCGAGGTCGAGCGCCTGGGAGACGTTGTAGACCGGGTTTCCCGGCGAGAGCCGGTCCATGACCCAGAGCCGTTCCTGGGCGAAGGACGGGTTGAGCGGTCCGCCGCGGGCCACCCTCGGGATGGGCTCGACGGGGGCGGGCGCGCCATCCAGCCGCCGCGCCAGCCCGGCCACGGTCGGCGACTCGAAGAGCGCGCTCAAGGGGAGGCGGACGCCGAAGGCCTCGTTGA
>JBEQUE010000213.1:0-6831 GCA_040349255.1 Acidobacteriota bacterium | reverse complement strand
ACCACTAGATCTTGTGGTCAAGCCCCCGTATGCACCCAGGTGTAGGCGGAAATCCGGTGGAAAACGAGTGCAAAACCCGGGCCGCGGAAAGGTTTACCAGGGCCGTTTTTCCTGTTCCTCCCGAGGAGCGGAGAGCTCCGGGAGCGCGGAGTGTAGAATTTCCAGCGTCTCTGGACGGCTGTGGAAAAGACCGGCCGGCCGTGTGACAAAATCTCCTTTGAGCGGCCTGTGCTAATCTCCAGCGTCCCAACCGCTGCGCAGGCGGCACCGTCCAACTTTTCCAGTGAGGGCACTCATGAAGAGGATTGTCCACGTCGTGGGCACGGGTACGATCGGGGAGCCCTTGATCGGCCTGTTCACCGATTTCCGCGACAAGATGGGGATCGACGAGGTCACGTTCCACAAGCGGACGCCGCTGGCCTCCGACCGCTCCCGGCTGAAGCACCTGATGGAGCGCGGGGCGAAGCTCGCGGTCGACGAGGACGTCCGCGGCGAGTTCGAGAGGCTCGGGCACGAGCCCGCCTACGACGCCCGGGAGGCGCTGGAGCGCGCCACCGTGGTGCTCGACTGCACGCCGGCCGGCAACCGGAACAAGGAGAAGCTCTACGAGGGCATCAGCGGCCCCAAGGGCTTCCTGGCCCAGGGCAGCGAGTTCGGCTTCGGCAAGCCCTACGCCCGCGGGGTCAACGACGAGACGCTCATTGCCGGAGAGGACCGCTTCATCCAGATCGTCTCCTGCAACACCCACAACATCACGACCCTGATCAAGACAGTCTGCGACGAGGGCGCGGACAAGGAGTACTGCCTGGACCGCGGCACCTTCGTCTGCATGCGCCGCGCGAACGACGTCTCGGCCTCGGACAGCTTCGTGCCGGCGCCGAACGTGGGCAAACACGACGACGCCGATTTCGGCACCCACCACGCCCGCGACGCCCACCACGTGTTCGAGACCCTGCACAAGAACCTCGACCTCTTCTCCAGCGCGGTCAAGCTCAACACCCAGTACATGCACTCGATCTGGTTCAACCTGGAGCTCAACCGGGACATGACCCTCGACGAGGTCAAGCAGCGCCTGCGGGACAACCCGCGGGTGGCGGTCACCGACAAGCGCTACGCGAACCTGATCTTCAGCTTCGGCCGCGACCATGGGTACTACGGCCGCATCCTGTCGCAGACCGTGGTCGTCCTGCCGACGGTCACCGTGCGCCGCCAGCGCAGCGTCTACGGCTTCTGCTTCACCCCCCAGGACGGCAACTCGCTGCTGTCGTCGGTCGCCGCCACCCTGTGGCTGATCGATCCGGACTGGGAGAGCGTGCAGAACCGCCTCTCGCCGATCCGCCGCTGGCTGTACCGGGAGATCTGAGCCGGCCGGTGCACCCTCTGCGCCCCATCGAGCTGCGGCTCGGCGACCTCCGGATCGAAGGGTGGTCGCGGGCCGGCGACGAAACCTGGTTCCGCGTCCATCCTCCGGGCCTCGCCCTGGATACCGGCCGCGGTGCGCCGCAACTCGCCGGGGCGCAGGACGTCTTCTTGAGCCACGGCCATCTCGATCACGCTCTGGGGCTGCCCTACGTCCTCTCCCAGCGATCGCTCCACCGGCTCGTCCATACCCGGGTCTTCTGTCCCGAGGCGACCGCGGAGGACCTGAAGCTCCTGGTCACGGCGGCCGAGCGCCTGGAGCGCGCCAGCTACCGATATGACATCATCCCGCTCCAGCCGGGCGACCGGGTGGCGGTGGGACGGGACCTGACCATGCAGGCGTTCGCCGTGGACCACGTGGTCCCGACCCTCGGGTATCACCTGTTCCGCGGCCGGCGCCGGCTGGCTCCGGCCTACGCGGGCCTGCCGCCGGAGGAGCTGATCGGGCTGCGCCGGCAGGGGGTGGATACCTCCGAGACGGTGGAGGACCTCTGGCTCTCCTACTGCGGCGACACCGGGCCGGGTGTGTTCGACCTGGAGCCGCGGCTCTTCGAAAGCCGGGTCCTGATGCTGGAGTGCACCTTCCTCGGCGAGGAGCACCGGGACAAGGGGGAGCGCTTCAAGCACCTCCACATCGGGGACATCGCGGCGCGGGCGGACCGGTTCCGGAATCAGGCCCTGGTGTTGCACCACCTTTCACGCCGGCACCGGGTCTCCGATCTCCGGGCCGAGGTCGAGCGGCGGATGCCGGAGCTGGCGGCGCGGGTTCACTTGCTGGTAGAGGCGGAAGAATGAGGAATCCATGAGAGGCAGAGAGCCACAGGGTGGCGGCGGTGCGGGCGGGCGCGGCCAGGGTCCGCGTCGTCCGGGCCGCGACGGCCGGCCGTGGCAGGGCCGGCCGCGAGGCGACCGCGACGAGCGCACCGGCCACCGGAGGAAGTTCCAGGACCGGGACCGGCCGCGGGGTCCCATGGGGCCGCGCCGTCCCGCCTTCCGCCGCGACGATCCGCCGCCGGTCGAAGCGTCGGAGCCGGTCGCTCCCTCGGCGCCTCCGCCGGGCACCCGGCTGGCCGGGATCGAGGAGCTGGAGCTCCGCGTCGAGAAGATCGTGGCCGGCGGCGAGGGGCTGGCGCGCTGGGAGGGGGTGCCGATCTTCATCGCCCGCTCCGCGCCCGGCGACCTCCTGCGAGTCCGGATCACCGAGCGCCGGCCGGACTACGGCCGGGCCGAGATCGTCGAGGTCCTGGAGCCCGGTCCGGACCGCCGCCCCGACCCCTATCCCGAGCTGAGCGAGACCGGCATCTGCGACCTCCAGCACATCCGCGACGAGGCCCAGCCGCAGCTCAAGGCTGCGGCCGTCCGCGAGACCCTGGAGCGGCTCGGCGGCATCGCGATGTCCGCCGTCGCCGATACCGAGCTGATCACCGGCGAGCCCTGGGGCTACCGGCTGCGCACCCAGGTCCACACCGAGATCGACCCCGTGGCCGGCGGCGTGCGGGTGGGCTACTACGCCCGCGGCACCAAGGACCTGATCCCGGTGAAGCGCTGTGCGCTCCTGGTCCCCGAGCTGGACGCGCTGCTCGAGTCCCTGCCCGGGCACCTCCCGGCCGACGGTCCGAGCCGGCTCGACCTCGCGGCCGGCGACGGCACGGTGACGGTCTCGCCCACGGTCGAGAGCCTGCCGCACGGCGAGGTCTCGCTCAAGGTCGGAGATCTCTCCTACTTCTACGACGCCCGGTCGTTCTTCCAGGGTCACCGCGGCCTGCTGCCGGAGCTCGTGCAGCGGGTGGTGGGGGACTGGGAGGGCGAGCTGGCCTACGACCTCTACGGCGGGGTCGGCCTCTTCACCCTGCCGCTCGCGCAGCGCTACCGCCGGGTGGTGACGGTCGAGGGCGACACGGTCTCTGCCCGTTATGCCCGAATGAACGCGCGGCGCAACAAGCTGGCGAACGTGGAGGTCGTGGCGCGCGTGGTCGAGACCTGGATCCAGGCGCTGCCGGAGGGGGTGGACCGGGTGGTGGTGGACCCGCCGCGCGGCGGCCTCTCTCCCAAGGTGCCGCGGGCGCTGGTGGACCGCCGTCCGAAGCGGCTGACCTACGTCTCCTGCCATCCCGCCACCCTGGCACGCGACCTGCGCCTGCTGACCCGGGCCTACCGCATCGAGAGCATCGCCCTGATCGATCTCTTCCCGCAGACCGGCCATATGGAGGCGATCGTGCAGATGGCGCTCGAGCCCCAGGTCTGAGAAGATCTCTCCAGGAACACTGGAGAGACGTCCATGCCCCGCCGCTATGAGGACCTCCTCGGTCCGAGCTCCCTGCCGTTGCGGCCCGCCGTCGCCCTGCGCACCACGCTCCGCCGCGGCTACGCCCGCGACAGCCTGAGGGCCGACCTGCTGGCCGGCATTGTGGTGGGCATCGTGGCGCTGCCGCTCTCCATGGCCCTGGCCGTGGCCTCCGGAGTGGCGCCGCAGCACGGCCTTTACACCGCGATCGTGGCCGGCGCGGTCATCGCCGCGCTCGGCGGCTCGAACGTCCAGGTCTCCGGACCCACCGCGGCCTTCGTGGTCATCCTGGCGCCGATCTCGGCGAGGTTCGGGCTGGGCGGGCTCGTCCTGGCGACGCTCATGGCCGGCCTGATCCTGATGCTCATGGGCGTTCTGCGCCTGGGCAGCCTCATCCAGTTCGTCCCCTATCCGGTGACGACCGGCTTCACCGCCGGGATCGCCGTCGTGATCGCCACCCTGCAACTCAAGGATTTCCTGGGCCTCCAGGTGGCGAAGATGCCGGAGACCTACCTGGAGCGGGCCGCGGCCCTGGGCCGGGCTCTGCCCACCTTCCATGGGCCGGATCTGGCGGTCGGCGCCTTCACCCTGGCCCTGCTCCTCCTCTGGCCGAAGCTGACGAAGAAGGTCCCGGCGCCGCTGGTGGCGCTGGGCCTCGCCGGAGCGGCCGCGGCGCTCGCCACGAGCCTGATCCCCGGCTTCGAGGTGGCGACCATCCGCAGCCGCTTCAGCTATGAGATTGCCGGACAGACCCTGGCCGGCATCCCTCAGCTTCCGCCGCTGCCGGTCCTGCCGTGGAACCTGCCCGGCCCGGACGGCCAGCCTCTCGGCCTGTCCTTCGCCCTGTTGCGCGATCTGCTGCCGTCGGCCTTCGCCATCGCCATGCTGGGCGCGATCGAGTCGCTGCTCTCGGCGGTGGTGGCGGACGGCATGACCGGCGGCAGCCACGATCCGGACGCCGAGCTGATGGCCCAGGGCACGGGCAACCTGATCGCGCCGTTCTTCGGCGGCATCGCGGCCACGGGAGCGCTGGCGCGCACGGCCACGAACATCCGCTCGGGAGCGCGCTCGCCGTTCGCCGCGATCTTCCACTCGGCCTTCGTGCTGCTCGCGGTGCTGCTGCTGGCGCCGGTGCTGGGCTATCTCCCGATGGCCTCGCTCGCGGCGCTGCTCCTGCTGGTGGCCTGGAACATGAGCGAGGCGAAGCACTTCGTCCACGCGCTGCGGGTGGCGCCGCGGAGCGACGTCATGGTCCTGGTCCTCTGCTTCGGCCTGACCGTGGTCTTCGACATGGTGGTTTCGGTGACCGTGGGCGTGGTCCTGGCGGCGCTCCTCTTCATGAGGAGGATGGCCGAGGTCTCGAACGTCCGCCTGGTGGACCAGCACCCGCTGGTGAAGGGGCTGCCGAAAGACGTGCTGGTCTACGAGGTGGCCGGCCCTCTCTTCTTCGGAGCGGCGCAGAAGGCGATGACCGCGCTCCAGCGCGTGCCGACCGGCATCAGCGTGGTCCTGATCGACCTCGCCTCGGTGCCGGTAATGGACGCCACGGGACTGGTGAGCCTCGAAGGCACGGTGGAGCGGCTCCAGAAGATGGGCATCTACGTGGTGCTCTCCGGCGTGCAGCGCGAGCCGATGCGGGTCCTGGCGCGCTCGGGCATCCACCGGCATCGGGAGAGGATCGCGGTCTACCGCTCGATGGAGAGGGCCATGGCCGAGGCCGCGAGCCGGTCACGGCTGGGCACGAGGCCGCCGGTCGCTCCGGGGGAGGGGAGCGCCTCGCCGGCCGGAGCTTGACGGCTTTTCAGTGGAACACCGGGCTCAGGCCCCAGAGCGGCCGGATCACCTCGCGGCACTTCGGACAGCCGTTGAGGAGGTGGCGGACCACGACCGCGGCCTCGGCCTGGGTGGCTTCGCCGTGCACGAAGCGCTCGATCTGCTGCGGCTCGGGATGCTTGACGGGCGGGTTCGGCTGCATCGGACTGCCCTCCTGATCGGGAGCGGTCGCAAGAGAACCGCTCCCTGTTCAGAGATACGCTTGAATGCTCATAGACCCGCCACCCGGCGGAATGTTCAGAGGATCAGGAGGGGCCGCCCGACAGGGGGCGGCCCCCAGGGGCGGTCTCTACTGGGTGCAATACTGCGAGAGCGACGGCTGGCCGTTCTTGGTGCAGGGGTCGAAGCTCACGATGCCCCCGTTGTTGTAGGTGGTGACCTTGCACTGCGTGCCCGTCGAGGACTGGACGTAGGTGAAGACGTTGTCGCCGGCCGGCCAGTCCCAGTACAGGTCGAAGGTCTTCGAGAGGGTGCCGCCGTCGGGGTAGACGTTGAGGTTGGTGCCGGTCCGGTGGTAGTTCTGGTCCGGCGCTCCCATGGTGAGGGTGACGATCGACTTGCCGGCCGCGCCCCAACGGCAGAAGTAGGGGCTGCCCGACTGCGGATACTGCTGGGCCTGGACCATGCCGGCCGCCGCCATCACCAGCAGAGCCATCAGGACGATCTTTCCGGCCAGACGCGCTTTCGTCTCCATGTCCGTCTCCTTGCCACTTCGTGGCTTCTGGGTGCCGCGATCGGATTCGCGATACCGTCGACGCCGCCCAGTCATGGCAAGGCCGGGGCCACGCGGTAAACCTCTGAAAACAGGGAGAATCGGACAGGAAGCCAGTCCCGTTTCCGGGACTGGCGCCGCGTTTCGGCAGGTTTGCGTCCCGAACCCGGGACTCAGCGGTTCACGCTGCCCATGGCGGCCGCGGGATAGCGCTCTCCAGCCGCCGCGCCTTTCGGGAAGACGGCTTCGATCCGCGCGAGGTCGTCCTCGGAGAGGTGGACATCCACGGCCGCCGCGTTCTCCTCCAGGGTCTTGACGTGCTTGGTGCCCGGGATCGGCACGATGTCCTTGCCCTGGGCCAGGAGCCAGGCGAGCGCGAGCTGCGCCGGGGTGCAGCCCCTCCCGGCCGCCATGGTTTTGACCGACTCGACGAGGTCCAGGTTCTTCCGGAAGTTCTCCCCCTGGAAGCGCGGGCTCATGCGGCGGAAGTCGTCCGGCGCGAAGTCGGCCTCGCTGCGGATCTGGCCGGTGAGGAAGCCGCGGCCGAGCGGGCTGTAGGCCACGAAACCGATGCCGAGGTCGC
>JBEQUE010000158.1:0-10256 GCA_040349255.1 Acidobacteriota bacterium | reverse complement strand
CGCCACCGCCTTGGTGAGCCACGGCAGCGCCTCCTGGTGCCGGCCCGTCCTGAGCAGCTCGCCGCCGCGGTTCGAGTGGAAGAGGGCGATGGCCCGCATATCCGAGATCTGGCGCACGCGACGGTAGGTGGGCTGGGCGTACGCCGAGAAGTCGAGGATCCTGACCTCGGGGCCGCTGCCGTAGCCGGCGCTCACGTGGCCGGAGACCACCACCAGGTCCCCCTCCTTCTCGAACTTCTCGATGTCGTCCACTTCCAGGAAGAAGGCCGGCACGCCGATCTCCCGGGACAGCCCCACGAACAGGCTGGTGAAGGCCAGGCAGTTGGCCCGGCGGGTGCGGAAAACCTCCTCGGCGGTGGCGGTGTAGCGCGGCTCGTACTGGACCTTGAGCTTGTCCGAATCGACCAGGCCGTTGAGGAGCGCTTCCAGGCGCTTGTCCATCGGAGTCTCGTCCGGCACGATCGTGTGCACCCACTGCCGCATCTCGTCCGACACCTCGTACGGCACGACGATCTCGGCGGGATCGAGGCCCCGGGAGCGCAGCTCGCGGGAGATCTGCGAGGAGCTCAGCGTGCCCGGGTGCGGCACACAGCCGGAGCCCTGGACGAGGAGGGCCCCGGCGGCAGCCAGGAGAGCGAGGTTTCGGCGGACGTTCGGCATGGCCTCAATCCCCGACGGAACGTTTCAGACGGCCCGCGCCGGTCTCCGGAAGAGCAGCTTCTTCACGCCGAAATACAGGATCCCGACGATGAGCAGCATCGCCAGGACCGGCACGACGATCGCGAGCACCGACAGCAGGGCCGAGCTGCCCGCCTCGACCGTGGCGAGCAGGGGGTTGGCGAGGCCGCCGGTGGTGAACGAGGAGACATGCCGCGCGGTGGCGGTGATGCCCTGGAACGTCGCCGCCGTGCCACCGCCGCCCAGGATCGCCAGCGTCCAGCGCAGGTAGGGGTCGACGTCGGTCACCGAGGAGGCGGTCACCAGGATGCCCGCGACGACCGCGGTGGGCGTGGCGACCGCGTCGAGCAGGTTGTCCACCCAGGGGATGTAGTAGCCCGCGATCTCCAGCAATGTGGCCGCGGAGAAGGTGACGAGAGCCGGGATCGAGCCGATCCAGGCGAAGCCCTGGCCCAGCTCCAGATGGCCCGTGCTCGAGGCGATGCTCATGACGAGCAGCGGGACGAACACGCGGAACCCGCAGGCTGCCGCAAGCCCCAGGCCGAGGAGGATGCTGAGAAGAGTTTCCATCGAGCGGGCACTCCTTTCAGTGCGTAGAGACCGTTCGATCTAGGATAACGCAAGCGGGGGTTGATCCCTTCCCCCTCTCCCCAGCCCTCTCCCCCGTGCCGGGGGAGAGGGAGCCACTCCGTCGCGCCTTTCTCCCTCTCCCCTTGGGGAGAGGGCCGGGGAGAGGGGTTCGGGATCTACCAGGCGGGTTGGCCGTCGCGCTTGGGCGCCCAGGCCAGCGTGAGCAGGCGCACCTCGACGTCCTTGCGCCGCGGCTTCAAGCCCAGCACCTCCAGTTGCTCGGCCTCGGGGTCGAAGCGCTCCTCCAGGCGGTCGATCTCGGCCTCCAGCTCGGCGTTCAGGTCGGCGAGCTGCTTGCGCAGCGACTCCAGGTTCTCCTCGGCCTGGGTCACGTCCTGGCGCTCCTGCATGGTGCGGCCGACGTTGCGGATCGCGCTCCCCGCCCGGCTGGCGTTCGAGTAGCTGAACGTCTTGCGGCCGAAGAGGGCGCCCAGCACCGCGGTGCCGGCGGAGAGCACCGTGCTCAGCGTCTGGCTGGAGGCCTGCGCCTCCTGCTTCGACTTCATCTGCTCGGCGCGCCGGATGCGCTCGTCCAGTTGCGCGGTCCTGGCGCCGTACTTCTGCCGCAGGGCCTCGATCTGGCCGTCCCGCCGCTCCCGCGCCCGGTCGGCCATGCGGATGCGGAAGTCGCGCTCGCTCTCTCCCGGCTGCGACAGCTCGCCGACGTTCGGGCTGCGGAAGAGCTCCACCCGGCGCGTGCGGTAGAGGCTCTCCTCCAGCCCCTTGCGCCAGGCGTCGTAGCTGCGCGCCCGCGCCGCCGCGGCCGGCAGCGGCGCGAACCTGGAGCCCGAAGCGGGGTCGCGCTCCAGGTCGTCCTTCTCCACCTCCACCGTCTCGGCCGCGTACCAGTCCACGTCGCCCTCATCGGCCAGCGGCGCGAGAAGACAGAGCTCCTCGGCGTGGTCGATCCCCTGCTTCGGCTCCACGTAGTGGACGGTCGCCGCGGCGTAGAGGCCGGGCTGGTAGACCACGCCGTCCGGACGCGAGCGGACCGGCAGGAAACATTGCGGCACATCCGGCGGCAGGACCGGCGCTACCGTGTCCGGGGAGGCCGGAGGCGGGGGCGTCGTGGCGGCCACGGCCGCGGTGGGCACCTGGGACGTCACCGGCGCGGCGGGAGACGACTGCTTGCGCGGGTCCATCAGGCGCTTGATCTCGGGCCGGGTCAGCGGACCGCGCAGGTAGGACATCGCCCAGCGGCTCTGGAAGACCTCGGGCCCGTCCTCGTGCACGTTGTGCAGCAGGAAGACCCGGTTGCCGAGCCCGGCGAGGATCTCCTCCATGCGCTTGCGGTCGAACGCCCCCCCGCCCGCCGCGGCCCCTTCGAGGCCGTCGAGCAGGCGCTGCTTGTCGCGATCGGTCTGCAGGCGGCCGAGGAGCCAGGTGCCGACGTTGCCGAGGCCCTTGTAGTCGATGTCCACCGGGTTCTGGGTGGCGAGCACGAGCCCCAGGCCGAAGGCGCGCGCCTGCTTGAGCAGCGTCAGGAGCGGGCGCTTCGACGGCGGCTCGGCCACCGGCGGCATGTAGCCGAAGACCTCGTCCATGCAGAGGATCGCCCGCAGGCTGCTGGTGCCCGACTTGCTCCGGATCCAACCGAGCGTCTGATTGAGGAGCAGCGAGACGAAGAACATCCGCTCCCGGTCCGACAGGTGGGCGACCGAGAAGATCGCGACCCGCGGCTTGCCGGCCGAGGTGTAGAGCAGGCGGTCGATGTCGAGCGGCTCGCCCTGGAGCCAGGCGCCGAAGCCCGGCGAGCCGAGCAGGTTGTTGAGCGCCATGGCCAGCTCGAAGCGCTCCTTGGCCGGGTAGAACGACTCCAGGTCCATCACCCCGATCCGGTCCACGGGCGGCTTCTGGACCTGCTGGATGAGGGCCGCGAGGTCGAGCCCCCGGCCCTGACGCCAGGCCGCGTCGAAGATCGTGGAGAGGAGGATCGACTCGCGCCCGCGCACCGGGTCGGACTCCAGGCCGAGCAGCGAGAGCAGGCTCGCCACGAGCGTCGTGACCCGGTCGCGCAGGAGGTCGCCGTCGTCGATCACCTCCTGCGGCGGCGCGCCGAGCGACGAGAGGATCGAGACCGGCAGCCCGGCCTCGCTCCCCGGGGTGTAGATGGCGAAGTCCGCGGCCTCCCGGAGGCGCGCGATGCGCTCGCCGCTCTGGCCCCAGCGCGCGAGGCCGTCGCGCCAGGTCTCGGCCTCCTTGGCGGCGAAGGCCTCGGGGGTGAGCCCGGCGCGGTTGGCGGCGTCGGGGTCGATCCACGGCGCGAAGTCCGCCGGCCGCAGCTCGGGGAAGGTCAGGAGGAGGTTGGCCAGGTCGCCCTTGGGGTCGATGACCAGGGCCGGGATCCGGTCGATCGCGGCCTCCTCCAGGAGCGAGATCAGGAGGCCGGTCTTGCCGCTGCCGGTCATGCCGACGCAGACGGCGTGGGTCAGGAGGTCGCGCGAGTCATAGAGCAGCGGCGTCGCCGCCGCCTCCCCGCGCTTCAGGTCGTAAGGGCGTCCCAGGTAGAACGCCCCGAGCTTTTCGTACGCCGCAATCGCCGCGATGTCTTCCGCCATGGGCGGAATCCTACAACGGGAACCTCACCTCCACGCCCGCGGATCGAGGTCGTACGGCCAAGGAGTCAGGTTCTCCAGCCCCTCCGGCCCCAGGTAGACCAGGTCCTCCAGGCGCACTCCGTAACCCCCTGTCGCGGGCTCGTAGAGGCCCGGCTCCAGCGTGAAGACGTCGCCCTGGCGCAGCACCCCCTCGGCGCCGGCCGCCTTGCGGAAGATGGGCTGCTCGTGGAGATCGAAACCCACCCCGTGGCCCAGGTTGTGGACGTAGCCGCGGTCCGTGCCGGGGGTGGAGATCGGGGTCGGAAAACCCTCGGCGTCGAAGAGGCCGCAGACCTCCTCCTGAAGCTCCCAGCCGCGCACGCCCGGCCGCGCCCTGAGATGCGCGCGCTCCAGCGCCGCGAGGACCAGGGCATGGGCGCGGCGCAGCTCCTCCGGCGGCTCGCCGACGCAGAACGTCCGGGTGCAGTCCGCGAAGAGCCCCCGCTGGTTACTGCGCGGAAAGAGGTCCACGATCAGCGACTCGCCCGCGCGCAGCACCCTGTCCGGCGTGCCGGTCGAGTGCGGCACGCCACCCTCCTCGCCTGGCGCCAGGATGTTCCCCTTCGGCTGCTCCAGGCCAAAGGCCGCCAGCACCCGCCCGGCCTCGGACCGCAGCCGGGCCACGGTGAGGCGCTCGCCGTCGAGCCACAGCTCGCCATCCCGGACCAGCGCGTCGGCGAGCCGTGAGGCCACCCGGCCCATCGCCGCGGCGGTGCCCTCGGCGGCGGCGCGGATGCCGGCCAGCTCGGCCTCGGACTTGCACTTGCGGACGGCGAGGACCACGGGGTTTCCGGCCACCCAGGTCCAGCCCTTGCGGGCCAGGGACGAGAACGCGGCCTGGATCACCCCGGCCTGGCCGTGGCCGGCGAGCGCCACGCGGCCGGGCGCGATCCCGGACAATTCAAGCGCTTTCTCCGCCACCCAGGCCGTCACGTCGCCGGGCTCGGCGGCCTCGTTCTGCCAGCGCAGCATGTCGAGCTGCTCGGGCGTGATCAGCGGGAGGCCGGTCGCCGCCGCCTCGTCGCGCTCCATGGAGGTGACGTACGCGAGGCGGGGGGCCCCGCCCCGCGGCACGACAAGCTGGCAGTCACCGAGGTGGACCTCACCGACGAACGGGGCGAGGTCGGGGTCCTGCGACGACCGGGCGAGGACGAGCAGGGCCTCGCAGCCCCGCTCCTCCAGCCCGGCCCACAGCGCGGCGAGGCGGTCTTCCAAGGCCGTCCGCTTACAGGTTCCGGTCGATGAAGCTCTCGAACGCGGACTTGGGCATGGCGCCCATCATGCGGTCGGCCATCTGGCCGTTCTTGAAGAGGATGAACGTCGGGATGCTCGACACCTGGAACTGGTACGCGATCTGCTGGTTCGCGTCCACGTCCAGCTTGGCGATGCGCACCTTGCCGTCCATCTCGTCGGCGATCTGATCCAGCACCGGGGCCACCATGCGGCAGGGGCCGCACCACTGCGCCCAGAAGTCCACCAGGACCGGCGTATCCGACTTGAGTACCTCCTGCTCCCAGGTGTCCTCGGTAACCGTCACCACTTTATCGCTGGCCATGTTGTCGTCCCTCTCTTGGTCTGAAAGCGGGCGGACCGTTTCCGGTGCCCGACCTCTACAACTCCGCGGCGGGCGCCTCTTGTTCCATCCTGCGCCGGGCGAAGTACTCGCGGGCGGTCTCCACGTCCCGGCCGATCTGGGCCGAGAGGTCCATCACGGTCGGGAAGATCCGCTCCTCCCGCAGCCGCTTGTAGAACGACAGCTCCACCCGCTCTCCGTAGACGTCCGACTTGAACTCCAGGATGTGGCTCTCGACGACCCGCTGGTAGTTCTCGTACACCGTGGGCCGGGTGCCGACGTTGGTCACGCAGTCGAACACCGCCGGGAAGGTCGGGAAGAACACGCGGCTCGCATAGACGCCGTCGAGCGGCAGCAGCTTGTTCTCGGGCACCAGGTTGATCGTCGGCCAGCCCAGGCGCTTGCCCATGCGGTCGCCGCGCGCGATCACGCCCGCGATCGAGTACGGCCGGCCGAGCATCTCCATGACGTCGCCGACCTTGCCCTCCGCGATCGCCCGCCGGATGCGCGAGCTGGAGATCCGCTCGCCCCCGTAGTTGACCTCGTCCACGCCGAACGCGCGGAAGCCCAGATCCTCCCCCATCTCCTGCAACAGGGACAGATTTCCTTCGCGGCCGTGGCCGAACATGAAGCTCGACCCGACGTAGATCTCCTTGAGGTCGAGCTTCTCGTGCAGGAACTCGCGCACGAACCGGCGGGCCGGGATCTTCGCAAGCTCGGAGTTGAAGCGCACCACCAGGACGACCGAGATGCCGGACTCCTCCAGCAGCTTCTCCTTCTGCTGCAGCGTGGTCAGGAGCGGCGGCGCCTGCTCCGGCCGCAGCACGGACACGGGATGGGGATCGAAGGTGATGACCACCGACGGCACGCCCAGCTCCGTGGCCCGGGCCACCACCAGATCCAGCGCCGAACGCTGGCCCCGGTGCACGCCGTCGAAGTTGCCGATGGTGCCCACGCCGCCGCGGGGCAGGTCGCTCGCGTTGAACGCGTCCTGAACGACGATCATGGGCCGGGATGGTATCAGGCGAACGCGGGGATATCAGCTGGCACGACGCCTGGAACCCCTTCCGGTCCCACGATGTGTCCGACCACGTCGCCGGCGTAGGCCTCGGTGATCTCCACCTCGACGATCGTGCCGGCCGGGGCCGAGCCGTCGTTGATCAGCAGCCGGCCGTCGATCTCCGGCGCCATGCCGTAGTGCCGGCCCTGGAGCAGGTGCTCGGTCTCCTCGCAGGGCCCCTCGACGAGCACCGGCAGGCGCCTGCCGACCAGCCGCTGCCGGCGCTCCAGGGCGATCGGCTTCTGGGCTTCGAGGAGCTGGCGGAGCCGCCGCCGGGCCACGTGCTTCGGCACGCGGTTCGGCAGCGACGCGCCCGGCGTGTCCGTCTCCGGGCTGTAGGCGAAGGCGCCCAGGTGGTCGAAGCGGGCTTCCTCGATGAACCTCACGAGGTCCTGGAAGTGCTCCTCCGTCTCGCCCGGGAACCCGACGATGAACGTCGAGCGCAGGAAGATGTCCGGCGCCAGCTCGCGGGCCCGTTCGAGGAGCCGCAGGTAGCGCTTCGCGTCGCCGCCCCGGCGCATGGCCGACAGGATGTCGCCGTGGCTGTGCTGGAGCGGGATGTCCATGTAGGAGCAGAAGCGCGGCTCGCGGCCCATGAGGCGGAGCAGGTCCTCGTCGAGCGTGGTCGGATAGGCGTACAGGAAGCGGATCCAGGGGATCGACGTCTCCCTGAGCAGCGCCTCGGCCAGGCGGACGAGACCGTGGCGGCCGAGCCCGAGGTCCTCGCCGTAGCGCGTGGTGTCCTGGGCGATGAGGTTCAGCTCGGCGATGCCGGACTCCTGCTCCAGGCGGCGGGCCTCCTCGACGAGGCTCTCGACCGTGCGGCTGCGGAAGCGTCCGCGCCAGATCGGGATCGCGCAGAACGTGCAGGGGTTGTTGCACCCCTCGGCGACCTTGAGATAGGCGAAGCCGCGGGTGGTGAGCAGGCGGGGCGCGGTGTGGTCGAACACCATGTGGGAAGGGGCGGGCAGCGGCGGACCGCCGCCGAGCTGGACGACCTCGCCCACGTCGCGGAGCTGGTCGAGGCTGACGAAGCCGTCGATCTCGGGGATCTCCTTGGCCAGCTCCTTGCCGAAGCGGTTGACCATGCAGCCGGCGACGAGGACCTTCTCGACCCCCTTGCCTTTGCGCCCGACCACTTCCAGAATCGTGTCGACCGACTCCTGCTGGGCCTCCTCGATGAACGCGCACGTGTTGACCACCACGGTGTCGGCCTGGTCGAGCTCGTTGACCACCTCGTAGCCGCGGCGCGCCAGCTCCCCGAGCATGACCTCGCTGTCGACGAGGTTCTTCGGGCAGCCGAGGCTGATCATCCCCACGCGGGGTCGGCGGACGGGCTCACTCATGGGCGGGGAAGTCTAACAGATCGGCGAAGACCGGAATTCCCACCGCAGGAACCGGAGCCACGGCGGGTTCCAGGCCGCGGAGGGCTTCACGAAAGGAGAGACCCCATGACATCCCGGAAAACCATCGCGCTGCTCGCGCTCGTCCTCTTCACCGTCCTGGCCGCCGGCACGGCGGAAGCCCGCCGGGGTCGTCCCGCCGGTCCCCGCTGGGAGCTGCTCGGGGAGCGGACCGTGACCGACAAGGTCGACCACGACGTCCTGACGGTGACCGCCGCCCGCGGCACCTTCCGCAGCCTGAAGCTGGAGGTCCGCGGCCGCTCCGTCCAGTTCCATAGCGTGAAGATCCACTTCGGGGACGGCGAGACCCAGGACGTCGAGCTCCGCAACGTCATCCCCGCTGGAGGCGAGTCCCGGACCATCGACGTCGAAGGCCGGGACCGCGTAATCCGCAGCATCGAATTCCGCTATGACGCCCAGTCTCTCCTCGGCAAGAAGGCCGTGGTGCTGGTGTACGGGAGGAACTGAAACCCGGCCTTTCCGGCGGCCTGGACCGATCGGTCCGAGCCGCCGGCCTGGCAGCGGCGACAGGGATCAGGGAGGGCAGGAGCCGATGGGCGGGCAATACGTCTTCACCCCGTCGCAGGTGACGGAGCGCACCTGCTCGGTGCAGCTCACCTCGCCGGAGCAGTCGATCTCGACATAACCGCCGCCACAGACACACTGCTTGGAGATGTAGCAGCCGGTCAGGCTGATCGGCGCGACGGGCCCGGCCGAGGGGCTGAAAATCTCCTCCAGGGTCACAGTTCTCGGCTGCTCCGTGGCGGCAGGAGCCGGATCGGCGGAGGCGGCCAGGGCGCAACACAGCACGGCGACGGCGAACAGGGCACACTTTTTCATGAATCCCCCTTTGTCGATAACGCTCTATGAAGCGTATCTTCAAGCAAGGTGGATTGCAAGCTTCACGCGCTCTTGAGCGTGACCGTCGGGTTGAGCCGCGCCGCTCTCCGGGCCGGCAGCCAGCAGGCCAGCAGGGAGGCCGCAGCCAGGACCGCCGGCACGGACACGAAGGTGACCGGATCCGTGACCTGAACGCCGTAGACCATCCCCGCCAGGAGGCGGCTCAGGGCCAGGGCTCCGGCGAAGCCTGCGAGCACGCCCGCAACCACCAGCGTCATGCCCTGGCGCAGGACGAGCCGCTGCACGTCCAGGGGCCGGGCGCCGATCGCCATGCGGATGCCGAACTCCCGGCCCCGCAGGCTCACCGAGTAGCTCATCAGGCCGAACAGGCCCACCACCGCCACCGCCAGGCCGAGCAGCGCGAAAAGACCGGCCACCTCCGCGTACATCCGCTGCTCGGCGAGCCCCCGCGCCAGATGGTCCCGGCCGCTCACCAGGTCCAGGATCGACAGGTCGGGGTGGGCCTGCTGCAGCGACCGCCGGAGCGCCGGGGCCAGGGTCGCGAACGGCGCCGACGCGCGCACCACCAGCGTCATCCGCGGGTGCTTGCGCTGCTCGTAGGAGAGATAGACCAGCGGCCCCGGCGGCTCCATCAGCGAGGCGGTCCGGATGTCGCGCGCCACGCCCACGACCTCGAACGGCTTCTCCGCCACTTCGGGCGCGGTCAGGTCCGCCAGGTACAGCATCTGGCCGAGCGCGGGCCGCTCCCCCCACAGGCGTTTCGCCAGGGTCTGGCTCACCACCACCGCCCGCGGCGCCTCCTCGCCGTCGCGCTCGTCCAGGGCCCGGCCTGCGACGATCGGGATCCCCAGGGTCTGGAAGTAGTCGGGCGCCACCGAGGTGAACCCGATCTCGATCTCCTCGTCGCGCCGGTCCAGACTGCTGGCCATCACGGTGCGGGTCAGGTTGGAGACCGGCACGACGTGGGTCAGGCTCGCGGAAGACACGCCGGGCGTCCTCCGGGCCTCGTCCAGCACCCGCTCGTAGATGGCGCTGCCGGCGTCCTCTCCCTTCATGACGTTGCGCGGGATGTTCACGGTGACCAGGGCCAGCCCGTCCATCGGAAAACCGGGATCCACGCTCAACGCGCTCCCGAGGGTCCGCACCAGGAGGCCGCCGGAGAGCAGCAGGAGCATGGAGA
Organism: Acidobacteriota bacterium; assembly: GCA_040349255.1. Taxonomy (GTDB): domain Bacteria; phylum Acidobacteriota; class Thermoanaerobaculia; order Multivoradales; family UBA5704; genus DATMER01. The sequence continues at coordinate 274 of JBEQUE010000158.1, read as the reverse complement.
GAGCCACCTGCAGCACGACGAGCATCTTGCGCGACGCGAGGCCGCCGCCCCGCCCTCCCCGGCCCGGCCCGGCGCCCGAGGCGTCGCTCTTCAACGGGTCCAGGAGGTCCCCCTTGAAGATGCGCGTCACCGGCCCCAGGGCGCCGAGCAGGGCGCAGAGCACGGTCAGCAGGACGGCGAAGACGGCGACCCGGGCGTCGAACTGCAGGAGGCGGGTGCCCTCGGACCAGTCGCCCAGGCCGCCGGGCGGGGTCATGACGAAGCTCTCGATCCT
>JBEQUE010000151.1:0-13209 GCA_040349255.1 Acidobacteriota bacterium | reverse complement strand
CGCCACCGGCGACGACGCCACGGCCGGCACCAGCCGCGTCGGGAGCTGCTTCGACGACGAGGACGGCGTGATCTTCTCCTCCGTGCTCACCGCCTGCCAGACCGCCCAGCTCACCGTCACCTCCACGGGGGCCGGCCAGTTGGACGCCTGGATCGACTTCAACGCCGACGGCGACTTCGGCGATCCGGCCGAGCAGGTCTTCACCGGCCAGGCGCTCGCCGCCGGCGCCAACCCGCTCTCGGTCAACGTGCCCTGCACGGCGGTCGAGAGCCCGACCTACGCCCGCTTCCGCCTCTCCACGGCCGGCGGCCTCACCCCCACCGGGTCCGCGGCCGACGGCGAGGTCGAGGACTACGCCATCAACGTGGGCGACGTCGACTTCGGCGACGCCCCCGACACCTACGGCACCACGATCGGCGCCAATGGTCCGAACCACGGCACCGTGGCCGGCTTCACGCTCGGCGCCACCGAGGACAGCGAGTCGAACGGCCAGCCGTCGGTCGGCGCGACCGGCGACGATACTTCCGGTTCGGACGATGAAGACGGCGTCACCCTGCCGGCCGGAGGCCTCACCGCCTGCTCGTCGGCGAACGTCTCGGTCAGCCTGACCAACACCGCGGGCGTGAGCACGCCCCGCCTCGACGCCTGGATCGATTTCGACGGCGACGGCGTGTGCAACGACCCGCGCGACCGGATCGCCACCTCGCTGGCCCTGGCCTCGGGCGCCAACGCGGTGCCGGTCAACGTGCCGTGCGACGCGAAGTCGGTCTTCACCTACGCGCGCTTCCGCCTGAGCTCGATCGGCGTCGCCGGACCCGGCGGCCCGGCGCTCGACGGCGAGGTCGAAGACTGGGCCGTGACCTCCCGCGGCCTCGACTTCGGCGACGCGGCCGATCCCTCCTACCCCACCCTCCTGGCCTCGAACGGAGCGCGCCACGAGGTCCTGCCTACCGCCAACCCGACCCTCGGCGTCAACGTGGACACCGAGGCCAACGGCCAGCCGAGCGCCGGCGCCAGTGGCGACGACGCGGCCGGCTCGGACGACGAGGACGGCGTGGTCTTCCCGGCCGAGCTGATCCCCGGCACGGATGGCACGGTCCAGCTCAGCACGGGCGCCGTGGGCGGCACCGTGAGCTGCTGGATCGACTTCGAGCGCGACGGCGACTGGTCCGGCGCGGGTGAGCAGGTGGTGACGGACGTCGCTCTCGCCGGCAGCACGGTCGCTTCCCGGACCTTCTTCGTGCCGGTGGGCTCGCCGCAGGGCGACGCCCCGGTCCGCTGCCGCATCAGCTCGCAGACCGGGCTGGGCGTCACCGGTCTCGCGCCCGACGGCGAGATCGAGGACCATCTCGCCGCCGTCGGCGTCGAGGACCCGGCGATCGGCGTGGCCAAGCGCCTGGTCGGCATCACCCGCGACGGCGGCACGGTCTACACGGTCGTGTTCGAGATCCGGGTGGCCAACCTCGGCAACGTGCCGCTGTCGAACGTCCAGATCACCGAGAACCTCGCCCTGACCTTCGCGCAGGCGGGCTCGTTCAGCGTCACCTCGCTGACCAGCCCCGACCTGACCGTGAACCCCGGCTTCAACGGGGCCGGCGACACCGGCCTGCTGGCGGCCGGCAGCACGCTGGCGGTCGGAGCGGGCGGCACCCTGACCCTCACCGTCCAGGTCGACAGCGGCGGCGAGCAGGGCCCATACACCAACCAGGTGATCGCCACCGGCACGAGCCCGGCCACCCAGACGGTGACCGACAGCTCGGAGGACGGCGACGACGTCGATCCGGACGACAACGGCGACCCGACCGACAACGACACCCCGACGGTCTTCGACCTGCCGCTCAACGTCATCGAAATCCCGACGCTGGGCCAGTGGGGCCTGATCGCACTGGCCTCGCTGATGGCGCTCGCCGCCGTGCGGAGGATGCGGCCGGCAAGAAGCTGAGAACCCGGAAGTAGAAGTATCCCTCCGAGGGCGCGGCTCTGCTGCGCCCTCTCTTTTTTGTTACGCTGAACCGCATGAGCGGAGACACGAAACCTTCCGGCCCCGATCTCACCCAGGGAATCCCGCTCGCCGACCTGCCGGACGGAGGGCAGGTCGCCGGCCATGTCGGCGGCGAGCCGGTCCTCGTGGTCCGCCGCGGCGAGGAGATCTTCGCCGTCGGCGCGAGTTGTACGCACTACGGCGGCCCGCTCGCCGAGGGAATCGTGGTGGACGACACGGTCCGCTGCCCCTGGCACCACGCCTGCTTCAGCCTGCGCACCGGAGAGGCCGTGCGCGCGCCGGCCCTGAATCCCGTAGCGGTCTACAAAGTCGAGCGCGAAGGCGGACGCGTCGTCGTCCGGGAGAAGGTCGAGCCACCCTCCCCCGTCCACACGCCGCGCAAGGAGGACCCGGCCTCGGTGGTGATCGTCGGAGCCGGCGCCGCCGGCAACGCGGTGGCCGAAACCCTGCGCCGCGAGGGCTACTCCGGCCGCATCGTCGTCCTGGCCCCCGAAGGGGAGCCGCCCTACGACCGCCCCAATCTGTCCAAGGACTATCTGGCCGGCAACGCGCCCGAGGACTGGATCCCGCTCCACCCGCGCGACTTCTACGACGAGCACAAGATCGAGCTGCGCCAAGCCGAGGCCACCGCGATCGATCCCCATGCGAAGACGGTGGAGCTCTCCGACGGCACCACCCTCGGCTACAGCGCCCTGGTCCTCGCGACCGGCGCCGAGCCGATCCGCCTGCCGATCCCGGGCGCCGACCTGCCGCACGTGCGCGTCCTGCGCTCGCTGGCCGACAGCCGGGCGCTGATCGAGGCGGCGAAAAAGGCGAAGCGCGCGGTCGTGGTGGGCGCGAGCTTCATAGGACTGGAGACCGCGGCCGCCCTGAGGACACGGGGGCTGGAGGTGACGGTCGTGGCGCCCGAGGAGCAGCCCCTCGGCAAGATCCTCGGACCACAGCTCGGCGGTTTCGTGCGCTCACTCCACGAGGAGCACGGCGTGGTCTTCAAGCTCGGCACGAAGCCGAAGGCGATCCGCGAGGACGGAGTCGAGTTGGAGAGCGGCGAGACCGTGCCTGCCGATCTGGTCATTCTCGGCGTGGGAGTCCGGCCGAGAGTGGCGCTCGCCGAGGCCGCCGGCCTGGACGTGGATAACGGCGTGCTCGTGGACGGGAGCCTGCAGACGAGCGTCCCGGGCATCTACGCGGTGGGCGACATCGCGCGCTGGCCCGACCCGCATTCCGGACAGAGGCTGCGCATCGAGCACTGGGTGGTGGCGGAGCGCCAGGGGCAGGCCGTGGCCCGGAGCCTCCTGGGCCGTGGCGAGCCCTTCGCCGCGGTGCCCTTCTTCTGGAGCCAGCACTACGACGTGTCCATCTCCTACGTCGGCCACGCCGCGAAGTGGGACGCGATCGAGGTCTCGGGATCGATCGAGGACCGCGACGCCACGGTCACCTACCGCGAGGGAGACCGGATCGCGGCAGTGGCCACGATCTTCCGCGACAAGGAGAGCCTGGAGGCCGAGCTCGCCATGGAGCGGTAAAGGGCTCTTACATCGAGATCGAGCCCTTCCGGAACTCGGTGCGGGCGAGGTGGACGTTGATGAGCACCGGAGTGCCGGCGCGGGCCGTGCGGACCGCCTCGTCGAGCACCGCCGGGATGTCCTCCTCGCGGGTCAGGAGCAGCCCGCGGCCGCCGTAGCCCTCGGCGACCTTGTGGTAGTCCGTGCGCGCCAGGACCGTGCCCACGTCGTCCTTCAGGACCTCGATCTGCTCGCGGGCGATCTGCGTCCAGCCCGCGTCGTTGCCCACCACGGCGATCACCGGCAGGCCGTGCCTGGCGAAGGTGTCGAACTCCGCCAGGCTGTAGGCGACCGAGCCATCACCGTAGACGATCCAGACGTCCGCGTCCGGCCGGCAGAGCTTCGCCCCGAGCGCGAAGCCGCCGCCCACGCCGAGCGTGCCGAAGACGCCAGGGTCGAGCCAGGAGAGCGGCCTGCGCGGGGTCACGATATAGGAGGCCGTGGCCACGAAGTCGCCGCCGTCCACCACCAGCACGCTGTCCTCCGCCAGGACCCGCTCCAACTCGCGGAAGAACCGCACGGGGTTCACGAGGCTGGGAGTCGAAGCCACGGCCTGGGCGTCGATCTCCTTCTCCCGCTCGCGGTCGCGGGTGCGGAGCGTCTCCAGCCAGTCCGTGAAGCGGCCCGAGATCGTGCCGGCCTCCTCCGCCATGGCCTTCAGGAGAAGCCCCGGATCGCCTTGCACCGCGAGGTCCGGCTTGCGGTTCTTCCGCAGGTCCTCCTCGCTGCGGTTGACCGAGACGAAGAAGGCCTTGCGGCCCACGTGGCGGCCGTAGTCGAGACGGAAATCGCAGGGGATTCCGGCGAGGAGGACCAGGTCGGCCTCGCGTAGGGCCTCCTTCCTCTTGTGCCTCATCTGGAGCGGGTGCCCGGGACCGAGGAGGCCGCGCGCGCCGCCGGCCAGGTAGACCGGCGCGCCGAGCGCGTCCACGGCCCGGGCGAGCTCGTCGAGATTTTGCGTGTCGAGAACGACCTGGCTGCCCAGGACGAGCACCGGCCGCTTCGCCTTGAGCAGGCGGGCCGCGGCCTTCCGGGCCAGCCCGCGCTCGACCGGCGGCGGCGTCACGCGCGGTGCCGGCTGCGCGGTGCGCGGCTCGCCGCTCCCCTCTCCGAACACGCGCGACAGGTGACGACCGAGGTAGGCCCGCATCGCGGCGCCCGCGAGACCGCCGCCCTTGCCGGCGGCCAGGTACCAGCTCCGGACCAGTTCCTCGTCGTAGAGCAGGTCGACCGGCAGCTCAACGAAGACCGGGCCGGGCACGCCGGTGCGCGCTTCCAGGAACGCGCGCTCCAGCGCCGGCACCACGTCGCGCACCCGCTCCACGGTGGCGGACCACTTCACGTGCGGCGCGAAGAGCGCCATCTGGTCGATGTCCTGGAGCGAGCCGCGACCCTTGAGCATGGTGGCCGCCGCGCCGCCCAGGATGACCACGGCCGACTGCGCGAGTTGCGCGTTCTTGACCGCCGTGATCGTGTTCGTGACGCCGGGGCCGGCGGTGACCGCGGCCACGCCCGGCACGCCGGTCATGCGGAAGACGGCGTCGGCCGCGAACACGGCGTCCACCTCGTGGCGGGTGTCCACCACCCGGATGCCCAGCCGCTTCGCGCCGACCAGGATCGGCGAGATGTGCCCTCCGCAGAGGGTGAAGAGGAACCGCACGCCCTGCGCCTTGAGCACCGCCGCGACCCGATCGCCTCCGTTCATGATCTCTCCTCGAGAACGTGCCGGTCGAGGGTGACGCAGCGGAAGTCGCCCGTCATCACCGCCTCGCCGTCCCGCATCACCTGGACCCGCACCCGGCTCTTCCTGCCGTCCGTTTCCCCGACCTTCGCCTCAGCCACGAGTCGCTCTCCCACCGCCACGGGTTTCAGGAAGCGGACCTCCGCCCCGGCCAGCACCACGTTCGGGTGGTTGACCGCCAGCATGGCGGCGTAGTCGGCGAGGCCGAACACGAACCCTCCGTGCATCAGGCCGCGGTCGTCCGCGGCCATCTCGGGCAGGCCGGTGAAGGCCACCCGCGCCGTGCCTTCGCCCAGCTCGAGCGGCTCGCCGCAGAGGCGGCGGTCGATGGACGGGTGAGTCCGGGGTTCCATGCGGGGAGAGATTATAGAGTTGATCCCCGTGACGAGCTGGACCGGAGACGACCGCGACGTCCGCGCCCTAGAATCCGACCTCCGCCTGGCGGTGCGCGGCGAGGTGCGCTTCGACACCGGGAGCCGCGCTCTCTATGCCACGGACGCCTCGAACTACCGCCAGGTCCCGATCGGCGTCGTCGTCCCCAAAGGCCCGGACGATGTCCAGGCGGCGATGGCGGTCTGCCTGCGCCACGGCGCGCCCGTGCTCGGCCGCGGCGCCGGCACGAGCCTCGCCGGGCAGGCGTGCAACGCGGCCGTGGTGCTGGACGTCTCCCGCCACCTGAGCCGCATCCTGGAGATCGACCCCGAGCGCCGGCTCGCCCGCGTCGAGCCCGGCGTCGTGCTCGACTCGCTGCGCCGCGAGGCCGGCCGGTACGGGCTCACGTTCGGCCCCGATCCCGCCACCCACGCCTGGTGCACGCTGGGCGGGATGATCGGCAACAACTCCTGCGGCGCCCACTCGCTCACGACCGGCCGGACCTCCGACAACATCGAGGAGCTGGAGGTCCTCACCTATGGCGGCCTGCGGCTGCGGGTCGGTGCGACGACCGAGCCGGAGCTCGACCGGATCGTCCGCTCCGGCGGCCGGCGGGGCGAGATCTACGCCGGGCTCCGGAGCCTCCGCGACCGCTACGCCTGGCGGATCCGCGAGCGCTTCCCGGACATCCCGCGCCGCGTCTCCGGCTACAACCTGGACGAGCTGCTGCCGGAGCGCGGCTTCCACGTGGCCCGCGCGCTCACCGGCACGGAGGGGACCTGCGTCATGGTCCTCCAGGCCACGGTCCGTCTCGTGCCCGCGCCCCGGAGCCGCACCCTGCTCGTGCTCGGCTACGAGGACGTCTTCGCCGCTGCCGACCAAGTGCTGGAGATCCTGGAGGCCGGGCCGATCGGCCTGGAGGGGATGGACCGCTTCCTGGTGGAGAACGACTTCACCCGGCGCGCGTTCCGCGACGTGCTCTCCGGGCTGCCGGCCGGCGGCGCGTGGCTGCTCGCAGAGTTCGAGGACCGGGACGTGGCCCGGACCCTGACCGGGCGGCTCGGCGGCCTGCTCCTCGAAGACCCGGCGGCCCAGGCCGCGGTGTGGTCCGTGCGCGAGGCCGCGGTCGGCACGACCTCACGCGATCCGCGGCTCGGCGACGCCTGGCCGGGTTGGGAGGACGCGGCGGTCCCGCCGGACCGGCTGTCGGCCTACCTGCGCGACTTCAAGGCGCTGCTCGGCCGCTTCGGCTACGGCGCGGCGCTCTACGGCCACTTCGGCGAGGGCTGCATCCACGCCCGCATCAACTTCGACCTCGCCAGTGCCGACGGCGCGGCGCGCTACCGCTCCTTCCTCGAAGAGGCAGCCGACCTCGTCGCGTCGCACGGCGGGTCGCTCTCCGGCGAGCACGGCGACGGCCAGTGCCGCGGCGAGCTGCTCGCCCGGATGTTCGGAGAGGAACTCTGCGGCGCCTTCCGCGAGTTCAAGGCGCTGTGGGACCCGGACAACCGGATGAACCCCGGCAAGAAGATCGATCCGCTGCCGCTCGACGCCGGCCTCCGCCTGCGGACGCCTCTTGAAGAGCCGGAGACCGTGCTGCGCTTCGCGGCCGACGACGGCCGTTTCTCGCGCGCCGTGCTGCGCTGCGTCGGGGTCGGCCGCTGTCTCCGAAATGACGGTGGTGTCATGTGCCCGAGCTGGCAGGTCACTCACAACGAGAAGCACTCCACCCGGGGCCGTGCCCGGCTGCTCTTCGAGATGCTGAGCGGCGAGGTGATCGCGGGCGGCTGGCGCAGCGAGGAGGTCCGCGAGGCGCTCGACCTCTGCCTCGGCTGCAAGGGGTGCCGGAGCGACTGCCCGGCCGGCGTGGACATGGCCAGTTACAAGGCCGAGTTCCTCCACCATCACTATGAGGGCCGGCGTCCGCTTCGGACCTGGGCGGTCGGCCTCGTCGACCGCTGGGCGCGCCTCGGCTCCGCTGCCCCGACCCTCGCCAATGTCCTCGCGCGCACCGGCCTCGTCAGGAGCCTGGCAGGCGTCGATCCCCGCCGCTCGCTGCCGAAGCTGGCCCGTAGGACGTTCCGCTCCGGGTTCAAGCCCCGGCGGGGCGAAGGCCCGCGCGTCCTCCTCTGGCCCGACACCTTCACGAACCACTTCCAGCCGGAGATCGGCCATGCGGCGGTGAAGGTCCTCCGGAACGCCGGCTTCCAGGTCGCCCTGCCCGCCGCCGGCCTGTGCTGCGGACGGCCGCTCTACGACGTCGGCCTGCTCGACCTGGCCCGCCGGCGCCTCCGGGAGATCCTGGATGCCTTGCGCCCGGAGATCCGGGCGGGCGTGCCGGTCGTCGGCCTGGAGCCGAGCTGCCTCGCGGTGTTCCGCGACGAGCTCCTCCAGCTCTTCCCCGAAGATCCCGACGCCCGCCGGCTCTCCGTGCAGACGTTCACCCTGGCCGAGATCCTGGTGCAGACCGAGAGCGCCCTGCCGCACCGCACAGGCCGGCTCCTCGTCCAGGCCCACTGCCACCATCACGCGGTCCTGGGGCTCCAGGCCGACCGCCGGGTGCTCGGAGGAACCGGCCTGGAGGTCCGCTTCCTCGACTCCGGCTGCTGCGGCATGGCCGGAGCGTTCGGCTTCGAGAAGGGACACTACGAGGTCTCGATGGCCTGCGCGGAGAGGACCCTCCTGCCGGCCGTGCGCGAGGCCCGCGAGGACGAGATCGTGCTCGCGGACGGCTTCAGTTGCCGCGAGCAGATCCGCCAGGCCACGGGCCTGCGCGCGCTTCATCTGGCCGAATTGCTGGCCTCTACTTCTCCCCCAGGAACGGATAGCGGAAGTCGGTCGGCGGGACGAACGTCTCCTTGATCGCCCGCTGGGAGACCCAGCGCACCAAGTTGAGCATCGAGCCCGCCTTGTCGTTCGTGCCCGAGGCCCTGGCGCCGCCGAAGGGCTGCTGCCCCACCACCGCGCCGGTCGGTTTGTCGTTGATGTAGAAGTTGCCGGCCGCGTGCCGCAGCGCCTTCGCCATGCGCTCGATCACCCCGCGGTCGCGAGCGAAGATGGCGCCGGTGAGCGCGTAGGGGCTGGTGTCGTTGCACAGCGCCAGGGTCTCGTCGAGCTGCGCGTCGTCGTAGACGAAGACCGTCAATACCGGGCCGAAGATCTCGTGGGTCATCAGCTTGAAACGCGGGTCCGTGGTCTTCACCACCGTGGGCTCGATGAAGTAGCCCTTCGACTTGTCGCCGTTGCCGCCGGCCACGATCTCGGCGTCGCTCGAATTCTTCGCGTGGTTGATGAAGTCCATGATGCGGTCGAACGACGGCTCGTCGATCACCGCGGCCACGAAGTTGCGGAAGTCCACCGGCGAGCCCATCTTCACTTCCTTGAGCTCCGCGACAAGCCGCTCCCGGACCTCCGGCCAGAGCGAAGACGGGATGTAGGCGCGCGAGCCGGCCGAGCACTTCTGGCCCTGGTACTCGAAGCTGCCGCGGATGAGCGCCGCGACCAGCGCCGCGACATCCGTCGAGGGGTGCGCGAAGACGAAGTTCTTGCCGCCGGTCTCGCCGACGATCCGCGGGTAGCTCCTGTAGTTGGGGATGTTCTCGCCCATCGTCTTCCACATGGTCTGGAACACAGGCGTGGAGCCGGTGAAGTGGATGCCGGCGAAGTCCGGATGCGCCAGCACGGGGTCGCCCACCTTGCTCGCCTTGCCGGGGAGGAAGTTGATCACGCCGTCCGGCAGGCCGGCCTCCTGGAGCAGCTTCGCGATGTAGTAGCCCGACAGCACGGAGGTCGAGGCCGGCTTCCAGAGCACGGTGTTGCCCATGAGCGCCGGCGCGGTCGTCAGGTTGCCGCCGATCGACGTGAAGTTGAACGGCGATACCGCGAAGACGAAGCCCTCCAGCGGCCGGTACTCCACCCGGTTCCAGACGCCCGCGGGCGAGACCGGCTGGTCGGTGTAGAGGTGGCGCATGAAGTGGGGGTTGTAGCGCCAGAAGTCGATCAGCTCGCAGGCGGAGTCGATCTCGGCCTGGAACACGGTCTTCGACTGGTTGAGCATGGTCGAGGCGTTGAGCGTGTCGCGCCAGGGGCCGGCGAGCAGCTCGGCGGCCTTGAGGAGCACGGACGCGCGCGCCTCCCAGCTCGTCTCGGACCAGTCGTGCCAGGCCTGCTTCGCGGCGTCGGCCGCGGCCTGCACCTCGGCGGCGCCGGCCTGGTGGTAGCGGGCCAGGACGTGCTTGTGGTCGTGCGGGCAGACCGCGGTGCCGAGGTCGCCGGTGCGCACCTCGCGCCCGCCGATGAGGAGAGGGATCTCGACCACCTCATCCATCATCTCGTCCAGGCGCTTCTTCAGGGACTTCTTCTCCGCCGACCCCGGAGCGTACGAGCGGACCGGCTCGTTGCCCGGGACGGGGACCGAAAAGATCGCATTCGACATGCGGAGGCTCCTCAAGGATGGGCCTCCCGCGGCCGCGGGAGGCGGGGGGCGATGGTATCAGCGAAGAGCGGACCAGGCGAAGAGCAGGAAACCGACGATCATCAGCGTGCCGCCGATCGGCGTGACCGCGCCCAGCACCCGCGGCCCGCCCAGGGCGAGCGCCCCCACCGTGCCGCTGAAGATGACCGTCCCGGCGAGCAGGCACCAGCCCGCGGCGTCGATCCGGCGCGCCCCGGGCTGGCCATAGAGGCCGACCAGCACCAGGGCGAGCGCGCCGTACATGAGATACCGCGATGCCGTCTCCCAGAGCTCCAGCGACCGGGGATCGAGCTTCGCCGCGAGCGCGTGCGCGCCGAACGCGCCCGAGATCACGGCCAGGGCGGCGCCCAGGGCTCCCAGGAAGATCCAGTTCACCTCACACCTCGCCCAGCCGCCGCACGGAGGCGATCTTCTCCTTCGGGATCAGCAGGGCGTCGTGCTTCTTCCAGATCCCGAACACGGCGGCGCGCTTGACGTAGTCCTCCTTCGAGCGCCCGCCCTCGCCGTCGCGGTGCACGTCCGCGTCGTAGAGGATGATCCCCCGGTCGGTCTCGTCGTCGCAGCGGCCGATGAAGATCTCCTCGCCCGTGGTGTCCACCACGACCGTGATCCCGTGCAGCTCGCTCCTGCCCTGGTGGAAGGTCCCCATCAGGTCGCGGGAACTTCGCAGTGCTCGTTGAAGATCGCCATCAGGTCGCCCGCCACGGCGTCGGCCGTGCGGCTCTCGATCCGGTGACGGGGCACGAAGGCCACCAGCTCGCCGTCCTTGAAGAAGGCGATCGACGGGCTCGACGGCGGGATGTCCGGGAAGTGGCCGCGGGCGCGCGCCGTGGCTTCGAGATCCTGGCCGGCGAAGACCGTGGCGACCCGGTCGGGCCGGCGGTCGTGCTGGAGCGCCATCCGGACGCCGGGGCGCGCCATGCCCGCGGCGCAGCCGCAGACCGAGTTGATCACCAGCATGGCCGTCCCGTTGGTCTCGGCCATCCACGAGTCCACGTCCTGCGCGCTCGTGAGCTCCCTGACGCCGGCGCTCGTGAGCTCCTCGCGCATCGGCTTGACTAGCAATGGGCTGTAAGGCACGTTCAAACCTCCTTGGCCGCCCTCGGGCGGCCCTGTGTAATCCTATTCTATGCTCACTTGCCACCGCGCCGGCCCCCTGGTACGGTGATTCCTCATGCCCCATCCGTATCCCGTCCGCATCCTGGGCACCGGCAGCTACCTGCCGGTGGAGCGCGTCACCTCGGCGGCCCTCGACGAGCGCCACGGGCGCGCCGCCGGAAGCACCCTGGCCCGCTCGGGCGTCGAGACCCGGCACTACGCCGGGCCGGAGGAGACCTCCTCGATGATGGCCGCCGGGGCGCTCGACCAAGCCCTCGCGGCGAGCGGCCTCGCGGCCTCCGATCTCGACCTCCTCATCGCGACCAGCGCCGTCCCCGAGCAGCCCATGCCGACCAACGCGGTGCTGGTCCAGCGCGCCCTCGGCCTCGGCGACGCCGGCATCCCCGGTTTCGACGTCAACGCCTCCTGCCTCGGCTTCCTCTTCGCCCTGGAGACCGCCATGATGGGCATCGCCGCCGGCCGCTACCGCCGGGTCGGGATCGTCGCCAGCGAGGTGGCCTCGAAGGGGCTCGACGCCTCCGATCTCGAGACCAGCTCGCTGTTCGGCGACGGCGCCGCCGCGGCCGTCCTCGGCCCGAGCGACGGGTCCTCCGGGTCGATCGAGGCCCTGCGCTGCGCCACCTACAGCCGCGGCGCCTACCTCTGCCAGATGGCGGCCGGCGGCAGCCGCTACAACGTCGTCACGCCGCCTCCCCGGCAGGAGGACTACCTGTTCCGGATGGACGGCCTCGCGGTCTTCCGGCTGGCGGCGGAGAAGCTGCCGCGGTTCATCTCCGAGGTCCTCGCCGAGGCCGGCTGCGCGCCCGAGGACATCGACGTCGTCATCCCCCACCAGGCGAGCTCGCTCGGCCTGCGCTACCTGCGCGAGCGGCTGGGCTTCCCGGCCGACCGGGTGGTGGACATCCTGGCCGCGCGCGGCAACCAGGTCTCGGCGTCGATGCCGGCGGCCCTCCACGAGGCGGTGAGCGGCGTCCGGCTGCGCCGCGGCCAGCGGGCTCTGCTGCTCGGCACCGCCGCGGGCCTGACGCTGGGGGCCGCCGTCGTGCGGTTCTGACGTGGACCTCCGCCTCGACCTGATCGCGGCCGGGAGCTGCACCCACCCGGCCTGGGTGGTGACCGGCCGCCCCAGTCTCGAGATTCTCCGCTTCCCGTCGCTGGTCGGCGTCGTCCGCCATCCGTCGCGCGGCCTGGTCCTGTTCGACGCCGGCTACTCGCCGCGCTTCTTCCACGAGACCCGGCGCTTCCCGGAGTCGCTCTACCGGCGCGTCACCCCGGTGACCTGCGGCGGGGAGGACACGGCGGCGGCCTGGCTGAGCGCAGCCGGGATGGACCCGGACGACGTGGCACTGGTGATCCTCTCCCACTTCCACGCCGACCACGTCGGCGGCCTGCTCGACTTCCCGCGCGCCCGCCTGCTCTACCGCCGCTCCGCTCTCGCGCGGGAGTTTCGTCGCATCCCGGCCTGGCGCCATCTCGCCGCCGGCGTGCTGCCCGGGCTGCTGCCGGCAGACCTGGAGGCCCGCTCGCTTTTCGTCGAGGATCTGCCGGTCGTGCGGCTGCCTTCCGGCTACGCGCCGTTCGCCGAAGGATACGACCTGCTCGGCGACGGCAGTCTGCTCGGCGTCGACCTCGCCGGGCACGCCCACGGCCAGCTCGGCGTGCTCCTCCCGCGGACGCAGGGGCCCGAGGTCTTCCTGATCGCCGACGCCTGCTGGCAGCGGAGGGCGGTGAGCCACCTCGAATTCCCGCATCCGGTCGTGCGGCTGATCACCGCCGACATGCGGCTCTACCGGCAGCGCATCCGCGACCTGCACGAGCTGGCGCGGGCGCGCCCCGACCTCTGCCTGGTGCCGTCCCACTGCGCGGAGAGCCTCGACGCCGCGCGGGAGCTCTTGAGGGATGGCCGCGTCTGACCTGGCGCGCATCCTGGCGGCCT
>JBEQUE010000132.1:0-28809 GCA_040349255.1 Acidobacteriota bacterium | reverse complement strand
GTCTTGTGGTCCTCGGCGGGCTCGCCGTGCAGGTCCCCGCCTTTGGCGGGCTCCAGCTCGGTGATCTCGACGCTCACCAGGTCGCCGCGCACCGCGGGGCGCTCGACCGGCACCCAGTCGGCGAGCTGCTTGCGGAGCTCGTCGACCTTGTCGTCGATCTCCAGGGTGCCGGGCTCGACCGACGGGTCGGGCAGCTCGAAGTCCTTCGTGTTGCGCAGCTCGATCTGCGGCCGGGTCTCGACCACGGCGGTGAAGGTGAAGGGCTCGCCGGGCGTGAGCTTCGGCTCCTCGGCGAGCTCGGGCGGCAGCAGCGGCTCGAGGGAGGTCTCGGCCTGCGCCTGGCGCCAGTAGCGCGGCAGCAGGCGCTCGATGACCTCCTGCTCGATGTCCTTGGCGAAGCGCTGGCGGACGACGTGGGCGGGCACCTTGCCCTGGCGGAAACCGGGGATCTTGGCGCGGCGCCCGTACTCCTGGACGACGCGCTGGGTCTCCGCCTCGACGGCGGGGACCGGGACTTCCACGGTGAGCTGCTTGCGGCAGGGCCCTACATCCTGCTGGGAAACGACGACGCTCATCCGATCCTCATTCCAGGTCGTTGGTTGGATGGTGCGAAAGAGGGGACTCGAACCCCCAACCCGATCTCTCGGGACTAGATCCTAAGTCTAGCGCGTATACCAATTCCGCCACTTTCGCAGCGAGGCCTCCTGCATCCTGTTTACGGAAGGAGTGGGTGGTTTCGCGGGGGAAAGATGGTGAGCCGCCAGGGAATCGAACCCCGAACCCGCAGATTAAGAGTCTGCTGCTCTGCCAGTTGAGCTAGCGGCCCATTGCGACGCGGGATGATAGCCGAGGAATACGCGGATGGCAACGTCCCCGGCCCATCTCGTGTCTCTCTAAACCTCGCACTCCCGTTTTCCCATTCCAGCCCATTTCCTGCGACGCCTGTCTCAGCCGCCCTGCACGAAGTGGACCACTTCGAGGCGGTCGCCCGTGCCGAGCGCGGTCGTCCCGTAGTCGCCGCGGCGCACGATGTGGCCGTTGAGCTCCACGGCCACGGTCCTGGGGTCGCGCCCCAGCGCCGCGACGAGGTCGAGGACCGTCGAGCCGTCCGCCATCCGGTGCGGCTCGCCGTTGAGATAGACGTCCAGGACCGTCGCTTGTTCCACCGCCCAAGCCTATAACAGATCCCGTTCCCCCTCTCCCCGGCCCTCTCCCCCGTGCCGGGGGAGAGGGAGCTTTCAGAGGAGGTGCTTGAGCTCGGCCCGGCCGATCGCGCTGGCGGCGGTGATGATGAGGGCGGCCGTGCCGCGGCCGATGGCGGGGATGTCGAACGTCATGGCCAGGAGGCCGTCGTCGTCGGTGCGGCCGTGGGCCAGGACGGCCGGCTCGGCGACGGTGGAGATCATGCGCACCGCGATCTGGGTGCCGTCGACCGGCTTGCCGCTCTTGCTGGAGCGGGCGCGGATGACGAGCTTCGCCTTGCGACCGAGCTCCAGGTCCTCCTCCTCCTCGACCAGGAGGACGAGCTGCTCCTGGTCGGCCTCGTTGGTCAGGTATTCGAGGATCACCTGGTCGAGCGTGCGCTCGCGGGCCGGAGCCGGAGGGAGCGGCGGGAGCGGATGCGCGGCGGGAGTCGGCAAGGGTGGCGGCGGAGACGGCGGACGGGCGATGGTGCCGGTATCCACGACGGCCGCAGCGACCTGAGCGGCCTGAGCGGCCTGGGCGGCCGGCGGCGGCACGGCGGACGCTCCCGCATGGCCCGGCGCGGTCAAGGGGCCGGTCTGCCGGCCAGTCAGCAGGGACTGGAGCTTGGCGTCGAGCTTGCCGTGGCGGATCGCCGCGATCATCGTCCGGTGCTGGTGGTCCATCAGCGTGACGATGTCCTTCTCCTACTTGCCCTCGGAGAGGAGGTCGGCGTAGTTGGACCGCTTGCTGGCCAGGACCTGTCCGCCGACATAGACCAGGCTCTCGATGAAGGGGTTGCCCAGTCCCTTGTCCTCCGTCTGGACGTGAAACACCACGTCGTTGTGGCGGACATCGGTGTTGTAGCCGGTGATCATCGGAAGGAGGTGACGGGCCCTGGTGTCGGACGGCGCCGATTCTAACCTACGGGAACGGGGAATCAAGCGGCATCAATCTGGCTTAGAATGAGATGGAGGCCCACCGAGCCAGTCCTGCCCCTCCCCGGCCAAGCTCCGGCGGGAGGGCTGGCCGACAGGGTGGCCCGGGAAACCGGGCCGCCTCCCGCGCTTGGAAAGGTGTGGCTCGGCTGCTGCGGTGGCTCGGGTGCCTCATGGAAGAGACCCTGATGCCACTCGCAATCCTCGATTCCGCGCCTCCCTCGACCCTCACCGGTCCGACCACCCGTCTGGTCGATTCCTTCGGCCGCCGCCTGACCTATCTCAGGGTCTCGGTCACCGACCGCTGCAACCTGCGCTGCACCTACTGCCTGCCGGCCGACGCGGACTTCCCGTTCGGCGACCGGGCGTTCCTCTCGCCGGCCGAGATGGAGGTGCTGGTGGGAGCGCTGGTGCGACTGGGCATCCGCCGGGTGCGGCTGACCGGCGGCGAGCCGCTGATCCGCAAGGACATCCTGGAGATCGTCCGCCGGCTCAAGGCGCTGCCCGGCCTGGAGAACCTCGCGCTCTCCACGAACGGCACCGAGCTCGCGCGCCTGGCGCCCGATCTGAAGGCCGCCGGGCTCGACCGGGTGAACGTCAGCGTCGACAGCCTGGACCCGGAGCGCTTCAGCGGGATCACCCGCCGCGGCCTCCTCCAGGACGTCTGGCGCGGCGTCGAGGCGGCCCTGGAGGTCGGCCTCCACCCGGTGAAGCTGAACGCCGTGCTGCTCGACGGCGGCCAGGACGACTTCGAGCGGCTCGCGGCGCTGACCCTCGACCGTCCGCTCGCGGTGCGTTTCATCGAGCTGATGGCCACGGCCTCGAACCGGCACCTGGAAGGCCAGTTCCTCTCCGCGGACGCGGTCCGGCAACAGTTGGAAGCCCGCTTCGGTCCTCTGGAGCCCATGGAGGACACCGAGCCGCGCACCGGCCCGGCGCGCTCCTACCGCTTCGCCGGTGCCGTGGGCTCGGTGGGCTTCATCACCCCGATGTCCCACACCTTCTGCGCCGACTGCAACCGTCTCCGCCTGACCTCGCGCGGCGACCTGCGTCTCTGCCTCTTCGCCGACCGCTACCACCCGCTCCGTCCGCTGCTGGCCGAGCCGGACCCGGTCCTGCGGGACGGTGCCATCGAGGCCGAGATCCTGCGCGTCCTCCAGGAGAAGCCCGAAGCCCACGGCCTGGCGCGCGGGGACTACGGGAACCTGGTCAGCTTCATGCAGTTCGGGGGGTAGCCGGCAGCGCGTACAGCGCCTCCTGGTGCGGCCGGCCGCGGCGTACGAGCTCGATGCGCTTCTTCTCAGCCAGGCGGCGGAGCACCCCCGAGATCTGGCGCTCCTCGAGCGGCTTGCGCAGGCGATCTCCGTAACGCTGGTTGACCTCCCCGGTCAGCGCCTCGGAACCGAAGCGGTCTCCCGGCCGCTTGCTCTCGACCACCCTCTCCACCATCCGCGCCACCCTCGGGCGCGAGCCCGACCCCAGATCCTCGTCGTCCGGCTCGGGCCGGGCCGGCTGGTCGGCCTGGTCCAAAGCGGCGAGCGCGGCCCGAAGAGCTTCCAGATGCCGGCGGACCTCCTCCAGCCGGGCGGCGTGGGCGCTCCTGCGCTCACGGTGAAGAACCTCCTGCTCGGCGTGGTACGCCTCCTGCCGTTCGAGATCGGCGGCCTGGGCTTCCAGACTCTCCAGCAGCTCGCCGACGGACCGATCCGTGTTCATGAACTCTCCTGTTCTGCCGCGACTCTCGTGCGATTCGCGGCAGATTATATGATTTCTTGCGGCGAAACCTCTCGAGCAGCGGCAGAGATCAGTCCGCCCGCTGCGACAAACATGTGAGTCGCGACAGAAAGGCAGCCCACGTCGGATACACGGAGCCGTACCGCAGCAGAAATCATCCGAGTCGCGACAAATTGGAGGCTTTCTGGCGCGAATCGACTGAGATCTGCCGCGAACTTCAGCCGCGCGGCAGCGACACTATGAGTAGTTGCGGCAAAAAACCGCCAGCGGAGCGCCGGCGGTCCCAGGGATGCGGCGGGGATCAGAGTCCGAGGTCGTCCAGGGAGGAGGCGGCGAGGAGCCGACTGCCGAGCTTCTTCAACTCCTCAGCTTCTTTGATCCCATGAACCTTCCGCCGCATCGCCGTCGGCACAGGGCCAAAGCGATCGTCCATCTGGGAAAGGAGAAGATCCTGAGCCAGTCGCAGTCCCTCCTTCCGCCCCTCCTTCCGCCCCTCCTTCCGCCCCTCCTCCCGCCCCTTCTTCAGGCCCTTTTCCATGCCCTCTCTCTTCCACTCCCGTGTCCACTGCTTCACGTTCTCTGCGAGCATCGTGTGTACCTCCTCCAGGCTCTTCGCCTCCCCCAAGGGGAGCTCCGGAAACCTCGCCGGAATCAGGACCTCGGTTACCCAGGTGTGCACCGAGCGGCGTAGGGAATTGTCGTATCGCGTCTCGGCTACCATCCGGCCGATCGCCCGCCGGAACGCGTCAGCATCACGGCTTTTCTCCAACCCGAAAAGGGCTGCAGCCAGATTGCGCTCCGACTCCAGCTCCATCTCCGGAATCTGCGTTTCGTCCAGAAGGGCGTAACGCAGATGCGGACGGTAGGCTTCCAGGCCTCCGGGCACCGGCTCGATCAGCTCCGCGACGTCCAGGGCCGAAAGCCAGCGTCTTTTTCCATTGTACAGAACCAGGAGGAAGACCGGCGGCAGCCGGCCCGACGGCGTGAAGGCCTTCTGCTTGATCAGGTCCTGGTAGAGGAGCGCCAGATAGCCCATGAGGCGGATCGCCATGAAGCGATCCACCCGGGACTGGAACTCCAGCAGGACATAGACGTAAAGAGAGCGGCCTCGCCACCTTGCCCGCCAGAGCATGTCGCTCTCCCGCCGCCGGAGCTTCTCGCTGACGTAGGAGCCCTCGACCCGCTCCAAGGACTCGAAGTCGACCTCCTTGACCCAGTCCTCCCTGACGAAGCCCCGGAGGACATCCGCCACCAGCGAGGCATGGGAGAAGAGAAGCTTGTATCCGTCGTCATGACTCGCCATCCGCCCTCCCGAGATCCGTATTTCCTGGAGAGGCGCAATCTTATCACAACGACGGAAGATGTCTACCACCCGATCCCGTAGTCCTCGCCGTAGTCGCTGGAGCCACCCCAGAACGTACCGTGCTTCGGATCGACCAGGATGGCGTTGATCGGACCCGAGGTGCGGGGCAGCACCTCGACCTTGTAGCCCATCTTCGTCAGCTCGCTCCTCACCCACTCCGGCGTGGCGGACTGGACCTCGATGCGGCCCGGCTGCGACTCGTGGCCGCCGAAGGAGCTGCGCATCTGGTAGCTGTTGACGTTCGGCGCCTCCACCGCCTCCTGGACGGTCATCCCGAACTCCACGACGTCCAGGAAGAACTGGAGGAGGTTCTGGTCCTGCGTGTCGCCGCCCTGCACTGCGAAGGCGAGCCAGGGCTTGCCGTCCTTCATCGCCAGGGTCGGCGTGAGCGTCACGCGCGGACGCTTGCCCGGGACCAGGACGTTGAATGGGTTCTGGCCCTCCTCCAGCACGAAGCTCTGCATGCGCTGCGAGAGGCCGACGCCCGTGCGGCCCGCGACGAAGGCCGGCACCCAGCCGCCGCTCGGGGTCATCGACACCACCCAGCCCTCCTCGTCCGCTGCGATGACCGAGGTCGTGCCGGCCCGGAAGCCTTCCTCGAAAGTCATGTCCTGGAGAGCAGCCTGATACGGCTGGGTATAGCTCGACGACTCACCGGGCGTGCCCCACTTCTCCAGCAGGGCCTTGAACGGGTTCGTCCCACCCTGGAACGGATAGGGGTCGCCGGGCTTGACCGCCGGGTCGTTGCGCTTCCAGTCGATCTGCTTGCGCCGGGTCTCGGCGTACTCCTTGGAGAGCAGGCCGCGGACCGGCTCCTCGGGCGGAAACGCGGGGTCCCCATAGTAGAAGTCGCGGTCGGCGAAGGCCAGGTTCATGGCCTGGTGGACGGTGTGGATGTAGCGCGCGCTGTTGAAGCCCATGCTCTTGAGATCCAGCGGCTCCAGGATGTTCAGCGCCTGGAGCATCGCCGGACCCTGGGTCCAGACGTCGAGCTTGTAGACCTCGATGCCCTTGTAGTCGGTCCTGACCGGCTCCTCGATCTTGACCTGCCAGCGGGCCAGATCCTCCTTCGTGATCAGGCCGCCGGCCTCCCGGGTCCCGCGGGCCAGCTCCTCGGCGATGTCGCCCTTGTAGAAGCGGTCGTAGGCGGCGAGGATGGCGGCCTTGCGGTCCTTGCCCGCGGCGAGCGCCTGGCGCTCGGTCTCGACCAGCTTGCGCAGGGTGGCGGCGAGGTCGGGCTGGCGGAAGACCTGGCCCGGCTCGGGCGCGGTATCGCCGGGGCCGGGGCCCTGCAGGAAGACGGCCTTCGAGAACGGCCAGTCGAGGATGCGCTTGCGCTCGGCCTGGATGCGGCCGATGAGCTGGGCCTCGATCGGATAGCCGTCGGCCATCTGGATCGCGGGGCCGAGCACGTCGGCGAGGCTGAGCTTGCCGTACTCGGCCAGCATGACGAGCAGGCCGCCCGGCGTGCCCGGAGTCACCGCGGACAGGGGCCCGAACTCCGGTGGGTACGGCATGTTCTTGCCGTGGAAGAACTCCGGGGTGGCCCCCGTTGGCGCGACGCCCAGCGCGTTGATGGCGATGACCTTGCGCGTCTTCGGATTCCAGATCAGGGCCTGCGTCTCGCCGCCCCAGCCGAGCGTGTCCCACATCGTGCAGGTGGCGGCGAGCATGGAGCAGGCCGCATCCACGGCGTTGCCGCCCTTCTGGAACATCATCGAGCCGGCGGTCGCGGCGAGCGGCTTGCCGGTGACGGCCATCCAGTGCCGGCCGTGCAGCGGAGGCTTGTTGGTGCGGGCGGCGACGGTCCGGATGGCGACGAACGACGAGATCCCGAGCGCGGAGATCAGGACAACAGGCAGGACGAGACGACGGAATCGCATGGCTCCCTCCTTCTCGCGCAGGAGCATACAGGAGGCCGCCGGGTGGACGCTCCTTCCATGACGTTCTAGAATGCCAGGGTCTTTTTCCGGGCGGCGTTCCGCGCCCGGCCCCCACATGCCAACACGACGGGAGGAGATGAAGATGGCTGAGACCACTGCGGCCGAGCGCACCCTGGTCCATTACGAGGTCAAGGAAGGCGTCGCCTACCTCACCCTGGACGATCCGCCGGCCAATACCTATACCCACGAGATGATGCGCCAGCTCGACAGCGCGATCCTCCAGGCCCGCTTCGACAAGGACGTCTACGTGATCGTCCTGCGCGGCGAGGGCGACAAGTTCTTCTGCGCCGGCGCCAACATCAACATGCTCAAGTCGTCCGATCCGTACTTCAAGTACTACTTCTGCCTGCACGCCAACGAGACGCTCAACCGCCTGGAGCAGACCCCCAAGCTGGTCATCGCGGCGCTCGACGGCCACACGGTCGGCGGCGGCCTGGAGATCGCCATGGCGGCCGACATCCTGGTCGCCCGCAAGGGCTCCGGCAAGCTCGGTCTGCCCGAGATCAACCTCGGCGTGCTCCCCGGCACCGGCGGCACCCAGCGCCTCGCCCGCCGCGTGGGCAAGACGATCTCGATCGACCTCATGGTCACCGGCCGCCTCATCGACTTCGAGGAGGCCCAGAAGCTCGGCATCGTCAACTACATCCACGAGGGCGACAGCGCCAGCTTCGCGGCCCACATCCACGACTACGCCACGCAGTTCTGCCCGCCCAACAAGGCCGCCAAGGCCGCGGGCCGCATCAAGCGGTCGGTCCAGTCCGGCTGGGAGGTCCCCTTCGAGAGCGGTCTGGCCATCGAGCGCGAGCTCCAGCAGCAGCTCTTCGAGAGTCCGGACGCCAAGGAAGGCCTCGACGCCTACATCAGCAAGCGCAAGCCGGAGTTCCGGGGCTGGTAATCCAAGAAGGCCAAGAAGGAAGAAGATGAAGCAGGACAGCGACATCGTGCTCGCCGCGCCGGTGCGGACCCCGATCGGCAGGTTCCTCGGCGGGCTCTCGACCCTCACCGCGGCGGACCTGGGCACCGCCGCGGCGAAGGCCGCCCTCGAACGCGCGCGGCTCGATCCGGCGAAGGTCGACCAGGTCATCTTCGGCCATGGCCGGCAGGCCGGCGGCGGCCCGAACACCGCGCGCCAGATCGGCTACCGGGCCGGCGTGCCCGAGGACCGGCCGGCCTTCACGGTCAACCAGGCCTGCGCCTCGGGCCTCCAGGCCGTGCTCTCCGCCGCCCGGACCATCCTCACGGGCGAGGCGGGCGTCGTCCTGGCCGGCGGCACGGAGAGCATGTCGAACACCCCCTACTACCTGCCGCGGGCCCGCACCGGCTACCGGCTCGGCAACGCCGAGATCGTGGACGGCATGTACAAGGACGGGTTCAACTGCCCGATCTCCAACCTCGTCATGGGCGAGACCGCCGAGGAGTTGGCGGCGGAGACGGGCATCGACCGCGCCGCCTCGGACGCCTACGCGCTCGAAAGCCAGCTCCGCTGCGAGCGCGCCCGGGCCGAAGGCCGGTTCGTGAGCGAGATCGCGCCCATCACCGTGCCCGGCAAGAAGGGCGACATGACCATCGACAGGGACGAGCACCCGCGCGACGGCGCCACCCTGGAGTCGATGACGAAGCTCAAGCCGGTCTTCCGCGACAACGGCGTGGTGACGGCCGGCAATGCCTCGGGTATCACGGATGGCGCCGCGGCCATCGTCGTGGCCTCCCGGGCCGCCGCGAAAGAGCTGGGCCTGCCGGTCGTGGCCCGGCTGGCGGGCTGGCAGGTGGTCGGCGTCGATCCGCGGATCATGGGCATCGGCCCGGTGCCCGCAGTCCGCAAGATGCTGGAGAAGGCCGGGCTCGGCATCGATGCGATCGACGAGGTCGAGCTCAACGAGGCCTTCGCCGCGCAGGTGCTCGCCTGCAACAAGGAGCTCGGCTTCGACCCCGCCCGCCTGAACCCGGACGGCGGCGCCATCGCGCTCGGCCATCCGATCGGCGCCACGGGCACGCGCATCCTGGTCACCCTGCTCCATGGCATGGAGAGGAGAGGCCTGGAGCGCGGCATCGCCACGCTCTGCGTCTCGGGCGGCATGGGGATCGCGGCCCTGGTCGAGCGGGAGGCGGCATGATCCTGGTCGCCACCGCGACGGACGAGTACGCGAGCCCGTACGGCGAGGCCCTCAAGGCCGTCGGCGTGCCGGAGGACGGCTTCCGCTACGTGACCCCGGACGTCGACCCCGACGAGGCCCGCGCCCTGGCCGTGCGGGCCTCGGGGCTCGTCCTCTGCGGCGGCGTGGACGTGGCTCCGGAGCGCTATGGCGAGACGGTCCTCAACGACGAGGTCGAGGTCCTGCCCGAGCGCGACGCCATGGAGTGGGCCCTCGTCGAAGGAGCCCGCGAGGCGAAGGTGCCGGTCTGGGGCGTCTGCCGCGGTCTCCAGATGCTCAACGTCTTCCTCGGCGGCTCGCTCTGGCAGGACCTCCCGGTCCAGAAGCCGAGCGACGTCCCGCACAGCATCAACAATCCCAAGGACCGCATCGCCCACACCGTCAACGTGCTGCGCCCGGAGATGCCCCTTGGCGAGATCCTCGCCAGAGAGACGCCGCGCGTGAACAGCCGGCACCACCAGGCGGTCAAGCGCCTGGCGGACGGCCTGGTCCCGGTCGCCGAGTCGCCGGACGGGCTGATCGAAGCCTTCGTGCTCGACCGGCCGGACTGGTGGGTGCGGGCCGTCCAGTGGCATCCCGAGAACCTCGTGGCGATGGCCCAGCACCGCGCGCTCTGGGAAGACTTCCTCCGGGCCACGCGATGAGCAGCCTGCTCCTTACCCGGGACGGGCGGACCGCGACGGTCACCGTGAACCGTCCGCCGCTCAACATCCTGGACATCCCGACCATCGAGAGCCTCGCCGCGGCGCTCGACGATCTGGAGAAGGATGCGGACCTTCAGGTGGTGGTCCTGCGCGGAGCCGGCGACCGGGCGTTCTCCGCCGGCGTGGCCGTCCAGGACCACACTCCGGACAAAGTCGGGTCGATGCTCTCGACCCTGCACGGCGCGATCAAGAAGCTCCGCACGCTGCCGGCCGTGACCGTGGCCGCCGTCCAGGGCCACTGCCTCGGCGGCGGCATGGAGGTGGCGCTCGCCTGCGACCTGGTCCTGGCCACGGACGACGCCCGTTTCGGCCAGCCGGAGATCGAGCTGGGCTGCTACCCGCCGGCGGCCGCGGCGCTCTACCCGTCCCGGATCGGTCCGGGCCGGACCCTGGAGCTGCTCCTCACCGGCCGCACGCTCACCTGCGAACAGGCCGAGGCCATGGGCCTGATCGCCCGGCGTGTGCACAAGGGCAGCCTGGACGAAGAGACCGCGAAGCTGGTCGCCGAGATCACCGCCCGGAGCGCGGCCGTGACCCGCATCACGAAGAAGGCAGTCAGGATCGGATCGCAGTCCGAAGCCTTCTTTGCAGCCCTGGACGCCAACGAACGCCTCTACCTCGACGAGCTCTGCCCCACCGCCGACATGGCCGAGGGGCTCGCCGCGTTCCTGGAGAAGCGGCGGCCGGTGTGGACGCACGATTGATCTTGAACTTCCTCCTTACCAAACCTACACTTCCGGTAAGGGGAACACCATGGCCAGATCCACCATCACCGTGAAGCACCAGACGACGGTCCCGAAGGAGGTCCGGGAGAAGCTGCACGTCGGCCCGAGCGATGTCCTTCAATGGGAGGTCGTCGGAGACCACGTCCGCGTGACCGCCTCACGCCGGGCCTTCCTCGACCTTCGCGGGAGCTTCAAAGTAGGGCCCGGAGATCCGGTCGAGGATATCCGGAGGGCCCGCAAGCGGATGGGGACAGAGGACGCGTGAACGAAATCCTGGTCGACACCAACGTCCTGGTTTCCTTCCTGACCGATCGGAACCTGGAACAGCAAGAGAAGGCGAGCTCCCTTTTCGAAGCCGCAGCCGACCGGCAGCACCTGATCGTGCTCCACTCGGTCTCCATCTCGGAGATGGTGTACGTGCTCGGCAACCTCTACGGATTCCCTCCGAAGGCCGTGGCCGGCGCTCTCGAAAAGCTGCTCGCCATGCCCGGCGTGGAGGCGGAAGGAGAAATCCCCTGGAGCCAGGTCCTCGCATACTGGCCGGACCAGATCCCGTCGTTCGGAGATGCCGTGTTCGCCGCAGCGGCCATCCAGGGACGCTATGATGCCGTCGCCACATTCGACGGCAACCTGAGAAAGAAGCTGATCCGGCTGGGCGCGAAATCCTGCTGGACCGACACCTAGAAGCCGAAGCCCGAACAGGGATTCGAGGAGACTCCAATGCCTGAAACCATCCTGGTGGACAAGGAAGGCCGCGTGGCCATCCTCACGATAAACCGTCCCGACAAGCTGAACGCGCTGAGCCAGCAGGTGCGGGACGACATGCTGCAGGTCCTCGCCGAGATCGAGAAGGACGACTCGGTGGGAGCCGTCGTCATCACCGGCGCCGGCGAGAAGTCGTTCATCGCCGGCGCGGACATCGGCGAGTTCGCCGGCCGCACGCCGTTCGACCAGCGCGAGGCCATGGCGAGCCCGCGCATCTTCGACCTCATGGCGAGCTTCCCGAAGCCGGTCATCGCCATGATCAACGGCTTCTGCCTGGGCGGCGGCTGCGAGCTGGCCATGTCCTGCGACATGCGGATCGCCTCCGACAAGGCGCGCTTCGGCCAGCCGGAGATCAACCTCGGCATCATCCCGGGCGGCGGCGGCACGCAGCGCCTGCCGCGTCTGGTCGGCCTCGGCAACGCCATGCGCCTGATCCTCTCCGGCGACATGATCCCGGCCGCCGAGGCCAAGGAGATCGGCCTCGTCGATATGGTCTTCCCGGCCGACGAGCTGCGCGCGAAGACCCTGGAGCTGGCCGGCAGGATCGCGAGCAAGAGCCCGCTGACCATCAAGGTGGCCAAGGAGGCCGTGCGCGCGAGCGAGCGGCTGGCCATCGAGGACGGCATCCCGTACGAGCGCGACCTGTTCTGCCTCTGCTTCTCCACCCAGGACAAGGAGGAGGGCGTCAAGGCCTTCCTCGAGAAGCGTCCGGCGCAATGGACGGGACGCTGAGGTGCCGGCCATGACGAAGACCGCCGCTCCCCACGAGGACCTGCTGTCGCTGCGCGCCGAGTTCCCGATCCTGGAACGCACGACCTACCTGATCAACAACTCCCTCGGCGCCATGCCGCGGGGGGTGGACGACGAGCTCGCGCAGTTCACGAAGGACTGGGGCCAGCGCGGCGTGCGCGCCTGGCACGAGGGCTGGTGGGAGATGGCCGCCGAGACCGGCGACCTGCTCGCGCCGCTCCTCGGCGTCAAGCCCGGCGCGGTCTCCATGCACCAGAACGTGGCCGTGGCCGCGGCGCTCTTCGTCTCGGCGATCGACTACCCGGCGGACCGCAACCGGATCGTCTACACCGAGCTCAACTTCCCCAACGTGATGTACATCATGGAGGGGGAGCGCCGGAAGGGGGCCGAGATCGTGATGGTGCCGTCGGACGACGGCATCGGCGTGCCGACCGAGCGGCTGCTCGCGGCGATCGACGAGCGCACGCGCCTCGTGCCGATCTCCCACACCCTCTTCCGGAGCGCCTACGTTCAGGACGCCCAGGCCATCGCGAAGCGCTGCCGCGAGGTCGGAGCGATCCTGCTCCTCGACGTCTATCAGTCCACCGGCGTCCTGCCGCTGGAGCTGGAGGCCTGGGGCGTGCACGCGGCCATGGGCGGCTCGGTCAAGTGGCTCTGCGGCGGCCCGGGCGACGGCTATCTCTGGGTGGAGCCCGAATTCGCCAGGACCCTGCGGCCGACCTTCACCGGCTGGCAGGCGGACGAGGAGCCCTTCCAGTTCCGGCCCGGCCCGATCCGCTACCGCGAGGAGGCCAACTGGCGCTTCCTGACCGGCACGCCGAACATCCCGGCCCTCTACTCCTGCCGCGCCGGCTATCGGATCGTGGCCGGGGTCGGAGCCAGGAGGATCCGGGAGCGCTCGCTCGCGCTCACCCAGCACCTGATGGACGCCGCCGAGGAGGCCGGCTTCGAGCTGCGTACCCCGCGCGACCCGAAGCACCGCGGCGGCACGGTCTCCATCTGGCACGAGGACGCCGAGCGCTTCTCCAAGGAGCTGATCGCGCGCGAGATCATCTGCGACTTCCGCCCGAACGCCGGCATCCGCCTCTCGCCGCACTTCTATAACACCCAGGCGGAGCTGGACCATGCGGTCCGAACGCTCAGGGAGTTGGCAGTCACATAGTTGAAATGGAATCCGGCTTCGGATCACAGTTTATGAAACTCACTGATCCGGAGCTGCCCATGAAAACTCTTGGACTGGCTGCGCTGTCGCTGCTTTCTCTTCTCGCTGCCCTGCCCGCGTCGGCGACCTCCTACGTGCCGATGACCGACGAGGCCCTGGTCGCCCAGGCCCCGGTGATCGCGGTGGTCGAGATCCAGGGCTCCGGCTCCGGCCAGGGGAGCTCGCACCCATTCACCACCTACCGCGCGCGCATCCGGAAGGTGCTCAAGGGAGCGCTGGCGCGCGACCTCGTGGTCACGGTGCACGTGCCCGGCGGGGCCGGCGGGAATGGCGTCGGTGGCCGCGTGCTGCGGATCTGGGGCGCGCCCCGCTTCGCTCCGGGCGAACGGGCCCTGCTGTTCCTCTTCCCCCGGCTCGACGGCACCTACTCGATCTTCAATCTGATGCTGGGAGCCTTCCACGAGATCCGGGCCGGAGAGCAGAGCCTCGCCGTCCGGAACCTGGCCGAGGCCCGGGCCATCGTCCGGCCGGGAGAGACCCGTCCCGCGGAGCCGCTCCGGGACTTCGACCGCTTCGCCCGCTGGATTGAGAACCAGGCCCGCGGCGTGCGGTCCCCGGCCGACTACCGGGTCGCCGCCACACCCGGCCTCCGCCAGATCGTCGAGGACTTCAGCCTGTTCGAGGATCCCGACGACGGCTACAACCTGCGCTGGTTCGAGTTCGACAACGCCGAAAGCGTGCCGTGGTACGCCCATCAGGACGGCCAGGACGGCGTGGCGGGAGGCGGCTTCACGGAGTTCCAGGCGGCGCTCGCGGCCTGGAACGACGATCCCGGCACCTACATCGACTATTCCTACGCGGGGACGACCACCGACACCAGCGGCCTCATCTCCTACGACACCGTCAACGCCATCCTGTTCAATGATCCCAACGGCGAGTTGCCGGCGTTCAATTGTGCCTCCGGCGGCACCCTCGCGTATGGCGGGCCCTGGTACTTTTCGGGCCTCACCCTTCATCGAGGCACCTTCTTTCACCAGATCGCGAACGCCGACATCGTCACGAGCGACGGTATCTCCTGCTTCTTCGGGAGCAGCCCGAACGGGAGCAAGGCGGCGGAGGAGCTTTTCGCGCACGAGCTCGGCCACACGCTGGGTCTGGACCACTCCGAGTTCGAAGAGGCGCTGATGTGGCCCTACATCCACGACGACGGCCGCGGCGCAGCGCTCCATGACGACGACCGCGCGGCGATCGCCGTCCTCTACTCGCCGCCTCCGCCGCCCACGGATTTCTTCACCCTCACGCCCTGCCGGCTGCTCGACACGCGCGATCCGGACGGCGATTACGGCGGACCGGCGCTCCAGACGGGCCAGTCCCGGACCTTCGCGGCGGCCGGCCGGTGCGGCATCCCCTCGACGGCGATCGCGCTCTCGATCAACGTCACGGCCGTGGCTCCATCGGCCAACGGAAACCTCGTGCTGTTCCCCTCCGACCAGCTCAAGCCGAACGCCAGCACGCTGAACGTCTCCACCGGCCTCACGCGGGCCAACAACGCATTCCTGCTCCTCTCCAGTACTCTGGAGCGGACCTTCACCGTGGTTCCCGCGCTGAGCGCCAACGGGACCGTCCACCTGGTGGTGGATGTGAACGGCTACTTCGAGCCCGACAGCCCGGAGTGAGCCAGCTCCCCCGGCGGACGGCGCGCCAGCAGGACCGCGAAGACCATGGCCGTCGCGAGGACCGGCGCCAGCGCGCCCCACTGCAGACCGGCCTTCGTGGACGCCATGTGCACCGCGAAGGCCACGCCCAGGGCGCCGAAGAAGACGAGCAGCGGCAGCAAGCCGAGCACGACGGCGGCAACCCGCGCCCAGGTCCTCCGCGGCGGGAACGCGGCCAGCAGGCCTGCCGGGAAGAGCAGGACCGAAAGCACCGGCGTGAGCAATACCGCGGCCAGGAAGAGCGCGCGGAACAGGACTCCGGGCAGATGGCGGCGCCAGGCCCGCGACCGCTCCTCGGCCGACTCGAACCGCATCCCGCGCGGACGGCCGCGGACCGCCAGCAGCAGCCACAGGCCGAGCCCCATCCAGTAGAGGTCCCGCCGGATCCAGACCCGGCCGAACAGGACCAGGAACTCGTCGTCCTGGACCGGGCGGCCGGTGAGTCTGTCCATCCGCCGCACAGCCGCGGCCACCGCGGTCGTCCACCTCTCCATCCGGGCCGGATCGAGCCGGGCGGGCGTGTCCTCGGACCCGTGATAGGCGGGATCCATCCGCAGGAGGGAGCTGTCCGACACGGAGACCGCCGGGATGCCCTGCTTCGTGAAGGCGTTGGCGTCCGCGCCGAGCCGCACCCGGGCGGTGCGCAGGACGAGCTGGGAGAGGAACGGCGCCTGGGCGTCCGACATCCCGTAGTGCCAGCCCACCGCGTCGCCGCTCCTCAGGAGGAAATGGATGAGCCAGGCCGGCGCCAGGGTCCATTCGCCGCCGACCTCCATCGGAAAGCTGTGGATCGTCGGACCGGCGCTGCCGGTCCAGCCGACCATCTCGACGTTGAGGTCGGCCAGGATGCGGTCCCGGTGCGCCGGCGCGAGGCTCTCCACCCAGCCCCGGCTCCCCTTAAGCCCGGCCTCCTCGGCGTCGAACAGCACCACCCGCACGGTGTGGTCGAGCGGCGTCCGCGCCAGGTCGGCCGCGACGGCGACGACCACGCCACAGCCGGAGGCGTCGTCTCCGGCGCCCGGGCCCTCAGGAACGCTGTCGTAGTGGGCCGAAAGGACGATCTCCCGGTCCGACCGGCCGGGCAGCACGCCGGTCAGGTTCACCCACTCCGGATGCTCCGGCACCGGCACGGCCTGCACCTGCCTGAGCCCGGCGCCCCGCATCGCGTCGAGGAGGAACCGGGCGGCCGCGGTCTGGCTGGGAGCGCCGTCCGGCCGCGGTCCGAGCCGCGCGAGCCCGGCCGCCACGCGCCAGGCGAGCGGTTCCCGGGAGAAAGCCGGAGCGGTGGCCAGGAGAAGCAGGACGGCGGAGATCCGGGCAGGACGAACCATGCGGGCGCATCGTAACAGTCCGGTGCCCCGAAAAGTCTCCGAGAAGCACCTTGTTGAGTAGGGATGAGAAGAAGGTGCTTACGCCGAGTGCGCAGTTGAAGTATGATTCAACTACTTCTTGAATGTGCTCTCTCTTGCTGCTCTGGGGATGTCCCTCCCCATGGAGGCGTTTCGGGTTGCCTCGACCTCACCGCATTGTCCCGCTGATCGTCGCCGTCGCGGCGGCGGTTTCCCTCATCGGCCTCCTGCTCGTGCGCGAGGCCGGATGGACCGTGCTCGCGGTCACGCTGTCGTCCGGAGCGCTCTCGGCGGCGCTCGCCTGGTGGGTGATCTGGCGTTCGCTCAAGGATTCGCAGCGCGCCCGGGAACGCTCGTACGTCGAGGCAGTGGGCGCGATCGTGACCGCCGCCGACGCCCGCGACCAGGAGACCGGCGGCCACTCCTTCCGCGTCGCGCTCTATGCGGTCGAGCTGGCCAGCACCCTCGGCATCCGGGGCAAGGCGCTCAAGGCGATCGAGTGGGGCGCGCTGCTCCACGACGTCGGCAAGATGGTGGTGCCCGACCACATCCTGCGCAAGGGGAGCCCGCTCAACGACGAGGAGTGGCTCATCATGAAGCAGCACCCGAACTGGGGGTACGAGATGCTGGCCGAGGTCAGCTTCCTCCAGTCCGAGGCGCTCGACCTGATCTACAGCCACCACGAGCGCTGGGACGGCGCCGGCTATCCGCGCGGCCTGGCCGGCGAGGACATCCCGCTCGGGGCCCGCGTCTTCGCCGTGGTGGACACCTATGACGCGATCACCTCGGATCGGCCGTACCGCCGGGCGCGGCCGCACGCCGTGGCCATCGCCGAGCTCCAGCGGGTGGCCGGCCAGCAGCTCGACCCGCAGGTCGTGGAGGCCTTCCAGGAGATCTCCGAGGTCGAGCTCAAGCGGCTGCGGGCGCTGTGCCACCGGGTCCAGCCCGGCCTCCGCCTGCCGGCCGACATGCTCGACCGGCTGAGCGACTCCCGCGAGATGCGGATCGCCCAGTAGACTCGCCGCATGAGCCGGGTGCTCCACCCTGTCCTCTCCCGGGACGAGCGGCGCCGCCTCGTCCGGCAGGGGGTGGACTGCTTCAACCGCGGCGAGCACTTCGAAGCCCACGAGGTCTGGGAGGAAGTCTGGCGCTCCAACCTGCCCGAGCCGCGGACGCTGCTCCAGGGGCTGATCCAGGTCGCGGCCGGCCTGCACCAGATCCTCGATCTCCACAGGAAGGTCGGCCCGCGCAACACCCTCGCCAAGGCCGCAGCCCACCTGGAGCCCTACGCCCCGGCCGCGCTCGGGCTGGATGTGGAAGGCCTTCTGGCCTCCCTGGAGCCGTGGCGGAGATGGCTGGAAACGGGCGGCGAGAAGCCGCCGGTGCCGGAGCTGCGGGTGCTGGACCGGGAAACGCTGGGCTAAGGGATCCCGTACCGCTTCCGCTTCTCCCACAGCGCCTTGCGGCTGATGCCGAGGAGGTCGGCGGCACGACCCTGGTGGCCGCGGGTGTAGGCGAGCGCCTTGCGGATCGCGTCCGTCTCCATCTCCAGGAGAGACCGCGGCCGGCTCTCGGCCTCGCCGTCCGGAGGAGGCGGATCGATCGGCCCGGTATCCGACAGAATCATCCCGCGCTCCAGGACGTTGCGGAGTTGGCGGAGGTTGCCGGGCCAGGGGTGCTCCAACATCCAGGCGCGGGCCGGCGGCGCGAGCTGCGGGTCCGGCCGGCCGAAGCGGAAGCCGAGGTCCGCCAGCAGGTGGTCCAGGATCGCCGGCAGGTCGCGTCGGCGCTCGCGCAGCGGCGGCAGGAGGAAGGCCAGCACCTCCAGCCGGTAGAACAGGTCCGCCCGGAAGCTCTGGCGCTCGACCCGGACCGGCAGGTCGTCCGACGCGATGGCCACGAAACGCACGTCCGCGCCGCGCTCCGCGTCGCCGAGCGGGGCGTAACGGCGCTCGGCGATGAGCCGCAGGAGCTTGGGCTGGGTGGCGAGAGGCAGCTCCTCGACGTGGTCGAGGACGAGCGTGCCGCCCGCGGCCCGGCCGAGCCGGCCTTCGCTCGCGCGCTCGGCGCCGGTGAAGGCGCCGGCCCGGTAGCCGAACAGCTCGCTCTCGAAGAGCGTGCCGGGGATCGCGCCCACGTCCACCTCCAGGAGCGGACCGGCGGCGCGCGGGCTCGCGTCGTGGAAGGCGCGGGCGAGCGTCGAGCGGCCGGTGCCCGGCTCGCCGAGGATGAGCACCGGCGCGTCCGTGGCCGCGGCGCGCTCCGCCCCCTTCAGGCTCTCCGCGAGGACGGGGAAGTCCCGGGCCAGCCTGGAGAGGGAGAGCAGCGCGCCGGTCACACGGTTCCGGAACGGAATTCGTTCGTCACGTCCGGCGCGTCGCCCCAGAGGCGCTCGAGAGAGTAGAACCGCCTCGGCTCCTCCTGGAAGATGTGGGCGACGAAATCGCCGTAGTCGAGGAGAACCCACTGGCCGCGGTTGTAGCCCTCGACGTGCAGCGGGCGCACGCGCCCCTCGCGCATCTTCTCCTGGATCGCGTCGGCGATGGCCTGGACCTGGCGCTCGCTCGTGCCGCTGCAGATCAGGAAGTAGTCGGTGAAGTCGCTGATCTTCTCCAGGTGCAGCACGCGCAGATCGACCGCCTTGCGATCCTCCGCGGCGGCGACGGCTTCACGGACCCGGGCCAGGGTATCGACGGTGACTGGGGGCGTCGTGGGAGGCTGGGGAGTCGGGTTGGTGGCTTCCATTCTCATCGGTACAGGTCGTACTTGTGCACGTATCGTACCACTGACTCGGGCACGGTTTGCGGCGGAGGAGCCTCTCCCCGGGAGAACAGCTCCCGCAACCGCGTGGAGGAGACGTCGACCGGCGGCTGGCGCAGGAAGTCGACCTTCCCGCTGCGCGCCAGGGCGGCCAGCTCCGGGGACAGCGACGCCTCTTCCAGAGTCCACCCCGGCCGCGTCAGGACGGCCAGCCGGGCGAGCTCCGGGATCTCCCGCCAACGCACCCAGTGGTCGAGCTCGGCGTAGGAGTCCCCGCCCACGAGGAGCACCAGCTCCGCGTCCGGCAGCGCGCTCCGGAAATGCTCCAGCGTCTCCACCGTGTAGGCCGGCCGGCCCAGGGTCAGCTCGAAGGTCGAGGCGTAGAGGCCCTCCTCGCCGAGGAGCGCCATCTCGACCATGGCGTAGCGGGCGTGCGCCGGCGCCAGGACCCGGTCCGGCTTGTGCGGCGGAACTGCGGTCGGCAGGTAGACCACGCGGTCGAGGCCCAGCTCCCGGCGCGCGGCCTGGACAGGGTCGATGTGGCCGCGGTGGATCGGATCGAAGCTGCCTCCGAAGAGACCGAGCCTCATGGATTCGCCGGAGCCTCTCGCAGGCTCCGGGACAGCTCGGAGACCAGGGTCGCGATGCCGTCGTGGGTGGCCGAGCTGATTTCGAGATACGGCAGGCCGCGCGCCGCCGCCTCCCGCCTCAGCTCTTCGCGCCGCTCGGGCACGACCGCATCCATCTTGCTGCCGACAAGGAACCGGGGCCGTTCGAGCAGCTCCTCGTTGAACGCCCGCAGCTCGGTCTCGACCGTCGCGAGATCCGCAGCCGCGTCTCCTTCCGGGTTCGAGAGGTCTACCAGGTGCAGCAGCACCCGGCAGCGCTCGACGTGGCGCAGGAACTGGAAGCCGAGACCGGCGCCCTGGGCCGCGCCGGCGATCAGGCCGGGCAGGTCGGCGATGACGAACGGCTCGGCGAGCGGCCCCTCGGCCACGACGCCGAGCTGGGGCACGAGCGTCGTGAACGGGTAGTCGGCGATCTTCGGTTTCGCCGCGGAGACCACGCTGATGAGGGTCGACTTGCCGGCGTTCGGCAGTCCGACGACCCCGACGTCGGCCAGCAGCTTGAGCTCCAGGCGGAGCCGGCGCTCCTCGCCCTCGCTGCCGGGATCGGCGCGGCGTGGCGCCTGGTTCGTGGCGGTGGCGAAGCGGGCGTTGCCGCGCCCGCCGCGGCCGGCGGCGGCGACCCGCAGGCGCCCGCCGTCCTCGACGATCTCGCCGAGTTGCTCCCCGGAGTCGTCGTCGTAGGCCACGGTGCCGAGCGGGACCGGGATCTCCAGGTCCCCGGCGCTCTTGCCGCTCTTGTTCGAGCCCTCGCCGTGCCGGCCGCGGTCGGCCGCGTAGAGCGACTGGAACCGGAGGTGGTAGAGCGTGTTGCGGCTGATCTCGCCGATCAGGTAGACCGAGCCGCCGTCGCCGCCGTCGCCGCCGGACGGACCGCCCCGCGGGACGTACTTCTCCCGCCGGAAGGCAACGCACCCGTTCCCGCCACGTCCGCCTCGGACGTGGATGCTGGCTTCGTCGATGAAGATCAAGGCAGTGTGTCGGACGGGGGAGCCGGGCGGACCCGGCCCCCGGAAGATCCTAGGAAGCGGCTTCGGACGTCTCGGTGGCGGGCAGGATGTGCACGAACTTCCCGCGCCGACCCTTGTCCTGGAACTTCACGACGCCGTCGAGCTTGGCGAACAGGGTGTCGTCCTTGCCGCGGCCGACGTTCAGGCCGGCGTTGAAGACGGTCCCGCGCTGGCGCACCAGGATCGAGCCGCCGGTGACGCGCTCGCCGCCGTAGGCCTTGACGCCGAGGTGCTGAGGGTTCGAGTCGCGGCCGTTGCGGCTGGAGCCCTGTCCCTTCTTGTGTGCCATGACTGAATTACCTCTCTGAAGCGAGCCGCCTCACGGCAGCTCGATGCCCTCGATGCGGACCCGCAGGAGATCCTGCCGGTGTCCCTTCGTGCGGCGGTAGGTCGTCCGCTTCTTCTTCTTGAAGACCCGGATCTTGGGGCCCCGCACCTCGCCGACGACCGAGGCTTTCACCAGGGCGCCCGAGACCAGCGGGCTGCCGAGCTGCGCGCCGTTGTCGCCGTTGACCATGAGCACGCGGTCGAACCGGAGCGAACCGTCGTCTCCGGCGCTCGCCTCGCGCTCCACGTCGATCACGTCACCCGGAGCGACGCGGTATTGCTTGCCACCCGTTTCGATC
The DNA here is from genome assembly GCA_040349255.1 of Acidobacteriota bacterium. GTDB lineage: Bacteria > Acidobacteriota > Thermoanaerobaculia > Multivoradales > UBA5704 > DATMER01. Next base: position 7,304 of record JBEQUE010000132.1, on the reverse strand, counting down.
ACTGCGTACATAGAGTTGCTCCCAGAGTCGTCCTTCCGGACGCGTGGACGGCGAAACCTAACACAGGACCCTCCCGAGGTCAACCAGCGGCACGCTTCCTGCTGTATCCTGGCGGCATGCTGCTGCGGCTCTACGCCCAGGCCACGCGCCTCAGTCTGCGCCTGATCGGCGCCCGGAGGAAGGTCCTCGAGGACGGGCCCATATCGCCGATATCGCTCGTCTACTACACCGTGGGACCGGACGACGGCGAGCCCTGGGTGCTGCTCCACGGGCTCGGCGCGGTGGCGGCCAACTGGCTGCCGGTGATGCGCGCCCTGGGCCGCAAGGGCCGGGTGCTGGTGCCGGAGCTGTCGTCCCTCGGCGGCACCCGCGGGCCGCGGGCCGGCCTCGGCGTGCTCCAGGGGGCCTGGATGGTGGCCCGGCTGATCGAGAAGGAGCTCGGCGGCCGGCCGGCCAACCTGGCCGGGATCAGCCTCGGGGGCTGGACCGCCGTCCGTCTCGCGCTGCGGCGCCCCGACCTGGTCTCCCGCCTGGTGCTCATCGACGCCGGAGGCTACCGCGACCAGGACTGGAACCGCATCGAGGAGCTCGTCCGGGTGAACGACCTCGACGGCGTCGACCGCCTCTACCAGGTACTGTTCGCCCGGGTGCCCTGGGTGCTGCGCCTGTCGCGCCAGGGCTTCCTCCGGACCTACACCTCCCCGTCCGTCGTCGAGACGCTCGACGACCTGGAGGAGAACGACACCTTCCGGGACGAGGACCTGGCACGCCTGCACATGCCCACGGCGCTCATCTGGGGAGAAAAGGACGGCCTCTTCAAGGTCGAGGTGGCGCGGGCCATGGCCGCGGCGCTGCCGCAGGGCCGCCTGGAGGTGATCGAGGGCTGCGGCCACGCCGTCCACGTCGAGTGCCCGCGCAAGCTGGTCGAGGCCATCGAGCGCTTCCGCTCCAGCACCGCCCCGCGCTCCAGCACCGCCCCGAACGTCCGGAACGGTCTGGACTCCCCGGGCGTCCCCAGGAAGGAGGAGGTGACCGGATGGCCAGCCCGGAGTACGTGATCTGCCTGGACTGCGAGACCCCGTGCTACGAGTTCGAGTGGGACGACGGAGAGATCTCCGAGGTCCTGTGCACGACCTGCGGCAACGACCACCCCGACCAGTTCGTGCTGCCCGACGATTTCGAGGAGCTTTCGTCCTAGCTTTCCACGGGGGCCGTTTTCCTCTAAGATCCTCGCCCTGCCCATGGCGAGACGACGCCTCCCGCTGCACACGCGCATCCTCCTCGGCGGTCTCCTCGGAGCCGCGGCGGGGATCGTGGCGCACCTGCTCTTCGCCACCCCGACCGGGCTCTCCTCCGGGCTCGACCGCTTCATCCACATCGTCAGCGGTCCGATCGGGCAGATCTTCCTGCGCCTCCTCTTCATGCTGGTGGTGCCGCTCATCTTCTCCGCCCTGGTGCTGGGCGTGGTCGAGATGGGCGACCCGCGGCGGCTCGGGCGGGTCGGGCTCAAGACCCTGCTCTACACCGTCGTCATCTCGGCCATCGCGGTGCTGATCGGGGTCACCCTGGTCAACGTGCTGCAGCCGGGCACCGGCATCTCGCCCGAGCTCAAGGCGCGGCTGACCGCCGGCGCGGCCGAGCGCGCGGCCGCCCTCGCCTCGACCGCCGCGCCGAAGACCGGCGCCGACCTGTTCATCCAGATCGTGCCGACCAACCCGTTCAAGTCCGCCGCCGAGGGCGACATGCTCGGGGTGATGTTCTTCTCGCTGCTGTTCGGGATCGCGCTCGCGATCGTCCGCACCGAGGGCACGGCCCGCCTCCAGGAGATGATCCAGGGCCTCTACGACGTGACCATGTGGCTGATCGGGTGGGTGATCTCGCTCGCGCCGATCGGCGTGGCCGCGCTGCTCTTCACCCTCACGGCCGAGCTGGGCTACGAGATCCTGCAGCAGCTCGCCTTCTACGTCGGGGTGGTGGTCCTCGCGCTCGCCATCCACCAGTTCGTCGTCTACTCGCTCGCCGTCCGCCTGCTCGGCGGCATGAGCCCGCTCTTCTTCTTCCGGGGCATCGAGGCGGCGATGATCACCGCCTTCTCGACCGCCTCCAGCAACGCGACCCTCCCGACCGCCTTGAAGGTGGCCGAGGAGAACCTGCGCCTCCCGGCCTCGGTGAGCCGGTTCGTCCTGACCATCGGTTCCACCATGAACCAGAACGGGACGGCGCTCTTCGAAGGTGTGACGGTGCTGTTCCTGGCCCAGTTCTACGGCGTGCACCTGTCGCTCGGCGAGCAGATCACGGTGGTGCTGATCTGCATCCTGGGCGGCATCGGCACGGCCGGCGTCCCGGCGGGCTCGATCCCGGTGGTGGCGCTGATTCTCGGCCTCGTCGGCGTGCCGGTGGAAGGGATCGGCCTCATCCTCGGGGTCGACCGCTTCCTCGACATGTGCCGGACCACGCTCAACGTGACGGGGGACCTGGCTGCGGCAGTCGTGGTATCCCGCGGGGAAGGGCCGGACCTGCCGGCTCCCGACCCCGCGACCTGAGAAATCTCGGCACGATTTATGCTCGCCACACTACCGGGAACCAAATCGGCGGTGCTCCCATCTAATGTGGCGGAGAGGTGACCCAATGAAAAGACCGCTTCCCATTCTTCTCGCCCTTCTGATGCTGGCCCCGGTCCTTGGCGGATGCCAGAAGGTCCGTGCCCGCGCCGAGATGAAGAAGGGCAACGAGATGTACCACGACGAGGCCTACCGCGAGGCGCTCGCCCAGTACCAGAAGGGGTTGAAGCTCGATCCGAGCGCGACCTTCGCCTGGCGCTCGGTGGGCCTGAGCGCCCTCGCCCTCTACCGCCCCGGCGACAACAGCAAGGCGAACCGGGAGATGGGAGAGCTGGCGACCCAGGCCTTCGAGAAGTACCTCGAGGACTACCCGGACGACGAGAAGGTCCGGGACTACCTGATCTCCACTTACGTCAACACCAAGAAATACGACGCGGCCCTCGCCTACCTCGACCGGCAGGCCAAGGCCGACCCGACCAACGCCGCGCTCCAGGCCTCGCAGGTGCGGCTGCTGATCGAGTCCGACCGGGTGCCCCGGGCGGCCGAGGTGGCGCGCAACATGCCCAACGGCCAGCCCAAGGCCGAGGCGCTCTACTCGATCGGCGTCTGGACCTGGGACAAGTCGTTCCACGGCGCCGACATCCCGATGGAGGAGCGGCAGCGGTTCGTGGACCTGGGCCTCTCCTGCATGGACCAGGCGCTCAAGATCAATCCGGAGTACTTCGAGGCGCTGGTGTACAACAACCTGCTCCTGCGCGAGAAGGCGAAGATGGAGCTGGACGGCACCAAGCGCCTGGAGTACATCGCCAAGGCCGACGAGTTCGTCGCCAAGGCGAAGGAAGTGCGCAAGAAGCAGGTCGAAGAGGAAAAGAAGAAGGCGGCCGAAGCGGCCAAGACGGCCAAAAGCTAAGAACTGGCGGCTAGAACAGGCGGAAAACCATGTTCGAAGACTCTTTGCTTGAGCTGGACGAGAAACGGAAGAAGAAGAGCGGCCTGATCAAGCTGATCATCCTGCCGCTCGCCATTCTGATTCACCTGGCGGCGGCCGGCGCGTTCCTCTTCGCCAACTACTGGCAGGTGGACCCGGTGCCGGAGCCGCCGATCAACGTCGTGTTCTTCAGCGCGGCGGCCCCGCCTCCGCCTCCGCCTCCGCCGCCTCCGCCGCCGCCTCCGGCCGCGAAGCCGACGCCGAAGGTGGAGATCCCGAAGGAGGTGCCGATCGTGCGGCCGACGGAGCCCGTGCAGCCGGTCGAGGTGCCCGAGGACATCCCGAAGCCCGGCCCGGCCGAGGACGTCGGCGTTGAAGGCGGCGTCGAGGGCGGTGTCGAGGGCGGCGTGGCCGGTGGTGTGGTGGGCGGCGTGGTCGGCGGCGTCGTGGGTGGTGTGCCCGGCGGCGTGCCCGGTGGCGTGCCCGGCGGCGTGGAGGGGGGAGTCGGCGACGAGCCCCTGCGCGTGGGCGGCGCGGTCACCCGGCCCGAGAAGACCTCCGGCTCCCCGCCGGTCTACACCGAGTTGGCGCGCAAGGCCCGGGTCACGGGCGTGGTGATCGTGGAAGCGATCATCGACGAGCGCGGAAACGTCGTGAACGCCCGGGTGCTCAAGGGGCTGCCGATGGGCCTGGACAAGGCCGCCCTGGACGCCGTGGAGCGCTGGAAGTTCAAGCCGGCCACCCTGCAGGGCAAGCCGGTCAAGGTCTATTACACGCTAACCGTCAACTTCACCATGCAGTAGGCGCCCCGGCGCACGCACAAAGGAGAGAACGAGTATGGATTTCAGTCCTCTAGCCCTCTGGGAGACCATGACCCCCATTGCCCGGGGCGTGGTGGTCGCGCTGCTCCTCCTGTCGGTCTGGTCGCTGTACATCTCGGTCGAGCGGGTGCTGGTCTTCCGCAAGGCCCACAAGCAGTCGCTCGCGTTCGCCAAGCTCGCCACCGAGCACCTGAAGCACGACCGGCCGCAGGCGGTGATCGACGCCGCCAACAAGTATCCCGGCAGCCACCTCGCCCGCGTCGTGAGCGCCGGACTGCAGTCGTTCCAGTTTGAAAACCAGACGAGCCCGCTCTCCGAGCTCGAGATCGTCGAGGCCGCGAGCCGCGCCGTCGAGCGCTCCACGCTGCTCACGGTCTCCGACTTCAAGCGCGGCGTCGGCAACCTGGCGACGATCGCCACCACCGCCCCCTTCATCGGCCTGTTCGGCACCGTGATCGGCATCATCAACGCGTTCCGCGGCATGGCCATGAGCGGCTCGGGCGGCATCGGCGCGGTCTCGGCCGGTATCGCCGAGGCGCTCGTCACCACGGCTCTGGGGCTCTTCGTGGCCATCCCGGCCGCCTGGATGTTCAACTACTTCACCAACAAGCTCGAGCGGCTCCAGGTCGAGATGTCCAACTCGTCCTCCGAGCTGATCGACTTCTTCATGAAGAAGCAGAAGAAAAATGCTACTTAAGATCGGCCGCAAGCACACGATGGAAGCTCCGGAGGTCCGGAGCGACATCAACGTCACGCCCCTGGTGGACGTCTGCCTCGTGCTCCTGATCATCTTCATGGTGGTCACGCCGCTGCTCCAGAAGGGCGTCAACGTGACCCTGCCGTCCACCTCGGACCCCGAGAAGATGCCGGAGAACGAAAAGCAGCTCGAGGTCTCCATCAAGGCCGACGGCAACGTCTTCATCGGCCAGAACTGGGTGACCGAGGACAACCTTCCGAGTACGCTCAAGGAGGTCTACGAGACCAACCCCGAGCGGCAGGTGGTGGTCAAGGGCGACAAAGCACTGAAGTACAAGGAGGTCCGCAAGGTGATGCGCCTCATCAACGAGGCCGGCTTCACCCGCGTGGGTCTCATCACCGAGAAGAGGGACACTGGCGGCGCGGCCTGAGGCCTGCCGCTGGAGGTAAACGCACATGGCGATGAACGTTGGAGGAAGCGGCGGACCGAAGAGCGACATCAACATCACGCCGCTCGTCGACGTGGTGCTGGTGCTGCTGATCATCTTCATGGTGATCACGCCCATCGTACAGATGGGCTACGGGGTCCAGGTGCCGCCCAAGGTGGAGACCTCCGCCCCGGTGCCCCAGGACTCCAACCAGGTGATCGTCCGCCTCGACGCGGACGGTCGGCCCTGGATCAACAAGCAGCAACTCTCGATGCAGGAGTTCCCGGGCAAGCTCCGCGAAGCGCTCACCGGACGCTCGTCCAAGGTGGTGTTCTTCGCGGCGGACGGCGAGCTCACCTATGAACGGGTCGCCGACTTCATGGACGTCTGCCGCGACAACGGCGCGCAGAACCTCGGCATCGTGTTCGAGGACATGAGGGGAGGTCCGGCCGCGGCGGCCGGCCTCGGCGGCGGCGCGGCGGGCACGACCCAGTAGAAGCCGGCCACAACGCCGGCAGGATCCATAGGGGCGCGGCTTGGCCGCGCCCCTATGCGTTTCAGCGGAAAATCGCCCGGATGCGGCCGAGGATCTGGTTGATGAAGTTGCCCCGGGACAGAAACGACAGCACCGGATCCTGCCGGATGCCCAGGTCCCGGTAGAGCGCCAGCAGCTCCAGGTTCTGCGGATCGACCTTGAGGCCCTTGCGGATCGCGCGCACTGCCCCACTCCGATCCTTGTCCAGCAGGCAGGTCCTCGCCAGGTTCAGGTAGTTCTCCGACTCGTAGAACTCCACCTTGATGGAGTGCTGGCAGAGCTTCAGCCCCTCCTTGACCTTCCCCTGGCAGCGGGCGATCCCATAGCCCAGGTAGGAGTAGAAGAGCCCCGGCATGGCCGGCTCGCCCGACTCCGCCAGCCGGCCCAGGTGATAGAGACCCCCGTCCCAGTCCCCGGCCCGGCAAAGGGCCAGGGCTCGGCCCAGAGTCTCCGAGATCTCGCGTCGTACAGCCTTCATGGCAGGATGACTCCTGAATATTCCTCAATCTACATAAGAAGATGCCTCCTGGCAAGAGGCCCTCTCCATGGTAGACTCGATGACCGCGTTTCAAGAAGGGGTTGTATGAGCGATCCTCAGAGCTTCCGTGGGCGTGGCGTCCAGGACATGTTGCGCGAGGGCTTCCGCCGCAACGCCATCGACTCGGCCCACTTCGTCGGCCTGGCTCACCTGTACGCCGAGAAGGGCGAGCACGCCCGGGCGGTGCAATGCCTGGAGGTGGCGAAGGCCAAGGGGTTGGCGAACCCTTCCTGCCACAAGCTCCATGGCCGGCTGTGCTTCCGGCGCAAGGACTTCGACCGTGCCGTCGAGGAATTCGGCCAGGCGCTGCGCTTCAACCCGTTCGACCGGGAGACCGCCGAGAGCCTCGGCCGGGCCGAGTACGAGCGCAAGCAGTACGAGCCCGCGCTGCGCGCCACCGTCCACGCCTTCCTGCTGCTCAACGACGGCGACGAGGAGGGGATCCGGCGGCTACGGCGCCGCATCCAGACGCTCAAGCAGATCCTCGGCTGGGACAATCGCGAGCTGTCCCAGGTCTTCAAGGAGCGCCAGGAGCACATGCACACCGCTTTCGACCGGCTGGAGTGGCATCGCGAGCGCTTCATGGAGGAACCCGGCCTTCGGAGCATGGCTTTCCCGAACGGGCCGGCCATGGCCCGGCTGGAGCGCGGCGGGCAGCTCGAGCGGGCGGCCCGGCTGCGCCGCATGAAGCCGTTGGCCCACTTCACCGACGAGCAGATCTTCCGCCTCACCCAGGCCACCGAGGAGGAGGTCCACGACACCGGCAGCCTGATCGTCGCCCACCGCAGCTCCGGCCG
>JBEQUE010000118.1:0-19249 GCA_040349255.1 Acidobacteriota bacterium | reverse complement strand
CGTGGTCAGGTTGCTATTGGTGACCGAGGTGTAGGTCGAGTTGACGGTCGAGCGGAAGGTGTCGATGTGGCCGATGTAGAGGTCCTTGTCGTTGGCCGGGTTGACCGTGATGAACAGGTCGTACCAGTCCTGACCGGTGTCGCTCGTGCCGCTGCCGCAGTTGCCGTAGGTGGTGCTGCCGGCGAGCTTGGTCCAGGTGGTGGAGCCGCCGTCCGGCCGCAGCACGTAGGTGCCCTCGACCGTGTAGTCGGACGCCTTGGCCACCTGCGCGTAGAGGGTCAGGCCGCCGTCGCTGCCGATGCCGGAGGCGAGCTCGATGCGGCCCGTGATGCTGCCGCCGCTCGCGTTGTTGACCCCGTTGCCCGTCTGGGCCGGGAAGCCGGTGTTGAGGAGCGTGAAGGACGCCGGGCAGCCGCTCGTCGGCATGGTGAAGCGGTAGACGCCGTTGTTGCCGTTGCCGTTGTTCGAGATGTAGCCCACCGACACGTAGCCCACCGTGGTCGCGCCGCGCGAGTCGAGGATCAGGCTGCTGATGCGGTTGATCGCGGTGAAGGTCGGGTTGGAGGCCGACGGGTTCGTGTAGCTCGCGCCGAAGCCGCAGATCTGCCAGTTGGCGCCGCCGTCGTGCGTGATGTAGAGGTCGTAGCGCGTGCCGACCAGGATGCGGCTCGAATTCTTGGGGTCGACCTTGATGACGCGGATGTTCTGGTTGGGCCAGCGGTTGCCGCCCGCCGGCACGGCCGGCGAATAGGGAGTGAAGACGGTGGCGCCCAGGTGGGTCCAGTTGGCGCCGCCGTCGGCCGTCTTCATGATGCCCTCGCCGAACTGGTCGTTGGCATCCCAGTCGCCGGTGCCGGCGTAGACCACGCTGTGGTTGTTCGGGTCGATCTCGATCGCGCCGGCCGACTGGGTGACGTAGTCCTTGTCGTCCCAGAGCGGCGTCCAGGTGGGCGTCGCGGCGAGGAGGTTGGTGGTCTTCCACAGGCCGCCGGCCACGAAGCCGGCGTAGGCGACGTTGGTGTCGGTCGGATCGACCGCCAGGCCGCCGACGCTCACGCGGCCGGCCACGGTGCCGTAGCGATAGGCGTTGTTGGTGGTGCCGACGGAGTCGAGCGCCTTCGGGCCGTAGGAGACCCAGGTGTTGGTGCCCGGCGTGATCACCGACTCGCCGGTCATCACCTTCATGCGCTCGGCGGGGGTGAGCAGGCCCGGCTCCTGCCAGACGTCGGCGTCCTCGACCTGCAGGCGGTTGTGCGCCTGCGCGTTCGTCCAGGGCGCGGCCGGCATCCGGCCGGTCGGGTAGGTCATCAGGTACCACATGCGCAGCGAGTGCATGCCGATCAGGTCGCCCTCCTCCTTGATTCCGCCGGGGTAGGGCAGCGCCTTGAGGTAAGCCTCCTTCTGCTGCTTGTCGCGCGGGGTCTCCGGCTGGTCGTTCTCCGCACGGGCGGCGAACGGTGACAGGAGCAGGGCGGCAGTGATTGCGGACACCGCCAGACTCCCCTTCTTCATCCGATGGCTGATCATCTTTTCTCCTTTTGAACAGATTGGTCCCTGCGCACAAGGGCAAGGTTCGTGCCTGAGCGGGACCTCTCATCCAATCAGGGTGCGCGGGAGGAGAGAAGGCGCGCGTGGGTCAGGAGTTGTTCCAACTCCCGGGCGCGATCCTGACCCGGGCGGGTCAGCCATGGACCCGCTCCCGTCCGCCTCTTTTGTCTGGTAAGGTTGCACGCAATTGTTCCAGAGCCGTAAGGAGGGAGCAGGGACTTGGGAGCCCAGGTGCCAGGGCGGACGATCACGATCGTCCACCTTTCGGATCTTCGTTTCGGCTGGCGTCACCGCTTCGGCAGCCTCGCGCCGCCGACGGTGGACGACACGTTCGAGGCGCTCACCGCGTCCGTGCACGAGGACATCGGCCGGGTGCACGACGAGCGGGGCGCCGCGGTCGAGCCCGATCTCCTGGTGCTGAGCGGCGACCTGACCGAGGGGGCCCGGCCGTCGGAGTTCCGCGACGTCCTGCGCTTCGCGGACAACCTGGCGCGCGGGCTCGGCCTGGGGCGCCAGCGCGTGGTCCTGGTCCCGGGCAACCGCGACGTCAGCCGCGACGCCTGCGCCGCCTACTTCAGCAACTGCCGGGCGGAGGAGCGCGAGCCCGTGCCGCCCTTCTGGCCCAAGTGGCGGTTCTTCGCCGGTCTCTTCCGCGACTTCTACAAGGACCACCCCGGGGCCTCGTTCAACGAGCACCGCCCCTGGAGCCTGTTCGAGGTGCCGGACCTCAAGGTGATGATCGCCGGCCTCAACTCGACCCAGGCCGAGACCCACGAGGAGCATCTGGGTTGGATCGGGGCCGAGCAGCTCCGCTGGTTCGCCGGCGAGTTGGAGCAGGCCCGCCACGCCGGCTGGCTGCGCATCGCCGTCCTGCACCACGACCCGCACGGTGCGCCCACCCGGCCCGAGGAGAGCCTGCACGACGCCGACGGGCTGGCGGAGGTCCTCGCGCCGCAGGTGAGCCTCGCGCTGCACGGCCACGCCCATCGCGGAGAGGACGGAGACGGGGCGTGGCTGACTCCGGAAGTCCCCTGCTTCGCCGCGGGCACGCCGGAGGCCGGCGGCGAGACGGTGAACCGCTACCAGGTCCTGCGCGTCTCGGAAGGCGGAGTGCGGCGCTGGACCCGCGTCTGCGAGCCCGGCCGCTCGCCGTGGCGCGAGGACCCTTCGTCGAGCGGCGACACCGGGTTTCGCCTGGTCCAGACGGAGGCCGCGTTCCGCGAGGCCGAGCCCGGAACGGGGCCGATCGTCGTCCGTCCCGAATCCAGGCCGGCCGCGGGCGAGCAGGACGACCTGCTGGCGCGGGTCGCCCGCATCCTCCGCCTGCGCGAGCCCAAGGCCGAGGTGGAGCGCCGCCGGGTGCCGAGACCGGCCCTGGAGTACCTCCAGGTGACGGTGCGCGAAGGCGGCCTCGCGCGCTCGTTCCCGGTCGGCGCCGTGGACCGGCCGGTGACGCCCGAGGACCTGGCGGCGTTCGTCGAGGGGGTCCACAACCGCTACCAGGACGAGGACAGCGGGGTCATCTCGCGGCTGGTCTACACCGGCGCGAGCCTGGTGTCAGGCAAGGTGGCGGTCCTCGCCCGGCAGCAGCGGGTCCTGCTGGTGCGGCTCTCGGAGCTCGAGCAGCTCATCGACTTCCTGCCGCTCCTCGACCGCCAGGCCCAGCGGTTGGCGGACGACAAGCTCTACCCCGAGCGCCTCTACGTGCCGCAGCGCATGCGTCTGCTCGAAGGGGACGAGGGGCGCGAGACGAACAACGCGCTCACGCTCATCCAGAGCTGGATCACCTCGTCGGAAGAAGGGCGGTTCGTCCTGGTGCTCGGCGACTCGGGGACCGGCAAGACCTTCCTGCTGCGCGAGCTGGCGCGCCGGATCAGCGCCGAGAGCGACATCGTGCCGCTGCTGATCGAGATGCGGACGCTCAACAAGAGCCGCTCGCTCGACGAGCTGCTCGGCCAGCACTTCGGCCAGGAGGGGTTCGACTTCTCGCCGCTGCGCTTCCGCTACCTGCTGGAGCGCGGCCGGATCGCACTGCTCTTCGACGGCTTCGACGAGCTCGCCACGCTGGTGACCTACGACCGCGCCGCCGACCATCTCGCCACGCTCCGGCAGGCCGCGATCGGCTCCGCCAAGGTGGTGGTCACCAGCCGGCGCCAGCACTTCATCTCCGACCGCGACCTGCTCACCGACATGGGCGAGCAGGTGGAGCACGTCTCCGGCCGCCGCCTGTCCATGCTGCTGCCGTTCGACGCCACCCAGATCGCCAGCTTCCTGGAGCGGCGCTGGGGCAGCAAGGAGGAGGCGGCGAAGCGCATGCGCCTGTACGAGGAGGTGCGCGTGCTCGGCCTCGCCGCGAACCCGCGCCTGCTCGGCTTCATCTCGGACCTGCGCGAGGAGCAGCTCCGCCACGCGGGCGAAGGCAATCGCGAGATCTCGATCCCGGCCATCTACCAGATGCTCGTCCAGCGCTGGCTCGGCCAGGAGACCGAGCGCGCCAACCCGCGCGGCGCCAAGCCGGGCCTGTCGGTCGACCAGCGCTGGCAGGCGGTCACGGACGTGGCGCTGCGCATGTGGAAGTCCCCCGACCACGCCATCAGCCTGACCGAGCTGACCGACGAGGTGGCCCAGGTGCTGCGCACGCTCTCCGACCGCGAGCGCGAGACCGCCGCCTTCCAGGTGGGCTCGGGCACGCTTCTGGTGCGCGACGAGAACGGCAGCTTCTCGTTCATCCACCCGTCGATCCTGGAATGGCTCGTGGCCCGCCAGGCTTCCGAGGATTTGAAGGAGGGGAGATCGCCGGAGATCCTGGCCCGCGGCGCCGCGTCGGACCTCATGCTGGAGTTCTTCGCCACGCTCGCCGGCAAGAAGGAGGCGGTGCGCTGGGCCCATCAGGCGCTCAACGATCCGCTGCCGGCGATCAGCGAGAAGGCCCAGCGGCTCCTCGACCTCTTCCCGGAGGAGGCTGGAAGGCAGCGCCGCATGGTGGGACAGGACCTCCAGGGCCGCGACTTCTCGGACCAGGACCTGACGCGGGCCGACTTCTCCGAGTCCGATCTCTCGGGCGCGCGGCTGCTCGGCACGGTCCTCTCGTCCGCTCTCTTCCGCAACGCGCGGCTCACGCGGGCGGACCTGAGCCGCGCCCGGCTCGACGGCGCGGACCTCTCGGGCGCGGATCTTTCGGGCGCGCGGCTCCTCGAGTCCGATCTTTCGGGCGCGCGGCTCGACGGCGCGGTGCTGCGGCGCGCCAAGCTGATCGGCTCGTCCTGGGATGACGACGCCCTGCGGCGCTGCGAGACCTACGGCGCGGCCCTGGAGCTGCCCGCCGTCGTGCCCGCCGTGGTCGGCTGCGCATTGCCGGTCGCCGCCGTGGCCTGGAGCCCGAACGGCGAGCTCGTGGCCGCGGCGGCGGGCAACGCGGTCGATCTCTGGGACGCCCAGTCGTGGAAGCCGATCCGCCGCCTGATCGGCGCGCCGGACCGCGTGCGCTGCCTCGCCTTCACGCCGTCGAGCACCATCCTGGCCGCCGGCGCCGAGGACGGCACGGCGATCACCTGGGACCTCGTCACCGGCGAGGAGATCGCGCGCTTCGGCCCGCACCGCGACGCGGTCTGCGGCCTGGCGCTGCGGCACGACGGGCAGGTCCTCGCCACCGCCTCGGCGGACGGCACGGCGGCGCTCTGGCACGCCACCTCGGGCCGCGAGCTGGCTCCCCGCCTCCAGGGCCACCAGGGCGCGGTGCGGAGCGTCGCCTGGAGCCCGGACGGCAAGCTCGCCATCACCGGCGGAGACGACCGCACCATCCGCTTCTGGGACGCCGCGACCGGCGCCCAGGCGCAGTCGCTCCAGCAGTCCGGCGTCCCACTCTGCCTGGGCTACAGCCCGCAGGGCACCTACTTCGCCGCCGCGTGCGACGACCGGCTGATGAGGATCTGGACGCGCGGCGAGAAGACCGACGTGCTGTGCGCGGTCGAGGCCGTGGCGCACGGGCTCGCCTTCAGCCCGGACGACCGGCAGGTGGCGCTGGCCGTCGAGGACGGCACCGTGCGCTTCTGGGACCTGGCCTCGGCCCGCGAGGTCTACCGCCTCTCCGGTCACGAGCAGGCCGTGCGGGGAGTGGCCTTCCGGCCCGACGGCCGCGCGGTCGCGAGCGGATCGGACGACCGCACGCTGCGCATCTGGAGCGGCGGCCAGGGAGAGCGGCTGACCGGCTTCCGCTGCGGCGTCCGCCGCCTCGGGTTCCGCCGCGACGGCTCGCTCCAGGGGGTGCTGGAGGACGACACGCTGCGCGTCTGGGATCTCGCGACCGGCGTCGCCGTGCTCCAGCGCCAGGGCGCGGACAGCGTCTGGCAGCGCAACCCGAAGGCCCGGCCGGAGCTCGACTCCTATCTGCAGAAGAACGGCCGCGGGCTCGTCGTGGCCCTGTCGCCCGACGGCTCCGAGCTGGCCACCGGCGCGCAGGACCGCAGCGTGCGGCTCTGGGACCTCGACTCCCGCAGCCAGTCGCGCTCCTGGGAGGGGCACCGCGGCGACGTGCGGGCGCTCGCCTTCAGCCCCGACGGCCAGACGATCGCGAGCGCCTCGGCCGACCGCACCGTCCGCCTCTGGCCGGCGAAGGGCGTCCCCCTGGTCCTGCCCGGCCACCGCGACGTGGTCACCCAGGTCGCCTTCGGTCCCGAGGGCAAGCGCCTGGCGAGCTCGTCGTTCGACGGCACCCTCCGTCTCTGGAGCGTCGAGCTCGGTCGCGAGCTGCGCAGCTTCCCGGGCCATCCGGCGCCGGTGATGGCGGTGGCCTTCGCGCCCGACGGCAAGCGCCTCGCGAGCGCCTCCCAGGACCGCTCGGTGCGCCTGTGGAACATCGAGACCGGCCGCGAGCAGGCGGTCTTCCAGGGCCCGCGAGGGCCGCTGGTCGCGGCGTTCAGCCCGGACGGCGCGGCGCTCGCCACGGCCGGCGAGGACGGCGCGGTCTGGATCTGGACGGCCGACCGGCCGGTGCGGCGCCTGGAGGGGCACATCGCGGCGGTGCGCGAGCTCGCCTTCAGCCCGGACCGGCGGCTGCTCGCGAGCGGCTCCGACGACAACACGGTGCGGCTCTGGGACGCGCAGACCTGGGCCTGCCTCGCGGTGCTCGCGCCGCTGCGCGAGGGCTGGGCCGCGTACCGGCCCGACGGCCTGTTCCGGGCGAGCAAGTCGACCGGCGGCGGCTTCTGGCACGTCGTGGGTCTCTGCCGCTTCGAGCCCGGCGAGGTGGAGACCTACGTGCCGCGCCTGACGCTGGCGGAGGGGGCGCCGCTCTTCGAGACGGAGCCCAGGCCGGCATGAACGGGCCCGCGGACCGCCTGCTCACCCTGCTGCATCTCTCCGATCTGCGCTTCGGCCGGGCCGGAGAGGCCGATCCGGCCGCGGACCGGGCGCGCGACCTGGCCGTCCGGATCTCCGCCGATCTGAGAGGCCTCGACGCCGGGACGCCGGACCTGGTCGTGGTGACCGGCGACCTCGCCGAGGAGGGGCTGCCCTCGGAGCTGCGCGCCGGCATCCGCTTCCTGGACCTCCTGGCCGGGAGCCTGCGCCTGCCGCGCGAGCGCGTGGTGCTCCTGCCCGGCGACCGCGACGTCAACCGCGACGCCTGCCTGGCCTACTTCAGCGACTGCCTGGCCGAGGAGCGCGAGCCCGAGCCTCCGTACCGGCCGAAGTGGCGGCTCTTCGCCGCGGCGTGGCGCGACCTCTACGGCGACACCCCGGCGGTGTTCAGCGAGACCCTGCCGTGGTCGCTCTTCCCGTTCCCGCGCCTGCGCACCGTGGTGGCCGCCGTGAACTCGACGATGGCGGAGAGCCACCGCGCCGAGGACCGTTACGGCCTCGCCGGCGACGAGCAGCTCCGCTGGTTCCAGGACGCCCTGGAGCCGTTCCAGCGCGCCGGCTGGCTGCGCATCGCCGCCGTCCATCACGGCCCCGATCTGCTGCGCGACGCCGACCTCCTGAGGCGGCGGCTCGGCGACCGCGTCCACTTGGTGCTGCACGGCAACGCCCAGGGGCCCGGCTTCCGGCGGCTCACCCCCGGCGGCGCCGTGGTGCTGGCGGCGGGTAGCCACGAAGGCCGGCTGCGCTATCAGATCGTCCGGGTGGAGCGCCGTCGGCTCGTCCTGAGGCAGCGGGTCGAGGACGCCGCGGGCTCCGTCTCCGAGGACGGCGAGAGCGAGGTCGTGGAGCCGATCAATCTGGTCGGGCTGGCCGGGCTGTCGGCCGCCCCCGGGGAGCCGGCCGCCTCGCCGGAGGCGCCGGTGGCCGCCGACGATCCAGTGGAAAAAACGGGGAGCGATGACGACCTCCTGGCCCGCCTGGAGATCGCCTGCCGCCTGCGCGAGAAGCCCGGCACCGAGGTCCGCCGCCTGCGCGAGGGCTGGCCGCCGGTCGAGTACCTGCGCGTCGCCGTGCCCGAGCCCGAGGGTCTGGTCCGCGTCTTCCCGGTGGGCGTGCTGGAGAACGGCGTCACCCGCGACGACCTGGAGACCTTCCTGCGGCGGATCGACGCGCGCTACCGCGCGGCCGACAGCGGCCTGGTCTCGAAGCTGGTCTACGCCGGGCCCGCCGCGCCGCCGGAGCTGGTGCGCGAGGCCGCGGCCCGCCGGGTCCTGCTGCAGAGTTTCATCGAGCTCCAGGGATTGATCGACCTGCGCGCCTATGTCGAGCGCCAGACCTCCCGCATCCTGCGCGACCCGGTCTATCCGCCGGACCTCTACGTGCCGCAGCGCATGCGGTCCCGTGCCTCAGGAGAGACGGACGAGGAGCCCGCCGCCGGCGCGCTCGACACGATCCTGGGCTGGCTGCTCGCGCCGCGCGGCCGCTTCGTCGCGGTGCTCGGCGAGTCGGGCACCGGCAAGACCTTCCTGCTGCGCAAGCTCGCGCAGCGCCTGGGCCAGGACGGCGGGCTCATCCCCGTGCTGGTCGAGATGGGCCGGCTGGACAAGGTGCGCTCGCTCGACCAGCTCCTCGGGCAGCACTTCGCCGGCGAGTCCGTCGAGGGTTTCTCGCCGAGCCGCTTCCGCTACATGCTGGAGCAGGGGAGGATCGCGCTCCTGGTCGACGGCTTCGACGAGCTCGCCACGCGCGTCACCTACGCCCGGGCCATGGAGCACTTCTCGGCCCTCCTGGAGGCCGCGAACGGCGAGGCGCGCATCGTGGTCACCATCCGGCGCGAGCACTTCGAGTCGGACTCGCGGATCACCACCGCGCTCGGCGAGCAGGTCGAGGGCCTGCCCGGCCGCCGCGTCGTCCTCCTGCAGCCGTTCGGGCCGGACCAGGTGCGCGCCTTCCTGGTCCACCTGCTCGGCGGCGAGGCCGCGGCCCAGGCCCGCTTCGACCTCCTGGCCCGCGTGGGCGACCTGCTGGGGTTGGCGCACAACCCGCGCATGCTGAGCTTCCTCGCCGACATCCCCGAGGAGCGGCTGCGCGAGGCCGCCGCGTCGGCAGGCAACTCGGGCGGCGTCACCGCGGCCGAGCTCTACCGCCTGATCGTGAACCGCTGGCTCGGCCGCGAGATCGCCCGCGCGGAGGACGGCGAGGGGGAGGCGCCGGGCCTGACCTACAGCGAGCGGCTGGAGGCCCTGACCCGCATCGCGCTCCGCCTCTGGCGGGCCGAGGAGAGCGCGCTCGACCTGGCCGACCTGACCGACGAGGTGAGCCGTTCCGTGGCCGGCCTGCGCCGCGCCCCGGTCGATTCCGAGACGGCCGCCTTCCAGGTCGGCTCCGGCACCCTCCTGGTGCGCGGCGAGGACGACGCGTTCTCCTTCGTCCATCCGTCGCTGCTCGAATGGCTGGTGGCGAACCGCGCGGCCGGAGACCTCGCGTTCGAGAGCGCGCCCGAGGCCCTCTCCGTCCGGCGCGCGACGCCGCTTCTGGCGCGCTTCTTCGTGGACCTGGCCGGCCGCGAGGCGGCCTCGGCCTGGGCCCGCGCCGCTCTCGCCGGCCATGGCGGCGACGCGGTCAAGAGCAACGCCCTCCTGGTGCTGCGCCAGCTCGGCGAGGAGCCGAAGGAGCCGGCGCAGCTCGCCGACCGCGACCTGCGCGGCGAGGACCTGACCGGCCGGGACCTGACCGGCGCCGACCTGACCGGCGCCGACCTGCGGGACGCACGGCTCGCGGGTGCGCGCCTGGTCGGCGCGCGGATGACGAAGGCCCGCCTCGCCGGTGCCGACCTCACCCGCGCCGGCCTGACCGGCGCCGACCTGCGCGGCGCCGACCTCTCCGGGGCCCGGCTCTACGGCGCCGACCTGCGCGGCGCCCTCCTCGAAGGCGCGCGGCTGCGGCGGGCGCGCCTCGTCGGCGCCCGGCTGGACACCGGGCTGGTCGACTGCGCCGACCTCTCCGGAGCGGTCCTCGCGCTGCCCGCGGAGATCGAGGCCTGGGTCGCCTCCTGCCAGCCGCAGACCGCGGTCGCCTGGAGCGCGGACGAGCAGCTCCTCGCCACGGCCGAGGGTTCGCTCGTCCGGATCTGGGACGGCAGCGGCCTGCGCGAGATCCGGCGGCTGGTCGGCCACGAGGGCGAGGTCCTGGCGCTCGCCTTCGGTCCCGGCGGCCTCCTGGCGAGCGGCGGGAAGGACCGCACGATCCGCCTCTGGAACTTGGCTTCCGGGCGGGAGAAGGAGCGCCTTCTCGGCCACCAGAGCTGGGTGTCGAGCCTGAGCTTCCAGGCCCAGGGTGGGCACCTGGCGAGCGGCGGCTACGACCGGACGGCGCGGGTCTGGGACCTCGCCGGCGGGCGGGAGACGCAACGCTTCGCGGCCGGCGGCTGGGTCCTGAGCGTCGCCTTCGACAACCGTTGGTCGCTGGCCGCCGGGTCCGCGGACAACGCTGCGCGGATCTGGGATGCGCAGGGCGGCGGGGAGGTCCTGGCGCTCGAAGGGCATCGCGATTCGGTGCGGAGCGTGGGCTTCAGCGCCGACGGCAGCCTGCTCGCGACCGCCGGCTCCGAGGACGGCACGGTGCGGGTCTGGGACGTCCGCAGCGGGCGCGAGCTGCACCGGCTGGAGCATCCGGCCGCGGTGACCGGGCTCGCCTTCGGCCCGGGCGGCGACCTGCTGGCGAGCGCCTCGGAGGATCGCGTGGTGCGCCTCTGGGACGTGGGCACGGGCAAGGTGAGGCACCGTCTGCTCGGGCACACGGCGGGCGTGAACGGCGTTGTCTTCGCTGGCGGGGCCCTGGCGAGCGCCTCGGCCGACCGCACCCTACGGCTCTGGGACGCCGTCACCGGCCGGGAGGTGCGACGCACGCCGAAGCCGGTCCAGGCGGTGGCGGGGATCGCGTTTCTGGGTGGGAGGGGTTCCGGCCGCCTGGCCGCCGGCTCCCACGACGGCAGCCTCCGCCTCTGGGACGCGCGCAGCGGCCGCCAGCTCCACCGGCTCGGCGAGTCGCGGGAGAAGATCTGGCGGATTGCCGCGAGCCCGGACGGCACGGCGCTCGCCGCGGCGTCGTCCGACGGCACGGTCCATCTCTGGGACACGGTCGACCCCTGGCTGCGCTACCGTCTGGAGGGGCACGAGGGCGAGGTGCTCGCGGTCGCCTTCCATCCCGACGGCGACACGCTGGCCTCGGGCTCGCGCGACCGGACGGTGCAGCTCTGGAGCCGGTCGACCGGCCGGCGCCTGCGCATCCTGGGCGGCTATGGCAGCGGCGTGCGGGCCGTGGCCTTCAGCCCGGACGGCAGTCTGCTCGCCGCCGCCAGCTCCGACCGCGTGCTGCGCCTCTGGGACCCGGCGACCGGCGTGGAGAGGGGGCGTCTCCAGGGCCACGAGAGCAACCTGCTGTCGCTGGCCTTCCTGCCCAATGGCCGGAGCTTGGCCGCCGGCTCGGCCGACCGGAGCGTCCAGGTCTGGGACCTGGAGAGCGGCGAGCGGATCTACCGTTTCGACCGGCACCAGGACGGCGTCTGGGACGTCGCGGTGCGGCCGGACGGCCGGCTGCTCGCGAGCGCCTCCCAGGACGGCACCGTGCGCCTCTGGGACCTGACGCTCGGCTTGGAGTCGCACTGCTTCGAGGGCCACGCGCACCCGGTCCTCTCCGTCGCCTTCAGCCCGGACGGGAAGCTCCTCGCGAGCGGCGCGGCGGACAACACGGTCCGTCTCTGGGACGTGGAGCAGCGCCGTCTCGCCGCGACGCTCGGCCTTCTGCCGGAGGGTTGGGTGGCCTTCACGCCCGCCGGCCGCTACAAGCTCGGGGGAGCCCCCGGAGGCAGCTTCTGGCACGCCGTCGAGCTCAGCCGCTTCGAGCCCGGGGAGCTGGACGGCCTCGCCGCCGGCCTGCGGCTGGCCGACGAGGCCGACCTCCTGTAGGGGAAGCTCAACTGTCGGCGCGCGTCATGGTGAGGCGTCCGCCCTCCTCGCCGCCGACCCAGCTGCCTTCGAACCCTCCGTCCTTGCGCTCCATCTTGCCGGAGAGCAGGCTCTCCCCGTTGTCGACCGTGAACGAGAAGGTCTTGCCGTCGAACGAGGCCTCGACGATCGGCCAGCGCTTCTCGCCGCCCTGGATCGGCAGGATGGCGGTGCCGGTGAGCTTGCCGGCCTCGAGCCGGATCTGGAGCTTGATGCCCGGCCCGGGCGCCGCTGCGTCGCCCTGCTGCTGAGGGGACAGCCGCCAGGTGCCGACCATCTCCGCCTCGGGAGAGGCCGGCTGGGCGTGGATCAGGGTGGGGGCGACCAAGGTAAGCAGGAGCGCGAAGAGGATTCGGGTCTTCGTCATGAGGGTTCCTCCCGTGGTGATTGGACTCCTCCTGCCGCCGGGAAGTTCCCGGGCGGCGGCGGGGAGACTCCTCGGCTCCGCAGCCAGACTCCTCGGCTCCGCAGGTTGCCTCCTCGGCGCGCCGGGTAGACTTCCCGGCTCCGCAGGTTGCCTCCTTGGCATGGCGGGGAGACTCCCCGGCGCGGCAGGAAGCCTTCAGGAGTCGACCGGAAGTCTGCTCGGACTCCCGGATCGTCATCCCGGCTCGGCCGGAAGTCTCCCCTGCGACCGCCCCAGGCAGAGGCGAAGCCCGCCAGACCGTGCCGAGAAGCCTGGCCACCAGGAGCACCAGAGGCAGATGGCTCTCCCGCCGCCGCACGATCCCGCGCACGGCCCGCAAGGATGGAGCAGCCGCGGCAAACCCTCTTGCCGCGGCTGCGCACACCCGAGCCGCCGCCGCTCGACCCCGAGCGCCGGCCGCACGACCTCGTGCCGCCGCCGCACGGACAGGATCGGCGGCGGCAAACCCGTGCGCGTCAGCCACTCGCTCGACGGTATCTACGTTAAATGGCGAGGATCAGAAGTCAAGAGGGTAAAAAGTCCAGATTCTGGACTTTTTTGGGGCTTGACAGTCGGACGATCTTCGCTGATGATTTCTGGGGCGCTCTGAAAAAGAATAGAGCGCCGTGATCTTTGACAATCGATGCACAGGAGGCATGGATCTGCCGGGCGGGCAGGTCCCTCGGCCCCTGCTTTGGGTGCGAAGGGGGGATTACGACGGTCCGGGCGTGGGCGTCGGGGCGGCGGGCTCGATGATCCGCGCCGTCATCGTGTCCGGGTCGGGTGGCCAGGGGACGAGGAGGCCCTTGCCGATCCCCTCCGCCACCTGTCGGCCGTAGAGGCGGTCCACCAGGTGCAGGGTCGCCTCGTAGCTCCGCATCCCGCCCTGCGAGGTGATCACCCTGCCGGCGTCCACGAAGCTGACGTTGATGCGCAGGTCCACGTCGGGGAACTGCTGGGCGAAGCGGCCGTAGTCGTCCGGGAAGGTGGTCGCCGGAATGCCCTGGAGCAGGCCGGCCTTCGCCAGTACGAACGCGCCGTCGCGGAGCGCGAGAACCGCCCGGGCCTGGCTGCCGGTCGTCCGCACCCAGTCGATCAGCGCCGGGTTCTGCAGGTCCGTGTCCAGGCTCCCGCGGGCGCTCGGCACGATCAGGATGTCGGCGGCCGGCGCGTCGGCGAACGCGTGGTCCGGGGTCAGCTTGAGGCCCTCGAACGTGGTGACCGGCTTGCCGTCCGGGGAGACCGTGAAGACCTCCATGCCCGGCCGGGTCTGGAGCTGCGTGTGCCGGAGGACGTCGAACGGCGCCGCAAGCTCGGTGTTGTAGACGCCGTCCACGACCAGGACGGCCGCCCGGAGAGGACGGTCCTGCGGCAGGTCGGGCGACGGACCGCTCTGGCCCGGGATGGGCGTCGCAGGCGTTGCGGATACCACCGGCGGCGCGGGAGAGGGCATCGGAGCCGGGCTCGCCGGCGAGGCGGCGACCGTCTGGCTGTTCTGGTCCTCGGCTTCCCTGGAAACGCAGCCGCCGAACAGCAGCAGGGCGATGATGACGGTGAGCGTCCGGCGCATGGAGGTCTCAGGTAGCAAGAAGCCCGCCAGACCCGGACGGCCGGACCGGGGATAGACTCCCGGAGAGATGAGAATCCTGGTGACAGGCAGCAACGGGTTCGTCGGCGGCGACCTCGCCGCGCTCCTCGCGCGGCGCGGGCATTCCGTTGTGGGCCTCGGACGGTCGCCGCAGCCGACCGGCCCGGTCGGCGCCGTCGGTGAATATCTGTGCCGCGACCTCGGCGAGCCGCTCGACTGGGACGGGACGGTCGACGCGGTCGTGCACTGCGCCGCGCTCGCGGCTCCCTGGGCGGCTCCCGCGGCGTTCCAGCGCGCGAACGTGGACGGCACGCGCCACGTGGTCGAGTGGTGTCGATCCCATGGCCGGCCCCACCTGGTCTACATCTCCTCGACCAGCGTGTACTACCGCGACGAGGACCAGATCGGACTCGACGAGGATTCCCCGATCCCGGAGGACCGCGAGCAGATCAACGTCTACTCCCGCACCAAGCGGATCGGCGAGCGCGTGGCCGAGACCTACGACGGCCCGCTCGCCATCCTGCGGCCGCGCGCCGTGTTCGGCCCGGGCGACCGGGTGCTCTTCCCGCGCATCCTGCGCGCCGCCCGCGCCGGCCGGCTGCCGCTCATCCGGCGGCCGGACGGCCGGCCCGTGATGGGCGACCTGCTCTACGTCGAGAACCTGAGCCACTACATCGCCGCCGTGGTGGAGCGCGGCGTGGCCGCGACGCTCAACCTCACCAACGCCGAGCCGGTCGACCTCCAGGCGTTCCTGCTCGGGGTGCTCCAGAGACTGGGGTACCCGGCGCCCCGCCGCCAGGTGCCGCTCGGGCTCGCGATGGCCATGGCCGGCCTCTCGGAACGGGTCTCGGCCGCCTTCCTCAACTACCGCGAGCCCCCGATCACTCGCTTCGGCGTGAGCGTCTTCGCCTGGTCGAAGACGTTCGACGTGCGGCGCTGCCTCGACCTGCTGGGACCGCCGCCCGTCTCCCTGGCCGAGGGAGTCGAGCGCCTGGCGGCGGCCTGGGGGAAGACAAGCTGATTTCCACTCTTGTCCTCGTCGGGCTCGTCTATGCCCTGCTGACCGCGCTCCGCGCCGGCCTCGCCCTGCGCTTCCTCGCCCGGGAAGAACGGCCTTCCGTGGACGGGTTCGACGAGGGCCGGGTCACGGTGATGCAGGCGATCCTGAGCGGCGATCCGACGCTCGGGCGGAACCTGGAGGAGAACCTGCGCCACCACCCGCGGGCGCGCTTCCTCTGGCTGGTCGACGAGGACGACCCGGCCGGGCGCGAGCTGGCGGACCGGTTGGCCGCAGGGCGGGCCGAGGTCCTCCTCGCGCCGCCGCCGCCCCCGGGGCGCAACCCCAAGGTGTTCAAGCTGGCCCTCGGCCTGCCCCGGGCGTCCGGGGACCTGGTCGCGGTCCTCGACGACGACACGGTCCTGCCGCCCGGCGCGCTCGCGACGGCCGCGCTCGCCCTGGACCGCGGCGAGCTCGCGACCGGCCTCCCGTATTACCGCCCGGAGGGCTCGTTCGCCTCACGTCTGGTCGCCGCGTTCGTCAACTCGAACGCGCTCCTGACCTACCTGCCGATCCTCGCCTTCCGCGCGCCGGTGACGATCAACGGCATGTTCTACCTGACGCGCCGGGAGACGCTGGAGCGCCTCGGCGGTTTCGCCGCCATCGAGGACCGGCTCTGCGACGACTACGAGATGGCCCGGCTCTACCGGCGGGCCGGGCTGCGGATCGTCCAGACCCCGGTGGTCCACCCGATCTCCACCACCGTCCGCGGTGCCGCCGACTACGCCCGCATCCTGCGCCGCTGGATGGTCTTCGCCAACCATCTCTTCCGCGACGCGCTCGACCTGCCGATGATCGTCCTCGTGGTGCTGCCGGCCCTGATGCCGCTGCTCCTGGTCGTCCTCGCCGCGTTCGTCGGGCCCGGAGCGGTCGTTGCCACGCTCGCCGGCCTGGTCGCCAAGGCGGCGCTGATGGCCGCGTTCCGGCGCCGCGCGATCGGCAGGCGGGAGACGGCGTCCGGGATCCTCCTGGAGGTGCTCGCCGACCTCCTGCAGCCGTTTCATGCCGCCTCCGCCCTGGTCCGCCCCGGGTCCATCCGCTGGCGCAGCCGGTCGATCCGGGTCGAGGACGGCAGGGTGCGGTCCTCGTGAAGGGCTGCCTGGCCGTGCTGCGCGGCTATTCGACCGGCGACCATCTGGCGTCGGCGGGCCTGGCGGACAACGTCACCGCCTGGCTGACCGGGCAGAGCTCCTACCGGCATTCGCAGTTGAGCCCGCCGCAACTCGCCGTGCTCGACGAGGTGGCCGGCCTGGGCTACGAGGTCGTGCGCGCCGGCTTCCCCTACAACCGGCGAGCCCTGGCGGTCCCCTACGCGCCGGAGCCGCTGGTCTCCGCCTCGCTGCGGAACTTCGCGCAGTTCGCCGCGGCGCTGGCCCGCCCGGCGTTCGCCGCCGAGGCCGCCCGCCACCTGCAGCCGCTGCTGGACGCGGCGTCGCGCCGGCTCCTCCTGCTCTGCGGGAGCTGCGGTCTCCAGCTCTTCGCCGCGGCCCTGCCCAGGCTCGCACCGCGGCCGGGCCTGCACATCGGCCTGGTGGCCGTGGGGCCGGTCTGCCTGGCGCCCGCCTCAGCCTTCCGGGACCGTCCCGGCCTCAGTCTTTTCGTGGTCCAGGGCTCCCGCGACTGGATCAGCCGGCTCGTCAGCCGGACCGGCGCCGACGCGCGCCCTCCGGTGGACCATCTCGGATACACCCGGCACCCCGAGGCCCGCCGGGCCATCCTGCAGGCGGCGAGCGCCCTGGCCCGGACCTGAGATGCGCCTCATCCTGATCGCGCCCCCCTTCGCCGGCCACCTGAACCCGCTGATCGCGATCGGCCGGCGCCTCGCCGCCGAGGGGCACGAGCTGACCTACATCACCGGCCCGCGCAAGGCGGCGCTCGTCGAGAGCTGCGGCTTCGCGGTCGATCCGGTGTCCGGGGCCGATCCGGGCGCCATGGAGAGGATCGCCGACACGCCGTACCCGGTGCGCGGCAATCCGCTGCGGCTGGGGCGCCAGTTGCGCGACAACCTGGCGCTCCTGGAGGCGATTCGCCCCGAGATCGAGGCCTCGTTCGCCCGCCGCCGGCCGGACCTGGTGATCGCCGACTTCTGCGCGCCGATCGCCGGGCTGATCTGCGACTGCCTGGGCATCCCCTGGATCACCACCATCCCCACGCCGTTCGCCCTGGAGACGCGCCGCGGCACGCCGTCGTACGTGGGCGGCTGGGGCCCGCCGCGGCATTTCGGCCACCGGCTCCGGGACGTGGCCGGCAGGGCGATGACCCGGGCGGTGAAGAGATCGCTCGGGATCGCGTTCGCCGGGTCGTTCCGGCGCCTCGGCACCACGGTCTACCGCGAGGACGGCAGCGAGGCGGCCTACTCGGCAACGGCGATCCTCGGGCTGGGAATGGCCGAGCTGGAGCTCGACCGCGACTGGCCGGCCGCGTTCCGGATGATCGGACCAGTGACCGGAAGCCCCGAACCGGAGGAGCTGCCGCTCGACCTGCCGGACGCGGAAAGGCTGGTCCTGGTCACGCTCGGGACCCATCTGACCTGGGCCAAGCGGGACCTCGTCGATCGGGTCGGCCGGCTGGCCCGCTCCTTCCCCGATCACGGCTTCGTGATCTCGCTGGGCGACCTGGCGTCGGCCTCCCGGACCCCGGCGTGGACGGAGGGCAACGTGTCGGTCTACCCCTACGTGAGCTACGACCGGCACCTCGACCGCTTCGCGGCCGTGCTCCACCACGGCGGCGCCGGCATCACCTACAGTTGCATCCGGGCCGCGCGCCCGTCCCTGGTCTGGCCGCGGGACTACGACCAGTTCGACTTCGCCGCCCGCATCGTCCACCGCGGTCTTGGATTGACGGTTCGGGACCCCGGGGCGCCGGCCGCCGCCCAGGCGCTCGATCGTCTGCTGCACGGTTTCGATCCCGCGCCGCTTGCCGCGATGTCCGCGGCGCTCGGGCGCTACGATCCCGGGAGCGCCTGCGCCGAGGTCATCCGCCGCCTGGCGGCAGGAGATCGGCCGGCTCCAGCGGGAACGTCCGGCGAACCCGGCGCAGCTTGACCGCGGCGTCGTTCTCGTCCGGCCACGCTCCCAGGCGGACCGCGGGAGGAACCAGTCCCAACTCGCCGCAGAGCCGCGCCAGGGCGGCGGAGGCCGCGGCGAACGCGGCCCCAGCGTCGGCCCCCGCGGCGACGTCGAGCGCGAGGACGAGTGAGCCGGGCCCGTCCTGGACGCAGCGGAAATCGGCGATCGCGGGCGAGGCGCCGAGCACGGCGCGCGTGACGTAGTCGGCGAAGAGCGGGGCCAGGCCTCTGGCTGAAGGCAGGGCGAGGACGTCGTCGAGCCGCCCCTCGATCCGGTCGATGGCGAGGAACGGGGAGCCGCACGGACAGGGCGCGGGCGACTCGACTAGCACGTCGCCCAGGCGGAAGCGGAGGACCGCCTGGGTGCGGCGGTGGAGGTCGGTGATCACCGGCACGAAGCGGCCGGTGGCGCGGTCGACGTACTCCTTCTCGACCACAAGCAGGTCCTCGTTGAGGTGGATGCGGCCGGCCTCGCAGGTGATCCCCAGGAAGCCTTCGGCCGCCTGGTAGATCTGGTGCACCGGCCGGGAGAACGCGGCGCGGATGCGGGCCTCGTCGTGGGGGTCCAGCACCTCCGCGACCGAGTAGACGCGGTCCGGCGCCAGGCGCAGCCGCCGCTCTTCGAGCGCCGCGGCCAGCAGGCCGAGGACCTGCGGCGGCGCCGCGAGCACCGTGGGAGCGAACGCCTCGACCTCCGGCGCGAGCTCGGCCAGCGGGCGGCGCAGGTCGAAGTAGCGGAACCGGATGCGGCCGCTCGAGAGCGTGGAGTAGAGCGGGCTGCCGGCGCGCAGGAAGAGGGCGATCCGCTCGGTCCTTCCCACGAGACGTCCGGGAAGCGCCTTGGCCAGGAGGACGCCGGCCCACCTCGCCCGCTCCCGCGGCGAAACCAGGAAGACCCCCTGGCGCCCCGAGGTCCCGCTCGAAAGGCCTACGGCGAGGTCCCCTTCGAGGCGCGAGAAGTCGCGGCGGCTCTCCGTCTCGACGGCGATCCGCCGGCACTCGTCGAGCCCGAGGCCGAGCGCGTTGAGCTCCCGGAACGCCGCCAGCCAGGCCGTCTTGTCGAGCACCGGGAATTCGTCGAGCCCACCGTCCGGAACTCCCCGGTAGAACGGGAAGACCCTCCGGGCGCGGTCCAGGACCCGGCGCAGGCGCCTCCGCTGCCAGCGTTCGAGCCGGTCGCGCGTCCGCACGGTGCGGAGGAAGAGGCGGCTGCCGGCCC
>JBEQUE010000114.1:0-46486 GCA_040349255.1 Acidobacteriota bacterium | reverse complement strand
AGGATCTCCGAAGGGATGCGCGCCAGGCCGGGGATCGCCGCGGCCTCCAGGTCCCGCAGCGCGGCCGACGGGAAGGTCAGGGCGTCGATCCGCGGCAGCGCCGCCTCGAAGCGCTCGCGGGTCCTGCGGTCGGTGACCGGGTCCGAGGCGTAGAGCCCCGGCCAGACCGAGGCGGGCATGGGATCGTTGACGTTCGCGATCCACCGGAACCGGCGCCGCCGCCGGACGGCGTCCACCGCAGCCACCGCGGCGATCGAGGCGAACGGCAGGGACCGCGACCAGACCACCGCGTCCGGATCGAGGTCCAGCTCCCGGTCGAGCACGCGCGAGGCGGCGGACTGCCAGGAGGCCATCTTGATCCCCTGGCCCGTGCGAAGGTGGATCGCCTTCTCGACCGCCCGCGCGGCGAGGTTGCCGCGGCGAAGGCTGCGGACCGCGAACGCTCCGAGCCGGGTGCCGCTCTCGCCGAGGGCATGGATCCGCCAGCCGGGCAGGGACGAGAGCGGAGTGCCGTCGCGCAGGACCGGCGGCGCGCCGCCGGAGATCACGGTGACGCCGCCCGGCCAGTGGTCCGCGAGCGCCCGCAGGAGCTCCAGGTTGACGTGGCTCTCCGGGCCGCCGGGGCCGGGAGCCACGGCGTAGGCCACCACGACCAGGCGCGGACCGGTCACGGGCCCTCCCCGAGCCGGGCCGCCCAGCGCTCCGCGCGCTCCCACTGGCGCGCGATCCGGCGCAGCTCGGCCGGCCGGCGAAGGAGCGGCGCGCCGCCGAGCCGCGACAGCTTGTAGAACAGGCGGTAGCCCTCGCGCATCTCGGGCGTCAGGAGCTTCCGCCGCGCGTAGAGGATGAACGGCGACGGCCGCGGCTGCGGGTCGTCTCCGTCCCACGGCAGCGGCAGCGGGGCGCGGAAGCCGCCCGCCGGCGCCTTGAGGTGGAGGATCGGCTCGGCCGGATCGTAGAGCACCGTGGCGCCGAGGAGCCGGAGGCGGACGCCCAGCTCGTAGTCCTCGCCGTAGCCGCCCTCCATGCGCTCGTCGAAGCCGCCGGTCTCCCGCAGGGCGCGCGCCGACACCAGGGCCGCGCCGCTGGAGAACGACGGCCACAGGCGGACCGCCTCGGGCTGTCCGGCGGGTTCCTGGCCGGGCAGGTAGACCCGGGCGTTGACCGCGCCGGCGCCGTAGCCCCGCGCCACGGAGACCAGGCGCTCGATCAGGCGGGGACGGAGGCGGACGTCGTCGTCGAGGAGGAGCACCCACTCCGACTCCACCTCGCGCAGACCGGCGTTGCGCCCGAGGCAGGCGCCGGAGCGGGGCAGGCGCAGGAGGCGCAGGTCGAACGGGAAGCTCCCGTCCGGGTCCTCGAGATCCTGCCCCGCCACGATCACCCGGCGCGGCCGGAGCGTCTGGCCCGCGAGGTCTCCGAGGAGCGCGCGCAGGTGCTCGGGCCGGCCGAGGGTGGGGATCAGGACGTCCACGCCGGCGCCCGCCACCGCCGGGAGGGGCGGGAGGGCCGGGCGGAGGTCGTCGAGCGCGGCCCGGTCGGGATCGTCGGCGCCGGGCGCGAGCCACCCCCGAAGAGCGGGACGGCGGCGGGCCAGCGCCCAGAAGGCCAGCCACTTCCGGCCGTATCCGCGGCGGACCAGGCGGGCGATCTCGGCGGCCCGGAGCTCCGGCAGCTCGACCGGGCCGCCTTCGAGCAGCCGGGGCTCGGCCACCGGGACGAGGCCCAGGGTGACGCCGCGGCGCCCGAGGTCGAACAGGGCCGCGCCGAAACCCCAGCCGTCGGGCTCGATTCCGACCGCCCGGAGCGCGGCGCCGCGGGCGATCCCCGCCGCCGGGGAGATCAGCCAGGAGTCGAAGCGGCGGCCCGGCGTGCCGTCGAGCAGCCAGGGGGAGTCGAAGTCCACCAGCCCGAGCGACCGGGCCATGCGGCCGCCGCCGCCCGCGTGGAGCACCTCCAGGTCGTGCCGCAGCAGGGCCGGCCAGGCGCCGGGCGGGGCGAGGCCGGCTTCGAACCGGCGGTCGAGCCAGGCCACGTGGCCGGACGGCGCGAGGTCGGCCAGGCGGGCCAGCTCGCGGGCCGCGTTCCCGTGGACGGGCGCCTCCTCGGCGCCGTGCGTATTGACGGACACGGCGCGGTCGGCCTCGACCCGCAGCAGGAGCAGGGTCACGGCCTCTCCTCCCGGGGCGGAGCCGCGAGCGTGCGGGCCATGCCCCAGAGCCGGCCGAGCGCCTCGGTGAGCGCGGCTCCGCGCTCCGGCCCGCGCGCGGCGTCGCCCAGGCGGCAGAGGGCGAGGAGGCCGGTCGTGGCCCACCACCGGCCGCGGTCGGGCCACGCCGGGCCGGGCCAGCGCAGGCGCCAGACCCGCCAGCCGTTGCGCACCACCATCTCGCCGTAGCGGAAGCGGTTCGGCCGGCCCGGCGCGTCGTGGAGATGGGCGAGCCGGGCGCGGGTGCAGAGCCAGAGGCTCCCCACCCGGCCGGCGCGCAGGCAGAAGTCGAGGTCCTCGTAGAGGCCGTAGCCCGCGAACCAGGGCGAGAAGCGCACCCGTTCGAGGAGGCCGCGCGTCCAGGCCGCGGCGCCGCCCATGAAGAACTCGACCCGGTGGTCCTCGCCGTCCGGCGGCACGAAGCCGGTGGCGCGGGGGTGGCCGGAGGGCGGCATCCAGCCGGCCGGGGACGGGCTCTCCAGCCCGAGCAGCCGGCGCAGGCGCCAGCGGTAGTCCTCCCGCCGCTCCCAGGCCCCGCTGCGATAGACCCCCAGGCCACCGGTCCTCTCCTCTCGCCAGTCCACCTCGTTGGCGATGTAGCCGCCGACCCCCGCGGCGTCCGGATGGCGCTCGAAGGCAGCGAGCACCTCGGCAAAATAGCCCGGCTCGGGCACGGTGTCGTCGTCGAGGAAGGCGATCACCTCGCCTTGAGCGCGGGCGATCCCCCAGTTGCGCTGGCGGGTGAGGCCGCGCTCCTCCGGCGGCACGCGGTGGTAGGCGAGACCGGGAAGGCGGACCTCCGCGACCGCGGCCTCGGTCCCGGTTTCGGCGGGTGGCGAGGCGTCCACGACCAGCACCTCGTCCGGCGGGCGGGTCTGCGAGCGGAGGGACTCCAGGAGGCGGCGCACGGCCGCGGGCCGGCGCCAGGTGCAGACGATCAGGGAGAGTCTCACGGCCGCCCTCACCCCTGGCGAAGGCTGCGATACCAGGCGAGCGAGCGCTCGGCCGCGATCCCGGCGTCGAACTCGGCCTCGACCCGCCGCCGCGCCGAGGCGCCCAGGGCCGCGGCCCGTTCCGGATCGGCCAGGAGGGCGAGGACGGCGTCGGCCAGCGCGGCGGTGTCGCCCTCCGGCACCAGGATGCCGTCCACGCCCGGCCGCACCAGCTCGCGCGCCCAGCCCTGGTCGTAGCCGACGAGCGGCCGGCCGCAGGCCATGGCTTCCAGCCAGGCGAGCGGCTGGGCCTCGGCGTAGGACGGGAACACGCAGACCGCGGCGCGGCGGATGCGCTCCTGGACCTGTTCGTAGGGCACCTCGCCGAGCAGGTCGGTGCGCGCCCGGGCCGGCGTGGAGAGGGACGCCTCCAGCAGGCGCCAGGTGGACGGCGAGCCGGTCCGCGGGTCGGCGGAGTCGCGGCCGGCCACGGCCAGGCGCGCCCGCGGCTCGCGGCGGACGACCTTCGAGAACGCCGGCCCCAGGTCCAGCACGCCCTTCTTGCGGATGATCGTGCCGAGGTAGAGCACCGTGCCGGTCTCGACGTCCTCCGGCTGCCCCGGCCGGAACCGGGAGAGGTCCACACCGTTCGGAATCACGCGGAAGCGGTCCGCGAGGCCGAACAGCTCGCGCGTGCGCTCGGCTGTGAAGCGGCTCACCGACGCGAGGCCGTCGGCCCCTTCGAGCGCCATGCGCTCCGCGAGCGTGACCCGCGGGCGGATGGGGTCGCCCAGGATGTCCGCGAAGTAGGTGGCGCTGCCGTGGCAGCGCACGCCGATCGGGCACGGCAGTCGGAGCCCGGCGGACGGGCCGCACCAGTCCGGCGCCTCCACCACGTCGAGCCCCTCCTCGTCGATCAGCCGCAGCAGCTCGCGACGCGCGGCGGACCGGTGCAGGAGCCAGCCCAGGCTGCGCAGCGGCGTATGGCCCAGGAAGCGCACCCGGACGCCGCCGTCCTCGAACCTCGCCTCGTGGCCCCAGCCCACCACGGTCACCCGGTGGCCGGCCGCGACCAGCGCGCGGGCGAGGTTGCGCACGCTGGTGCCGATGCCCCCGGACGGGAGCGGCGGGTATTCATTGGAGAGGAAGCCTACGTGCACGCAGCCGCATGATAGCAAGGTGGCGTCCGCTGTCCGGAGGGATGGGCGGCTTTTGGATGTACAAACTCCTCTCGCCACTGTACAAAATCCCGCTCCCCGGCTTGCTGGCGGCACATTTTTGTACAGTGCCGTCTCGCCACTGTATATCCCCGTCCTTCCTCTATACAGCCCTGCCGTTTTTTTGTACAGGGCTGGCTCGCCAGCGCCCGGGCCAGAGCGGGTTTATACAGTGGCGCGGCGGCACTGTACAAACAAACGATCGCCCCGCGGTTCCCTGGCCCGTTTTTGTACATCTTTTACTGGTGTCTGTATAGAGATTCAGAGCCACGAGCGCAGCCGGAAGGAATCTCCTACCTGGAGTGGCGCCGGATCCTCAGACCCTGGGGAGAGGCGACCGTGAGCAGCCCGGCGAGATCCTCCAGGCTTCGGATGTTCGCGAGCACCTGCTCCAGCAGATCCAGGAGGGGCCGGATGCCGTCCTCCGACGGCCGCAGGAGCAGGATGCCCCCGTGTGAGCCCGGAGGAAACCGGCGAACATCTCCGAAGCCCTTGTCGGCGGTGACCAGGAACTGACCGTGAGCCTGCACGGCTTCCCACAGGGCCGGGTCCTTCCATCCTCCCATCCGCTGCTCGATCACGGTGCTGCACGGATAACCCTGCTGCCGCAGGGTACGGGCGACGGCAGAGGGGAGATCCTCATCGACCTTGATGTGCATTCGCGAGACTGCCGGGGGCCATGGGAGCCAGAACCTCCTGGCTCAGAACGTCCGCGGCGTAGGCCAGGGACGCCAGAACGTCGTCGGGCGAGAGCTGCGGATAGGCCTCGAGGACCTCCGCCGCCGTCATGCCGTCGGCCAGGCTGCCGATCAGGATCCGAAGTGGAATGCGGGTCCCCTTGATGCATGCCTCCCCATGGTGGAGGTCATCGGCGACAACGACATGATCCTGCCAGCGGACACGGCTCATAGGGCATACCTCTCCGGAAGAAGGGTAGCACGGAGGGCACCCCACCCGGATCAGATCCACGATCCCGGGTCGAGCATCCCCCGCAGCCGGTTGCCGATCCTTCGGCCCGGCTGCGGCAGTGCGGACGCGGCGGAGAGCAGCCGTTCGCGGGCGGGCGCGGTCGTGGTCCAGACCTCGTCCCGGAGACGCCCGCGCAGCCGGAGAGCCTCCTCCCGCATCGCCGGCCAGCGCTCGACGAAGGCCGGCCACTCCGAAGCGGGATCCCCCCGGAGAGCCCAGCCCTCCAGGCCGTTCTCCTCCAGGAACCGCCGCACCTTGGGCGCCTGCGAATCCACCAGGGCCGGCCGGCCGAGCTGGATCGCGAAGAGCAGGCCGTGGAACCGGCGGGTGAGGACCGCGGCGGCCTGCCGGGCCGGCTCCAGGTCGAACTCCTCGGGGGCCGGCCGGAAGGCCGCGGCGTCGCCGCCGTTCTCGAAGTAGAGCGGCCAGGGATGCAGGGGGACACCCGGAGGCGCCAGGTCGGCGGAGGTGACGGCGACGCCGTCGCCTTCCGCCGGAGCCGGCTCGAACGGATAGAGCCAGGTGATGTCCGGCGCCACGAAGGCCCGCGGATGCCCGCCGATCTCCTCCAGGGAGCCGCGGTCGCGGAACCAGGCGAAGCAGCAGACGTCCAGGAACGCCCGCAGCTCGGCGCGCAGATCCGGAGTCATGCCTTCGACGCTCACGCCCGCGAGCGCCACCGGGATGCCGGCGGCGCGCACCCAGCGCGCCATGCCGCGGAACATGCCGCCCCGGTCCCGGACCAGGCCGCCTCCGCCCAGGATGGCGGCGTCGTACGTGCGCAGCAGGTGGACGGGCGGCCGCCGGCCGGCAGGCAGGAAGGCCAGCGTGTGGCCCTCCAGCCAGCGGGTCAGGCACTGCTGGATGCGGTCGTCGCCGGCGTTGCGGTGGTGGTACCAGCCGAAGACCGCGATGTTCATCGGCGTTTCCCGCTGATGCCGAGCGCGCGGGCGGCGCGCCCCCCGAGCCGGCGCCACAGGGGAGAGGCGGGCGGCGGCGGCGCCGCGGCCAGCGTGAGGCTGTCGATGTCCGGCGGCTCCGGCCGGGAGAAGAACGCCTCCAGCACCGGCAGGAAGCGGCCGACCCGCTCGTGGAAGGCTTCCTCCGAGTAGGTCCGGGCCAGATCCTCCACCTTTTTGGGATGAAAGCCCTCGCGGACGATCGACTCGATGCGCTCCAGGTCGTGCGCCAGCGACCAGGTCTCCAGCTTGAAGGCGTTCACCTCCGGGTCCAGGTAGTCCGCCAGCCCGCCGTGGAGGTTGCTGAACACGGCGCAGCCGCAGACCAGCGCCTCCAGCGGCTGGAAGCCGAAGCCCTCGACCCAGCCCGAGGCCGTCGGAGCCGACGAGTACAGGTAGACCTTCGACCGGTTGTAGAGCCGGATGAGCTCGCCGCGCGGAAGGAAATCCCGCACCACGTGGACCTTGCAGCGCGGCTGGAGAGCCGGCACGAGCACGTCCTTGAGATAAGCCGTGGACTTGCGCTCCAGGAAGAGGACCTCGATATCGCGCTCCAGCCCGAGGTTCCGGCACTCCTCGTCCCCGGAACTGAGCACCGGACCGAGGAGGAAGAGCGGGTTGTGCGGCGCGTGGAGCATCCAGAACGCCAGGATGTGCCGGCTCAGGCAGAGCACCGGGACGCGCTCCGGCAGCCGCAGGTCCCAGCCGGTGCTCTGAGCGTAGTAGACCACGCGGCGGCCGGCGAGGATCTGGAGCAGGCCCTGGACGTGCGGGCCCCAGGTGACGACGAAGAGGTCGGCGGGATCGAGGTCGGCGCCGGCGAGCAGATCGTCCAGGAACGGCACCCCCGGCTCGCGGTCGCGATAGGTGACGACCCGCGTCGGGACGTGCCGGTCGAGGAGCGCTGCGAACGTCTCGGCGATGAGCCGGCCGCCGAACCGCCAGGCCGGCGCGGAGAGGCCCGGGAGCAGCACGTGGACAGTCTTCACCGGAAGACTCACCCGGCCTCCTTGTGGAACAGCGTGACGTAGCGCTCCGGTCCGTCGGGCTGGCCGGGATCGAACGGCTCCAGAGCCCAGTACGGCCGGCGCGGGTTGCTCCAGAACGCCCGCTGGACCTCCCAGGCCTCGTGGATCGCCTCGACGTCGTCGAGCACCGGCGTGAGCCCGTGCTCCCGGGCGAGGCGGTGGATCTCGCCGAGCGGCCCGCCGCCCACGGCCAGCACGCCGCCGGACGCGAGGCAGTGGACGAGGTTCGCGAACGCCGGCCCGCGCGCCTCCTCCGGCAGGTTGACGAGGAGGTTCTGGCAGGCCACGAGGTCGAAACCGTGGCGCGGCAGGCCGGGCTCGGGCTTCAGCACGTCGCCTTCCGCGTAGCGGAAGACGCTCCGCCAACGGCTCCGCACCGCCCAGCCGCCCAGCAGGCGGCGGCTCAGATAGGCGCCGAACGGCAACGGCGGCCGGCGCGGCATGTGGAGCTTCGAATAGGCAAAGGTCTTCGCGTCCTCCACGTAGCCCGCGCTCAGCTCGCGGCCGTGGATCTCCAGATCGACAGGCCAGGCGGCCGGGTCGAGCGCGACGAGCAGGCTCACGGCCTCGGCGCCATCCGCCATGGCGTGGACCAGGATGCGCAGCCGCTCCCGGCCGGCGAGCAGGCGGGCGAGGGCCCGGAGCTGCGGCGGGTTGCGGAACAGCCGCGTGATGGCCGCGTTCGGGTCGGGCCGGCTCGGTTTCCGGCGCAGGAGTCGGGCGAAGGACATGGTCTTAGAGTCGATTCTCGGTCAGGCGGAGCCGGCCGATCCTCTCCCGGTGGAGGTCCACGAACTGCTCCATCTCCTCGATCTCGCGCTCGTCGAGGATCTTCCGCCAGCGCTGGTTGCGGTCCTTCTGCACCTCGACGATCCCCGGGTACTCCGCCGGCCGCAGCCCCGCGGCCGCCTCGACCGACCGCAGCGTCGCGAGCGGGTCGTTCACGAAGTCCTCGTGGCGGATCGGGAGCACGGCCGCGAAACCTCCGGTCTCGCGCTCGATGGTCTCATAGACGCGCAGCCAGTAGTCCGCCAGCACGGCCGCGGATCCGCCCGGGAACAGCCGGGCCGGATCGAGCCCCTCCGTGGAGGAGAAGCAGCTCCAGCAGGCCTCGGAGCCCTCCGGCAGGTAGTGCTTCATCCGCCAGTCCTCCTCCATCTTCTCCCAGAGCCGCTTCGTGCTCGCCACGGTGCTGCGCAGGTCGCGGCTGGTGACGAGCAGGGTGGCGTCCGGAAACAGCGCCCGCACCAGCGGCAGCTTGTTCCACAGGTGGGGGCTCTTGTTGAACAGGCGCGTGCCGCTCGAGCCGCCCTTGGACACGTGGAGCCGGGCGAACGCGTCGCGGACCTCGTCCATGCGGCCGGCCACGGCCTCGGGTCCGGCCGGCGGGCAGTGGACGCAGGGCAGGCCGGGAGTGGCGACCTCGACGCCGGCCAGCTCGTACCACTCCCGGGACAGCTCGAAGCCGGCGTTCGTCACCTGCGGGTGGTCCTCCAGGCAGCGCGCGAAGTAGGTCGTGCCGCTCCGCACGGTGCCCACCAGGAACAGAGGGCGCTCGACCGGCGGCGCCCCGATCCCCAGCTGCCGGCGCGCCTCCTGGAAGGCCCGCGTGCGGTAGAGCCAGCGCCGCGCCCGTTCGAGGATCATCGGGCCATCTCCATCACCGCTCCGGCGCAGCGCTCGCTCGCGCGGTCCGGCGGGAAGGCCACCACCTCCCGCAGCCACCGGCCGCGGGCCTCGCTCTTCTCTGCCGGGTTCGAGAGCGCGCGGCGGACCTGCCCGCCGAGGTCCCCGGCGCTCCGCGCCCAGAGGACCGGCTGGAGCCGGTGCACGCACCGGAAGTGCGGCAGGCGGTAGAGGTCCATCACGTCCCAATCTCCACATCCGGGAGGGTTGTAGGCCACGTAGACCGCCGGCTTGTCGAAGAGCGCGAAGTCGAGCCCCATGGTCGAGCCCAGGTTGACGACCGCGTCGCAGTGCCGGGCCACATTGGCGAGGAGGCCGAGGTCCTCCGGCAGCGGAGCGACCTGGGTCCAGTCGCCCTCGCCCGCCCGCCAGGCCGGATCGCAGACGGCGATCTCCGGGAACCGGGCCAGCACCTCGGAGTAGCGCCCGCTCACGTCGGTCGGCGCGCGGCGGAAGAGGATCTGCGGCGGGTCCGACAGGGAAGCCAGGTCGGACAGGTAGGCCGGATCGAAGGGGGACGTCATCTCGTCGTCGCCGGAGAAGCAGACCACCGGCCGCGCCGGGTCGAGGCCGAGCCCGCCCAGGAACTCGTCGCGCGGGACGGCCAGGCGGGGGTCCAGGTGGGGCTCGAACTGCGGCGTGCCCACCACGTGGACGCGTCCGGGATCGATCTCCGGATAGTAGAGCAGCAGCTCGGATCTCATGGCGTCGCTCCACACCAGGAAATGGTCGGCATGGACGGCCATCCGGCCCTTCGGCAGGTTGTCCCACGAGTAGATGAAGGTGGCGGTCGGGATGCCGAGCCGCCGCGCCGCGAGCAGCGCCGGCACCGCCCGGCTGGCGCGCTGGTGAGTGCAGAAGACCGCGTCCGGCTTCTCGCGGCGCAGGAACCCCTCGAACGGCGCGAGGTCGCCGTTGCCCACCCCGCCGGAAACGGACGAGGCGTGGCTGCGGTCGAGCCAGGCCGCGCCCTCCGGCGTCGGAGCCAGCCGGCCGAGCAGGTGCGCGGCGTGCCCGACCGTCCGCGCGAGCGCTCCGCCGGACGGCCTCCGGAAGCGGAGCATCACCTCGGCCGCGTCCTCCTCGTAGCGCCAGTGGAGCTGGGAGTAGATCTTGGCCTGGCGGAAGACGCGCGCGGCCAGGCCCTCGCGCACGTAGGGCAGCGGCTCGAAGCGCACCGCCCGGCCTTCCTGGGTCGCCAGCACGTGCTCCGGCAGGACGTGCCACGCCACCACCTCGGCCTCGGCGGCGAGGAGGTCCAGGAACCTCGTGTAGAGGAAGTTGCGGATGCCGACCCCGTCCGGCACGACCAGGACGACCTTCATCGGCCCGCCTCCAGGAACGCCCGCTCGTAGAGGGGGACGACCGAGGCCGGCGACACCGCCGCCGCCTGCTCCGGATTCGGCGCCAGCTCGGCCAGGCGGCCGGCGCGCCAGAGATCGTAGAGCCGGCCCAGCGCGGCGGCGATGCCGGCCGGGTCCTCCGGTCCGGCCAGGACGCCGCCGCCGGAGGCCAGGAAGTCGGCGGCCACGCCGCGGCTCGGACTGAGCGCGAGGATCGGCCGGCCGCCGATCAGGTAGTCGGACAGCTTGGACGGGAAGAAGACGCCCTCCTCCAGGTTCGCCTCGACGAGGAGCGCCACGTCGGCCTCCGCCATCCAGGCCGGCACGGCGTCGGGCGGCATCGACGGCTCGAAGGAGACGACGCCGGCAAGGGACGGCGGCACGGTTGGCGCGGGCCCGGCGTAGCGGCCGGCGAACTCGACCCGGATCGGGGCGTCCGGATGGGCGGAGAGGAAGCGCTCCAAGCCGGCGAAGAGCGGCTCGACCCGGCGCTCCTTCATGAGGAAGCCGGCGTGGCGGATGCGCAGGGAAGACCCCTCCCCGTCCCTCCCCCGGTTTCGGCGATGTGCGGGAGAGGGCGCCACCTCCCCCGCGAGATGCGGGGCGACGAGGGATTTCGGGCGGTAGCGCTTGCGGGAGCCGGCCAGGAGCCAGTCTCGCAGGCGGGCCGAGGGGAAGACGAGGCTTCCGGCCCTGCGGAGCATGGCGTCGAGCGCGCGCTCCTGCCGGTGGCGGGAGAGCGGACCGACGGTGAAGCGGTAGGGCTCCGGGTAGAGGTGGTGCGGCCACGGATCGCTGAAGTAGGCGCACCAGGGCAGGTCGAGCGTGTCGAGGACCGCCATGGCCGCGAGGTGGCTCACGGCCGGGTTGAGCCGGCTGTGGATCACGTCGAACGGCCCCAGCTCCGGCGCCCGTCTGGCGACCGCCCGGACCCAGCCGGCCTCCTCCACCGTGCAGCCGCGCAGGAGGTGCGGCAGCGCGCCGACCCGGCCCCAGCGGTCCATCCTCCGGCTGAGGCGGTCGAAGGCGCCGGGCGGGTCCGGCTCCACGCGATGGACCGAAACCCCCTCCAGCCCGGGCTCCGTCGTGGTGAGCAGCGTCACCTCGTGGCCGTGCCGGGCCAGCGCCTCCGCGAGCCGCGCCGAGGCGAGACCCTCGGCCGTGCCGTTGCGGCAGTGCCAGGAGACGAAGAGCACCTTCACTCGAACACCTCCCGGGCCTTCGCGGCGAAGGCCGGAAAGGCGAAGTCCGCGGCGCGGCGGCGGGCCGCCTCGCACAGCCGGACGCGCAGCGCCTCGTCGTGACACAGGCGCCAGGTCTGGTCGGCGCACTCCTCGAAGGTCTCCCAGAGCAGGCCCGAGCCCCCGGTCACGATCTCCGGCTGGCCGCCGCGGGCCACCACCACCGGCACGGCGCCGGCGCTCATCGCCTCGACCGTGGCGATGCCGAAGTGCTCCATGCGCTCCGGCGCCGTCTCGGGGTTCTCCAGCGCGCCCGCGAAGTGCCAGAACACCGACGCCGCGCCGCAGACCTCCTCCAGCTCCTGCCGCGAGGCGTCCAGGTGGACCACCACCGGCAGCCCGCGGGCCGCGTCCACCACGCGGCGCACCGTCTCCGGGTCCTGGCCCGTGCCGATCAGGTGCAGCTCCCAGTCGTCGAGCCCGCGCTCGACCAGCCCGCGGAAGACGCCGACCATCTCGAGCTGCCGCTTGGACCGGTTGCCGGCCGCGAAGCGGCCCAGGGCCACGATCCACGGCTTTTTCTCGTGCGCCGGGACCGGGAAGACCGGCGGGTGGAGCACCCGCGCCGGCCGGCCCCAGCGGCGCTCGATCCAGCGCGCCGTGTAGGCCGAGTTCGCCACCACCGAGCGGAACAGCGCCAGCCGCAGGCGCGACCCCGGCCCGAGCCGGGTCTGGAACGGGAACTCGCAGACCAGGTGCGCATTGCGCAGGCCGCGCAACCGCGGCACCTCCGTGGCCTGCACCACCACCCGCCGGTGCCCGAAACCGGACAGCACGTCGGAAAGCTCCCGGCCGAGCGACGACCGCCGCGGGTCGGCCTCCAGCGTCAGGCCGTCGAGCGGCACCGGGAAGAGCCGCTTCGCAAGGTCGGTCCGCAGCGCCGCCGGGAAGCGGACGCGCACCTCGTCCTCCACGGCCAGCGCCGCGGCGATGCCGAGCGCGTAGGGCAGCCCGCCGCCCTGCCGCGGATCGGTCACGTTCGAGTACACGACGGTGGTCACGCGCCCTTCACCGCCCGCAGGCGGACATAGAGATTCCGCGTCTGGTACCAGTACAGGAACCGTCGCTCGTAGAGGTCCAGGTGGCGGTTCACCCACCCCAGTAGCAGGCGCTCCCACCACTTCGGCCGGAAGACCCAGATCCAGTCCTCGTAGCGCTCGTAGGTCGTCTCCAGAACCTCGAAGCGGGCCCCGGTGTAGGAGAAGCGCTCGTCCGCGAACCGGCTGTCGAAATACTGGAACGAACGGGAAAGGAAGGCCCGGCGGTGCGTGACGTCGGTCCACAGGTGATGGCTGGACGCCGCGGGCGCCAGGATCACCACCTCGGCGCCCGGCCGGCAGACGCGGTGGATCTCCTCCATCGTGCCCACCACGTCCGCCAGGTGCTCCAGCACGTTCACCAGGTAGACCTTGCCGAACACGCCGTCCGGCAGCGGCCAGGGGTGTTCGTCCAGGTCCCAGACCAGATCCACCGCAGGGCCGGCGACGGCGTCCACGCCGAAGGCCGGCGCGAGCGGGTACTTGCTCCGGCCGCAGCCCAGGTGGAGCACGTCGGGGAACGGTCCGGTCATCCGCGGGCCTCCCGCAGGCGGCCCAGGAGCGCCGCGGCCAGGCGGCGGCCGGAGCCGCCGTCCACCGGGCCGCACCAGAGGTCGACCACCCGGCGCCGGCCCTCGCGCTCCAGGCCGGGGTCGCTCAGGTAGGCCGTCACGTGCGCCAGCAGCTCCTCGGGCGAGCCCGCCAGCCGGACCGCGCCGGATTCGACCACCGTGCGGTAGTGGTCGTACTGGCTGTAGTACTGCGCGATGGCCTTCTGGAAGGAGCGCTCCGGCGCCAGGTCGAAGGCGGTGTTCACCACCGGCCGGTCGCAGAGCGCCGCGTCGAGCGTCAGGGTCGAGGCCAGGTTGATCACCGCGCCGGCGTGGAGGATGGAGCTGACCAGCTCGCGGTTCTCCTCGTGCGTGGGACAGTAGCCGCCGAGCTGACCGTGGCCGCGCTCGCCCGGCACCTGGAGCGCCACCGAAGGCCCCGGCCGCCAGTCGCGGAACCGGCGGCCGGCGTCGCCGGGGTGCAGGCGGACCAGGAGCTGCGGGAAGCCCAGGACCTCGGCCTTCGCGAGGTCCTCGGCCAGCCGCTTCACCACCAGGTGCTCCGCCGGCGCGAGGTGCGGCGTGGCCGTGCCGTAGAGCACCATCGGCCGCTTCGGATCGAAGCCGTAGAGCGCGAACAGCTCCTCCCGCGCCAGGCGCAGGTCGCCGGAGACGTACCAGTCGAAGTGCGGCACGCCGGTCGCGTCCACGGTCGCGTGCGCGGCCTCCGGGTAGTGGCGCAGCAGCTCGTCGCGCATGCGCCCGCTCCACACGAAGTAATGGTCGTAGGCCGTGAAGTAGGCGGGCTTCGACGTCAGGTTGTCCCACGAGTTGATCCAGGCCGCGGTCGGGATGCCCAGGTGCCGCGCCACGATCGCCGGCGGGGCCTCCTCGTGCGCGTGCGGCAGGGTCGAGACCACCAGGTCCGCGCCGTGCGCGCGCAGCCGCCGCTCGTACTCCGCCGCGTGCGGGTAGTCGCGCAGCAGGAGCCGGCGCTCGGTCTTCTCCATGGCGGGCAGACCCTCCCGGCGGGCGAAGAGCCGCGCGTCCAGCTCCAGCAGGTCGAAGGCCAGCCCCTTGACGCCGCGGAGCGTCCGGCGGTGCTCGGCCTGCTTGATCCGCCGCGTCGCGGTCGAGCCCAGGCGCAGGAAGCGGTGGTTGCGCCGCCGGTAGGCCCGACCGTAGGCGCCGGCGTTCGGATCGAACGGGTGGAGAGGCTCGACCGGCACGTCTCCGCCGAGCCGCTCGCGCAGCGTCGGCACCAGGTCCGGGGCCGCGAACAGGACGATCCGGGCGTTCTCGAGCAGCTCCGGCAGCACGTCCGTCTGCAGGAACGTCCGCACGCCCCAGCCGCTGCTCAGGAGCAGCACGATCGTCGGCCGGCCCGGGGTCATCGAAGGGCGTACCCGGCGGCCTCGTCGAGGCCGGCGACGGATCCGGAGACCTCGAAGCGGCGCGCGAAGATCGAGGCCGGCGTCACGTAGGCCCAGTTCGCGAGCACCCGGGGATGTCCGGTGGCGAGGCCGCCGCGGTGCAGGCCGTTGGTGTCACAGAAGATCAGCGTGCCGGCCGGGCCGGTGCCGGCGATGCGGTCGGCGGCCGGGATCCGCGCCTCGACCTCGCCCTCCGGCGGATAGCTCGCCGTGCCCGGGTCGGGGTTCGGCCACAGGCGCCCGTACGGGCCGGCCCCGTGGCTGCCGCGCACGTACTCCAGAGGCCCGGCGTCCGCGTCCACGTCCGACAGGTAGAGGAAGACCTTGACCAGCCGCTGATCCTCGGGATCACGGTGCCAGCGCTGCGACGCCACGGCCTGGCGCTCGACCGGCGACGGGATCGTGTACCAGGCATCCACGTAGTTGAGCTTCGACCACAGCCCGAGATAGGCGTTCACCGTGTCGAGCAGGACCGGCGCGAGGCCGATCCGCAGCCAGGGCTCGTCCAGGGAGAGCGCCGGCTTCGAGTCCCAGAGCCGCACGAGGTAGTCCTTCCCTCCGGACTTCCCGACCTTGGATTGATAGGTCTCGATCCCGCGGCGCACGCGCTCGCTGGCGACGAACTCGCGGCCGGCCGCCTGCGCCATGTCCCAGAGGCCCGCGCCGAGCAGCTCGCCGACGCCGATGCGGGCGAACCCGTCGCGGCGCAGGCCGTCCACCACCTTCGCCTGGGCCTCGCCGAGCTTGGGCCGGCACGCCTCGAACCGGCGGCGGCTCGACGCGTTGAGCCATCCCTGGCCGTAACCGTAGTACTTGAGCCCGCGCCAGGCGCGGCGCAGGGGCGGCGGAATCTTCAAGCCTGTCTCCTCAGCAGCCACCAGGTGGCCGCGACCCGGCGGTTGAGCCAGGCCCGCGAGCCCCGCCGCTCCAGCAGCCCTGCCGTCAGGCGGTTCAGCAGGTGGCCCGCCTTGCCGGCCGCCCGTCCGGCGAGGCCGGTGCCGGGCCAGGCCAGGCCGTACGGGTCGCCGCCGGTGAAGTGGGTCATGAGCTCGCACCGGAACCCCGCCCGCGCGCCGCGGTAGAGCACGAAGTCGATGCTCTCCTCCGTGCAGAAGTACCAGCGGTGGGCGTCGCGCTGCCGCTCCGGCGGGAGGCCGTAGTTCTTGTAGAGCGGGATCCCGGCGCGGTAGGCCGGCCAGCCCGCGGTCCAGCAGTTCGGCAGCCCGACGAGCACCCACTCCCGCGAGATCCGGAACAGCTCGTCGCAGTACAGGTGCGGATTGTACAGGTGCTCCAGCACGTCGGTGCAGACCACGAAGTCCGCCGCCCGGTCGCGGACCGGCAGCGCCCCGCCGGAGAGGAGGTCCACGCGCACGTCCGGATCGCCGAAGAGGTCCAGACCGACGTAGGGGCCCGGGACCAGCGCGCGCAGCGCGGCGCGGTCGCAGCCGACGTCCACCACCCGGCCCGCCATGCGCTCGCGGTTCGACTCCCAGACGTGGCTCTGCCGCCGCTCGC
Source organism: Acidobacteriota bacterium (assembly GCA_040349255.1). Lineage (GTDB taxonomy): Bacteria > Acidobacteriota > Thermoanaerobaculia > Multivoradales > UBA5704 > DATMER01. Next base: position 30,363 of record JBEQUE010000114.1, on the reverse strand, counting down.
GGCCGGCGATCGCCTCGCCGCCGCGCACCTCGACTCGCATGCCCGGGTGGTGCGCCTCATGGTCGAGCAGGCCCACGTCCACGCGACGCTCGAACCCGCCCGAGCTCGTGGACTGCCGGCGGATGCGGTCCACCGAAGCCGGCTGGACCGCCATCAGCTCTCCCCTCCGGCGCGCATCGACGCCGGGGCGAGCACCTCGAACGTCTGCGGCACCAGGAGCGGCCCGGAGTCGGCCGGCCACTCCGCCCCGCTGCCGAAGAAGTCGCCGCCGGTCACGGTCAGCTCCATGGCGTCGGCGACCGAGTCCTCGATCTCCCGGCCGCTCTTGATCATGACGCCCAGGCGGTAGGTGCCGGTGTTGAGCGGCAGGCCCGGGATCTCGATGCGCACCGTGCCCGCGGGCGCCGGCAGCTCCGGGATCGGATAGCCGGCCGCGTCGTTCAGGCAGACGAACAGCGTGTCGCCGAGCAGGTTCATCCATGCGACGCGGAAGCGCGCCGTCCGGATCGGCTCGGTCGCCTGGTAGTCGAGCAGCAGCTCGACGCGAGAGCCGGACGCGAGGTGGGAGGCCGGCCGGCCGTCGCACAGCACGCGGATGCGGGTGAGGCGGACCCGGCCGTGGCCCGGCCGGCGCGACGCGTCGGCGAGCATCCCCTCGGCGCCCGGACCGCTCTGCAGGTAGCGCTCGATGGCGTCCGCGGTCGGCCCCTGGAACGCCACCCGGCCGTGGTCGAGGAGGAGCGCCGAGTCGCACAGGCGCTCGACCGCCGAGAGGTTGTGACTGACGAAGATGACCGTCCGCCCCTCCTGCGCCACCTCGCCGATCTTCCCCAGGCAGCGCTTCTGGAACGCGGCGTCGCCCACCGCCAGCACCTCGTCCACGAGCAGGATCTCCGGCTCCAGGTGGGCGGCGACCGCGAAGGCCAGCCGCAGGTACATGCCCGAGGAGTAGTGCTTGACCGGCGTGTCCACGAACGCCTCGACCTCGGCGAAGGAGACGATGCGGTCGAACTGCCGCGCGATCTCCGCCCGCCGCATGCCCAGGATGGCGCCGTTCAAAAAGATGTTCTCCCGCCCGCTCAGCTCGCCGTGGAAGCCGGTGCCCACCTCCAGCAGGCTGCCGACCCGGCCGTGCAGCACGGCGCGGCCGGAGGTCGGCTCCGTGATGCGCGACAGGATCTTGAGCAGCGTGCTCTTGCCCGCGCCGTTGGCGCCGATCAGGCCGAGCACCTGGCCGCTGCGCAGCTCGAACGAGACGTCCCGGAGAGCCCAGAAGTCTCCGCTGGGCTTCTCCTGGCTGCGGCTCCGCAGCCAGCGCGCCGGCGCGGTCACCAGGCCCGCGAGGCTGTCGCGCAGCGTGCGGTAGGACTTCCGCCGCGCCCCCAGCCGGTAGCGCTTCGACAGGCGGTCGACCTGGATCGCGGCGTCAGTCAAGGAGCCTCCCCCCCAGGCGGTCGACGCCGGCCAGCAGACCGAGGCTGATCCACTGCCAGACGAAGAAGCTGTTGTCCCCTTCCCCGGCGCAGTAGCCGCGCCACTCCTGGCGCACGGCGTCGGCGTCGAGCCAGTCCGGGAACGCTGCGAGCGCGCGCTCGATCTCGCCGCCGGCCCAGCTCCGTAGCGGGCCGCGCAGCCACTCGCGCTGCGGCGTCTGGAGCGGGCGCTTCGGCGCCTCCACCACGCCGCGCGGCAGCAGCTCGCCGACCCGGTCGCGCAGCATCCACTTCTGCCGGCTGCCGCGGATCTTGCGCTCCGCCGGCTGGCGCACGGCGAGCTCCACCACCCGGTGGTCGAGGAACGGCTCGCGCAGCTCGGTCGAGGCGCGCATCGAGACCCGGTCGTTGAAGCGCAGCGCCCGCGGCAGCTTGGTGTAGCGCAGGTCGCGGTACTGGAGATTGCGCAGGTCGTCCGGGAACGGCGCCGGCAGGGCCGGCTTCTCCGCCAGGTCGCGCAGGCCGGGCGCCAGGCAACACGGCCGCACCGGGCTCTGCACCGTGCCCTGGACCAGACTCGCCGCGCCGTTCACCGCCTTCCTGTAGTAGTCGTAGCCGGCCCACTGCTCGTCCATGCCCTGGCCGTCGAGGAGCACGATCACGCCGACCTCGCGGGCGCGCTCGAACACGCGGGCGTAGGCCAGCGTCGGCAGGCCGCCGAACGGCTCGTCCTCCACCCGCGCCACGGACTCGGCGAGCGCCGGCACCTCCTCGGCCGAGAGCATGCAGAGCACCAGCGGGTGCCGGGTGCGCGCCAGCATCTGGCCGACCCACGGCAGCTCGTCGTAGGCCGGATCGCCGGTCACGAACGTGAACGCCTGGATGTCGCTCTCCTCGCCCTGGACCTGCTGCACCAGGCCGAGCAGGATCGACGAGTCGAGCCCGCCGCTCAGGTTGATCCCCACCGGCACGTCCGAACGGAAGCGCAGACGCACGCTGCTCTCGAGGAGCGACCGGTACTCCTCCCAGACCTCGTCCTCCGGCCGTGAGTCGAAGTCCTGCCCGACCCGGTCGGCCAGGTCGTACCACGGGGAGACCGACGTGCGGCCGCCCTGCCAGGTCACCGACGAGCCCGGCGGCAGCGCCCGGATCCCCTCCCAGAACGTGCGCTCCGAATGCTCGTAGTAGCCGTGCGCGAGATACGAGGCCCAGGCCGCGGCGTCCGGCCGCGCCGGCACCCCGGCGGCGTGCAGCGCCTTGATCTCGCTCGCCGCGAGCAGCGCGCCGTCCTGGCGCTCGCAGAGGTAGAGCGGCTTGACGCCGAAGCGGTCGCGGGCCCCGAACAGCCGCCGCTCCTTCCGGTCCCAGATCAGGAAGGCGAACATGCCGACCAGCCGGTCCAGGCAGGTGGCGCCCCAGGTGAGATAGGCCGCGAGCAGCACCTCGCTGTCCGACTGTGTGCGGAACTCCCAGGAAGAGGCCAGCTCCGAGCGCAGCTCCAGGTAGTTGTAGATCTCGCCGTTGAACACCATCCACCAGCGGCCCGTCGGGTCGGCCATCGGCTGGCGGCCGTCCTCGGAGAGGTCGATGATCGCAAGCCGCCGGTGGCCGAGCGCCGCGCGGCCGACCGGGTCGAGCTGGAAGCCGTCGCCGTCCGGCCCCCGGTGGCCGAGCGCCCGCACCATCTCCTCCAGCCCGGAGGGCGGCGCGCCGAAGATGCCCGCGATCCCGCACATGTCAGGAGATCCGCCTCTCCGCCCGCTCCCAGTCGGCCGGGGTGTCCAGGTTCACGCCGGCTTCCGGCATCACATAGCCGCCGAGGCGCCGGCCGTAGAGGCTCCCCGCCATCACGATCTCGCGCCGCGTCACGTAGACCGAGCCGTCGCGGTGGAACGCCGGCGGCAGCTCCTGGCGCCGCGGGACCGGCTGGTCCTCGCCGGTCGCGAGCCGCAGCAGGCCGCCGTCCTCGAAATACACCCAGTGGGGGTTGTGCTCCGCCGGCACCGGCAGCACGGAGACCACGGCGTCCAGGTCCCGCTCTTCCAGCAGCGCGATGCAGGCGTCGATGTCCCCGGCGCGGCGGAACGGGCTCGTGGGCTGGAGCAGGCAGACCGCGTCGAACCCGTCTCCCCCATCGCCCAACACCTCCAGGGCGTGCCGCACGACCGGCAGCGTGGGCGTGTCGTCCCGGGCCAGCTCGGCGGGCCGGAGGAACGGGACGTCGAGGCCGCACCGGCGGCCGGTTTCCGCGATCCCCTCGTCGTCCGTCGAGAGCACGGTCCGCGCCAGCCGGGTCGACGCGAGCGCGGCCTCGGCCGTCCAGGCGAGCAGCGGCCGGCCTCCGAAGAGCCGGACGTTCTTGCCCGGGATCCCCTTGGAGCCGCCCCGCGCGGGAATCAACCCGAGGACCCGCATCAGTAGGTGAGCCTCTTCTCGATCCCGAGCGGCTGGCGCGCGAGCAACTCGGCGATGCGCTCGCCCGCCCGGCCATGGCCGTAGATCGGATCGCTCTCGCAGCGCCCGTCCCGCAGGTGGCGCCGGACGGCCCTCACGATCTCCGCGCGGTCGTGCTCCACGTCGATCACGTTGCGTCCGCGGTCGCGGCCGGACTGGCGCGAGCCGATGTTCACCGTGGGCACACCCAGGTAGGCGCACTCCCGGATGCCGACGCTGGAGTTGCCGACCAGGCAGCGCGAGCCGACCAGCAGCCGGAGGAAGTCGGTCGGCTCCATGTTCTTGAAGAAGTGGATGTTGCGCGGGCTGTGCAGCTCCCGGAACGAGCGGATGGCGTTCGACGTGCCGTCCGAGCCCGCATCCACGTTGGGCCAGAACCAGAGCGTCGGCAGACCCACCTCGCTCACCGCGTGGAGCGTCTCCAGCGCCTGCTCGCGCGCCTCCTGGTACTCCGTGGTCACCGGGTGCTGGAGCACCACCAGGTAGCCGTCCGCGAGGTCGATGGACGCGCCGACGCCGCCGTACTTGCCGAGCGGGTCGAAGTCCATGGCGGGGCGCTCCATCACCTCCAGCGCGAGGTCGATCGACGGGCAGCCGGTGACGAACACCTTCTCCGGCTCCTCGCCCATCCGGATCACCCGCTCGGCGGCCTTGTCGCTGGACACGAAGTGGAGGTCCGCGAGCTTGGTCACCGCGTGGCGCACCTTTTCGTCGATCGAGCCCGTGACCTCGCCGCCCTGCACGTGCGCCACCGGTATGTTCATGTACGACGCCGCCACCGCGGTCGACAGCGTCTCGTAGCGGTCCGCCACCGTGACCACCACGTCGGGCTTGAGGTTGTCGAACACCGTCGCGAGCTCGAGGAGCCCGAGGCCGGTGGTCTTCGCCATGGCCGCCAGGTTCTCGCCCTCGAGCACCATGTAGACCCGGGCCGCGACGTCGAAGCCGTCGGCCTCGATCGTGCGCACGGCCGTGCCGTAGCGGTCGAGCAGCGCCGAGGCCGCGACCACGAGCTGCAGCTCCAGGTCCGGATGCTCCCGGATCGCCTGGAGCGCCGTCTTGATCCGGCTGTAGCTCGGCCGGGCCGTGACCACCACGCACACCTTCCGCTTCATCCCTCCAGGTCCTCCAGGCGCAACGCCTCATCCGCGCGCACCGCCCGCGCGAGGCGCCGGCCGACCAGCTCCGGCAGCCGCGCCGCAGGAAGACCGCCGCCCGGTTTCTTCGCCGCCAGATGCTCCTCGGCGATCACCGTCCCGGCCGCCAGGTCGGTCCGCGCCACGACGCTCTTGGTGAACATCCGGCGCAGCGGCTCCATTTCGGCCGCCATGCCGTCCTTGTCCACCGGGTTGGCGAAGGCCCGTTCGAGGAAGCGGACGCCCTCGGCGAGCTGGCGCAGCTCGCCCGGGGTCAGCGAGGCCGGCACGTCCGGCCCGAACGCCTCGCGGCTCAGCGTCACGTGGACTTCCAGCACCTCCGCACCCAGGGATACGGCCGCCAGGCCCGGATAGATGGTTCCGGAGTGGTCGGACAGCCCCACGGCGCAGCCCCAGCGCTCCCGGAAGGCTGCGAGCAGGTTGAGCCCGAGCTTCTCCGGCGGGCAGGGATAGGCGGTCGTGCACTGGAGGACGGCGAGCGGCACATTCCTCTCCTGGACCCGGCGGACCGCCTCGTCGATCTCCGCCAGCGGGCTCATGCCGGTCGAGAGGAGAACCGGCTTTCCCGTCGCAAGCATGGCGTCGAACAGCCCCGGGTTCGACACCTCGCCCGAGGCCACCTTCCAGGCCTTCATGCCGACCCGTTCGAGCAGCTCCACGGCCTCGACCGAGAACGGCGAGCTCAGGAACAGGAGCCCGCGCTCCTCCGCGTGGCGCGCGAGCCCGGCCCACTGCTCCTCGGTGAATTCCATCCTCTTCCAGTACTCGTAGCGCGTGGCGTCCTGCGGGCTGAAGCGGACCCGCCAGGGCTCGCCCGGCGTGCTCTCCGCGGCCGCGATATGGGTCTGGAACTTGACCGCGTCCGCGCCGGCCGCGGCGATGGCGTCGATGAACGCGTGCGCCGTGCCCAGGCTGCCGTCGTGCGCCTGGGCCACCTCGCCGATCAGGAGACAGCCGGGAGAGCCCGTCAAGATCTCACGCATCGTCACACCACGTCCGCGAACGTCCGCTCCATGCGGCGGAAGTAGAACAGGCCGCCGGCCAGGAGGACTACGGTCACCGCCGAGCCCGCGGCGACCAGGGACCACGGCGCCATCCCGGAGCCCAGGATCGCCCAGCGGAAGCCCTGGAGCACGCCGGCCATCGGGTTCAGGCCGTAGAGCCACCCGGGCAGGCCGATCTCTTCGAGCTTGGCGGTCACCCGGCTGGCCGGGTAGATCACCGGCGTCACGAAGAGCAGGAGCTGGATGAAGAACGGCATCACGTAGCGCACGTCCCGGAACTCGACGTTGAGCGCCGAGAGCCACAGCCCCGTGCCCAGCGCCGCGCCGAACGCGAGGACCAGGAACACCGGCAGCAGCAGCATCTCCGGCCGCGGCGGGACGCCGTACCAGACCATCATGCCGATCATCACGAGGAATGCGACCGCGAAGTCCACCAGCCCGCCGAGCACCGCCGACACCGGCACGATGAGGCGCGGGAAATAGACCTTCTTGAGCAGGCTCGCCGAGCCCACCAGGCTGTTCGCCGAGCCGCCGAGCCCGGCCGCGAAGAACGTCCACGGCAGGAGGCCGGCGTACGAGAAGATCGGGTACGGCGCGCCTTCCGAGCCCACGCCGGCCATGCGGCCGAAGAAGATGGTGAAGATCAGCATGGTCAGGAGCGGCTGGAGCACCGCCCAGGACGCGCCGAGAAGCGTCTGCTTGTAGCGCACCTTCACATCGCGCCAGACGAAGAAGTAGAGCAGCTCGCGGTAGCTCCACAGCTCGTCGAGCCGCACCGCCACCCAGCCGCGGCTCGGCTCGATCACCGTCACCGGGACATTCGGGATGTCCTCTAGCGCCGCCACGCCTGCACCTCCGAGAGCGTCCGTTCGAGCCCCTCAGCCAGCCCGACCCGGGCGCGGAAGCCGAGCTGCGCCTCGGCCGCCGCGGCGTCGGCCTGCGAGTGCGGCACGTCGCCCGGCCGCGGCGGCTCGTGGCGCGGCGCGAGGCCGCAGCCCGCGGCCTCGCGGATCCGTTCCGCCAGCCCGGCGACCGTGGAGCGCTCGCCGCGGGCCACGTTGTAGGCCCGCCCGCAGGCCTCCGCCGGCGCGCCCGCGGCCAGCAGGTTGGCCTCCACCGCGTCCTCCACGAACGTGAAGTCGCGGCTCTGGGCGCCATCGCCGTAGATCACCGGCGCCTCGCCCGCCAGGCAGGCGCGCAGGAAGCGCGGGATGACCGCGGCGTACGGCCCCTCGGGCGTCTGCCGCGGACCGTAGACGTTGAAGTAGCGCAGGCCGACGACCTCCATGCCGTAGCACCGGGCGAAGACGTCCGCCAGCGCCTCGTTCATGGCCTTCGACGCGGCGTACGGCGAGATCGGCCGACCCTCCTCGCCTTCGCGCTTGAGAACAGACCCCGAATCTCCGTAGACGCTCGACGACGAGGCGTAGACCACCCGCCTCACCTTCGCCTCCCGCGCCGCCGCGAGCACGTTGGCCGTGCCGGTCACGTTGACCGCGATCGTCGTGGCCGGGTCGGCGATCGACCGCGGCACCGAGCCGAGCGCCGCCTGGTGGAAGACATAGGCCACGCCCGAGCAGGCCGCCCGGCAGGCATGGACGTCCCGGATGTCGCCTTCGACCAGCTCCGCATCCCCTGGAATGTTCTCCCGCCGGCCGGTCGAGAGATCGTCGAGCACGCGCACCCGCGCGCCGCGGGCGAGCAGCGCGTCGGCCAGGTGCGAGCCGATGAACCCGGCGCCGCCGGTGACCAGGACGGGCACGCCGTCGAGCTCGGGGATCATCTACGCCTTCACCACCTTCGGGCCACCCTGACGATACACGCCGCGGGTGTCCACGACGAGCGGCGCGTGGCGGGCCACGAGGTCGTAGTCCACGGCCGCATGGTCGGTCACCACGATCGCGGCGTCGCACGCCTCCAGCTCGGCGGGCGTGAGGGCGACCGACTCCATGGGCGGCAGATCGGGCCACGAGCGCATGCCCGGGGCCACGGGGACGTGGGGGTCGTGGTAGCGCACCTCGGCGCCGAGCCGCAGCAGTCGGTCGAGGATCTCGAACGCCGGGCTCTCGCGCGGGTCGTCGATGTCGCGCTTGTAGGACAGGCCGAGCACGAGCACCCGGCTCCCCTTGACCGCCCGGCCGCGCTCGTTCAAGGCGCCGACCAGCTTGTCGATCACGTACTCCGGCATGCGCACGTTGACCTCGCCGGCGAGCTCGATGAAGCGCGTCGCGACGCCGTACTCGCGCGCCTTCCAGGCGAGATAGAACGGGTCGAGCGGGATGCAGTGGCCGCCCCAGCCCGGCCCGGGATCGAAGCGCATGAAGCCGAACGGTTTCGTGGCCGCGGCGTCGAGCACCTCCCAGATGTCGATCCCCATGCGGTCGTAGACCACCTTGAGCTCGTTGACCAGCGCGATGTTGACCGCCCGGAAGATGTTCTCCAGCAGCTTGGAGGCTTCGGCGGTCCGCGCCGAGGACACGCGCACAATCTGCGGCACCACCTGGGCGTAGAGCGCCTGGGCGAGATCGCCCGAGACCTCGTCCACGCCGCCGACCAGCTTCGGGATGTTCGTGGTCGAGAACTTCCGATTGCCCGGGTCCTCGCGCTCGGGCGAGAAGGCGAGGAAGAAGTCCTCGCCGCAGCGCAGACCGTCCCGGCCGAGCCGCGGCAGGAGCAGCTCCTCGGTCGTCCCGGGATAGGTGGTGGATTCGAGCACCACCAGCTGGCCGGCGCGCAGTCGCCGGCCGATCTCCTCGGCCGTGGCGCGCACGTAGCGCAGGTCGGGCTCGCGGTGGCGGGTGAGCGGCGTGGGCACGCAGATGAGGACCGCGTCGGCTTCGGCCAGGCGGTCGAAGTCGGCGGTCGGGACGAGCTGTCCGGAGCCGGTCTGGGCGCGGACGCGGTCGGCGTCGAGGTGGCGGATGTAGCACTCGCCCCTCGCCAGCGCCTCGACCTTGACCGGGTCCACGTCGAAGCCAAGCACGGGGAAGCCGCGCTCGGCGAAAGCAAGGGCGAGCGGCAGCCCGACATAGCCAAGGCCGATGATGCCGACCCGGGCGGTCCGATCGTGGATGCGCGCCCGAAGCGCCGAGGCTGTTGGAGACTCCGTCATGTACTTCGTTACGGTGATTCGGGGCGGATTCTCGCAGAAGGGCGCAAATGAAGCAACAGGCGGAGACTGAAACGCTTCCGGTGCTCCGGTCACCCTGTTTTGCTAGACTGCCGGCACGAACCCCGATCCGATCCCTTTTCCGCCGTCCCTGAAGAACGGAGGATGAACTCATGTTCGCGAGCGCCCCGATCCTCGTCATGAAGAGGAAGATCCTGATCCGGCTGATCGTCTGCCTCTTCCTGCTCCCCCTGACCCTGGTCTTCGCCTACGGCATCTACGCCTCGCTCCAGCCTCCTTCGGACTCCACCAGCGCGACCTTCGACGCGGTGCTGGCTCTCCTCTGCGGCGGCACGGTCCTGGGCGTGATGGTCAACGAGGCCGGCCGCGTCACCCGCCTCCATCCGGAAGGGATCGAGCAGACCAGACGGGGACGAACCGCCGAGCTGCGCTGGGACGACGTGACCGAGGTCTGGTTCCAGGCGGTCAAGGTCCAGGTCGGGGGCGTGGCCGGATACGCGATCAGCGCCTTCCTGGACCGGAAGCGCCAGGGAAGCCCGCTCAACGAGCGCGACACGAGCATCACGGTCCGGCTCCACGGGCGCAACGGCGAGAAGCTGGTCATCAACTCGAACGACCAGGGCATCGTGAAGGGTTACGAGACCGTCCTCGCGCACGTGAACCCGCGCCTCCTGGAGGAGGCGCGGCGGCGCGTCGAGCACGGCGATACCGTGGCTTTCGGAAAGATCTCGGTCTCGCTGCGCGGCATCGCCTCCGGTCGCAAGGAGATCGCCTTCCACGAGATCGAGAAGCTGGAGATCGCGGGCGGCAAGCTCCGGGTGAAGAAGAAGGGCGCCTGGCTCGACGCCCTCTCCGTTCCGGTCAAGAAGATCCCGAACGTTTCCGTGCTGACCGAGCTCTACGCCCACTTCGCCAGCGGTCCCGTCGACCGCAAGGGCCTGCAGATGGGGCAGAACCTGGCGGGACGGACGATGATCGCGGGCTAGGAAGCCTGTTCAGGGAATCGCCTCCATGGGCTATAGTTTTTTCATGACCAGGCTGGAGGCCGCCGAGCAACTTCTCTCCGAGATGAGCCGGGCCGAGAAGGCCCAGGTGCTGCAGTGGGTCGTGCGCGACCTGGGAGAGGCGTTCCCTGGGATCGAGAGTCGGCCGGACGTCTGTGGCGGCGAGCCGTGCATCGTCCGCACCCGCATCCCGGTCTGGCTCCTGGTCCAGGCTCGGCACCTCGGGGCCAGCGAGGCCGACCTCCTCCGGGCCTACCCCGCCCTCCGCGCTGAGGATCTGTCGAACGCCTGGGCCTATGCCCGGGCCCACGCCGACGAGATCGAGCGGCAGATCCGCGAGAACGAAGCCGCCTGATGGCCCGGCTCTACACCAATGAGAACTTCCCTCGGCCCGCGGCCGAGGAGCTCCGCGGGCTCGGACACGATGTGCTGACGAGCCAGGAGGCGGGCAATGCCGGACAAGCGGTACCGGACGAGCAGGTGCTCGCCTTTGCCACGGGCCAGCAACGGGCCGTCATCACCCTGAACCGTAAGCACTTCCTCCGCCTGCACCAGGAACGGCCCGGACACGCAGGGATCGTGGTCTGCACCTTCGATCCCGACTTTGCGAGTTTGGCCGGCAGAATTCATGAAGCGCTGGAAGGCCGTGGGGCTCTCGCAGCCACGCTGATCCGGGTCAACCGGCCGGCGGGCTGACCTGAGCCGGCCGTGGGCCGGGTTGCCTTTCCTCACCGCGCCGCGAGCGCCCGCTCGCGCCAGGCGATCTCCTCGTGGATCTGCGGCACCAGCGCGGGCGGCGCCGCGATCAGGCGGGAGAGCTTCGGCTTCTCCCGGTTGAAGCGGTCCTCCTCCGGGCTGGCCGCGATGGTGAGGCCGCCCGCGGCGCGCACCAGCGCCACGCCGGCGGCCACGTCCCACTCGTGCTTCGGCGTCAGCGTCCAGGTGGCGTCCGCGAGACCCGCGGCCACCAGGCCGAGCTTGTAGGCCACCGAGCCGGTCGGCTTGAGCACGAAGGCGCCGTCCCGGTAGCCCTCCCACTCCTTGCGCTTCACCTCGCTGCGGCTCGCCACCACCGTGCCCCCCTCCAGCCGCTCCCGCCGGCTGACGCCCGCCGGTCGGCCGTTCAGGGTCACGCCCATTCCCTTGGCGCCGAGGATCGTCTCGCCCGTGGCCGGGTTGCAGATGCCGCCCGCCACCGGCTCGCCGTCCACCACCAGCCCCACCGAGACCGACCACTCCGGAATGCCTTCCACGAACTCGCGCGTGCCGTCGAGAGGATCGACCACCCAGACCCGCCGCCGCTCCAGCCGCGACAGGTCGTCCGTGGTCTCCTCCGAAAGCCAGCCCTCGCCTTCCTGCGGCAGCAGGCGGCGGAGCACCGCATCCACCTGGGTATCGGCCTCGGTGACCGGATCGTCGCCGGACTTCCGGCGCGAGGCCACCTCGCCCGGCGTGAACCGGGCGAGGATGACCAGCGCCTCCGACAGCGCCGCCTGGATGCGTTCCAGCTCCGGAGCGTAGCTCACTGGGCCACCATGCTGGCGCCCACGTACCCCTCGCGCTCGAGGAAGAGCAGGATCTCCTGCGCCGCCTCTTCGGGCGAGAGCTTCGTGGTGTCGATCACCACGTCGGCGTCCGCCGGCTCCTCGTACGGGTCGGAGATGCCGGTGAACTCCTTGAGGATGCCGGCCCGCGCCTTGGCGTAGAGCCCCTTGCGGTCGCGCTCCTCGCAGACGTCGATCGGCGTCGCCACGTAGACCAGCACGAAGCCGCCGCCGGGCTCGACCGTCGCGCGCACCTCCTTGCGCACGCTGTCGTAGGGCGCGATCGGCGCGCAGATCGCGATGCCGCCGTTCTTCGTGATCTCCGACGCCACGAAGCCGATGCGCCGGATGTTGATGTCGCGGTGCTCCTTGGAGAAGTTGAGCTCCGAGGACAGGTGCTTGCGCACGATGTCGCCGTCGAGCACGGTCACCGGCCGGCCGCCCATCTCCATGAACTTGACCAGCAGCGCGTTCGCGATGGTCGACTTGCCGGAGCCCGACAGGCCGGTCAGGAAGACCGTGAAGCCCTGCCTGTGGCGCGGCGGATGGGTGCGGCGCAGCTCCTCCGCCACCTCCGGGAAGGAGAACCAGGTCGGGATCTCGCGGCCCTCCTGGAGACGCCGGCGCAGCTCGGTGCCGGAGATGTCCAGAGTCCTCGCGCCCGGCGGCACCTCGTCGGCCGGCATGTAGGTGTCCATATCCTCGACGTAGGTGACCATCTGGAACGGCACCATCTTCACGCCCAGCTCCTCTTCATGGGAGCGCAGCAGCTCCTGGGCGTCGTACGGGCCGTAGAACGGCTTGCCCTGCGAGTCGTTGCCGGGACCGGCGTGGTCGCGGCCGACGATGAAGTGGGTGCAGCCGTAGTTCTTGCGGATGGTCGCGTGCAGCACCGCCTCGCGCGGGCCGCCCATGCGCATGGCGAGCGGCAGCAGCGCCAGCTTCGCCGTGTGCTGCGGATAGCGGCCGAGCACCGCCTGGTAGCAACGCACCCGCGTGTAGTGGTCGAGGTCGCCCGGCTTGGTCATGCCGACCGTGGGATGGATGAGCAGGTTCGCCTGCGCCTCCTTGGCGGCGCGCATGGTCAGCTCGCAGTGCGCCCGGTGCATGGGGTTGCGGGTCTGGAAGGCCACCACCCGGCGCCAGCCGGCGCGGACGAGCTCGGCGCGCAGCTCGGCCGGCGTGTGGCGGAGCTGCCGGAAGTCATAGTGCACCGGGAGCTGGATCCCCTCCAGCCGGCCGCCCACGCAGACCGGGTGCGACTTCGAGAGCGCGGCGACGCCCGGGTGCTTGAGGTCGGTGGTGCCGAAGGTCGCCTCGGCGCTCTTCATGGCGTCGAGGTCCCACAGCTCCTCGACGTGAAGGGCGGCCAGCATGACCCCCTCCGGATCGCGCAGGGCGAGCACGCTGGTGCCCGGCCGCAGCTTGTCGGCCAGCTCGCGCGGAATGTCGAGCAGGATGGGGATCGTCCACAGGGTGCCGTCGGCCAGGCGCATGCGCTCGCAGACCGAGTCGTGGTCCGCGCGGCCCATGAAGCCCGTGAGCGGCGAGAAGCCGCCGTTGACGATCAGCTCGACGTCGCAGAGCTGGCGCGGGGTGAGGTCCCAGGACGGCCAGTCGCGCGAGGCGGCCTTCAGCTCGGCCGCCCGGTCGGCGTCCACGAGCAGGTTGACGAGCTCGCCGCCATGGGGCGGGATCAGATGTCCAGCCGGTCCGTCGGAGGACCGGTCCTTGTCCGGCGCAGGGAAAGCGGAAACGCGTGTCATCGGATTGAATCCCTTCGGTCTTGTGGTGGATGAATGCGCACACCGGCCCCGGGGGCCGGCGAAACGGGTCCCGGACTGTCGGTTACAGGAGGGGGACCAGAAAGAGAGGTGCCTGTCAGGGCCTGGAAGGGGACGCCTCGCCCGGACGGTCTCCGACTACGACGCCGAGCACGCCGGCCGTGGCCAGGCCCGGCGGCAGCCAGGCGAGGCCGCACGGACCGCACTCCTCGTCCGCCCGCTTGACCCCCTGAGGGTCGATGCGGATCTTGATGCCCGGGCAGAGGAAGCCGATCACCCGCTTCTTGTACTGGCTCGACGCGGTCTCGCCGATGATCAGGTTGTCGGCCACCCCCTTCTCCTTGGGCGACAGCTCGACCGTGCAGTCGCGGACCCGGGCGGTCCGGACCTGGGACTGGCTGAGCATCTTGCCGGCGGGATCGACCACGGCGCCGTAGAACTCGACCTCCTCGTTGCGGTCCTCGGTGCGCGGCAGCACGGACCAGTAGCGGCCGTTCGGCTCGACCTCCATCGGCAGCCAGTAGAACGCCGGCTGGCCCTTCCAGCGGAAGTACAGGCGCGGCGACTGGCCGACGGCGGGGTCGGGGATCACCGACGCCCGGATCACGCCGTTGCCCTTGTGGGGAATGCACTCCGGATCGACGATCGAGACCGCCTGCGCGTGGGCAGTCTGCGCGAGGGTACAGGCGAGCAGCAGTCCGGCTGCGAACAGGTGGGGTGCTCTCATGGCAAGCTCCTTCGGACTCTATTCTATCCGAGAATCTTCCGGGCGTACGCATCCACGTAGGGCGTGCGCTGCAGGTTGGGCAGCGAGCGCTTCAGGATCTCCGCCGCCCTGGCCGGGTCTCCCGACTCGTACAGGGCCACGGCCATGTAGAAGAGAAGCTCCGGCTGGTCCGCCGGCGGCTCGCCGCCGCGCTGGAAGTAGCGCGCCGCGTCCGCCCAGCGCGAGACGCGGTAGGCCGCCTCCGCGGCGAGGTGCTGGGCCTCGACCGACTCCGGATGGGCGTCGGCCACGCCGCGGGCGACGTCGAAGGCTTGGCGCAGGTCCTTCACCTTGGAGTCGCCGGCGAGCGTCTTGCGGACGCGGCTCATGCCGTCGCGCTCCTCGGAGGTCAGGGGTTTGGGGCCCGCCGGCTCGCTCACCACCGGCTGGCCCGACGCGGTCGCGGGCGCGCTCGAAGAGCCCGTTTTCCCGGCCGGCGAAACGGCCGGAGGCGTGGCCTGCTGGCTCGGCGGCGTCGCCGGCGACGCCGGTTGACCGCGACGCCCGCGGCCGCCGTCCGTACCCCCGGCCGGCCTGGTCTCGACCTTGCGCTCGGCGAGCGCCCGGAACGCGGCCACCGAGCGCAGCGCCGGCGCCGGGATGCGCGCCACCAGCCGCCGCTCCAGGTCGGCCCGCAGCTCGGGGGTCAGGTCGGACTTCGTGTAGCCCTGGAAGCGCTCCTCGACGTCGGACAGGCGGCGGAACGTGTCCAGGAAGCCGTCGCCGTCGTCGTTGCGGTCCTGCGCGAGCGCCAGCCGGGCGAGGCAGCTCCCCAGGACGGCCGGCTCGTCGAGCATCCCGAAGCAGGCCAAGCGCAGGGAGCGCACCGAGGACGGGAAGTCGCCGAGGTCGTACTGCTGGACGCCGTCCCGCAGCAGGCTCTGGTAGAACGGGTCGATGGCCGCCCGCGCCGGCGCCGCCGGCAGCAGGAGGGCCAGGAGGAGGATCGGGACGAGGACGGAGGCGATGGATCTCATGAGTTGGACGCCAACTGGCGCTCCGGAGCGGAGAGCGGCCGGTTCTGCACGACCGCCCGCGGGTTGTCGGATACCAGGCGTCTCGCCACCTCGGCCCCCCAGCGGCCGGCGATCGTCTGGTAGGCGCGGCGCAGCCCCGGAGGGCGGCGCTGGATACCGTGGCTGTCGCTGGCGACGAAGTGAACCAGCCCCTCGTCGATCAGCGCGTGGGTCTCGGCCATGGGGCCGCGGCCGAAGTCGCCCGTGACGCTCATCGCCGTGACCTGGGTCAGGGCGCCGAGCGAGACCAGGCGCCTCACCGCGTCGAGGTCGCCGGCCAGCCACGGGATGAACTCGGGATGGGCGATGACCGGCCGCCAGCCCGCCACCACCATCTCGTGCACGAGGTGGATGGCCTCGCCGAGGCGCCCCTGGGAGTCGAGCTCGATCAGCAGGTAGCGCGAGCCGGCGAGCGGCAGGATGCCGCCGTCCGGCAGCTTCTCCACCTCGGCGAGGAGCTCGGAATCGACGTGCACCTCGCCGCCGAGGAGCACCCGCAGCTCGGCGCCGAGCGCGGCCTGCAGATCGCGGGCGAGCCCGGCGAGGCGCTCCCGGTCGCCGTTCCACCAGGCGCCGCGGCGCTGGTGCGGAGTGGCGATCATGGCGCGGCAGCCGTCGGCCGCGGCCAGCCGGCACATCTCGACCGCTTCCTCCAGGCTCCTCGCGCCGTCGTCGATCCCGGGGAGGATGTGACAGTGCAGATCGATCATCAGGCGGCCGAGCCGGCCTTCGGCTCCGCGTCGGCGCCGTAGGTCTCGTACATCTGGTAGCGCCGGCCCGTGTAGCCACCCTGGTTCAGCTTGTGCCGGTTGAGCACCACGCCCAGGACCTTCACGCCCGCCATCTTCAGGCGGTCCAGGCAGGTGCGGGCCTCCTCGCGGGTCACCTTGCCGGCCCGCAGGCAGATGGTCACGCCGTCCACCAGGTCGCCGACCAGGGTCGCGTCGGTCACCGGCAGGAGCGGCGGCGTGTCGATCACCACGAAGTCGAAGCGTCCGCGGGCCGCCTTCACCAGCTCGACCATGCGGTCCGAGGCCAGCAGCTCGGACGGGTTCGGCGGGATCGGGCCCGACGGCGTGACGTAGAGCTGCGGCACCGGCGTGCGCGCCACGATGCCCTCGAAATCGGCGCCGCCGGTGAGGTAGGTCACCAGGCCGGAGCGGTTGGAGACCTGGAAGACCTCGTGCAGGCGCGGCTTGCGCAGGTCGGCGTCGATGATCAGCACCCGCCGGCCGAGCTGGGCCATCACCACGGCCAGGTTCGTGGCCGTGGCGGACTTGCCCTCGCTCGCCACCGCCGAGGTCACCGCCACCACCTTGAGCTCGCGGGCGCTCGACAGCAGGAGCGCGGTGCGCAGCGAGCGGTAGGCCTCGGACACCGCCAGCCGCGGCCCCTCGTGCGGCACCAGCTCGATGCGCGACGGCAGATCGCCCTTCTTCTTCTCCAGCCAGCGCCGCGAGCTGCCCTTCACCTTGGCGACCGCCTGGCTGAGGCCGTAGCCGTAGCCATAGCCGCCGTACCCCTTGTAGCCGCCGTAGCCCGAGCCGGTATCGTTGACGTCCGGGATCACCGCGAGCGTCGGCAGGCCGAGCACGCGCTCCACCTGCTCCGAGGTCTTGATCGTGCGGTCGAGATACTCGAGGAGCAGCACCAGGCCGACGCCGAAGACCAGACCGAACAGCAGTCCGCTCGACAGGTCCTGCTTGAGGTTCGGGCTCGACGGGCCGCCGGGCGCGAGCGCGCGGTCCACCACGCGGACGTTCGACTCCTTGGTGCCCTGGAGCCGGGCGGTGACCTCGGTCTCGGACTGCGCCTTGAGCACCTGGTCGAGCAGGTTGCGGCGGGTTTCGACCTCCAGGCTGAGGTTGTGGTATTCGACCGAAGCCGAGCTCTCGTCGAGGGCCTCGGACTTGAGGCCGTGCATCTCCTGCTCGAGAGCCTTCTCCTCGCGCGCCGCGGTCTGGTACTCGGCATAGGCGGTCTTGCGCGCCTTGTCCACCATCTCCTCGGCCACGCCCGCCAGGTGCTGCCGGCCCTTCTCGATCGCGGCCTGCAGCTCGACCATCTTCGGGAAGTCCTTCTTGTAGGTCTTGAGCCCGATCTCGTAGTCGCGCTCCATCTCGAGCTGCTTGCGCTTCAGGTCCGAGTAGAGGCCGTCGGGCTGCGACTCGGCGATCGCCTCCCGCGGCGCGTTCATCACCTCGCGGTAGCGCGCCTCCAGCTCGATCCGGTTGCGCAGGGCGTCGCTGTAGCTCTTGTTGATCGCCTCCAGGCGCTGGTTGAGCACGTTCGAGCCCGAGTCGAGCTGCACGATGCTGCTCGAGCGGCTGACCGCCTGGAGCTGCGACTCCTTGTCCTGGATCTCCTTCTTGAGCGTGTCGATCTGCGAGGACAGGAAGTTCGACGCGTTGCCCGCCGTGGTCGAGCGGTTCTCGATGCCCCAGTCGATGAACGCCTCGGCAAAGCCGTTCACCGCGCGGGCGGCGAACTCGGAGTTGGTCGAGCGGTAGGTCAGGTTGACGAGCTGCGTCGAGCGCACCGGCTCGACCAGCAGGCCGCCGCGCAGGCGGTTCGCGAGCTGGCCGACGACCGCGAGGTCGGCTTCCGCGGTCGGGCTGTCCGGAGCGGCGGGCGCGCCGGGCGCGAGCGAGGTCAGGGGCCGGCCGCCGGGGTTGAAGAACGGGTCCTCGGCCAGGCGCAGGTTGCGCACCACGCGCTCGGCCAGGCCGCGGCTCTCCAGCAGCTTGTACTGCGTCGGGTAGTACTCCATGTTCCACCAGTCCTCCAGCCAGGGCGTCTGGCTGCCGACCAGCGGAGTCAGCGAGCGGCGCTCGATCTGGAGGATCGCGGTGGCCTGATACATCTTGGGCGTCATCGCGTAGTGGATCGACGCCACGGAGAAGCCGAGCACGCAGGTGGTCACCAGCAGGATCCAGCGGCGGCGCACCACCTGCACCCAGTCGGACAGATTGATCTCCGAGGCGTGCTCGCGCGGCTGCTGCTGCTGCTCGGGCATGGGGGCGCGGTCGAAAAGACTCAAAAGAAGGACTCCTTCACGACCACGACGTCACCTTCCTTGAGGGCGACGTCCGGGTCCTTGCCGTCGACGATCCGCTTGTAATCGACCTCGATCTCCTGCGACTTGCCGGACGCGTCCTCGCGGCGGATCTTGATCCTGCGTCCGGCGCGGTCGGTGAGACCGCCGGCGCGGGCCACGGCCGCGAGCAGGGTCAGGCGCTCGGTGCTCTTGAACGTCAGGGCGCCGGGCTGGCTCACCTCGCCGAGGAAGTAGATCGTGACCTCCAGCGTGGCCGGGATGTTGATGAGGTCGTTGGGAAAGATCGGGATGTTCACGCGCGGGTCGGCCCGCACGAGCAGGTCGTCCAGGTCGATCGCCACCTGGTCGGTGAGCCCGTTGTCGGCGTGGCGGATGATGTAGGCGGTCTTGCCGTGGCTCGGCGCGAGGCCGCCCGCGGCGGTGATCGCCTCGAGGAGCGTCCAGCGGCCGGCGAACTCCAGCGGCCCCGGGGTCTGCACCGCGCCGATCACCGAGATCGGCCGCGCCCGGAACTCGCGCACCTGCACCGACACCGTGGCGCGCTGCAGCAGCTTGCGCTCCAGCTCCGCCTTGAGCCGCGCCGCCAGCTCGGAATCCGTGAGACCCGCGGCCTGGATGTCCTCCAGGAACGGCAGGTTGATCATGCCCTTCTCGGAGACCCGGCGCTCCACGTTCAGCTCCTGCAGCTCGACGACGCGGATCTCGACGAGGTCCTTCGGACCGATACGGTATCCAGCGGCGACCGCGGTAGGGGCGCTGGACGGTGCCACCTGGGCCGAGGCCAGAGCCGCCACGAGGAGCAGGGCTCCGAAACCAGGCCACACTGCTTTGAACATGATCAGAATGGTAACTCAATCGGCCCCTTTTCGTCCAACAAACTGTGCAACCGAAGGGATTTAGCTCCTCCGGCAGATCCATTTCCGGGATACCGCCCTGGCGCCGAAGGGTCAAAACTTGAACCACAAGGTGGGTCAGAAGCTGGTCATCAGGGTCAGCGGCTGCCCCGGAAAACGGGTGGCCCCGGAGCCCCCTTTCCTTTTCTTTCAATGACTTACGTGGGTGGCACACCCTTTGCCCTTGCTGGTCGTCGCATCGCCCTAGGCCACCTCGTTCCCGAGGGTGGCCATCTTTTTTTTAGGGCGAGCTCCCGGGCCGCTCGAACCGGCGGCCGGGATCGTGCCGGGCATAGCCGAGGTCCTCCTGGACCCGGCGCAGGATCTTCACCGCATCCGGATCCCTGGCCGCGAGCCGCTCCAGGGCCGACCGGACCGCCGCCTCCGCCTCTCCCGGCAGCTTCAGGTCCGGCAGCTCCGGCGTCCCGCCCTCTCCGATCCGGATGTGGGCCAGGTCCAGCCCCACCGCCGCGGCTTCGAGCGGGCAGTCCTCCTCCCGCAGCGCGTGGAAGAGCGCCTCCAGCACCTCGACCGCCTCGCCGATCCGGCCTCTCAGCTCGGCGATGCGGGCCAGCACGCAGGCGAAGTGCTGCCGGTCCGGGACCAGCGGGACCCGGGGCGCGAGCCCCTTCGCCTCCTCCAGCGCGGCGTCCGCCTCGCTCCCGCGGCCGAGATCCTCCAGCGACAGGGCGAGCCCGCCGAGACCGCGCAGGCGCGCCGCGGGCCGCTCTCCGGCCGGCAGCAGCTCCAGGGCGTACCGGAACAGGGGGACCGGCCGCGCCGCTTCGCCCGCGTCGTAGTAGATCCAGGCCATCTCGACCTGCGCCTCGGCGGCCTCCGCGGCCTCGCCATGCCCGGCGAAGATCTCCATGGCGCGGCCGAGGAGCGCGAGAGCCTCGTCCCGCCGGCCTTCCCGGCAGCGTTGCAGTCCCATGGTCCTGCAGAGAAAGGCCCTCTCCAGCGCGTCGCAGGAGCGGTCGTTGAGCCAGGCCAGGGAGGCGAAGAGCCAGAGCTCGGCCTCCCGCGCCCGGCCCTGGAGACCGCTCGCCTCCGCCAGCAGGCAGCTCGCCTGGACCTGGAGCCCGTCGAGGACCGCCGCCGGAAACCGCTCGCGGTCCGCCCGGTTCGCCGCCGCCAGGGCCAGGAGGGCCAGCGACCTCGCGCGTCCGGCATCCTCGGCCTTGACCGCGGACGCCTTGCGGAGGAGCCGGCGCACCAGCGCCGGCGAGTGGAAGCGCGGCCGCTCCGTCACGGCGCACAGCCTCTCCTCTTCGGTCCCCAGCCGCAGCAGGTCTTCGAGCGCGGCGGAGGCCACGCTCTCGTCCTGCCGGAGGACGGCTTCCGCCCTGTCGCTGAGGAACCGGACGGGGGCGAGGCGCTCTCGTTTCAAATCGGCCATGAGCAGAAATTATGTGAAACGTTCATTATTTTGTCAACCCTTCTCGCCTTACAGATGTCTCCTCCGACCCTCCGGTATCCTTCAGAGGTATATGGATGCGTAAAGAGATTTCGGCCGGTTGCGCACACCCGCGACAAGATGACCGACACTAGAGGGCCTGAGACGCCATCCGCGTCGCGGCCGCGGGCGCCCGGGCCATGGAGGACCCGGGCCGGCCCGCGCCATCCGGAGGAGAAAGATGTCCGGGAGAATCGTCCGCTTTGCCAGCGCGCTCGCCCTCGCCGCGAGCCTCGCCGTGCCCGCCGCCCATGCCGCCGGTCCGCTCCAGGCTGGCAGCGCCGGCAGCAGCCTCTTCGACCTGGTCCGGACCTGGCTCGCCACGGCCTGGTCGGACAAGGGGTTCACCATCGATCCGGACGGCGGAACGGTCAACGGGGACAGGGGGTTCGGCATCGATCCGGACGGCCTCACCGTTCAGATGCCCGATCCCCGGGCTACCTCGGAGGAAGGGGACAGGGGGTTCAGCATCGATCCGAACGGCTGAGAACCCTCACCCCCGGCCCCATAGGCGCTGATTTTGGAATACGAGCACCCCCAGAGGGGGTGCAGGCGCGTAGCCCCGGGTTTCAACCCGGGGCTGGGAGGTCCGAATCTCCGGTTCGAGCCCCTTCAGGGGCGACGGCAGGGCGCACGGAGGCAACGAGGCCGCCCCGCCCGCCTCGGGTTGAAACCCGAGGCTACGCGCCTGCGCCTCCTGCGGAGGCGCTCCCGACGGTCTACCAGCTTTGACGTTGCCAAAGCTAGCGCCTATGCCCCCGGCCCCCTCTCCTGTCACCGGGAGAGGGGGAGACTTCCGGTTTCCCTCGACTCGGATCGCAAGAATGTGAGAGAATTACCGTCAAGCGAGCAGTCCGAGCACCAGAGGAGGGTCCGAGTGAGCCGGCATCCGAGTACCCGTGAGCTTGAGGGCTTCCTGCAGGGCAAGCTGTCGTCCGGCGCTCTCCGGAAGGTCGTGCGCCATCTCTCCCGTCCCTGCGACCGCTGCCGGGCGATCGTGTACGGACCGGTGGCGGTCATGGCGGGTCACGAGGATCCGCCGGATGGAAATTCCGAGGCCGGGGACGCCTACGATCAGGCGATCGACCGGGCCTATACCACCGTCCTCCGTTGGGCCAAGACAAGGCCCATGCCCAGGAGACGGTCCGAGCGCCTGATCGAGGACATTGTCAGCGGCCGGAAGAACTGGAACCACCTCACCTCTGAGGATCTCTTCGCGCTGGACCCGCTCACCTGGGTGGAGGTCTGGATCGAACGCTGCAGCGCCCTCCGCTTCCGCGATCCGGCCGGGATGATCGAGGCCGCCGAGTCGGCCTGCGCCACGGCCTATGGCCTCGATACCGGCGTCTATGGGAAGACCAAGCGCTTCGACACGTGCGCACTGGCGTGGGCTGAACTCGCCAACGCGCATCGGGTAGCCGACCAACTCGACGCGTCCGAGCGCGCTCTGGAAAGTGCCTCGAACTTCCTCGCCGCCGGCAGCGGCGACATCCTCCTTCTCGCCCGTATGGGCGAGATCAGCGCCTCGATCGCCTGCGACCGCCGCTACTTCGCCCAGGCCCACCTCGCCGCGGCGTGGGCCCATTCCTGTTACCTCGAGGCAGGCGACCCACATCGGGCCGGACGAGTGCTGATTCAGAGGAGTCACTTTTCCGCGTGCGAAGGGAAGCCGAACGATGCGCTTGGACTGCTCCTGGAGAGCGTCCAGTTTCTCGATCTCCAGCAATCGCCCGAGCTCGGGCGAACCGTCCTCCAGAACGCAATCCTTTATAGCGTCCAGGCCGGGCACTTCTGGGAGGCCCGGCAGATCCTCTGGCTCGCCCGTATCAACCGACTCCTTCCGGAAGAGGGACTGAACAGGGTCCGACTCCGGGCCACGGAAGGAACGATCTGGGGCGGCCTGGACGATCTCGACCGCGCTGAACGGGCCTTCCGAGATGCCAAGAATGAGTATGAAAGCTTCGGCCGCTTCTACGACGCGGCGCTCGCCGGGCTGGAGCTGGCGAAGATCTGGCTTCGCCAGGGACGGGAGGCCGAGGTGATGACGCTGGCGCAGGAGCTGGCGGAGACCTTCCTCGAGTTGGACATTCGCCGCGAGGCGGTGGAAGCCTTGAACGTCCTCCAGGAGGCCTGCGACCGGAGGATCCTGACGATCGAGCTGGTCGACCGCATCGCCGATTTCCTGCGCGAGCTGGAGGAGCTTCCGGCCTCGATGGCGGCTCCGTCGTTGCAGCGGGAGTAGCGGCCCGAGCGCTGCGGAGCCGCTTCCTCAGGTCATTTGCACGAGCAGGAGGCGGGGCAGGAACACGAAGCGCAGCGGCTTTCGCTGCAGGAGGCCGAGCAGCTCGAACCGTCCCCGCAGGTGATGTTGCAGGTCTTCCCACAGCTTCCGATGCCTCCGCCGCCCGGATCCTGATATTCCGTATCGCTGGCGAAGATGCCCTTGAGCCGCTCTTCCGGGCCGGGGGTGAGCGCCGCCGGCCCACTCCTCGAAAGGATGGCGCTTGCCCGGTCGATCCGCGTCAGCTCATAGGCTGCCTGGAGGCGGGCGTCCAGCTCTCTCCCGGGCAGGCGCGGGTCTTCGGGGCGGCGGAGGGCATCGGCACCCGGGACCGAGAAGTGCCAGGCCTTCCCTTCCCGGGAAGCCGTCACGACAAGGTGCCCGCGCCAGAAGAGGATCTCCGCGTCGCCGGTATGAAACGGCCCCGGAAGACCGGCCAGGAGGTCGGTCTCGACCTTGAAGGCGTGATCGCCATCCTCACCTCGAAGGGTGACGAGGACGGTCTGCCCGGTGGTGCGTATCTCCACGCTGCCCCGGAACGCCTGAACAGCCGCCAGAGGCGAAAGAGGGGGCTTCGCCGGCTCGGCCGCCACCGAGACCGTGAAGAGCAGAGCCGCACATCCGAGCAGGGCCTTCGCCATCCGCATGTCCCCGCCTCCTCTCCGTACTGGCCGACAGAAAACCAATCAACTCTTAAAAACTACCAGGGAGACGGATGAAGAGTCAAATCGGACGCTTCCGGTAGCCCTACTCGCTCTTCTTCCTGCCTGGACGGCGGCCTCGCCTGGTCGGCGCCTTCGGCTCCTCGGGTTCCCTCGGCTTCGGCTCCATGGCCTCGGCGAGGAGGCGGCGCACCATCTCCTCCATGATCGGCGTCACCGCGTCGAGGTCGATCTGCGGCGGAGCCGGCACGGACTTGGGCTTGACGCCGGCGCGCTGCCCGAGAAGCTCCAGCATCGCGACCACCCGCTCGACGGTCGTCGCACCCTTCGGAAGAACCGCGTAGGCCATGTGAAAGAACTCCTCCGGAGTGAGATCGAGCGTGGCGGCGACCTCGAGAATGTGCCGCAGCTTGAGCTCGCTCCGGCCGGCGAAGATCCGGTTCAGCGTTCCCCGTCCCCAGTCCAGATCCCGCTCCACGTCCCGCACCGTCCTGTGCCTGAACCGCATGTAACCCTGGAGAAGGTCCGCCAGGCGTTCGATCTCCGCATCGAGGAACTCCATCTGCTCTCGGGTGATCCGGGTCATGCCAGCACTCTACACCAGTACGCCAGAAACGACAACCTTGCACGAAAAGAGTGATTCGAGCAGAACCCTGCCGCAGCGCGCGCAACGGTGCCGGAGGCTCGCAAATCCCCTACTGCTTTTTCTCCGTTCCCCTGGGAATTCTCTCCATTCCCCGAGGAATCTTCCCCGGAACCCGAGAGCGCCCGCCCATTCCCCGCGGCCTTTTCCCGGTTCGCCAAGGGGGTTTGCCCGTTCCCCGGGACCTTTTCGCCGGCGTCCGGGGGGAATGCGCGGCCTGTCGCGGGGATCGCACCTGAATTTCAGGCTCTGGTAGACGTAGAGGCCACATCGTACGTAATTATAGAGCACCTGGAAGCCAGAATGTCGAACGAAGCTCTTGACACGAAATATGCGCTTACCGTAGCATGCGCACGCTGTTGACGGGAAGAACAGAGCGAGCCGGGCTGGCTCAATGACGACGCCAGCCTTTTGAGAGAAGGAGAAACACCATGCCCAGAAAGTCGAAGTACGCGGACTACATCACCGACTGGGAGCGCCTGATCCAGGCGGTGGACAACAACGGGAACACGCTCCCGGATCTTTCGACGCAGGTCACGGCGCTGACCGGCGTGCTGACCGAGATCCGCTCCATCGCGGCGCGCCAGGACTACCACCGCGCCGGGCTGCGCGGGGAGACCCGGCGGCTCCGGGAGCTGCTGACGGCGGGCCGGGACAGCGCCCTGCGCATCCGCTCGTCGATCCGGTCGCACCTGGGGCCGCGGCAGGAGAAGCTGGCGGAGTTCCGGATCCCGGTCCTGGGCCGGAACCGTCCGGCGAGCGCGGCTCCCGTGCCGCCGCCTCCGCCGCAAACGCCGACGGAGTAGCGCAGCCCGGCCCGGGCTTCAGGCCACGACGCAACTGGTTCTTTGACAGACGAAGCAAACACCCAACCCCAAACGGGGCAGGCCGGCGCTCGGCGCCGGCCTGCCTTCCCGCCTGTCCGGTTTCGTGATCCCTTGCCGCGACGACCTTGGTGCGATAGCCTGCTTTCAGCGCTCACCGAGTCGTGTTGCTGAAACTTTGAGGCTGGAGACATTACCCATGGCTGAGTCCGCGCAGGTACCGCATCCCAAGGAGAAGCCTGCTGAGCAAGTCGCGGTGACGAGCGCTTCCTATGAGAAATGTCTCTCGCTCATCGAACCGGCCGCGGCCGCAGTTTTCGGCGCGGATCCACGAGTGCGCGCGCTCGGCATCGCTCCCCATCCCGAAGGCCTTTTCGGCTTCGCCGCAACCCGCAACGTCCAGGCGATCCTTCCGCAGGGAGTCCCGGAAGCCCAACCTGTCCGCAGGTTCGAGACGATTCCCGTCACGTACAACGAGACCTTCGGAGAGCTCAGCTGTCTCACCATGGCTCCCGCCCTTCCTTTGACGGCGACCCAGGTGCCGGAAACCTTGACGGTCCGTCCTCTCGTGTGCGGACTGCAGATCCAGAACCACGACTATGGTCTGAGGACTGCCTTCTTGCCGCCGTACGGCATGTCCATCGGAACGCTCGGCTGCCTGGTTCAGGATGACAGCGGCAGCCTGTTCATCCTGTCCAACACACACGTGCTCGCTCCCGGCAACCAGGGACAACCAGGCGATGCCATCCTTCAACCCGGGACCACCGCTACAGCCTACACTCCGCCGGAAAGGATTGCCCGTTTGAAGCGCTTCATCCCGATCCAGCCGAGCCCGGTCAACGCGGACCCGAGCCAAGGCAATGCCGTTCTGAACGAGGTCGACGCAGGGATCGCCGAGTTGGAGCCGGGAATCGGAGCCAGCTCGGGTTTTCTTCCTCACCGCCGGCTCATACCAGCTTCCGGAACGAACGTTCCCGACTTGATGAAGCCGTTGGTCTGGAAGGTCGGGAGAACAACGGGGTTGACGCTCGGGGAGATCAAGAAGAGCGCGACGATCGTCGGCCCTATAGCCTATCCAGGAATCGGGCTCTGCTGGTTCCGCAATGCGATCGAGATCAGCGACCCCGTAGGGACCCACTTCTCCAACAACGGCGACTCGGGGTCCGCGATCCTCAACCGGGACGGAGAAGTCATCGGCCTGCTTTTCGCCGGCAACGGCGACGTGACCTATGCGTGCCCGATCGAATCCGTGCTCTCGGCGCTCGGAGTCGGGATCGCCTGAAGGGAGGATCAGAACAGCGGACGGGGCGTCTTGAAATCGCCCTCGACGACCACGGGGATCGTTTCTCCCTCCAGCTCGACTTCGGAGGGTAGATGGGACGGGTCCGAGTCGGCGATCTGGACCGAGATGGCCAGTTCCCTGCGGTTCCAGGGATTCAACGTAATCCCCATCGAAAAGGGCCCCCTGTATCCGTTCAGGACCCGTCTCTGCACCTCGGGTCTCTCGATGAGGGCTGCCAGGTGTCTTTGATCCATGATTCGTTCCCGATTGGCAAGGTCCATGCCATGCCCGGCTCAGAGTTTACGCCCTGGAAACCCGGCATGTCCATGAAGCTCAAAGCAAACGGCCGGCCCGCTCGCGCGGACCGGCCGATCTTCTTCGCGTCGGGCGAAGGCGGGTCTTAGTACATCCCGCCCATGCCGCCGCCCGGCATGCCGCCGCCGGGGCCGCCCTTGCTGTCGTCCTTCTCCTTGATCTCGGAGACCATGGCCTCGGTGGTCAGCATCAGGCCCGCGATCGAGGCGGCGTTGACCAGCGCGGTCTTCGTCACCTTGGCCGGGTCGATGACGCCGGCCTCGACCAGGTCCTCGAACTTGCCGGTGGCCGCGTTGAAGCCGCCGGTGCCGTTGCTCGCCAGGAGCTGCTTGACGATCACCGAGCCCTCCTCGCCGGCGTTGATGGCGATCTGGCGGGCCGGCTCCTCGAGAGCGCGGCGGACGATGTTGATACCCACCCGCACGTCGCCCTCGGCCGTCAGGC
This sequence comes from Acidobacteriota bacterium, assembly GCA_040349255.1. Lineage (GTDB taxonomy): Bacteria > Acidobacteriota > Thermoanaerobaculia > Multivoradales > UBA5704 > DATMER01. The sequence goes on along the minus strand of JBEQUE010000114.1, from coordinate 3,213 downwards.
CCTCGACCGCCTTCACGGCGCGCAGCAGAGCCACGCCGCCGCCGGGCACGATGCCCTCCTCGACGGCCGCCTTGGTGGCGTGCATCGCGTCCTCGACGCGGGCCTTCTTCTCCTTCATTTCAGTCTCAGTCGCGGCGCCGACCTTGATCACCGCGACACCGCCGACCAGCTTCGCGAGGCGCTCCTGCAGCTTCTCGCGGTCGTAGTCCGAGGTGGTCTCCTCGACCTGGTTGCGGATCTGCTTGACGCGGCCCGCAATGGCCTCACGCCGCTTGGCGTCGTCGGAGTCGGTGACGATCGTGGTGTCGTCCTTGGTGAGGACCACCTTCTTGGCGTCGCCGAGGTCCTCCCAGCGCACGTTCTCCAGCTTGATGCCGAGGTCCTCGGTGATCACCCGGCCGCCGGTCAGGACGCCGATGTCCTCCAGCATGGCCTTGCGGCGGTCGCCGAAACCCGGGGCCTTGGAGGCCGCCACGTGGAGCGTGCCGCGCAGCTTGTTGACCACCAGGGTGGCCAGCGCCTCGCCCTCGACGTCCTCGGCGATGATGAGGAGCGGACGGCCCTGCTTGGCCACCTGCTCGAGCACCGGGAGGAGGTCCTTCATCGAGCTGATCTTCTTCTCGTGGAGGAGGATCTTGGCGTTCTCGAGCACGGTCTCCATGCGCTCGGCGTCGGTCACGAAGTACGGCGAGAGATAGCCGCGGTCGAACTGCATGCCCTCGACCACCTCCAGGGTGGTCTCCAGGCCGCGGGCCTCTTCAACCGTGATGACGCCGTCCTTGCCGACCTTCTCCATCGCCTCGGAGATGATGCGGCCGATCTCCTCGTCATTGTTGGCGGAGATGGTGCCGACGTGCGCGATGTCCTTGCCCTCGACCGGCTTGGAGAGCTTGTCGATCGAATCGACGGCGGCGCGGACCGCCATCTCGATGCCGCGCTTGATCTCCATCGGGTTGGCGCCGGCGGTGACGTTCTTGGAGCCCTCGCGGTAGATCGCCTGCGCGAGCACGGTGGCGGTGGTGGTGCCGTCGCCGGCTACGTCGGAGGTCTTCGAAGCGACCTCGCGCACCATCTGCGCGCCCATGTTCTCGAGCGGATCGCCGAGCTCGATCTCCTTGGCCACGGTCACGCCGTCCTTGGTGATGGTCGGCGAGCCGAACTTCTTCTCGATGACGACGTTGCGTCCCTTGGGGCCGAGGGTCACCTTGACCGCGTCGGCAAGCTTGTTGACGCCCCGGAGGATCGCGGCGCGCGCGTCTCCGGAGTAGATGATCTGCTTAGCCATGTCTGTCTATGCCTCCTGGTTCAATCTCGGTTCGATCTCAAGAAATCGTCGCGAAGGGATGCGCGCTCACCGGCTGCCGTTGCCGATGACCGCCAGGATCTCGTCCTCGCGCAGAATGACGTAGTCGTTGTCCTCGTACTTGATCTCGCTGCCGGAATACTTGCCCATCAGGACCCGGTCGCCGACCTGCACGTCCATCGCGGCGCGCTTGCCGTCGTCGGTCAGCTTGCCGGGACCCACGGCCATCACCTCGGCCTCCTGCGGCTTCTCCTTGGCGGTGTCCGGAATGATGATGCCTCCCCGGACCTGCTCCTGCTGCTCCAGGCGCTTGACCAGGACCCGATCGTGTAGCGGACGGATGTTCACGTTCACGGCTCTCTACCTCCTTGAGACGATGTGGGAACCCACGGAAATGGTTCGGATTGGGTCGCGACGGGGAAAGGGGTGTTAGCACTCGCCGTCGTTGACTGCTAACAGCATAGGCATCTGAAAAATGCCTGTCAAGGCCTCCCGGTCCGGAAATCTGCGTTAGACTCGCTCCAGGTTCAAGCCATGGATAGCGTCCCCGTCCGTCCGCAGACTCCGCGGGCCGAGGTGCGCCTTCTCGGCGGCTTCGAGGTGCGGGTGGACGGGCGGCCGGTCTCCGGGTTCGAGTCGCAGAAGGTCCGCGGCCTGCTGGCCTATCTCCTGGTGGGCCGGGGCACCGCCCACGGCCGCGAGCGGCTCGCCGAGCTGTTCTGGCCCGACCACGAGCCGGCCGCGGCCCGCAGCAGCCTGCGCCAGGCGCTCTACAACCTGCGCTCCGCGCTCGGGCAGGGGGACGGCTGGCAGCCGGTCGTCGCGACCCACCAGTCGGTGGCCATCTCTCCGGGTCCCGAGGTCTGGCTGGACGTGGAGGCGTTCGAGCACGGGCTGCGCCGCGGCCTGACCGACGGGGGCCCGATCCCGCACGTGCTCGACCCGGCGGTGCAGCTCTACCGCGGCGACTTCCTGAGCGGCTGCCCGGTGCGGGCCGGCGCGGAGCTCGACGACTGGATCGAGGAGCAGCAGGAGCGGCTACGCGAGGGCGCCATCCAGGCGCTGCGGACGCTGATCGCCCACCACAGCGGCCGCGGCGGGCCGGGCAGTACCGGCGGCAATCGGCTGGCCATCCAGCACGCCCAGCGCCTGCTCGCGCTCGACGTGCTCTCCGAGGAGACCCACCGCCAGCTCATGGCGCTCTACAGCGCCTCGGGCCGCCGCGGCCGGGCGCTCTCGCAGTACGAGGACCTGCGCCACCGGCTCGACCGGGAGCTGGGCGTCGAGCCGTCCGAGGAGACCGACGCGCTCTACCGCGCCATCCTGCGCGAGGAGCGGGTGGCGGGCGAGCGCGGCGAGGGAGTGGAGCCGGTCGGCCCGGTCTTCCCGCTGGTCGGCCGGGACTCGGAGCTGTCGGCGCTGCGCCGGGTCTGGGGCGCGGTGCAGCGCGGCGCCGGCGCCTTCACGCTGCTCGAAGGCGAGCCCGGGGTGGGCAAGAGCCGCCTGGCCAAGTCGTTCCTGAGCGAGGCCGGGAAGACCGCCGGCGCGGTGCTCCTCGCGCGCTGCCAGGGGTTCGAGCCCGAGGTCCCCTACCAGCCGATCCGCGACGCCCTGCGCAACGAGGTCGGAGAGGAGACGGACGCCGCAGGCCTGGCGCTCGCCGGCGCCCCGGCCGAGCTGGTGGCCGAGATCGCGCGCCTGCTGCCGGAGCTGGGCCGGCCGGACCTGCCGGTCCTGTTCCCGTCCGGGGACGCGGCGGCGCGAGACCGGCTCGCCGACGCGGTCTGGCAGGTGCTCCGGCGCCTGACCGCGCTCTCCGGCCGGCGCGCGCGGCCGGTGCTGGTGCTCCTGGAGGACCTCCACCTCGCCGACCGCACGACGCTCGGGCTCCTGGAGCGCCTGCTGCCGCG
>JBEQUE010000262.1:0-40918 GCA_040349255.1 Acidobacteriota bacterium | reverse complement strand
CCGGGCGCGGCGGGCAACGGACGCGCGGCGAGCGCGGGCCCCAGGTCTCCGGCCATGCGAAGCAGGTGCGGCCCGAGGCGGGCGAGAAAGCGGTCCGACGCCTCGCCCGTGGCGCCGCCCTGGTCGAGCGCCTTGCGCCGGGTCACCACGAGCCACCGGCCGTCCAACTCGGCGAAGCGCTGGGCCCGGAACTGGAGAGCGCTGCCGGCCTCTTCGTCCTGGAAGAGAGGGACGAGACGGGGCGCTGCCGAGGTTTCCGGCGCGGTCGGGCTCGCCAGCAGATCACGGATCACGGCGAAGGACGGCGGCACCGAACGGCGGTCCTGCCAGTCCACGATCTCGTTGTAGAGCCGCGCCTTCTCCGGGTCGGAAATCGTGCGGCCGTAACGCTTCAGGGCGAGATGGAGCCAGGCCGACACGCCCGGCGTCTCGGTCGGCCGCGGCGGCGTCTTGTCCTGGACGAATTGGAACAGGGTCTCGGAGCGCTCCTGTCCGAGCCGGCCCTGCCACTCGCGGAACAGCGCGTGCCCGGCGATCCAGGCGAGTATCACGAACAGCAGCACTCCGATGTACAGGAGCCAGGGAGAGCGCCGGCCGGGTGAAGGCTGAGGATAGAGTACTGCCATGAGGCGCCCGATCGTGGTGGTCGAGGATCATCTCTACCATATCACCCAGCTGGTGGAGGCCCTGTCGGAGCTGGAGCCGTCGCTGCTCCGGCACACGGCGGTCCTCTGCCTGGAGCGTCCCGGGCCCGACACGGACGCCACGGTGGCGCGCTGGCTCGCCGCGGCTCCGGATCTCCACGTGGCCGCGGCCCTGTCGGCGATACCGGCGATATTGGCTCCGGGCGTCTCCGTGCTCGATCCCCAGGTCTTCTCCTCCTCGAGCGTCTTCTGCCGCACGCTCGCCGGCCGGCTGCGGCCCGGCGGCCTGCTCCTCCAGGACATCCACCTGGCCACGCTCAGCTTCCTGCCGGCGGACCGCTGGTGGGAGTCGATCTACCTGGCCGCCACGGTACGCGGGATGTTTCCGACCCGGACGCCGGTCTGCCGCTTCTTCTCGAACAAGCGGGGCTACGGCGCTACGTTCGGCCGCGATCTCGTGGAAGCCGGGTTCGATCCACGGGACGTGATCGAGAAGGACGAGCTTGAAAAGGTTGTCGTTCCCGCCCTGCGCTCCCACCTGGAGCGGCGCTTCCCCTGGCGCCTGGAGCCGACCGACGAGGCCCTGGGCACGACCGAGGAGGACCGGCGCGAGGCCGAGGACGAGATGGACCTCCTGGCCTGGATGGATGCCGACGGCGGAATCTCTCTCGGTGGCCGGATCGTCCCGCGCCGCCTGCAACTCAAGGCCGGCAGCCAGGAAGGCCGGACGTGGCTCGCCCTGATCGAGGACCGTCTGGGTGGGGGTGAGGGTCTGCCGGTCCAGGAGGTCGGCGAGCGCCTCGCACCCGAAGGCGCGCTCAAGGCCGAGATCACGAACATGGCCGCCCGGCATCTCCACCTGCTGCGGAGCCGCCTGGGAGATCCGGCCGCGATCGTCACCGCCCATCACGCCTACCGGCTCCAGGACGGGCTCCGGGCGGGCCTGGCGCGGCGCGGCTCCTCGACCGAAGCCAAGGCGTGAAGTCGCCTGTTCGTCTACGCGAGCCGGTTCAAGGCCAACGCATGGGAATGCGCGATGGCAACCCACCGCGGCAACTCGCATCCCCTCCACAAAGGCAAAGACCCGGCCCGGCACGTAGACCACAAGGTACCCGAATTGCTCACGATCGGCGCAGTAGTACCTGACATCCTGCAGGTCACGGCAGGCCTTCCATAGCTCGTCCCCGGTGTCCGAGTGGGCTGACTTACCAGCGAGGAAGGCGAAAACCCGCTCATTCTCCTCGCCCATCAACTCTTCAGGCGGCCGCGTGGTCGGGATCTTCATGCTTTCTCAAAGGGTTCTCGGGAATACAACTTCACCAAAGCCCCCAATAGGTGTTTAGCCGAGCTCAGACCCTTTCCAACTGGCGAGCGGCATCAGATTCCCAAGGCGACGGGCCTTCAGGAAGTACTTGGAATCAGCGCTCACCAGGACGGCCCCGTGTTCCAGGGCTACCGCGTGGTAAAGCGTGTCGAACACATGCTTGTCCAATTCCCGGGCCATTCGGCTGGCTCGCTTGTAGATGCTGGGCTCCGCTACCACCTTGACTCTGAAGGCGGCCAGAAGGTCGAGGAACTCCTCAACAATCTCAGGTCGCAACCGGGTCACGACCGCAGCGACCTCGGCCAGCCAGTGGGGCGGCTGTAGAAGCTCGATTCTGCCCTCCCTGATCTCCTCAAGGAGGGCCAGGGCTCGGTCTGTATGGGCTTCCCGATCGGAGTCGGGCAGGGCCCATTTCACGATGACGCTGGCATCGACGACGAGCTTCAAGGTCTCCCCGCCCGCCGCGCCCGTGCGACCTCCTCATCCGAGGTCGGACGCTGCTTCCGGCGAAGCTCGAGAAGAGCGTCGATCGCCGCAGCTTGCCGCTCCTGCCTCTTCCGGTCCTCAATGGCTTCCTGCATGAGGCGAGCGACGATGGCGCTCCTGTTCTCATTCGCGAACGTTCGCTGGAAGGCCTCCTTGATGTCTTCCGGGATGCTGAAGTTGACGGTGGCCATGGGTCTCTCCCTTGTTGAAACTTTCACCAATCCTAGCCCATAGAGAGGGAAGAGTCCAGAGTGGCTCGCAGGGAGCCGGCCGGCGCGGCAGCAGTTCGAGCCCAGAGTCCCTTGAGGCAGCCGTCCAAGAGCAAGAAATCTCCCGCTCCTCTGTTATGAAGGGATGTCATCGAGTAGAGTTGCCAGCTCCTGCGCTTTAGCCAAGCCAAGCGCGGCGAGCCGCTCCACAATACGGCGCAGCTTTGGCTTTGGCGCTCCCGCATTCAGCAACTTAGGAAAGACCTCGGCCAAAAATTCAACGTCGTAAAACGGTCTCTCCTCAGCTTCGAGCAAATAGAGTATCAAGTCCGCGAAGGAGCTTGGATGGCGCAATAGACCCTCTTGATCTTTAAGCTCATAATACAACGAGGTATCTTGCACTTTGACTGACGGGCGTCTCGCTAATACCTCAATCACCTCTGGCAGAACCTCTTCAAGATGAGTTGACCACTTGATCATCTCTCTCCATTCCCCTTCTTCAAGCGGAATACCAGAGTCAATACGGAAGTCGAAGTAAGCCCGCAGCCAGGCATTCCACCATCTCTTCTTCTCCTCATGGTCAATCTGATGGAGAATTGAACCTATAGATTTTGCCCATTCAATCCGATCAATGGGTTGGGACTTCTGCAAAAATGTTTTTAGTCATCCCGCCTCCAACGGATTATCTGTGGACCTGTAACTTATGGAGACAAGAAGATCCGTGAAGGAACTTCGAAAATCTCCGAGCTGTTCTAAGTGGCCGAAGGTCTGCTCTGCTTTCGGCATGAACTCAGCAACTAGCTCACGGGTCGGACGGCCCCATACCAGGAACCCATGCCATGCCTGCACTGCCACTTTTGCATCTAGAGACCAATCGAAGAGGGGGAACAGATTCTGCTTCGTCCACGATGGATCAATAGCAAACAAAAAATGAAGCTGACTGCAAAGCATCACCCTACCAAAGGGAGAACAATCCGGACCCGCGTGAGCCATCCGTTCAAGAATAGGACGAAAGAGGTCTGGAATTTCACTCCAGTCCTCTTTATGGAGAGAACGAGAGTGAGAGAGTGCATGAACGATGAAGAGACCGAGTTTGCCTCCAGCCCTATTGAGACCTTCCTGTACCCAGTCGCGGCTGTCTTCCTTCTCGCCAGGAAGGAGCGGCCATAGTCTATCGGCCATCACAACTCCTTCCGCAATCATCTCCTCTGTCGGAGGATTATCACGATTCTCGATGCGTCGCTGGAGTATATCGGCAACATCATCAGCATGCCGAAAGATCTCTTTGCATTCTTGAAGAAGATTCATTAACCGCCTCCACTGAAGTTCAGTAAGGGGCTGAATCGACCAACTTCGAAGCAGATAGTGCCATCCCGAGTGTTCCCATCTTTCCTCAGCCGCAAGGTACTCCGCAAGCTTCATCCCCCAATCGAAGTCTTGCGTTGCACCTTTCTCTGTTTCAGCGAGCAAACCAAGGACCCTTCGTTCAAAAAGACGACGGGGATCTACCTGTTCTGTGCTCACCTCGTCAAATGTCTTTAGCCACTCTTGCGGCTCAAGCTTCAGTAATTCTTCAGCCGAAACTGGACTGATGTACTGCACACTCTGTACGCCGCCTGACCAGTGAGTGAAATCGGGATGGTCAAGGGTCAGTCCGCCGAACTGTGGATACTTTTGTATAAGCTTTGAAGACGAGATGCAACCAGTGAACATTCTGGAGGCGGTCAAGGATTGAGAGCCACTGCGCAGCGCGCTCTGCTGCCTCTGGAGGCTGGTTGTCTGAACTGAGAGCCAGCCAGACGGCACGCGCAATCTCACTCCATAACTGCGGAGACAGACGGTGCGCCTTGTATACAAGTTGACGGGCTACATCCCCACGTTCTGACAGGGGCTCTTGCATGAACCAGAATGCAACTTGGTGCGCTATTGAGGAAGCACCATTGGGATCAAAAATTTCAGCGAGGACTGAGCTGTCACTGGCCCAGACTAACCATGCCGCGTCGCTTGCATGTCGGAAAAAGAACTGTGCAAGGGTAGTGTCACGCACGCAAAAGAGAAGATAGTCGTCCTCCTGCTCAGTAAGAGCCTGAGGAGAGCGAGTAACTAACTCGTGTACCTCCCGTTCGTGACCTAAAGGGCCACGGCCTTCAAGATCAAGCCACGCCTTAAGCCCTTCTCTGACTGCGATGTGGTGGTCGGCTGGATCATATTGGATTGGAGTGATTCCCAGGAACTGCCAACGCTCAGGGTCATCGGACGTTAGTGCAAAACGCACACGTTCATGAGTTGGAGGGAGTCCACGAGCGAGATATCTCAATACTACGTCTTCGTGACTATAGCCAATAAAGAGGACGTCGTAACTGGCGAACACCTCTCTAAGGAAGCGCCGCGCCCATCCCTCTGTCAGATACGCCCTACCAAAATCACTATCTATTAGCACTAGCTTCTGAGGGTCCTTGCCAATTCGTCCGTGGACGTAAACCAAGCCCGAAAACCGGTTTCCAGTTGGCAATGCTGGCGCAGAGCAGACCTCGATGTCATGAGTGGGCCATCGGTCAATTATCGCACCTTCAAAGTGATGGTCGAAATTGGTCGTAACGATTCGAAGTTTACTAGTACTTGAGAAGAGGCCGACAAGAAGACTATGAAGATCGTTGTGCCGGGAGTTTGGAGCGCTTAGAATTCTGGCAGCCTTCTCGTGAACCTGAAGTCCATTTTCAGCTAGCCGACCTAAAAAGACATCCGGCGGCTCTCCGCTCCTACGTTCGAGTGAGCCCTCTGAGATTTGCTCTGTTAGTTTCTCGAAATCCGGGAGGTCGGAAGGACTTGGCTTCGAAACCCCAGCCCCTGCAAAGATGATGAGTCGATCACCTCGGAGTGCCTCAAGCAACCGTAGAGGTATGTTCAAGGGTCCGAGGCGGATTTCACCGCTCTTCCGCTTGCGCTCACTGCTGTGCTTGTCGCGATCCTTCATAGTCTCCAGAGGATAGCCGACTTCTCTGCCTAGCCTAGATTCAGGACACAGCTTAGACACTCGAAGCAGACTTGTCCATGTGAAGCCGAGAGAGCATCTCCCCATGTATAAGGAAGCGGCTCCGAAACGCAGCTAGCACTAGGCCCAGCGTCTAGTCAAGCATGAAGGATGGCCACCATGCCTGTATCGCCCCGCAGAATGGGCGGACCACGAGGGATTCTGCCAAGAAGAAGTGCCTGCCCCTCCCCTCTTGGGAAGGTCAGCACTCGGCTAAAATTCAGCCTTGAATGAACAAGAACTCTCGACCGAAGTAGTGCCAGTGGCTTGCCTGACGCTGACACCATCGCTGCTGCGTTGGAAGCCATCGCTGCTGCTCGTTTTCTCCGCATCTCCCGGCTATGAGGCGGCGCCCCTCGCCCGGGAGGGTGGACTCGGGCGGAGAGGGGTCGGGGTGAGGGCCAATTTCAGCCAAACCAATGCCGCTCGCACGCTTCCTCATGAGAAGCCCCCCGGCCGTGATGGCCGGACCCCGTGCGGCTCTCAGGAGGCCCAATGCTTCGACTCGCGCAGCTCTGGAGTTTGCTGTTCTTTCTTATGGCCGGGAATGGCTCCATTCTTGAGCCCGACGGCGACCAAGGCGCACCGGGGGCAGCTCCGGTGACACCGGCTCCGGTCTTGAGCCCGACGGACGTGCCTGAGCGATTCCCTGAGGGCCGGGTGAAATTCCCGGCCCCTTCTCCTACATCTGTCCGCGTTCCTACGTTACAGTACTTGCACTCGTGAGAGCGTATCCCCCCAAGGAGAAAGCATGGAGCACAAGCATCTCGATGCTGTGGCTTGGAGCGCCTGCTCGCCGTCGATCGATCCGAGGAGCAGAATGAGCAGCTCTTCTATCTGCTGTCCACGTGTCCCAGGTGCCGCGAGGCCGGCGGCTGGCTGCTCGAGTTGCACCAGGCCCAGGCTCTCCCTCCCCTGTTCGGCCTGATCCACGCCGCGCTCGCCCGGTCCCGAGTTGAAGCTCCCGGCTTTTCGAAGAGTTCGCCGCTTTCAAGCCAGAGACCCGCCTTGCCTACCTTCGCATGGACTCTCGCTTCGTGACCCGAGGGTTGTGCGAGCTCCTGGTCCGCGAGAGCCGGCGAGCTCTCGGTAGGTGCCGGGCTTTGCACACGCGCGTCGCCCGCACGGCGGACAAACGGCCCGCCTTTCGGTTCGGTTCGTCCCCCTTCAAGTTACCTTTGTATGGAGAGAGGCGGTCCCGGGCCCACGGCGGTGCACCGGAGGGCCGTCCGGAAAGGAGCGCCCGCATGTTCCGCTTCACTGCCATCCGCAGAGCCGCGCCGCTCGCCGCCACCTGCGTCCTTCTCTTCCTCGTCGCGATCCCGTCCCAAGCCCGCGAGCTACGCGGAGAGGAGCGGAGCCGCCCGCAGGAGAGCCTCGCCGAGGCCGCCCTTCGGGCGATTCCTGACGCCTGGAATGCCTTCCTCCGCGCGGTCTGGGACCAAGAGGGAAGTTCGCTCGATCCGTTCGGCAACCCCAAGCCTGACGAAGGAAGCTCGCTCGATCCGTTCGGCGATCCGAGGCAGTAGGCGTCCCGAGGGAAACGTGGAGACCCTGGCGTTCTGACGAGGAACCAAAGCAAGGGGCATGGGGAGGTCCTTCACCTGTGAGGGACTCTCGGCGCCGAGCCCGCGCGAAGCGCCCCGGCCTTCGCACACCTCCGGCACCAAACCGCCCCCTCCCCGGCAGGCGGCCCTCCTCGGTCGGGACGGCGGCAGCCTTGGACCCGGTGGCCGCCGTCCTTATTCAGTTGTCAATGAACAGGCCGGTCCGCGAGGACTTCAGCCGCCCGGACCTCACTTCCCCACGACAGGCATCCCGATTCTCTTCATATGCGGTAGCCATCATGGGCCGCGGGTAGACTACGATACTGCCCATTGACAGTCAATAGGCATGTCTATAGTCTATGCACATAGATGGTAAACCCCCGGAAGGCCGCACATCACGGGAACGGGAACCCGGCGGGCTGGACGGACAGGAGGAACGTCGAGATCCCTCCCGGCGCCAATTCCGGCGCCGGCGAGGTCACGGGCCGGGATGAGCCCGTAGAAGGAGAGAGACCATGAGCAGCAAGAACACACGGCAGTCGGATGTGATCAAGAAGTGGCAGAACCTCGTCAGCGCGCTGGCCGACAACATCGGCGATCTCGAGCACCTGTCCACCCGCTTCGTCAAGCTCCAGGGCATTCTGGGCGATTCGATCCAGGTGCTCCAGGAGCAGGCCGCGTTCCGGGCCTCGAAGCAGGCGGCCAGCCGGCGGCTGGAGAGCCTCCTGAGTGAGGGCGAGAAGGTCGCCACGTTCCTCAACGTCGGCGTCCGGGAGCACTACGGCAACCGCAGCGAGAAGCTCGCCGAATTCCATCTCAAGCCGCTGCGCGGGCGTCGCCCGGCCGTCAAGACCGAGCCCCCGCCGCCTGAGCCCGAGCTCAGCGAGTAGTCGTCCATTCGCTGGGGGGCGCCCTCGTGCGCCCCCTTCCTTTTTTACTTTCCCCTCCCCTCCTCCCGTTTCGACCCGGGCTTTCCGGCTCTCCCAGGGCTCTTCCGGCCTGTTCCGGGTAGGCTCGGCCGTTTCGCCCGAAGCTATCGGCGTAAGAAAGGGAGGTCCCGGCGGAATCCCCCAATCTATCGGCCGAACGCCGATAGATGCAGGCCGAACGCCGATAGGCTCCGGCCTTTCCCGGATAGGAGTCGGCCGAACTCGGATAGGTTCCGGCCAATCCTGGATAGGAGTCCGCCGAGCGCGGATAGGTTCCGGGGAAACTCGGATAGAAGCCGGCCAGTCGCCGACAGGTCCCGGGGAATCGCCGATAGGTTCGGGGCAAAGGCCGATAGGCTCGGGCCAAACGCGGATAGGTTCCGGCGAGACGCCGGAAGGTCCCGGCGAAACGCCGACAGGCTCAGGCAAGCCGCGGCCAGGCTCGGCCGGAACGCCGAAAGGTTGACAGGTATCGTCTTGCCGATCCTCCCTCTTCCCTTCGTCTCCCTTCCAGGGTATCTTTGACCGATATCGGGAGATTGTCTATACTCGGGGTCATGGCTGAGCCTGTCCGCAAGCCGCTTGAATCCGACCTCCTCGACGAGGAGCCGGGGATCACCTTGGACCGTTGGGTCGAACGTCCCGGCGGCCGGATGGAGCTGGTCTCGATGCCGCTGACTCCCGAGCTGTTCCTGAACCCGCAAGTCGGCGACAAGATGACCCAGGGCAAACTCCATCTCGACACCGCGCGGCAGATCGCCGAACGGCTGGAGGACTTCTTCCGTCCAGTGCCGGACGTGCTGATCGCCATGGACATGAAGCACCTCTTCGGCCCCGGCTTGGACCAGCCCGGCCCCGACATTTCCGTGATCCGCGGCGTGCGGAACCGGGACGCCGACCGGGAGAGCTTCGACATCATGGCCGAGGGTGTCCGGCCCTGCCTGATCATCGAGATCGTCTCGCCCCTGTCCTCCCGCATCCGCAAGACCGATCTGGAGGACAAGGTCACCCTGTATCGACGGGTCGGGATCCAGGAGTACCTGATCCTCGACTGCCAGCGCCGGGACCGCCGTTTCCGGCTGATCGGATACCGTCTCGGTCCTTCCGGATACCAGCCGATCGAAGCCGACGAGGAAGGCCGCCTCCTGTCCGAGGCCACCGGCCTCTGGTTCCAGGTCGCCCCGGGCGGCGATCACGTCTTGATGTTCGAGCATCCCTCGGGCCTTCTCCTGCCGACGCGGGAGGAGAAGGTTCGGGAGGCTGAGGATGAGATCAGCCGCCTTCGGGCGGAGCTCGATCGTCTCCGAAAGTCATAGGCCCCGCTCGACCTCCTGTCACCTCCGGTCTCCTCCCGTCCCGGCCCGGAGGTCGCCGGAGGCACCGGCATAGAGGCGGTCCGGCCTCCTCTCCTACCCTGCGGTCAACCCGTGGAGGAGAAGACCATGCCAAGCTCTCTCTTTGCCCGCAAGCCGCTCCAGGACCTGCTCGCCGAGTTGCATGGCGAGGATCGCCTGCGCCGCGTGCTCGGCCCCGTGCAGCTCACCGCGCTCGGAGTCGGCGCGATCATCGGCGCCGGCATCTTCGTCACCACCGGCGCCATCGCCCGGGACGTGGCCGGGCCGGCTCTGATGCTGTCCTACATGGTGGCCGGCCTCGCCTGCGTGTTCGCGGCGCTGTGCTATGCCGAGCTCGCCGCGATGGTGCCGGTGGCCGGCTCGGCCTACACCTACGCCTATGCCACCCTGGGCGAGCTGTTCGCCTGGATCATCGGCTGGGACCTGGTCCTGGAGTACGCGGTGGGCGCGGCCACCGTGGCCTCCGGATGGTCCGGCTACGTCCAGAGCGGGCTCGCCACCTTCGGCATCACGCTGCCCACCGCGATCAACGGGCCGATGGTGAACTACGACCCGGCGCTCGGGAAGCTGGTGGCGACCGGGTCGGTGCTCAACCTGCCGGCCGTGGTGATCGTGGCGGCGGTGACGTGGATCCTGATCGTCGGCATCCGGGAGAGCGCCGGCTTCAACACGGCCATGGTGGTGCTGAAGCTGGTCGCGGTGCTGTTCGTGATCGTCGTCGGCGCCTTCTACGTCGATCCGGCCAACTGGCACCCCTTCGCCCCGTACGGCCTGACCGGGGTGAGCTTCTTCGGGCACACCCTGTTCGGCCAGACCGACGCCGGAGGCCGGCCGCTCGGGATGCTGGCCGGGGCGGCGCTGGCCTTCTTCGCCTACATCGGGTTCGACTCGGTCTCGACGCACGCCGAGGAGGCCCGGAATCCAAAGCGGGACATTCCGATCGGGATCGTGGTCTCGCTGGCGCTCTGCACGCTGCTCTATCTCGCGGTGGTGGCGGTGCTGACCGGGATGGTGCCGTACAACCAGCTCGACATCCAGGCGCCGGTTTCGAGCGCGTTCGACCGGGTGGGCCTCGGCTGGGCGCACTTCCTGCTGGCCGTGGCCGGCGCGGCCGGCATCACGTCGGTGCTGCTCGTCATGATGCTCAGCCAGCCGCGCGTGCTCCTGGCCATGGCGCGGGACGGCCTGCTGCCGCAGCGCTTCTTCGGAGACGTCCATCCGCGCTACCGCACGCCGTGGAAGTCGACGCTCGCCACGGGCCTCTTCGTGGCCGTGCTCTCCGCCTTCCTGCCGATCCAGGTGCTGCTCGCGCTGGTGAGCATGGGGACGCTCCTGGCCTTCGTGATCGTCTGCGCGGCGGTGATGATCCTGCGCGTGACCCATCCCGACCAGCCGCGGCCGTTCCGCGCGCCGCTGGTGCCCCTGACTCCGATCCTGGGCATCGCGACCTGCCTGCTCCTGATGTTCTCGCTGCCGGAGGAGAACTGGCTCCGGCTGCTGGTCTGGCTGGCGATCGGGCTCGCGATCTTCTTCGGCTATGGCCGGCGGCACAGTCTGCTGAGGTAAACTCCCCGGCACATGATCGGAATCGGAGAGAGCCCTCCCCGGCCGGACGGTTTCGCCAAGGTGGCGGGCGCGGCCCGCTACGTGGACGACCTCTCGCTGCCGGGCATGCTGCACGGGGCGACCGTGCGCAGCCCCCATCCGCACGCCCGGATCGTCGCGATTCACTGGCACCCCGAGCGAGCGCCGGCCGGCTCGGTCTGCGTCACCGCGGCCGACCTGCCGGGCCCGAACGGGGTCCAGCTCCTCGACGACAGTTGGCCCATCCTGGCCGCGGACACCGTGCGCCACGTCGGCGAGCCGGTGGCACTCGTTGCCGCGGCGACGCCGCTTGCCGCCCGCCAGGCGCTCGCCGCGGTCGAGGTCGTCTATGAGCCGCTGCCGGCGGTGCTCGGCATGGAGCAGGCCCTGGACGACCCGCTCTACGAGATCGCCATGGACAGCGGCGACCTCCAGGCCGGGCTCACGGCGGCCGACCGGGTGATCGAAGGCGAGTGGCGCACCGGCCACCAGGAGCACATCTACCTCGAATGCCAGGGCATGATCGCCTGGGCCGAGCCGGACGGAGGAATCACCGCGCTCGGCTCGATGCAGTGCCCCTACTATGTCCAGAAGGCGCTGGTCCATGCCTTCGACCTGCCTCCGGAGCAGGCGCGGGTGCGGGCCGCCGCGGTCGGCGGCGGCTTCGGCGGCAAGGAGGACTACCCGAGCCTGCTCGCGATCCACGCCGCCCTGCTCGCCCGCGCCGCCGACAGGCCGGTCAAGATGATCTACGACCGCCACGAGGACATCGTCGGCACCACGAAGCGCCACCCGTCGATCGTCCGCCACCGCGCCGGCGTGGACCGCGACGGCCGCCTGACCGCGCTCGACATCGAAATCCTTTTCGACGGCGGCGCCTACACGACCCTCTCGCCGGTCGTGCTGTCGCGCGCCCTGCTCCACTCGTTCGGGCCGTACCGCTGCGAAAACGTGCGCATCCGCGGCCGGGTCCTGCGGACGAACACGGCCCCGAACAGCGCCTTCCGCGGCTTCGGCGCGCCGCAGGTCGAGTTCGCGCTGGAGCGCCAGATGGACCGCATCGGCCGCGCTCTCGGCCTCGATCCGCTGGAGATCCGGCTGCGCAACGTGGTCGAGCCCGGCGACCGCCTGCCCACGGGCCAGGTCCTCGACGGGTCCGCCTCCGCCCGCCTCTGCCTCGAAGAGGCCGCGAGCCGCACCCGCTTCCGTGAACGCTGGAGGGAGCTCGAAGCGGCCCGCGAGCCGGGTCGGCCGACGCGGGGGATCGGTCTCTCCCTCTACTTCCATGGCGCCGGCTTCACCGGCAACGGCGAGCGCCGGATGAAGTCGCCGGTGACCGTCCGCCTGCTGGACGACGGCCGCATCCAGGCCCTGACCGCGATGACCGACATGGGCCAGGGCTGCGGCGCGGTGTTCCAGCAGATCGTGGCGACGGCGACCGGCGTCGGCGCCGAGGATCTCGACTTCGCCGAGCCCGACACCGGCACCGTCCCGGACTCGGGCCCGACGGTCGCGTCGCGCACCACCATGATCGTCGGCGGTCTCCTCGCCCGCGCCTCGGCCGAGCTACGGGACCGGGTGCTCGCATGGCGCGGGGGCTCCGATGTCCGGGACGGCTGGATCCTGGGGCCGGACGGGCCCGTCGAGCGCTTCCGCGACGCCGCCCGCGCCTACGTCTCCGAGGTCGGAGCCACCGAGGTCACGCTGCACCACGAGCCGCCGGAGGATCAGGTCTTCGACGAGTCGACCTACCGCGGCGCGGCCTATCCGACGTATGCCTGGGGCGCCGACGTGGTGGAGGTCGAGGTCGATCCCGACACGCTCGCCGTCCGGCCGCTGCGCGCCACCGCGGTCTGCGAGGTCGGCCGGGCCATCCACCCGACGCTCTGCAAGGGGCAGATCGAGGGCGGCACGCTCCAGGCCATCGGCTGGGCCCTGATGGAGGAGGTCAAGCTCAAGGACGGGCGCTACCTCAACGACCGGCTCGCGACCTACATCATCCCGACCGTCCGCGACACCCCGCGCATCGACGTCCACCTGCTGGAGCGGCCCTGGGAAGGCGGCCCGTTCGGCGCCAAGGGGGTCGGCGAGCTGCCCATGGACGGCGGCGCGCCGGCGGTCGCGCAGGCGATCGACAACGCGCTCGGCGTCGAGGTCACGGAGATCCCGGCGACGCCCGAGCGGCTGATGAAATGGAGCCTCGGATGAACGTCCCCTTCACGGTGAACGGCCGGCCGGAGGAGGTCGAAGGCGCGCCGATGGAGCGCCTGCTCGACGTGCTGCGCCAGCGCCTCGGTCTCACCGGCACCAAGGAAGGCTGCGGCGAAGGCGAGTGCGGCGCCTGCACGGTGATGCTCGACGGCGAGCCGGTGCTCTCCTGCCTCGTGCCGCTCGCCCAGTGCGCGGGCCGGCGGATCGAGACCGTCGAAACCCTTTCGGAAGGCCCGGCTCGGGAGTTCCTCGACCGCTTCGTATCCACGGGCGGAGTCCAGTGCGGCTCCTGCACGCCCGGGATCGTGGTCACCGCCTGGGCGCTCCTCCAGCGCAGCCCGTCGCCGACCGAGGAGGACGTGCGGCGGGCGCTGGCAGGGAATCTCTGTCGCTGCACCGGCTACGAGGGCATCCTGCGCGCGCTCTGTCCGGAGCCGGAGGCATGAACCTTTCGGACGCGCTCCGCCGACTGGAAGAGGACCCCGGCCTCGTCCCGGTCGCCGGCTGCACCGACCTCATGGTGCGCGGCGTCGAGGCTCTCCATGAGATGGACCGGGTACTCGACCTGCTGGGCGTGGACGAATTGAACGGCATCCGCGAGACCGACGGAGGGGTGGAGATCGGCGCGACCACCACGTTCTCGGAGATCCGGCGCTCCTCCGTCATTCAAGCCGCGTTTCCTGCGCTCGCCGACGCCGCCGGGCAGATCGGCGGCTGGCAGATCCAGAACCGAGCGACGCTCGGCGGCAACATGGCCAACGCGAGCCCGGCGGGCGATTCGCTGCCGGTCCTGCTCGCCCTCGGCGCGACCGTCGAGATCGCGGGCGCCGCGGGCCTTCGGCAGATGCCCTACGACGACTTCCACACCGGCTACCGAAAGACCGCCCTGCGGCCCGGGGAAATCCTGGCCCGCGTCCGCATCCCGTTGCCTCCGGCCGGCTCGGTCCAGGCCTTCCGCAAGGTCGGAACCCGCGAGGCGCAGGCGATCAGCAAGGTCGTGGTGGCCATGCTCGGGCGCGTCGAGGACGGCCGCATCGCGGAATTCCGGCTCGCCGCCGGCAGCGTCGCGCCGACGCCGGTCCGCCTGCGCGCCGCCGAGGACGCCGTCCGCGGCCAGGCTCCGGGCCCGGAGACCGCCGCGCTCGCCGGTTCGGTCGCGGCGGACGGAGTCCAGCCGATCGACGACGTCCGCTCCACCGCCGACTACAGGAAATTCGCGCTGGAGCGCGTGGTGCGGCGGATGGTGCTTACAATAAGCTCGTGAAAGACGACTTCGATCTGGACCACCACCTGGCGACGCTCCGGGACCATCTGCCCGAGCTCATGGGGCGTTTTCAGGTGCGCTCGATGAGTATCTTCGGCTCCTACGTGCGCCACGAGGAAGGTCCGGAAAGCGATCTGGACATCCTGGTCTCGTTTGCGCAGCCCCCCGGTCTTCTCACCTTCCTGGCTCTCGAAAACCACCTCACGGATCTTCTCGGGATCAAGGTGGACCTCGTCATGAAGGACGCCTTGAAGCCGACGATCGGCAGGAGAATCCTGAGCGAGGTCGTCCCCGTATGAAGGAAGGCCGGAGCCATCGAGATTACTTGGCCGACATGCTGGAAGCCATCGACAAGGCCGGACAGTTCGTCGAGGGGATGACCTACGAGCAGTTTTCCAAGGACGACAAGACTGTCTATGCCGTCACCCGCGCTTTGGAGATCCTTGGCGAGGCTTCCAAGAGAGTCCCGGCCGAAGTTCGAGAGCAGCAGAACAATGTGCCCTGGCGGGAAATCGCCGGCATGCGGGACAAGCTGACTCACGACTACTTCGGGGTCAATCTCGTCGTGGTTTGGAAAACGGTGACGGAGGATCTGCCACCCCTGGAGCCCTCGCTCCGTTCACTTCTGGAAGACGAATAAAGTGCCGACCTCTCTCCCGTCCGACGCCCTCCGCGGCGTCCTCGATCGACTGCGGACCGCCAATCTCGATTTTTCCCGCAACTATCCCGGCGACTCGGGACAGCGCCAGCCCGTTCATACCGTCTACGGTGGCGGCCACCTGTTCAAGGCCGACGTCGCCTCCCGGCTCGGGTCCCTGGCGCTGAAGGCGCTGGAGGAGTACGCGCCGACGCCGGCGGACCTCGCGCAGGCGGCCGACCTGCCGGAGGCGCTCGCGCCGAGGATTCACGAGCGCGTGGTCGAGCGGCTCCGCCGCGAGCCGGTCGAGGACTTCCGCGCCGACTTCGAGGATGGCTACGGCAACCGGCCGGATGCCGAGGAGGACGGCCACGCCGAGGCCGCCGCCCGCGAGATGGCCGCGGGTTTCAAGGCCGGCATGCTGCCGGCGTTCATCGGGATCCGGATCAAGCCGTTCACGGAAGAGCTCCGGGAGCGATCGATCCGCACGCTCGATCTGTTCCTGAGCACGCTCGTCCGCGAGACCGACGGCCGGCTGCCGGACAACTTCGTCGTCACGCTGCCCAAGGTGACGATCCCGGAGCAGGTCGCGGCGCTCGCCGATCTTTTTGATCTCCTGGAGCCGGCGCTCGGTTTGTCGAAGGAATCGCTGCGGCTGGAAATCATGATCGAAACGCCGCAGTCGATCCTCGACGCCGAAGGCCGCTGCCCGCTGCCGAAGCTCGCCGCCGCGGCGCGCGGCCGTTGCGTGGCCGCCCACTTCGGGACCTACGACTATACGGCGTCCTGCAACGTCACGGCCGCGCACCAGAGCATGACCCATTCGGTCTGTGACTTCGCCAAGCACGTGATGCAGGTCGCGTACGCGGGCACGGGCATCCTGATCTCGGACGGCGCGACGAACGTGCTGCCGGTGCCTCCGCACCGTGGCTCGTCGCTCAGCGCCGAGCAGATCGCGGAGAACCGGATCGTGATGCACGACGCCTGGAGGCTGCACGCCTCGCACGTCCGGCACTCCCTCGTCAACGCTTTCTATCAGGGCTGGGATCTCCATCCCGCCCAACTCGTCACCCGCTACGCCGCGCTCTACGCCTTCTTCCTCGAAGGGCTCGACGCCGCCTCCGACCGCCTGCGCAACTTCGTGCAGAAAGCCGCCCAGGCGACGCTCGTCGGCGAGGTCTTCGATGACGCGGCCACGGGCCAGGGCCTCCTCAACTACTTCCTGCGCGCCGTGAACTGCGGCGCCATTTCGGAGGAAGAGGCGCTCGAACGTTCCAGCCTGACGCTGGACGAGCTGCGTGGCCGGTCGTTCGTGAAAATCCTCAGGAACCGGCGCGGGTGAGCGTCGCCTCGATGAGGCCGTAGGGCTCCGCGGTAGCGACGAATACCTCGTTGCGGTTCTCCAGGCCGAAGCGGGTCAGGTCCACCGGGATGTGGTGGATGTTCGGCATCGCAAGGTGGATCTCCTCCACGTCCGCCGTCTCCAGCGCCGCCTCGCCCATGGCGTAGAGGGTCTCCTGGACCGAGCGGCTGTCGTGGGCCATGAAGGCATCCAGGAGCCGGCTCCGGACCTCGGCCCAGCGCTCGCCGAACGGGAGATCCGAGCCGGCGTATTTCCAGGCAGCACTGACCGAGGTGGCGAGAAGACGGTCCGTGGTCTCCGGCAGGGTCGTGTAGCGGTCTCTTGGAAACCCTTCGAACGCGGACCTCGAGGTCTTCATCACCACCAGATCCTCGATGCCGGCGGTCACCTCGACACCGTCCCGCGTGCGGTTCACCACCGCGGTCCGCTTCTCGCTTCCGGCGCGGCGGAAACAATGTGGATCGAGCCGTTCCCAGGGATGCTCGACCAGCCCGATCCGGGCGCTCGCGGCCGGCGGGCTCGCGCGGAGAAAGTGATCGCTCAGGAGAAGCCCGAAGCCCTCGATGTCCCGGATCGGATGGTCCGCGGCCAGCGCGTAGACCGTGTTCTTCATCGTGTCCGTGGGCAGGACCCGGCTGTTGTCCCCATCCGTGTAGGCGGAGAGGAAATCGCCTTCCAGGCGGATGGCGACCGTGACGTCCTTCAATTCGTGGACATCCGGACCGCGGCGGACGGTGACCAGGCGGACCGCGGACTTGCCGTAGCCGTTTCCAATCAGCGTGGCGGGCATCTCAGCTCCCCCGATAGGTCGAATAGCCGAACGGGCTCAGCAGGAGCGGAACGTGATGATGCTGGCCGGCGTCCCGCACGAGAAAGACGATCGAGGCCTCCGGATAAAAGGCTTCGATTCCCTGCGCCGCAAACCAGGAGCCCAGGTCGAAGGTGAGCCGCCAGGTCCCGGCTTCCAAGGGCCGATCCGGCGGCAGGAGATCCTTCGCCCGGCCGTCCGCGTCGGTCACTCCACGGCCGACCGCTCGCCACTCCTCCCCCGCCTGCGTCTCGAGCCGCACGGCCACTCCGGAGGCCGGACGCCCGCGCGAAGTGTCCAGGACATGCGTGGTGATCCCGACGCTCACAGCATCTTCTCCAGCCGCAGGCGGGTGATCTTCCGCTGCTCGTCGGCCGCTACGTTCAGCTCGGTATCGCGATCGTTGCCCAGCCGCTCGCCCAAAAGGTTGAGCATCTCGAACGCGCTCTTACCCGTGGCGCAGACGAGAAAAACGTGATCGAAACGATCCTCGTAGAGACGGTTGGCCTGGGCCAGTTCCTCGAGGATTTCGGCCGGAGCGTCTTCGGCTCCGGCCTGCTCCTGCTCGGACCAGCGGCTGGATTGGCCCTCTCCGGCAGCGCGCTCGCCGATCCGCGGATGCGCCGCGAAGGCCTCCAACCAGTCGTCACGGTCGAGCTCACGGAAGGCGATATCGGCTGCCGCGAACAGCTCGGTCGAACCGGGAAACGGCCGCGCCTGCGCCACCTTCGAGGCCCAGGCCCGCGAGCCGCAGCAGGCCAGGAGCCGGGACACGACGGCGGCTTCGGGAAGCACGTTCAGCAGATCGAGCGGAGCGATCGTGCCGAACGCCCGCAGCCGCGCCACGCCGCCGTCCGGATGGATGTTCAGGCGAAGGTGCGTGACCGGGCCGATGTCCAGAACCTCGTCGAAACAATGAACCGTGTGTGGCCGGAGCGGCGTCCGCGGAAGGATCTCCCACCAAGCCGTGATCAGCTCCTTCGGGAGCCGGTGCTTGTCGGCCCCTTCGATCCAGACGCTGCCGGGCGCATTGCCCTTGAAGAACGAGGTGTCGATCTCCAGTCGATGGACCGTACCGCGCGCTCCGAGTTGCACGATCGCCCAGTCGTGGCCCTCTCCTCTCCGGCGGCGCGTCTCCCAGCCGTCGTGCATGCCGGTCGGCGGCCCGGGCCAGAGCAGGTTGTGGCGATTGCCGAAGAACATGTCGCTGCAGGAGAGGACGAGCCCGCCGTTCTCCGCTCCGGCCAGGTCGATCTCGCTCCGCCGCCGGTCCAGCCGCTCCCAGTCCGGAACGACGTCGCCATGGACACGGAGCCGGGCCACTCCGCCGTCCGGATAGATGCGGAAGAGCAGATGGGTCACACGACCCACATCCTTGTCGATCCGGAACGTGTTGGGCGAATCGCCGCGCAGCAACGTGCGCGGCAGGATCACCTCCCACTTGTTGCTCCCGGCAAACAGCTCGTCGGGGGTCGGATGCCCTTCGACGGCGCAGGCTTCGAGCGAGCAGGCCTCCGGAAAGTTGCCCTTGAAATGGGTCGTGTCGACGATCACGCCGCGCGGCACGCCGGAAAGCCCGAGGCGGATCAGGCACCAGTCGTGGCCCGGCTCGCGGCGGCGGCGGGTCTCCCAGCCGTCCATCCACTTGCCGACGTCCGTGTATTTGCCCTCCAGCCAGACGGGCGCCGCCGCCTTGAGCAGGTTCTCCTTGGGCGCGAAGAACTCGTCGTTTGCGGCCAGGACCGCCCCACCGAGGCGCTCGGCGGCGAGGTCGATCAACTCGGTGAAGTCGCTCATCCCGATCCTTTCAGCAGCCTGCCGGCGGGCGGGCCCGGGAAATTGCCGCCATCATAGACCGTCCGGCCACGCACGAACGTCCTGCGCACGACTCCATGGAGCGTCCGGCCGGCGTACGGGGTGAGCTTGTGGCGGTGCTGGAGCGCCGCGGGGTCGACCTGGAACGCCGTTTCGGGCTCCCAGATCACCAGGTCGGCGTCGAAGCCGGGCGCGATTGCTCCCTTGCTCCCCAGCCCGGCGAGACGGGCGGGGTTGCGGCTCATCCAGCGAGCCACGTCCTGGATCGAAAAGCCGCGCTCGCGCGCGCCGGTCCAGACCGCGGGCAGGGCGAGTTGGAGCGACGCGATGCCGCCCCAGGCCTCCCGGAAGCTGCCGCGCTTGCGTTCCGGGGGGCTCGGCGAGTGGTCCGAGGCGACGAGGTCGATCTCGCCGTCTCCGAGCGCCTGCCACAGAAGCTCCCGGTTCCCGCGCGACCGGATCGGCGGCGCGCACTTGATCTCGACCGCGCCGTCCGGCACCTCCTCGGCCGCGAAGGTCAGGTAGTGCGGGCAGGTCTCGACTGTCACCGGCAGTCCGTCCCTTCTCGCCTCCCGGAGCGCCGGGAGGGCCTGCGCGGTGGCGAGGTGGACGATGTGGATCCGCGCTCCCGTCTCCCGGCAGAGCCGGAGCAGGAGGTCGATCGCCTCGGTCTCCGCCGCGTCCGGCCGCGAGCGCAGATAACGGTCGTAGGCGTCCGGTCCCGCCTCGTCCCAGGTCTCTTCCCAGACAGGGGCCGCGGCCTCGATCGGCCCCGGCAGTTCGGCGTGCGCGAGAAGCACGGCGCCGCGCCGGACCAGCTCCGGCAGGGCCTCGCGCAGGTCGGCCTCCTCCACGTGCTCGAACTCGTCGACGCCCGAAGGCACCAGGAAGGCCTTGAACCCGAGCACGCCGTCGTCCAGAAGGCCTTCGATCTCGCCCGCGTTTCCAGGCACCACGCCGCCCCAGAAGCCGACATCCACGCGGCAGCGCCCCTCGGCTGCCTCCATTTTCATACGGAGGCCTTCGCGCGTCGTGGTGGCCGGGATGCTGTTGAGCGGCATGTCCACCAGCGTGGTGATGCCGCCGGCCGCCGCCGCCCGGGTCGCAGTCTCAAAACCTTCCCAATCGGTCCGCCCCGGTTCGTTGACGTGGACATGGGTATCGACCAGCCCCGGCATCACGACCGCGTCCCCAGCTTCGATCAACTCGGCAGCCTCCGCGTCGTCCCAGGGGCGCACGGCCGCGATCCTCCCGTCCTCGACGTGGATCGAGGCAGGCGCGATGCCGTCCGGGGTCGCCACGCGGCGTCCGCGGACCACGAGATCAGGCTTCAGTCCCACCAGAAATACCAGACCGTGGCGTGCAGGAGATGGGCCGCGAGCCGATCGAGCGTCTCGGTGCCCTGGGCGACGATATCGTAAGAGTAGAGGAACTGCTCGTCGGCCAGCGCGAGCGCCTCCTCGCGGTCGGCCACCGGCTTGGTGACCGAGACCTCCATCACGTCCGGACCGATCGAGACCACCTCGGCGCCGTAGCGCTCGTGCCAGCGCCGCAGGAACGCGACATGGACCGCCGGCTCCGGGCACTCGTTCCAGCCGCCGTAGTTGAGATACGCCGGCGCTTCCCAGCTCCGCTCCGTCGGCACCAGCACGAGGCCGACCCGGTCCACGGGCCGGCCCTGCTGGACGTCCAGGTGGAGCATGATCTCCCGGCGCGGACCGGTCTGACGGAACACCCGCTCGCGCAAGGCCGGCTCCTCCCGGGGCGGATCGTAGAGCTCCGGGTCGGACTCGCGCAGCTCCGCCGCCCACCGGACCGGGTCGATCCCGAGGCTGGCCTCCAGCGTCGCGGCCGGATCGAATCCGTCGTCGATCTGCCCGAAGACCCGCGGAACCTCCTCCATGTCGCCGGCCAGGACGGGCCACCGGCGCGTCTCGGGTACGAGGTCCCGCAGCCGCTGCCATGCACCGAGCGCCTCGGCGCCGGGCACGCCCACGAGGATCAGGTTGGCAGGCTCCTCCATCGTCCACAGGCTGGATACGGGAAATCCGCTCCGCGCCAACACGGAAAACACGGATGCTGAGTCGGCAGACGCCGGCACACATACCCCCTTCTGTGTTTTAGGGACAACGATTTGCAGGCGTAATCTACAGCATTTGCCTGAAGAATCAAGACTGAGCTTCGCCGGGGGGATTCGGCGTGGGAGAAGCCGGCCTAGCGCAGGACGTCCAGCAGTGCCTCGAGCGTCCGGGCCTGCTGCTCTTCGCGGGAGATCGTCGCCGGCCGGTCTCGGAATTGCCGGCCATACCAGCCGAACTGGGCGTGATTGCCGCCTTCGATTCGCACCCAGCGGGTCTGGGGCGGAAGACGGCTGCGCGTCGCCTCGATCTTCTCGACCGTGGCGACGCCGTCGTTCGTGCCGTAGACCTTGGTGACCGGGTACGTCGCCCGGGAAAGGTCGAGGACGACCGGGTGGGAGGTCCCGATCAGGACCAGGCCGGCGAGCAGATCGCCATGGGCCGCCGCCAGCCGGCTGGCGATCACGCCTCCGAGCGAATGGCCGGCGGCGACCCATCGCCCGGGATGGCTTTCGATCCAGGTCCGGCCGCGCTCCACGGCCTCGTCCTTCTGGAACTCGAACGGCGCGAGACGCATCGGCAGCTTGACGATCACCGCCTCGTGCCCCCGCTCGGCGACCGAACGGGCGAGCGGAGCGTAGGCTTTCGGGTCAATCCCGGAGCCCGGATAGAAGACCAGGCCCGTGCCGTTCGCAACGTTCGGCTTGAAGTCGAGATAAGGCCCCTCTTCCAGGATGGTGACCCGGTCGTCGGACTGGAGCACGCTCCGGTCGAACCCCCTGGCGCGGCTCGACGCGAGCATCCAGCCGTTGAACAGGACGGTCGCGGTCAGGCCGGTGGTGATCCAGACGCGGCGGACGGTCTTCCAGCGCGGACGTTTCATGAAGAGTATGCTATTCGTTGAGACACCATGATTCACCCTGCCCGCCTGGCCGCCGCTTTCCTCCTGCTCTCGCTGTCCGTTCCCGCGCATGCCCTGCCGAAGGAACGGGACAACTGGATCCGCCTGGATACGGACCACTTCGTGGTGTTCAGCAACGCCGGCGAGCGGGTGGCCCGGCGCACCGCGGCCAACCTGGAGCGCCTGCGCGACGTGCTGTCGCAGATCTCCGCCGGCACGCAACTGGGCTCGCCGCAGCCGATGTACATCTATCTCTTCAGCAGCCGGGTCTCCTTCGCTCCCTACCGCCCGGCCGTCAACGGCAGGCCCATGGAGGTCGACGGCTATTTCTACTCGCGCGACGACGCCGAGTACATGGTCCTGCGCGCCGACGCGGGCGAGGCCACGGACAACATCCTCTACCACGAGTACCTGCACTACGTGTTGCGCAACAACTTCACCAACCTCCCGGTGTGGTTCAACGAGGGGATGGCGGAGCTCTACGCCACGTTCCAGGCGACCGACGACTACGCCAACATCGGCCGGCCCTCGGCCAGCCACATCCAATGGCTGCGGGACAACAGCCTGATCCCCCTCAAACAGCTCTTCGCCATGGACCGCAATTCGAAGGACTACAACGAGGGCTATCGGCGGGGCGTCTTCTACGCCGAGTCCTGGGCCCTGGTCCACTACCTGACGCTCGGCAACGAGGCGAGGTCCGCGCAGACCGCCCGCTTCTTCCACGAGATGACCCAGGGGGTCCCGGCTTCGGAGGCCTTCCGCCGCACCTTCGACACGGACGAGGCGACGCTGGAGAAGGAGCTGCGGGACTACGCCCACCGCAGCCTCTTCAACTACAAGCGCATCCCGGTCAAGCCCGAGTCGAGGATCGAGGCCCGGGTGGCGCCGCTGTCCTGGCCCGAGACCCTCACCCGCCTCGGCGACCTCCTGATGCTCGGCGACGCCTCGCAAATCCCGGAGGCGGACCGGCACTACCGCCAGGCGCTCGCGGCGCAGCCCGGTTTCGGTCCGGCTCTGGGCGGGCTCTGCCGGATCGAGGCGGCGCAGGGCCGCCCGGCGCTCGACTGTTTCGCGAAGGCGGCCGAGGCGACGCCGGACGACTTCACGATCCAGTACGAGTACGCCCGCGCGCTGCTGGCGCAGCCGCAGGTGGACGGCATCGCGGCTCTCCAGGCGCGCAACGCCCTGGCGCGCGCCGTGAAGCTGCAGCCGGACCACGGCCAGGCCTGGGTGCAACTGGCCTACACCCTCACCTACAAGGAGGTGCTGGAGCCCGGCGACCTGCCGGCCTTCGAGACGGCGCACCGCCTGGCGCCGAACGAGCCCGCGGGCGCCAGCAACCTGGTCTGGGCCTATGCCCGCCTGGGCCAGCGGGACCGCGCGGCCGAGCTGATCGAAAAGGAGATCGTCCCGCGCGGCGATCCGGAGGAGATCCGCAACGCCTGGCAGACCTGGGTGAGCGCTTCCGGAGAGAAGGCCGGCACCCTCCTGGAGCACGGGAAGCTGGAGGAAGCCGTTCCGATCCTCCAGGAGCTGGCGCGCCGGGCGCCGGCCGAGCACACCGTCCTGGTCCGGCAGCAGCTCGCGGAGGTGGAGCACGCCCTCGCCTACAACCGGTTCGTCGGCCGCTACAACGAGGCCGTCGAGCTGGTCAACGCGGGAAAGCTGGAAGAAGGCCGGGCCATCCTCCAGGACCTCGCCGCCAACGCTCCCGCTCCGGAGCAGGCCGAGTCCGCCCGCAGGCTCGTGGAGCAGGTCGACGGCATCCTCAAGACACGGAAGGGATCGAAGAAAAAGCCATGAACAACCTGCTGCGAATCCTGTGTCCCACCGTCGCGCTGTCTCTGTTCGCCGCCAGCTCCTGTGGATCGTCTCCGGCCGCATCGCCGTCGAGCGGAGACCGCGCGCTCTCCACAGGAACCTGGGGCGGGCCGCACGTCGAGATGACCGTCGGACCGCAGGGCGCCACGCTCGAGATGGACTGCGCCCGCGGCGCGATCGCGAAGCCGATCGTCGTCGGAAGGGACGGCCGCTTCCAGGTCTCCGGGACCTACGCTCCGGAGCATGCCGGTCCGGCGCGCGACGACGAGGAGAAAGGGCGACCGGCCGTCTACACAGGACGGCTGGAAGGCGAGACGCTGAGCCTCGGGATCTCTTCCGAGAACGGCGAGGACGTGGGCAGCTTCGAGCTCGTGCACGGCCGGCCCGGTCGCATCACCAAATGCCTGTGAGAGCTCGATAAGAAGGCTACGTCACGCGCGCCGCACTCTCGCCCGCAGACCGTCGACCGGCTCGGGCGGCGTCTTGCTCCAGTCGAGCTCGAAGCTCTGCGTCGGCAGCTCCCATGAATAGCCGCGCAGGAGGACGACCGTGAAAACCGACATGAGAGAGCTCGCGAAGTCGAGCCCCGGGCAACGGTGTCCCGTCGCCGGTCCCGCTCCCTGCGGCACGTATGCGTGCTCGTGGCGCCGGTCCTCCGCCCGTTCGGGCGAAAAGCGGTCGGGATCGAAGCGCGCCGGCTCGGAGTAGAGGCCGTGGGTCGTGTGGCTCGGCACGATGGCCCACATCACCATCCAGCCGGCCGGGACCGTCACCCGGTCGATCTCGAACGGCGTCTTCGCCCTGCCGAACACCGCCGGCACGATGGGACAGAGTCGCTTGACCTCCATCACGACCTGGCGCAGGTAGGACAGCGCGGCGAGCGACTCCACCGTCAGCGCTCCGGCTGATCGGACCTCGTCCCGCAGCCGTTCCCGCACGTCGGGATGGTCCGTCAGCCGCTGCACGATCGCCGCGAGCTCGGCGAAGACGATGTAACCGGCGATCACGATGTGATGCAGCTCGAGCACCGCCTCCTCGTCGGACATCGCCACTCCCGCGGCCGTTTGCGCCTGGAGTATCCGGGAGAGGCCGTCGTCCGCCGGGCTGGCGCGCCTCTCCTTCACGGCGCGAGTCAGCGCGGCGACGATCCGGTCGCGGGCCTGCAAAGCCTTGCTGTAGCGCGTGCCCGGCAGTGGAATCGGCAGCGCCGCAAAGGCCTCGGTCACCGTCGCATAATCCCGGCGGAGGCTCTCCATCTCGCCGCCCGGCTCCATGCCGATGACGGTCGAGCCGATCACCTCGATCGAGAGCCGCTTCATCTCGTCGAGCCAGCGGATCTCACCCTGGCCGGCCCAGCGCTCGAAGGAGCGTTCGACGATGGCCTGCATGGCCGGCACGTACGAAGAGAGCGCCGCGCGCGAGAACGCCTGCAGGACGAGGCTCTTGCGCGCCCTGTGCGCTTCGCCGTCGAGGAGCGGGAGGCTTCTGCCGCCGAAGAGCTCCTGGACGTGCGGCGGCATCGAGCCTTCGCGCATCACGAGCTCCGGATCGATGAACTGCCCCGCGGCGTCCGGTCCGGCGATGACGACCGTCGGACGGCCGAGCACATGGGACCGGAACACGCGTCCGTGAGCGGCGAGCCGCTGATCGATGAAGCCGAACGGGTTCTTCGCGAACGCGATCGTCTCCCCGAGCAGCGGAAGGCCGCTGCGTCCGGGAGGAAGGGACTTGCCGGCCATCGACGGTTCCATGGCAGCCTCCTCGGCGAATGGATACGGCCATTCTACGCCGGGGAAGCCGCAGCGGATGATCCAGGGCAGGAACGGACGGAGCAGAGGTCAATCCAGAAAAAGCTGGCCGTGGCTCTCCAGGAACGGCAATGCCCTACTTCTTCAGCTCGGCCCGGACGGCCTCCATCTCTGCGTCCCGACCCGAGGCGATGTCCTCCACGGTGGGGATGACCTGGATGTCCGGCTCCAGGCCCGCATCCGGACGATCTCCGTCCGGAAAGGTCCCGATGAGAGGCAGATCCAGCTCGATCTTGGAGCCCGGCAAGCGCAGGAAGAAGAACGCCCCACCGTTGATGCCTCTCTGATTCCCGCCGGTCGGTTGGCCCACCAGCATGCCAAGGCGATTCTGTTGCACGGTTTGCGCGAGCTCGAAGGTCGCCGAGCTGTTCGAGGCGCCGACGAGAACCCAGACACGGCCCTTGAAGGTGGGGAGAGCGGGCTTGATCACGCTGCCGCGCTCGTCGTCGTCATACCGGGTCAGCCGGTAGAAACCATCTTTCGAATCCACCGCGGACGAGCCCCAATCCTTGAAGGATGGGTCCCACGTATCGAGGTACGGCACGAGGTCATCCGGCACCTTGCGGTAGCGGACCCGGCGCGTGAGCGACTGTTCCGGCAGATCCTTCGTGATCAGATGGCTCAGGATCACGTCGCCCACGCTCTGCCCGCCTTCATTGCCTCGCAGATCGATCACCAGATTGGTGGCCTGGCTCTTCACGAGCGTTTCGAACGACTGTCCGAGAAACGCTTTCCAGTCCCACTTGCTGTCGTAGAGCGCCCAGGTGGGCATGCGCAGGTAGCCGACGCCGGCATCGAGCCGGAAGTCCCAGATCGGCGTGTCGCCTTCACGGGCCTCTTCCCGGCCCTTGATGGGCGCAAGCCTCTGTTCGTCGGTGAGCGGCTGCACCTGGAGCGTCGTCTCCTCCTGGTTTCGCACACGCAGCGTCATCCAGGACTCCGAGGAAGGGAAGAACAACGGAAAGTAGACGTCGAACGCCTCGTAGCGGTCCGTGCCCTGCACTTCCAGGTAGCTGACCCTCTTGGCGTCGTTGCCGCCGTCGGCCCGGGCCACGGTCATCAGCCGCTCGAGGATCGTCGCGGCCGGGTGGCCGTTGATCGACAGCACTTCCGTGCCGGCGCGCAGGCGCGGGTCCGCGGCAAAGGACCTCGTGACGATCATCCGGCCGTCGAGCCAGCGGAAGTAGAAAGGCACCCGGCCGGCCCGGAAGAGCGCATCCTGCACCGCGTCCGTCTGGTTGTAGAAGTTCGGGTAGGTGTGCCCACACCGCACTTTGGCGGCGAAGACAGAGAACGCGAGGTACGCCTCGGCCAGCGTGCGGTCGCGCTGGAATTCGAGCCCGAGGTCGCGGAACGCCCTGTCCATCTGCTCCGGGGTGTTGTAGCGCTGGAGCCCCGGGTGGAGCGTTTCGTAGGCGCGGCGGAGGATGGCCACGTCGGACTGCAGATCCTTGGCGCTCAGGCGGGTGGAGGCCGCGGTCTGGGCGCTGACGCCCGGGGCGAGCACCAGCGCGAGCATCAGAACGGCGCGTTTCATCGTCTCAGTCTATCCGGGAATTCCGCTCTTCCGGCGGCGGGTTTCAGAAGCATGCCGATCCGAACGATCCACGGCCTCTCCCTCGCCGCCCTCCTCCTCGCGGTCTCGCCCGCGTGCGCCGCCGCCGGCCGCGGCGGAGCGCCGCTGGCGGAAGGGACCTGGGGTGGGCCGCACGTCGAGATGACCGTCGGGCCGCAGGGCGCCACCCTCGAGATGGACTGCGCCCACGGCGCGATCGCGGAGCCGATCCTCGTCGGCCGGGACGGCCGTTTCCAGGTCTCCGGGACCTACGCCCCGGAGCACGCCGGCCCGCAGCGCGGCGAAGACGAGAAGGGCCGGCCCGCCGTCTATACGGGGCGCCTGACGGGCGACACGCTGAGCCTCGGGATCGCCTACGAGAACGGCGACGACGTCGGCACCTTCGAGCTCATACGCGGCCGGTCCGGTCGCGTCATGAAGTGCCTCTGAGCCGCGGAGGAAAAGGCGGCCCCCGGCAGGATGCCGGGGGCCAATAGGGGTAAGGGTCAGTTGTCGTGCGGCACGTTCACCGTCACCGCCTGGCTGGAGCTGCGTCCGGCCTGGTCGGTGCAGGTGATCGCGATGGTGTAGACGCGGCCGGCGCCGGTGCCCGAGCGCTCGGCGCGCAGCTTCACGTGGTGGTTGTCGACGACCGTCCAGTCGGGCGCCGTGTCGCCGTCTCCGAGCCCGCTGACCGGCTCGTTGCTGGCGACCGAGAGCGCGCAGGAGATCGCGGACGGCAAGGAGCAGTTGTCCGCCGTGCTGTAGCTCACGGTGACGTCGCTCATCTGGTGGTTGGGCGGCCAGAGCAGGCTGGCGCTCACCGCGGCTCCGCTGATGAGCGGCCCCTGGACGTCCTGGACCGTGATCGGGAAGTTGCAGGTGGTGGCGTTGGCCTGGGTCGTCGCCGTGCAGATGTCCGTCGTGGTGCCGACCGGGAAGGTCGAGCCGGACGGCGGCGCGCAGGCCACGGTGCCGCAGGAGCCCGCGACCGTCGGCGAGGCGAAGGTCACGAGCGCGCTGCAGAGGTTCGGGTCGTTGCCCTGGGTGATCGGTGCCGGGCAGGTCAGCGAGCAAGCCTGGCTGCAGCACAGCGGATCCGAGGTGAGGAAGGTCAGGCTCCAGCCGCCCGCGAAGTTGCCGGAGTCGCCGCCGGCGTCGTCGGTCACGTAGAGCTGCCAGTTGCCGTTCGGATTCACGCCGTTGAAGTCCGACAGGAGCGAGCCGTACGGAGCGGCCGGCGCCGGAGCGGCGAAGGTGTCGCCGGTGCCCGAGTTGGTCGGCCGGTAGGTGCCGGGCGTGATCAGCGCCGCGGCCGGCAGCGAGGAGGTCGCGGTGTCGTCCAGGGTGAGGTTGACGTTGACCAGGTCGAAGCTGCTGCCGACGTCGGACATGAGGATGATCCTCTGCCCGCCCGGCCCGACCAGCAGGACGTCGACGTCGCCCGGGAACGTGTGGTTGATGCCGAAGAGCCGGACGATCACCCGGTTGACGGTGCCGGCGATGCCCGAGACGCTGATCGTCGACGGGTAGGGCGCGGCCGAGCCCGAGGTGCCGGTGGGCGCCGTGGCCGGGATGTTGATGCTCGCGGCGTTGGCGAAGGGGCCGTAGGAGTTGTTGGCCGTGGTGCCGAGTCGCAGCGGGTAGCTCACCGTGCCCAGGCTGGTCGCGCCGTCCTGGAGCTGCAGGGTCGCGGTGACCGTGCCGCCGCAGGTGCCGGCCGGCACGAAGCTGAAGGTCCGGGCCACGGACGAGCCGTCGGTCGGAACCACGCCGTAGGTCTGCGGTCCGCTCGGCGTCTGAACTCCTCCGGTCGGCAGCAGGGTGGCCACCAGGTTCGTGGTCGCGGCGCTGCCGGCGTTGCCGAGCGCGAAGCTCACTCCGACCGTCTCGTCCGGATCGATGGCGCCGTTCGGAGCGCTGCAGCTCTCCGCCACGACGTTCGAGCCGGTGGTGACGAGGGCCGGCGTGCCCGACCCGCCGCAGCAGGCGTAGGCGCGGCGCGAGATCTCGAGCTGGAAGCAGAACACCGTGCCGACGTCGAGCGCCGCCTGGTCGCTCACGCGGAGCTTCCAGATCCCGGCGGTGGGCTTGCCGTTGAAGGCCGACAGGGGGAAGTCCGGCCGGAACGAGCCGGCGAACGGACCGGCGCCGGCGGAGATGGCAACGGCCGCGGAGTCGTCGAAGACCGTCGGCGTGCCAGAGCAGGAATTCGCGCCGCTGCCGAAGTTGTCGTCGCCGGAGCCGCGCCGGTTCGACAGCACGACCTCCGTGCCGTCGGGGCCGACCAGGGAGATGGCCAGGTCGCCGTCGAACGTGTGATTGATCCGCACGCGGACGTTGACGTCGCTGACCGCGCCGGAGTCCGGGATGAGGACCGGAACCTCGACCGTGCCGAGGTCCGGGATCGGAGTGGACAGGTC
This sequence comes from Acidobacteriota bacterium, assembly GCA_040349255.1. GTDB lineage: Bacteria > Acidobacteriota > Thermoanaerobaculia > Multivoradales > UBA5704 > DATMER01. The sequence continues at coordinate 11,125 of JBEQUE010000262.1, read as the reverse complement.
GCCGCTGCTCGCCGTGATCGTCTGTGCGAGCGGGTTGAGCGTGCCCAGGGTGAAGGTGTAGCTCACGTTGCCGAGATCGTTGGCGCCGTCCTGGAGGTGCAGCGTGGCTGTGAGCGTGCCGCCGCAGGAGCCGGCCGCCGTGAACGTGAACGGCCGCGCCACCGACGGGCCGCCGGCCACCACCACGCCGTAGGTCTGGGCCGCGCCCGGCGAGGTCACGCCGCCGCCCGGCAGCAGGGTCGCCACCAGGTTCACGGTGTTGGCGGTGCCGACGTTGCGCAGCGGCAGGCTGACCGTCACGGCCTCGCCGGGATCGATCGCGCCGTTGCCCGTCCCGCAGCCTTCTGCAGTCACCGCCGCGCCCGGGGCCGCCTGGACGATCGCGATCGGCCCGAGGAAGAAGTCCTGCGCCGTCGTGTTGCCGGCGGTCACGGTGACGCCCGTAGCCGAGGCCGACAGGTAGCTGGTCGCCGAGGCGATCATGTCGTAGGTGCCGGCGCCCACGATCATCGAGTAGAAGCCGGCGGCGTCCGTGATCCGGATGTAGCCGTCCGTGGTGCGCACCGTGGCGTTGGGGATCGGCAGGCCGGACTGCGCGTTGCGCACCGTGCCCTCGATCCTGCCGGTCGCGGCCGGGGTGCAGCTCGGCAGCGTGAAGGCGCCGATCTGCGTCAGCCAGCCGGCCGAGCTGGCCGCCTGGCTGGCCGCCGAGTAGTACTCGGTCGTGTACCAGAACGTGCAGTCGTCGGCCGGATCGACCGACAGGGCGCTGTAGTCGCCCCACCGCGAGGCGGTGTTGGTCTGCACGCCGCTGCCGTTGATGAGGACCGCCTCGCCCTGGAACAGGCCGTTCGGCGGATCGCTCGCCAGGCGCGCGGCGTAGCGGATCGAGGGGAAGGAGGTGAGGCTCGACGCGCTGTAGCCCACCGCCAGGTTGCCGCTGCCGTCCATGGCCGCGCTGCCCATCCAGCGGTTGAGGGCGTCGGGCGCGAAGGTGGCCTGCTCCTGGACCCCGAACGAGCCGCCGGACGGCCGGCGCAGCTCGTAGTACCGCACGCCGGACTGGTACGTCGCCGGGGTGGTCGGCGCCACGCCGCTGACGTTGACCGTGTGGTTCACCACCAGCGACTCGTGCGAGCCGAAGTTGCGGTACTGGAGGCGGAACATGAGGCGGTCGGAGATCGCGTCGAGCCAGCTCCCGCTGTTCGAGGGCGGCGGCTGCTCGATGTCGTCGCGGCCGGTGGGAGAGCGCGGGTCGAACGCCGCCACCACCACCGGGCTCTCCGGCAGCTCGGTGAACGTCGAGGCCGCGGGGGTGGCGAAGTCCGGGTGGAACGCAAAGAGGCGCAGGGCGTCCGACGGATCGCCGAACTCGTCCGCCGTGAAGTAGGCGAACAGGCCCGGGGCGCCGGAAGGCGGCAGGGCCAGGCCGTCGATGTCCGCCGGCAGCACGCCGCCGATCGCCGTGTTGCCGTTCTCGATGTCGAAGTAGATGTAGCCCGCCGTGGGATCGCCGGCGAGCATCCTGACGCGGTCGAAGGCGAAGGCCCCGGCGCCGAGGAACGCCGTGCCGGCCTGGTTGAACTGGTTGTCCGTCATGTAGTAGGCGTCGGTCCACACGCCGAGCTTCGGGTAGTCGTTGAACTTGTTGTTCGGCATCCGGAAGTCGTACAGGTAGTAGGCGCCGGACGGATCGGACGTCTTCGAGATCGCGATGAGCTGGTGGTTGAACGGGTCGGCGACCGTGCAGAACTGGCTGAGGAGCCAGCGGTCCGCCATCGGATCGTAGAGCACGATCGGGTCGCCGTCGTCGCGGCTGCCGCAGGGGGCTCCCAGGGCCGCGAACACGGTGCTCACCTTGAGCGGCGCGGTCAGGGGATTGCCCGCCTTGTCGAAGACGCGGAACATCAGGTTGATCATCTGGACGTAATGGTTCGGGCCCACGTCGCCGACCGTGTCGGGCGGCAGGACCCGGCCTCCGAACGCCACCTGGTTGTCGTCGCTCGACAGACCGGGGAAGGAGGCCAGCGGCGGCGCCACCGCGGCCGGAGGAGCCAGGGTCTGGACCACGGGGTCCTCCTCGGCGGCGTTCGGATCGCCGGTCTCGAAGCGGACCGTCTTGATGGGCACGGTCTTGGTCTCGCCGCCGTTCGGGTCCGGCGGCTTCTCGGTCTCGTCCGGAGGCAGCGTGCTCAGCTCGGGAGTGACGGCGAACCGGGTGGCCCGGGAGGAGACCGGCTGGGAGAACCCCGGCGCGGCGGCCAGGAAGATCAGGATGGCGACGGCAGAACGGAGGACCGGAAACAGCGAAGAACGACAGGTCATCATGGGATGTGCTCTCCTCTTTTCCAAAGGTCAAAGGAAGAAGCGACGATGCGACCGGACGTCGGAGGAGGCCGGGGCGGGGGACGGCCGCGCGCCCGGGCGGGCGCGGGAAGAGACGGAGTCGGACACAGCGACAGACCCATCGGCATCGGGGCCTCCGGCTTCGTGCGCTGCATCGCCCGGGGTCGCCGCCGCACGGCGGCTCACCCCATCCACACAGACTCCAGTGCGCGGACTGTAAGCAGGGTTGAAGAGTATTGTCAATACTTCTCAATGCGACCCTTCCTCCGCGGGAATTTCGCCTCTTCACCGCCCGGTTTCAGAGTCAGACCGCGAATCCGGAGGCCCGCCATGTCGATCCGCTCCGTCAAGACCCTGTCCCAGTCCACCCCGACCCTCGAGGGCGCCGGCGTCCGCCTGCGGCGCGCCTTCGGCTTCGGCGACACCGGGGACACGGACCCCTTCCTGCTCCTCGACGATTTCCGCAACGACCGGCCGGAGGACTACCGGGCCGGCTTCCCCTGGCACCCACACCGCGGGATTGAGACCATCACCTACGTTCTCGCCGGGACCGTGGAGCACGGCGACAGCCTCGGCAACCGGGGACGGCTCGGCGCCGGCGACGTCCAGTGGATGACCGCCGGCCGCGGCATCGTCCACCAGGAGATGCCGCAGGGCGATCCGCAGGGCCGCATGCACGGCTTCCAGCTCTGGGCGAACCTGCCGGCCTCGCTCAAGATGACCGCGCCGCGCTACCAGGACGTCCAGGGCGCCGACATCCCCGAGGTCACCGACGACGACGGCACGACGGCGCGGGTGATCTGCGGCAGCTTCTGGGGCGCGACCGGTCCTGTGGACGGCATCGCGGCCGAGCCGCGCTATCTCGACATCTCGGTGCCGCCCGGCGTGCGCAGGACTCTGCCGGTCGAGACCACGCGCCACGCCTTCGCCTACGTCTTCGCGGGCTCGGGCCGCTTCGCCAACGCCTCGGCGCCGCGCGGCGTGCTCCACGAGAGCGTCGACGGCAACGAGACGATCACCTGGGAGCCCGCCGGAGACCGTTCGCTGGTCGTGTTCGACCGCGGCGACGAGGTGGTCGTCCAGGCCGGCGAGAACGGCATCCGCTTCCTGCTGGTCTCGGGCAGGCCGCTGGGCGAGCCCGTCGCCTGGCACGGCCCGATCGTCATGAACACCCAGGCCGAGATCCGGCAGGCCCTCGCCGAGCTCCGCGACGGCAGCTTCCTGCGCCAGGGCTGAGCCGCTCAAGGTTCCCGGTTTCCGTGCTAGACTTCTCTTCAGACGGAGCGCCTGGAGAGAACAATACACCATGACCGGCAAAGATCCCTGGATGTTGATGGAGGTCCTGGAGGAGAAGCTCGCCGAGATGGCGGACGCTCAGCGTGCTGCCGCCAGCCAGATCGAGCAGACCGGGCTGGAGATCCGGGAAACGGACCGGAACCTGAAGGAAATCATGCAGGAAACCGCCCAGCGGATGCAGGCGAGCAAGGAGGAGACCGATCGGCAGCTCCAGGAGACCGATCGGCAGCTCCGGGAGCTCGGGAAGCAGATCGGCGGGCTCGGAGACAAGTTCGGGTCCTTCACGGAAGGTCTCGCCCTGCCCTCCATGACGCGGATCCTGACCCGGGACTTCGGCATGCAGGCCATCGCGCCCAGGATGCGGGTGCGCAACAACGGTCACTCCCTGGAGGTCGACGTCCTCGCCTGGTCCGAGAACCGCGACGAGGTCTACGCCGTCGAGGTCAAGAGCCATCTCCGCGAGGAGGCGCTCGACCAGATGCGCACCATCCTGCGCAAGGTCCCGGAGCTCCTCCCCAGCCATCGCGGCAAGAAGATCTACGGCGTGCTCGCCGCGGTCGACATCCCCGCCGATGTCGGGGAGAAGGTGCTTCGGGAAGGCATCTATCTGGCCCGGATCCACGACGAGCAGTTCGAGATCCAGGTCCCCGAAGGCTTCCAGCCCCGCGCGTTCCAGGCGTAGTCGCTCAGTCCGACCCGGCCGAGACGTCGATCTCCCAGAGCTCGCGGCCGACGTCGGGATCGGTGGCGACGAAGAGGAGCTTGGTCTCCGTGGCCCTCAGGATCACGGGATCGCCGCTCCTCGGTCCGGGCCAGAGGTCCTGGACCAGACGCGTGTCCTCGCCGAGCCGGTCGGTCGACCAGAGCTCGCAGCCATGGTCGGGATCGCAGGCGGCGAACCAATGGCGGCCGCCGGCGGCCACGAGGTTCAGCGAGGTGAGTTCGCCCAGGGGGGCCGGGATCGGGTGCGTGCTCGACGGCGTGCCTTCGGTAACCCACCACCGTTCGACATCCTGATCTTCCCTGAGCTTGACCAGGAGCGTGTTGCCGATCAGGCTGCCCAGGGGGGTGCCGACGCTGCCTCCGCCGACCCTCAGGGCCGAGGCCAGTCGAGTCGGCTCCAGGGTCGCGGGGTCGATCGCCCACAGCCCCTGCCTGCCTTCGCTGCCGAAGCCCTCGGAGCCTGCGTAGAGGACGCCCCCGCCGGCGGTCAGGGCGAAGGTGCCGATCGGAAGCTGGGTCGGCAATGGCTTCGTCCCCACGGCCGTGCCGTCGCTCATCCACAGCGTTCGGAAGAAGAGGAAGAAGAGACGGCCGCCCACCACGACCGGGTTCGGATAGGGGTTGCTCAACTCGGGGAAGGGAAGCGAGGCCAGCCGCAGCGTCCCCTCCGCCGTTCCGTCCGTGCGCCAGAGCTCCAGGGAGACCGTTTCGCCTTCGACGGCGCGGCGGAAGAGGTACGCCAGGGAGCCTGCCGCGACCGGCGGCCCCACCGGCTGCAGGAAACCCTCCATCTGCGTGAGGAGACGGGTCCCCGAGAGCGTGCCGTCGCTCGCCCACAGCCGGCCCTGGAAATCGACGGCCAGCGCCTCGCCCCTCCAGGCCCCCAGGGCCGCCAGCTCGCCGAGGACGCGGTAGGTGCCCGCGGTGGTGCCGTCGGTGGCCCAGAGCTCGTATCCCGGATAGGGTGAGAAGAGGAGGCGCGCCCCGACGTGGATCCGCTCCCTCGGACAGGGGACTTCGTAGAACGAGCACCCTTCGAGAGGCACCGGGATCTCTTCGACCGGACCAGCTCCATCGATGGCGAACCACTTGGTGCTGCTCCGGAAGCCACTCAGCACGTAGCGCTCTCCCACGGTCTCCACGAAGTAGGGATCGATGCCGGACGGCAGGTGCTGAAGGTCGGTCACCGCTGCGGCGCGGCCGTCCTCCACGCGCCAGAGCTGTTTGCCGACCGGCTTCCGGTCGGCGGCAACGAAGAGCGCGCCCGCGAACGGCACCGGCGCGCCTTCGACCCTGAACGGCCTGTCGTTCGTGCCGTCCGAGAGAGCCCGCGTGCCGGCCGAGGTGCCGTCGGTCTCCCAGAGCTGCTGCTCGCCCTCGTAGCTCGCGCCGCCCAGGAGGAGACGGCCTCCCAGGACCCGGAAGGTGAAGCCATCCGCCTGGTCGAGGACGGGATGGCGCCTGGTCCCCTCCCTGGTCCCGTTCGAGATCCAGGGCTGGCCGTTGATCTCCTCGAAGCCCAGGTTTCCCAGGACCGTGACCTTCGACATCCGCGTCGAAAGGCACGAGTATTTGCCGCTGCAGACGGGCAGAAGCTCGCTCACCTCGCGCTTCTGCTCCTGGACCCGCAGGAGGCCGCCCGTGTAGTAGCCGGGATTGGGTAGAAGAATCTTCGAGCCGATCGCACCGAGCTCGTCGGCGAAGAGGCTGTACGGGTCCACCCGCAGGCCGGAGTAGGGCCGGGTCGTGCCGCGCCGGCCGTCCGTCGACCAGAGCTGTCCGTCGGCGGTCGAGAAGTAGAGGGAGTCGCCGAGCCGGCCCATGACGTTGACGTACCCGGAGGAGAAGACCTGCGTGCCCCGCGGCGCGTCGAGGCGGCTGGCCCAGATCCTCCAGCGCTCGTTCCGGGTGACGATGTAGAGGGTCCGTCCGGCGGTGTAGACCTGGACCACCCTCCACGCGCCGCCCGGCAGGAGGGTCAGGACGCGGCTGCGCGCCGCGTCCCAGGCCAGGAGCTTCCCGTCCGACTGGAAGACCAGCCACTGATCGGAGAAGGTAGCGAGGAGGCGCTGGTTGTCCGCCCGGAAGCCGGCCAACGCGGGCACCGGCCGCGTACCGGCGGGCGTACCGTCGGTCGACCAGATCGCGCATTCGCCCCCGGCGCAGTCCTGGAAGTACGACCGCCCGCCGAGGATCAGGGGCAGGTCCCTGAACTGTGCGGTGCGGAGGACGACGCCATCGCCCTGCCCGGTGACGGCGACGAGCGTCTGGACGGTCGGGTTTCCGTCCGGGACGACCAGCCAGAGCACGCGCTCTCCGGCGCGGCCCAGGATGCGGACGCTCCCGGGCGCGACGGAGCCGGAGATCGGAACCAGCCCGGTCCCCGCGGATGTGCCGTCGGTCCGCCACACGCCCTGGCCGGAATCCCGGTCGTCCGCGACGAAGAACAGCTCGTCGCCGAGCTGCGTGAGCTGCGAGACAGGGAGACTCCCCTCGAACTCGTCCGGGAAGAAGTCGCGGACAAGCCGGGCCGGGCCTTCGGCCCGGGCGCCCGTGACGCAGAGCAGGCAGGCGGCGACTGCGACGAACGCGAGTTTCCAGTTCATGGTGCCCTCCTCTCCCGTATACGAAGGAGATGCGCGTTCCATCGCCGCCGAAACGTCTCTAGCTAGGGCTCGTCGCCGACCACGCGCGTGAGCCACTCCTCGACGTAGCGTCGCAGCTCCGGGGTGTCCGGGAAGGGCTCGCCGTAGCGCTTCATTCCGCGGAACGGCAGAGGCTCGATGCGCTCGGCCTCGAAGGTGTTGCGGTCGGCGTCCTCGTCCCAGCCCTGGCTCTCCAGGAAGAGGGTCCGGGTCCAGCCCTCGCGGACCGGAGGCAGGCGCGAGGCGTCGAAGGCGAGCGTGATCTCGTCTCCGGGCGCCAGGATGACCAGGCGGTCGTCCGCCTCGCGCAGGAGCTCTCTCACCTCCCCGTACCGCGTATAGCGGCCGGGGAACGGCAGCCAGGGGGACTCGGGCGTGAAGCGCTCGTAGAGGTAGCCGTGCGGGCCGTTCGGCGAACGGCGGATCAGCTCGGAGAAGCCGCGGTAGCGCAGGCGGGAGGTGAACGGCGGGAGCTTCGCGACGACCACGGGCTCGGCGTCCACCGGCGCGGTGGTCCAGGCGATCCGATCCCAGCCCAGCCACTGGTTGGTCACGATGCGGAGGCGGTGCGCGCCGGCCGGGAGCGGCGGCGTGTCGACCACCAGGGTCTTCGTCTTGCCCGCGGGGAATCCCATCTCCGGCACGAGCACCGTCCAGCCGTCCTCCGTCTCCACCTCGACCCGCGGGAAGACAGGCGGCAGGTCGGGGCGCTGGGCCACGGCGAGGTTGAGGCTCGCGTCGGCCGGGAAGTTCCAGCCGTCCAGGTGGAGGCGGACCGGGGCTTCCGGCGCCTCGCCGAGATCGAAGGTGAAGGCCCAGGGCTTCGCCGCGACCCCCTGGTACGGGCTCGGCGCGAAGCCCGAGGCGTAGACCTCGTCGCGCGCCTGGACCCGCGCGGTCGCGTCCGCGCCGGAGCCGTCCCAGGCGGCGGCCACGGGCCGCAGGCCGCGGCTCGCCAGGACCTCCTCGGGTTGGGGCTTGCCGGGGACCACCTTGAGGTTGCTCGCCACCTCCACGTCCGCCGGGTGGTCCACCACCCAGAGCCGGACGGAGTCGAAGTAGGCCGCCTCCCACAGCTCCTCGGTGACGCGGAGGTCGTACCAGTCTTCCCGCTGCACCAGGCCATCCACGCGCACCAGCTCGCCCGGGTCGGAGCCGGCCCAGACGCCGGGCGCGAGCGGCAGGCCGATCGGCGAGTTCCAGAGCAGGTCGGTGACGAAGGAGAAGCCGTGGCCGTTCCAGGCGTAGAGGAAGGGGCAGCTCCCCTTGAGGAGCTGCTCCTCGACGATGCGCTGGTCGCCCTTCGGCTGCAGGCGGTTCTGCGGCACGCCGTTGGTCCACAGCACGCGCAGGAGGTCGGGCTGCGTGCGGCGGCCGAGGCCCAGGTGGCTGGTCTGGCCGTGGACCTCCTGGAACTGGTAGGCGCTGCCCGCGCGCACCTCCAGCACCGACCCCAGGCCGTCGAGGTTGTTCTTGCTGTTGCCCTGGGTGAGCGCCTTCAGACGGACGGTCAGCCAGTGGTTCCTGTTGCCGCCGTCGTTGTCGAGCCGGTGGAGCCCGGACGGTCCGGCGGCCGCGAGGTCCAGGTCGCCGTCGCCGTCGAGGTCGGCCGCGGCGATTGCCGAGACGGAGGCGGGCGCGCCCTCGACCGGCAGCGCCTCGAACTTGCCGCTCCTCTGGCCCAGGATCACGACGCCCGAAGGTCCGGCGGCGGCGAGGTCGAGCCGGCCGTCGTTGTCGGCGTCGAAGGCGAGGACGTCCGTGAACCCCGGCTTGTTCGGAAGACTCAGATTCCAGGGCTCGAACGCGGTCCGCCGGCCATGCCAGGCCTGGAGGCCGCCGGGACCGGCGGCGATCAGGTCGGGCAGGCCGTCGTTGTCGAGGTCCGCGCTCGCCACCGCTGCGGCCGGCGCGCTCTTCGCGAGGCCGGAGGCCGGGGTGCGGTCTCCGAAGCGGCCCTGGCGCAGGTTGTCGATCCAGGAGAGCCCCTTCGCGTGCGCGACCACGAGGTCGAGGTCGCCGTCGCGGTCCAGGTCGCTCGCCACGAGGCCGCGCGGCTCCGGGAGGACCTCGCGCGGCAGCGTCTGCTCCCCCACCGGCTCCAGCGGACCGGAGAGGTTGTTGCGCCGCAGGTCGCCGGCTCCCGCCTTGCCTCCGACGAGCGCGAGGTCGAGGTCGCCCTCGATGTCGAAGTCGAGAACCGCGGCGGCGGCCGCTCCGGTCCCGGTCAGGCCGGCGGCCGCGGTGGCGTCCGCGAACGTGCCGTCGCCCCGGCCGCGCCACCAGAGCACGGTTTCGGGGCCGGAGGCGATCAGGTCGAGGTTGCCGTCGTTGTCGAAGTCGGCGGCGAGGAGGGAGGAGACGCCCGGGGCCGGCAGGTCGGGGCCGGTGGCCTGCGGTCCGCCGCGGTATAGCTCCAGGTGCGGCTCCAGGTGCGGCGCCTCGCCGGCCACGACCCGGGCCACGTCCTGTTTGCCGTCGCCGTCGAAGTCGCCGACCGCGAGCGCCCGGCCGGCGTTGGCGCCCTCGGCCATCGGCGTCGCGCGGAAGCGCACCGGCAGCGGGTCGCCGAAGCTCGTGGCCGGCGGCTCGTTCGCGAAAAGCTCCACCGCGGTCCCCTGGATTCCCAGGGAGAGCTCGCGGAGACTCTGCTGGTAGAGCGGTGTGATCTTGAGCACGTTCTCCAGGCGGACGGCCGGGATGCGGGCCGCGTCGAGGTTGTTCTCCTCCAGCGCCTTCAAAAGCTGGTCGAGGCTCGCCACGGCCGGCGGCGGCGCCTGCCAGAGGATCTCCTTCACCCGCAGGAACGCCCTGGTGGCGGCCGCCCGGTCGGCCGCGCGGATGGCGCGCTGGCCTTCCTTGAGGAGGACGACCAGGTTCTCCGGCCGCAGGCGCACGAGGGCGCCCAGGGCTTCGGCGGAGGCGGCCTGGGCGGTTTCCGTCTCAGTCTCGCTCCCGCCTAGGGCCGCGGCCTGCTGGAAAAGCGCGTACCAGACCTCGACCCGGTTCGGGTCTGCGGCGGTGGACCGGCGGTAGGCGGCGAGCGCGTCCTCCGCCTTCCCGCTCCACTGCAGGATGTCGCCGCGCAGGGCCAGGAGATCGGCCCGGTCCGGCGCCTTGGCGAGCGCCTGGTCGATCGCCTCCAGCGCGGCGTCGTTCTTCTGCTGGCGCAGGAGCGCGACCGCCAGATCGGCGTACGGCAGCGGGTCCATCGGTGCGACCTTGATCAAGTCGCGGAAGGTGGGCTCGGCCTGCGCCGGCTGCTCGTTCTCGAGCTGGGCGACGCCCAGGTTGCGCAGCTCCATCGCCCGGTCGGGGAGGGAGGCGGGCGCCGCGGCGAGCAGCAGGAGCGAGGCGAGAGCGGCGCGCATCACTGGTCGATCGGCGGCGTCGAGAGATCCTTGCGCGGCGCGGCCTTCGACAGCTCCTGGAACTTCTCCAGGACCTTCTTCGCCTCGTCGCGGCGGCCGGCTCCGGCGAGCGCCTGGCCGAGCGCCTGCCAGGCCGGCAGGTTCGAGGCGTTGAGCCCCGTGGCGCTCTCCAGGACCCGGACGGCCTCGGCCCAGCGCGAGCCGGCGATCAGGGCGCGGCCGTACTCCAGAGCCATGGCGGCGAGCACGGGCCGGCGCTCGGCGGCGATCCCGTCCACGCTGGACGGCTCCGGCAGCCAGTCGACGTAGGACTTGAGCGTGGCCAGGACCTTCTCCGGGCTCCCCGTCTGCTGGTAGGCCTGGGCCAGGAGGAGGGCCATGTCGGCGTCCTCCGGTCCGATGTGCCCTTCGAGGAGGGCCACGGCGCCGGCGGCCTCGCCGATCTCCATCCGGGCCTCGCCGAGCACCCAGCGGAGCTCGCGGTCGATCTCCTTCGGCGGTGCGGACTCCAGGGGCGAGAGCAGCGCGATGGCGCCGCGCGGGTCGCCGCGGGCCACGAGGAGCCGGCCCTTGAGCAGCCGGACCTGCGGGTTCTCCTCGGGCAGGCCGGAGAGCAGCGCGTCGGCCTCGGCGCCGCGGCGCAGCTCGATGGCGCAGAAAGCGGCGGCCAGCCGCGCGTCGCCGTCGTCGCGGTGGGCGTCGGTCCAGGGCTTGAGGAGCTTGTAGGCCTCCTCGAACTTCCCC
>JBEQUE010000256.1:0-56840 GCA_040349255.1 Acidobacteriota bacterium | reverse complement strand
CCGGGCGCTGAGCTGGTTCGTGGCCACGCTGGGCTATGTGGAGCCGACTGCTGAGGACTGCTTCGCGCAGGGCTCGACCCACTCCTTCGACGCGGCGACGTTCGAGCTTTGGGGCGCCCTGACGCACGGAGCGCAGGTGGTGGGTCTCGCCAAGGAGGTGATGATCGCGCCGCGTGAGCTGGCCCGGAGTCTGCGGGAAGAGCGGATCAGCGTGCTGTACCTGACGGCGCCGCTGTTCATGCAGACGGTGAGCCAGGTGCCGGAGGCCTTCGAGGGTCTGCGCTGTCTGCTGGTGGGCGGCGACGTAGTGGATGCCGGTTACTTCCGGCGCGTTCTCGAGGCGGGTCCGCCGCAACGGTTCCTGTTCATGTACGGCCCGACGGAGACGACGGTGTTCTCCTCCTGGTTCCTGGTGGAGGAGGTGGCGCCGGGCGCGAGGTCGGTGTCGATCGGCCGTCCGATCGAAGCGACCCAGCATTACCTGCTGGACCGTGACCTGTCGCCGGTGCCGCTCGGGTCTCTGGGCGAGGTCTACATCGGGGGCGGAGGCGTGGCTCGCGACTATCTGAACCGTCCGGACCTGACGGCGGAGCGGTTCGTGCCGAGCCCGTTCTGCGACAGGTTGGGCGAGCCGGGAGCGCGCCTGTACCGGACAGGCGACCTGGTGCGCTACCTGCCGGACGGCCGAATGGAGTTCGCCACTCGCACGGACGACCAGGTGAAGCTGCGCGGCTTCCGTGTGGAGCCCCGGGAGATCGAGTCGGTGCTGTTGCGCCACCCTGGGGTTCGTGAGGTGCGGGTGGTGGTGAGGGAGGACGTGCCCGGCGACCGCCGCCTGGTGGCCTACGTGGTGGAACGTCAGCCTGGCGGGGCCGGTGCCGGCGATCTGCGTTCGCTGCTGGCGGGTGAGCTGCCGGAGTACATGGTTCCCTCCGCGTTCGTGACGCTGGCGTCGCTGCCATTGTCGGCGCACGGCAAGCTGGACCGCCGTGCTCTGCCGGCTCCGCAGGGGGAGCGGGAGGTGTTGGGGGCGTACGAGGCACCGCGCACGGGCATCGAGGAGCTGCTGGCGTCGTTGTGGAGCCAGGTCCTGGGAGTCGAGCGTCCCGGTATCCACGACGACTTCTTCGACTCGGGGGGCCACTCCCTGCGGGCCACTCAACTGGTGTCTCGGGTGCGGAGCGTGTTCGGAGTGGACCTGGCCCTGCGCAGCCTGTTCGAGCGGCCGACGATCGCGGAGCTCTCGTCGGAGTTGGAAAGCCTGCTGCGCCAGGGTCGTAGCCTGGAGGCTCCGCCGATCCTTCCGGTGCCGCGCGAGACGCCCCTGCCGCTGTCCTTCGCCCAGCAGCGTCTGTGGTTCATCGACCGTCTCATGCCGGGCAGCGCGCTGTACAACCTGCCGCTGGCCCTGGGTCTGCGTGGCCGGCTGGATCTGGCGGTGCTTTCGGCGAGCCTGTCGGCGATCGTGGAGCGCCACGAGGTGCTGCGCACCCGCTTTGTCGTCAGCGCCGGCGAGCCGGTGCAACGGATCGAGCCGGCCCGGCCGATATCTCTGCCACTGGTCGACCTGTGCGGTCTGCCGTCCGGGATGCGGGAGGCAACGGCCCGGAGCCTGACGGACCTGGAGGCGGCGCGTCCCTTCGACTTGGAGCGCGGGCCGGTGCTGCGCGGTCTGCTGGTGCGTCTGGAGCCGGAGCGTCACCGGGCGCTTCTGGGTCTGCACCACATCGCAGCGGATGGCTGGTCTCTGGGGGTGCTGGTGCGCGAGCTGGGCGAGCTCTACGCGGCCGGAGCGGAGGGGCGGGCGGCGCGGCTTCCGGCGTTGCCGGTGCAGTACGCAGACTTCGCGGTCTGGCAGCGTCAATGGCTCCAGGGAGAGGTGCTCGAACGTCAGCTCGGCTGGTGGCGGGAGCACCTGGAGGGGGCGCCTGCCGAGGTGACGCTGCCGGTGGACCGTCCCCGTCCGGTTGTTCCCAGCCTGCGCGGAGGACAGGTGCCGGTGCGTCTGGGCGCGGAGCTTTCGCGCCGCCTGTCCGGGCTCGCCCGGGGCCAGGGAGCGACGCTGTTCATGGCTCTGCTCGCGGGGTTTGCGGCCCTGCTGGCCCGTCTCGGAGACCAGGAGGACCTGGTGATCGGCTCTCCGGTGGCCAACCGCAACCGGGAGGAGACCGAGGGGCTTATCGGGTTTTTCGTCAACACCCTGCCGCTGCGCCAGGAAGTGGCTGGAGCGGCGGGGTTCGGCGAGCTGATCCGCCGCAGCCGCGAGACGTCGCTGATGGCCTATCTGTACCAGGATCTGCCCTTCGAGCGCCTGCTGGAGGAGATTGGAGGAGAGCGGGCGCTGTCGCGGGCTCCGCTGTTCCAGGTGGTGCTGGTGCTGCAGAACGCACCCGTGGGGACGCTCTCTCTTCCGGGCGTCGCGCTGGAGCCGGCGGGGGCGGAGCTGGGGGTGGCCAAGTTCGATCTGACCCTTTCGCTCGGCGAGACTCGGGACGGCCTGAGCGGCCTTCTGGACTACAGCCGGGGCCTGTTCGACGCCCCGACCGCGGTGCGGATGGCCGGACAGCTCGGGACCCTGCTGTCGGCCATGGCTGCAGAACCGGACACGGCGGTATGGGATCTGCCGCTGCTGTCGGAGGGTCAGCGCCAGCAATTGGTGTCGGAGTGGAACGACACGGAGTCGGTATTGCCGTCGGGTCTGGTGCACGAGCAGGTGTCGGCTCAGGCCCGTCGTCGGCCCGAGGCCCTGGCAGTCCGCTTCGGCGATCGCAGCCTCAGCTACGGCGAGCTCGAAACCCGCTCCAATCAACTCGCCTGGGCTCTGCGGTCGCTGGGCGTGGTCCGGGGTACGCGGGTCGGCCTTCAGGTCGATCGTTCGGAAGAGATGGTCCTTGCGATTCTTGGAATCTGGAAGGCCGGTGCCGCCTACGTGCCGCTCGATCCAGCCTATCCCGCGGACCGCCTCGCCTGGATGATGGAGGATTCCGGAGTCACCCTGCTGCTCACCCAGGAGCGGCTGCGCGGGTTCCTGCACGCGCCGGATGTCGCTTGGGAGAATGGCGGAGCGGCACCGACCGGCGCGACGGCTGAGGATCTGGCTTACGTGATCTACACCTCCGGATCCACGGGGAGGCCCAAGGGCGTTCTGATCTCCCAGCGCGGCCTCGGGAATCTCGCCGAGGCCCAGGCGCGACTGTTCCGGGTCGTGCCGGAGAGCCGGGTCCTGCAGTTCGCTTCGCCGAGCTTCGACGCCTCGGTCTCCGAGGTCGTCGTGGCCCTGGCTGCGGGGGCGGCGCTCGTGCTGGCGCCCCGGGAGGATCTGCTGCCCGGTTCCAGCCTTCTGGCCCTGTTGCGCGAGCAGGAGATCACGGTGGTGACCCTGCCGCCCTCGGCCCTGAGTGCGATGCCGCTGTCGGCCCCGGAAGACCTGCCGAAGCTGCGCACCCTGGTCCTGGCGGGGGAGGCCTGTCCGCCCGACCTCGCGCGCCGGTGGGCGGAGGGGCGGCTTCTGCTCAATGCCTACGGGCCCACCGAAGGGACGGTTTGCGCCACCGTGGCACCCTACCGCGGCGAGGACCAGCTCCCGCTCGGCCGCGCCATGGCGAACGTGGAGGTCCATGTGCTGGACCGCCGGGCGAATCCGGTGCCGCCGGGCGGATCCGGAGAGCTCTGCCTCGGCGGCCTGGGGTTGGCCTGGGGTTACCTGGGGCTGCCGGGGCTCACGGCCGAACGATTCATTCCGCACTGCGCGGCCAGGATGCCCGGTGACCGGCTGTACCGGACCGGAGATCTGGTCCGGATCCTGTCCACGGGCGAATTGCAGCTCCAGGGCCGGATCGACCGCCAGGTGAAGATCCGGGGCTTCCGGATCGAGCCCGGAGAGATCGAGACCCTGCTGGTTGCGCATCCGTCCGTGCGCGAGGCGGCCGTCGTGGTCCGGACGACGCCGGCGGGAGACCTTGGCCTCGCAGCCTATGTGGTGGCGGCCGGCGACGCCGAAGTGGTGCCCGGAGTTTTGCGCGAGCATCTCCGGGAGCGGCTGCCGGAGGCGATGATACCGGCCGTTTTCGTGCCGCTTCCCGCGCTCCCCCTGACGCCCAACGGCAAGATCGACCGCGGGGCGCTGCCCGACCCGTCCGGCGGCGGGACCGCCGGACGCGATCGCATTGCCCCCCTTTCCCGGGTGGAACATGTCATCGCGGCCCTCTGGGAAGAGGTCCTGGGGGTGAGCGACCCCGGAGTCCACGACAACTTCTTCGATCTGGGCGGCCATTCTCTCCTGCTGGTCCGGCTCCACGACCGTCTGCGCGAGGCCGGCATCGACGTGCCGGTCCAGGCGCTCTTCCGGTACCCGACCATCGCCTCCCTGGCCCGCCAGGTGGGTGAGGCGGTGGTGGCGTCTCCGCGGCGGCTGCCCAGGCCCCGCCGAGGCCCGAGCCAGGACTCCGCCGTCGCCATTGTCGGTTTCGCCTTCCGCTTCCCGGGCGCCAGCAATGCCCTCGAGCTCTGGCGGAACCTGTGGGACGGAGTGGAGTCGATTTCGCACTTTGCGGAGGAGGAGCTGCTGGACGCCGGCGTCGATCCCGACCTCCTGCGCAGCGGCCGGTATGTGAAGTCCAGGGGCATGCTCGAAGGCATCGACCTGTTCGACGCGCCGTTCTTCGGCTTCACCCCTCGTGAGGCCGCCCTGACCGACCCGCAGCACCGCCTTTTCCTGGAGTGCGCATGGGAGGCTCTGGAAGATGCGGGCTACGAGCCCCGGGCCTTCCCGGGTCCGGTCGGGCTTTACGCCGGGGCCGGCACGAGCCTGTACTGGCTCAACCTGCTCTCCAATCCCGACGCCGTCGCGGACCTGGACCGCTTCCAGGCGACGCTGGGCAACGACAAGGACTTCCTGCCGACGCGGGTGTCCTACAAGCTCAACCTGCGCGGGCCGAGCCTCGACGTCCAGACCGCCTGCTCGACCTCCCTGGTGGCCGTGCACCTGGCCTGCCAGTCGCTTCAGCTCGGCGAGTGCGACCTCGCTCTGGCCGGCGGCGTCTCGGCCTCGTCCCGCGAGCGCGCCGGCTATCTCTATACAGAGGGCGGGATCCTCTCTCCCGACGGCCATTGCCGCGCCTTCGCCGCCGACGGCCGGGGGACGGTGCCCGGCAGCGGCGCGGGTCTCGTGGTCCTCAAGCGGCTGGCGGACGCGCAGGCCGACGGCGATCACATCCACGCGGTCATCCGGGGCTCGGCGATCAACAACGACGGCTCTCTCAAGGCCGGCTACACGGCGCCCAGCATCCAGGGGCAGGCCGAGGTGATCGCCCGGGCCTTCGAGGCGGCCGGAGTCGGGCCGGAGTCGGTGAGCTACGTGGAGGCCCACGGCACGGGGACCGAGCTGGGGGACCCGGTCGAGATCGAAGCTCTCGCGGAGGTGTTCCGCTCCGCCGGCACCGCGGGCTCCTGCGGGCTGGGATCGATCAAGACGAACCTGGGCCACCTGGACACGGCCGCAGGCGTCGCGGGATTGATCAAGACCGTGCTGGCTCTGGAGAACGAGGCGATCCCTCCGAGCCTGCACTTCGATCGGCCCAATCCGAGAATCGATCTCTCCGGCAGCCCGCTGTTCGTCTGCGACCGGCCGCGGGACTGGAAGCGGACGGGAGAGCCGCGGCGGGCGGGGGTGAGCTCCTTCGGCATCGGCGGCACCAATGCCCATGTCGTGCTGGAGGAGGCGCCGCCGGTCCTCCCCTCGGGCCCGTCCCGCGCCTGGCAACTGCTCGTCCTGTCGGCGCGCACGGAGACCGCCCTCGAACAGGCCGCCGACAACCTCGCGCGCCATCTCGAGACGTCGAGGGACGTCCCTCTGGCGGATGTGTCCTACACCCTCCAGGTCGGACGCCAGGGCTTCGAGCACCGCCGGCTCGTGGTCTGCTCGACGACCGGCGAGGCCCTGGAGGCGCTCGCCGGACGAGCCCCGGAACGGGT
Source organism: Acidobacteriota bacterium (assembly GCA_040349255.1). GTDB lineage: Bacteria > Acidobacteriota > Thermoanaerobaculia > Multivoradales > UBA5704 > DATMER01. The sequence continues at coordinate 50,867 of JBEQUE010000256.1, read as the reverse complement.
GCTCGACGGCTTTGCCAGGAATGCCCGGCCGGTCGCCTTCCTGTTTCCCGGACAGGGAGCGCAGGTCCCGGGGATGGGGAAGGATCTGTACGCCAGCGAGCCGGTCTTCCGCCGGGAGGTGGACGCCTGCTGCGAGATCCTCGCCCCCGAGCTGGGGCTCGACCTGCGGCGGCTCTTCGACTCGCCGGCAGAATCGGCGGAAGACGCTGGGAAGGCCGCGGCAATCCTGCGGGAAACCCGCACGGCCCAACCCGCCCTGTTCGTCGTCGAGTACGCCCTGGCGCGATTGTGGATGGAGTGGGGGATCGTCCCCGAGAGGATGATCGGCCACAGCCTGGGCGAGATCGTGGCCGCCTGCCTGGCGGGGGTCTTCCGGCTGGAAGACGCGCTATCGCTGGTGGCGCTGCGCGGCCGTCTCATGCAGGAGCTGCCGGGCGGAGCCATGCTGGCGGTTCCTCTACCGGAGGAAGAGACGACGGCTCTCCTCGACCGCGAGCTGAGTCTCGCGGCGGTCAACGGACCGGCGCGTTGCGTGGTCTCCGGCCCCTTCGCGGCGATCGAGCGGCTGGCCGCCGACCTCGCCTCCCGCGACGTCGCCGTGCGGCGGCTCGAAACCTCGCACGCCTTCCATTCCGCGATGATGGAGCCGGCCCTGAACGACTTTGCCGCCGCCGTGGGGCGTTTCCACCTCGGCCGACCCCGGTTGCCCTACATCTCGAATGTGACAGGCACGTGGATCCGCGAGTCAGAAGCCACGGATCCCAGGTATTGGGCGCGGCATGTGCGCGAGACCGTGCGGTTTGGCGACGGGCTTGCGGCACTGCTCGCGGAGCCGGAGGTCGCCTTGCTCGAGGTCGGACCGGGACACACCCTCGGGACGTTGGCCCGACGGCACCCGGCGGCCGGACCCGACCGGCCCGTCGTCTGTTCCCTGGAAGGCGCCGGCGCGTCCGGTTCAGAGCAGAAGGCCCTCCTGGAAGCGTTGGGCCGTCTCTGGGTCCAGGGAGCGGCCGTGAGCTGGCCGGGCTTCCGGGCCGGCGAGCGGCGGCGCCGCGTCAAGCTGCCGACCTATCCCTTCGAGCGCCGCTCCTACTGGGTGGAGCGAAAGAAGGACGCCGCGCCGGCACCGGCCCCGCGCCGCAAGGCGGATCTGGCCGACTGGTTCTACATCCCGTCGTGGACGCGCACCTTGCCGGCCCCGCCGCTGGACGAGGCGGCCTTCAGGGAGCGCGGGGAGAGCTGGCTGGTCTTTGCCGACACCATGGGACCCGGCGCGCGCCTGGCGGACCGTCTCCAGGAGCTGGGCCAGGAGGTCTTCCGGGTGGTCCCGGGCTCGCGCCTGCTCCGCCTGGACGAGACGACCTGGACGGTCGAGCCCGGAAACACGGACGACTGCCGGCGCCTGCTCGACGAGCTGGCGTCCATCCGCGGAGTGCCTCGGCGGATCGTCCACGCCTGGTGCCTGACCGGTGGCGGCGCGCTTCACGAGCGGTCGTCGGAGCTGGGCTTCTACAGCCTGGTCTCCCTGGGCCAGGCCCTGGGCGGCTCTCCCGCGGGTGGGCCGCTGGAGATCTCCGTGCTGACCGACGGCGTCCACGCGGTGACCGGCGGCGAGGAGCTGTGCCCGGCCAAGGCCCTGGTGCTGGGCCCCTGCCGGGTGATCCCCTACGAGATTCCCGGCGTGAGCTGCCGCCATCTCGACGTGGCTCTGTCCGGAGCCTGGATCGACGATGTCCTGGCAGAGCTGGTCGCCAAGCCGGAAGACGCGGAGGTTGCCTTCCGTGGTCCCCACCGTTTGACTCCGTCCTTCGAGCCCGTTCGTCTGGAGGCCCCTTCGGCTCCGCCGGCCCGCCTCCGACCCCAGGGGGTGTACCTGATCACCGGCGGTCTCGGGGGCCTCGGCCTCGAGCTCGCCGCCTATCTGGCGCGGACCGTGGGGGCGCGCCTCGCCCTGGTTGGCCGCACCGGGCTGCCGGGCTCCGACGAAAGGGCGACCAGGCTGCGCGAGATCGAAGAGCTGGGTGGCGAGGTCCTGACCCTCCAGGCCGACGTGTCCGACCGCGAAGCCCTGCGGGTGGCGATCCGGCGCGTCCATGAGACCTTCGGTCCGATCCACGGTGTGATCCATGCGGCGGGCCTTCCGGCCAGCGGCCTGCTCCAGCTCCAGACCCGGTCGCGGTTGGCCGAGGTCCTGGCTCCCAAGGTGGACGGCACGATGGCGCTGGTCGAGGCCCTCGCCTCCGATCCCTTGGATTTCCTCGTCCTCTGCTCGTCCCACAGCGCCGTTCTGGGTCAGGCGGGGCGCGTCGATTACTGTGCGGCGAACGCGTTCCTGGACGCCTTCGCGCAGAGCCGGAGCGCCGACCGGCGAACCCTGACCGTGGCTGTCGACTGGGATACCTGGAGGGACGCGGGCATGGCCTTCGAGATCGCCCGGGTGGCGGGGGAGGGCGCCGAGGCCGGAACCCGGGGCCAGGGCCTGCTGGCGTCCGAGGGGGTCGAGGCCTTCGCCCGCATCCTCGCCCACCGCTCGCCCCAGGTCCTGGTCTCGCCGGCCGACTTCCGGGTGATCCGGGCGGCGCACCGCCCGGCTTCGGCGCAGGAGGCGCTGGCCTCCCTGGAGCGGAAGAGCCTTGCGAAGCCGGCGCATGGCCGCCCGGCCCTGACGGTCGCCTATGCCGCTCCGACCGGCCCTGTCGAAGAGGCCCTGGCCGAGATCTGGCAGCGCCTGCTCGGGATCGACCGGGTGGGGATCCACGACAACTTCTTCGAGCTCGGCGGCGACTCGGTCCTCAGCATCTACATGATGGCGCGGGCCCGCGAGGCCGGCATCGAGCTGGGCGCGGCGCTGCTCGCCGAGCACCAGACCGTTGCCTCGCTGGCGGCGGCGGTGGGCACGGCGCCCTCGGTCCTCGCCCGGCAGGAGGAGGTCACGGGGGAGCTTCCGCTGACGCCGATCCAGCGCTGGTTCTTCGAGCAGGACGTGGAGGATGGACACCACTGGAACCAATCCGTCCTGCTCGAGATCCGGGAGCCGCTGGCCGCCGGAGCTCTCGGACAGGCGCTGCGGCTGCTCGTTCGACACCATGACGCCCTGCGGCTGCGTTTCGTCGGCCAGGGCGCGGCGCGGCGGCAGATCAATGCCGGTTCCGAGGCCGAGCCTCCGGTGGCTCACATCGACCTGGCGAGCCTGCCGGACGGCCTGCGGACGCGTGCCCTGGAAGCGGCGGCCGATCAGGTGAACGCCAGTCTCGACCTGGAGAAGGGACCGCTGTTCCGCGGCGTCCTCTTCGACCTGGAAGCGGGGAGACCGGGCCGCCTGTTGATCACGGCCCATCACCTGTGCATGGACGTCGTCTCGTGGAACATCCTGATCGGTGATCTGCAACGGGCCTGCCGTCGTCTGGCCCGGCGCGAGGCCTTGGAGCTGCCGGCCAAGACCACGTCGTTCCGGGATTGGGCCGAGCGTCTGGCGGACCTCGCGACCACGCCCGCCGTCGAGGCCGAGGTGGCCCACTGGACGAGGTGGGAGGGCCGTCCCGCACCTCTGCCGCGGGATCTCTCCGGCGTCAACACCGAGGTCTCCGCAGGCCGGGTCGCAGCCCATCTCGCGGAGGGAGACACCGCGAAGCTCCTCGACGGTGCGAAGGAGCGGCGCCTCCAGGTCGACGAGCTCCTGCTGGCCGCCCTGGCCCGCGCGTTCCGGTCCTGGACCGGCGACGGAGGGCTGCTCGTCCACCTGGAAGGGCACGGCCGCCCGCCGCTCTTCGCGGACGCGGACGTGTCGCGCACCGTCGGCTGGTTCACCTCCCTCTATCCCGTGCTGCTCGACCTGGATGGCGCCGGCGGTGATCCCGGCAGCACCCTCGACGCCGTCAAGGAGCGGCTCCGGGCGACTCCCTACGGCGGCATCCACTACGGTCTCCTGCGTTACCTGCATGCCTCGCCGGAGGTCCGGGAGCGGCTCGCGACTCCATTCCAGCCGGAGGTCAGCTTCCTCTACGCGGGCTCGCTGGACCATGTGTTCCACGACGGCGCGCCGGCTCCGCTCGGCCTGGCCCGCGAGTCGTCCGGCCGGACGCGCAGCGCCCGGGCCCTCCGTCCCCATCTCCTCGACGTCGAGGCCCGGATCGCCGGCGGGAAGCTCTGGATGAGCTTGACCTTCAGCCGCAACCTCCACCGGCGCGAAACCATCGAGCGGCTGGCCGAGGCCTGGAAGGACGAGATCCGCATCCTGGTCGCGCACTGCACCGATCCGGGACCAGTCCGCTACACGCCGGCCGATTTCACCAAGGTCCACCTCACCCAGGAGGAGCTGGACGACCTCCTGGATCTGATCGGAAACACGGGGGAGCCGAGATCGTGACCAGGAACGTCGAGGAGATCTACCCCCTGTCTTCGATGCAGCAGGGGATGCTGCTGCACAGCCTGTCCGACCGCGAGCGCGGGCTCTATTGCCAGCAGATCTCCTGCCTGCTGCGCGGCGAGCTCGACAGCGCCTCGCTGCAGAGAGCCTGGAAGGAGGTGGTGGGACGGCACGCGGCGTTGCGGACCCTGTTCGTCTGGGACCGCGGCCGGGAGCCGCTCCAGGTGGTCGTGCGGGAGATCGATCTCTCCTGGGAGCACCTGGATTGGAGCGACCTGCCGGGCGACGAGCAGGAGAGGCGGCTCGCCGTCCTGATGGCAGCCGACGTCGCCCAGGGCTTCGAGCTCAACAAGGCGCCGCTGCTGCGCTTCCGGCTGGTTTCCCTCGGCCCGTCGATCTTCCGGTTCCTCTGGAGCTATCACCACCTCCTGATGGACGGCTGGTCGGCCTCCCTGGTGCTGCGGGAGGTCTTCAGCTCCTACCGGGCGCTCTCCGGCGGCGCAGAGCCGCGCCTGGCGCCGGTGCGGCCCTTCGGCGACTACGTGGTCTGGCAGCGGCGGCAGGACCTCGCCGCGGCGGAGGAGTTCTGGCGCCGCGAGCTGTCCGGGTTCACGAGGCCGACGCCACTCGGCCCCGCGGGCGCGACACCCGATCGCGGAGAGGTCCGGGTCCAGGGCGAGCGCCACCTGCAGCTCTCCCGGGAGGTGTCCGAGCGCCTCAAGGAGATCGCCCGCCAGCACCGGCTGACCCCGGGCACGTTCCTGCAGGCGGCCTGGGCCCTCCTGCTCAGCCGTGCCGGCGGCGAGCCCGACGTGGTATTCGGCGTGACGGTCACGGGCCGGCCGGCGGACCTGGAAGGGGTCACCTCCATCGTCGGCCTGTTCATCAACACCCTGCCCCTGCGGGTCCGGGTGGATCCGGCCCGGCGGCTGCTGGACTGGCTGCGGGATCTCCAGGCCGCGCAGTTCCGCCTGCGCCGGTTCGAATACTCGCCTCTGGCGGACGTGCAGAAGTGGAGCGACGTCCCGGCTGGCGCCCCCCTGTTCGGGAGCGTGCTGAGCTTCGAGAACTTCCACTCCGGCCAGGAGCTGGCCGAGCTCGGCACCGGACTGGAGATCGCCGAGGTCCGCTCTCGCGAGACGTCGAGCTATCCCCTCACGTTCCTGGCGAGCCTGGGCGCGACCCTGTCGCTCTCGCTGGTCTACGACGCCGACTGCTTCGACGCCGCCTGGATCCGGCGGACTCTGGGGCACCTGGAGGCTCTGCTGACCCGGATGACGGAGGAGCCGGAGCCCGGGCTCGGCGACCTCTCCCTGCTTGCCGCGTCCGAGCGCCAGCAGGTCCTCCTCGAGTGGAACGATACGCCGGCAGCCCTCACGGACACGACCCTGACCGCCCTGTGGGCCGCCCGGGCGGCGCGCACGCCGGACGCCGTGGCGGTCGTCTGCAGGGGGGAGAGCGTGACCTGTCGCGAGCTCGACGGGCGCGCCAACCGGCTCGCCCGGGTCCTGCGGCGGCTCGGCGCCGGGCCGGAGGTCCGCGTCGGCGTCGCCCTGGAGCGCTCCCCGGACCTCGTGGCGACCCTCCTGGCCGTCCTGAAGACCGGGGCCGCCTACGTGCCGCTCGATCCCGAGCATCCGCGGTCCCGCCTGGCCTGGCTGGTCGCGGACGCGCTCGCCTCCTCGGCGCCCGCCCTCCTGGTGACCCGGGAGCGGTGGCGGGAGCTCTTCCTCGGCCTGGCGCCGGACGGCGGGACACCGCTCTCCCTGTTCAGCCTCGACGCGGAGGAGGCCCTCCGCCGGGAGAGCGACGAGCCGCTCGCGGAGGCGGCCGGCCCCGGCAACCTGGCCTACGTGCTCTATACCTCCGGCTCCACCGGCCAGCCGAAGGGCGTCATGGTGCCCCACGGCGCTCTGGCGGCCTATCTGGAATGGTGCCGCCGGGCCTACGGCGTGGCCGAGGGCCGAACGGTCCCCATCCACTCCCCGGTGGGATTCGACCTGACGGTGACCAGCCTGTTCGCGCCGCTCCTCGCGGGCGGCCACCTCCTGCTGCTGCCGGAGGAGGACGGCGTCGAGGCGCTCGTCCAGGTGGTGGCGGAGCACCGCGGCCTCGGCCTGATCAAGCTCACACCAGCTCACCTCGAGGTCCTGCGCCGCGGCCTGCCGGACGGCGGGCTGGCGGACCAGGCCGACACGCTGGTGATCGGCGGCGAGGCGCTGTACCGGGAGCAGGTCGCCTTCTGGCTCGACCGGTCGCCACGGACCCGGATCTTCAACGAGTACGGCCCGACGGAGACGGTGGTCGGCTGCTGCGTCCACGAGGTGACCGCGGATGCCGCGGATGCCGCCGAAGGGCCGGTGCCCATAGGCCGCCCCATCGCCGGCGCCCGTCTCTACGTGCTCAACCAGGGCCTGCCGGTCCCGGCAGGGCTCGCCGGCGAGCTGTTCGTGGGCGGCTCCGGGGTCACCCGGGGCTACCTGGGACGGCCCGACCTCACCGCCGAACGGTTCGTGCCCGACCCGTTCGGCCCGGAGCCGGGAGCGCGGCTCTACCGCACCGGCGACCTGGTCCGCCACCGGCCCGACGGCTCGCTGGAGTTCCTCGGCCGCAACGACCAGCAGGTCAAGATCCGCGGCCACCGCATCGAGCCGGGCGAGATCGAGGCCGCCCTGGCCGAGCACCCGGACGTCCGGCAGGCGGTCGTGCTGGCGCGGGAGGATGGGAGCGGCGAACGGAGCCTCGCGGCCTTCCTGGTGTGCGAGCGCCCCGTCCCGGCCCGCGAGCTGCTCGATCACCTGGTGCCGCGCCTCCCCGAATATATGAGGCCCGCCGCGTTCGCTCTGCTGCCGGAGCTTCCGCTGACCCCCAACGGCAAGGTGGACCGCCAGGCGCTGGCGGACCTGCGGCCCGAGGCGCCGCCGCCGCCCGCGCGCGAGCGGGTGGCGCCGCGGAACCCCGCCGAGGAGACCCTCGCCGCGGTCTGGGCCGAGGTGCTCGGCCTGCCCGGGGATCAGGTGGGCGTCCACGACAACTTCTTCGAGCTGGGCGGCCAGTCGATCCTCGGCCTGCAGGTCGCGTCGCGCCTGCGCAAGCGGGGGCTCCGGGTGACCGCGAAGCAGCTCTTCGACCATCCCACCATCGCCGATCTGGCCGCCCTCGCCAAGCCGATCGAGAGCGCTCCGCCGGCGCTGCCGGAGCTGCCCGCCTTCGCGCTCTCCGGGATGGACGCGGAAGAGGCGAGGAGCCGCTTCGGTCCGGGGGGCCAGGACCTCTACCCGCTCTCTCCCCTCCAGGAGGGCTTCCTGTTCCACAGCCTCTACACCGCGGGCGTCACGGCCTACGTCGAGCAGCTCGCCTGCAAGGTGCGGGGCGAGCTCGATGTCCCCGCCATGGAGGCCGCATGGCGGCGGGTGGTGGACCGCCACGACGTCCTGCGCACCTCGTTCCACGGCCGGCAGGAGGGGCGGCCCCTGCAGGCGGTCCACGCCAGCGCGCCCGTCGCGCTGGAGCGCGAGGACTGGACGGAGCTTTCGGTCGGAGAGCAGGAGAGCCGGTTCGAGGAGCGGATGCGGCTCGACCGCGAGCGCGGGTTCGACCTGGGAAAACCGCCCCTGATGCGCTGGTTCCTCGCCCGGACCGGGGAGCGCGAGCACCGCCTGCTGTGGAGCCATCACCACGTCCTGCTCGACGGCTGGTCCTACGGCGCCGTGGTCGGGGAGCTCTTCTCCTGCTACGACGCGCTGTGCGCGGGGCAGGAGCCCCGGCTGGCCGAGCGGCGGCCCTATCGCGACTACATCGCCTGGCTGGAACGCCAGGACCTGTCCTCGACCGAGGCCTACTGGCGCCGGACCCTCGCCGGCTTCGCCGAGCCCACGCCGCTGCCCGCGGACCGGCGGCCGGAGGCGGAGAGGCCCGGGGCCGTCCCCCTGCCCGCCACCACTCTCCTGTCGGAGGAGGCCACGGCCCGGCTGGAGGCGCGCGCGCGGGACCTCCGGGTCACCCTCAACACCCTCGTCCTCGGGGCCTGGAGTCTCCTGCTGAGCCGCACCTCCGGGCGCTCCGACGTGGTCTTCGGCACCACGGTGGCGGGGCGGCCGGCCGATCTGCCCGGGGTCGAATCCATCGTGGGCCTCTTCATCAACACCCTGCCCCTGCGCCTGCGCCGGGACCCTGGCCGGCCGGCGGGAGAGTGGCTGCAGGAGATCCAGCGGCTGCAGTCGGAGATGCGCCAGCACGAGCACAGCCCGCTCATCCGGGTGAAGGGGTGGAGCGACGTGCCGCGCGGGCTGCCGCTCTTCGAGAGCATCCTGGTCTTCGAGAACTACCCGCGCGAGGCCGTCCTGCGCCGGGAGGGCCGCCGGCTGGAGCTGGCCGAGGTGCGGACCTTCGAGAAGACCAACTTCCCCCTGACCCTGCTGGCGATTCCGGGCCCGCGGCTGGTACTGCACTTCGAGTCCGACCGGGACCGTTTCGAGCCGGTCACCCTGGAGCGACTCCTCGGCCAGCTCGCCACCGTGCTCACGGCTCTCGGAGAGTGCGAGCCGGACGGCCCGCTCGCCGGGCTGCCCCTGCTCTCCGCGCCCGAGCGCCACCAGCTCCTGACCGAGTACAACGACACCGGCGCGGAAGACGCCGGCGGCCTGGTCCACGAGCGGATCGCGGCCCAGGCCCGGCGCACGCCGGACGCCGAGGCGGTGCGCTGCGGGAGCGCGCGGCTGACCTATGCCGAGCTGGAGGAGCGCGCCACCCTCCTGGCGCGCCGCCTGCGCGCCCTCGGAATCGGGCCGGAGGTGCCGGTCGGCATTGCCCTGGAGCGCTCACCCGATCTCGTGGCGGGGATCCTCGGGGTCCTCAAGACCGGGGGCGCCTATCTCCCTCTCGACACCGAATTCCCCGCCGAGCGCCTGGCCTTCATGACGCAGGACGCCGGGCTCCCCGTCCTGCTCACCGAGGAGACGCTGGCCGGCCGCGTCCCGGCCGGGTCGGCGCGCGTGCTGACTTTCGAGAGCGCGCTCGGCGCCGGACCCTCGGAGCCGGTCCCTGCAGGCGCCGCCGGCCCGGAGAACCTCGCCTACATCCTCTACACCTCCGGGTCCACGGGACGGCCCAAGGGCGTGCAGATCCACCATGGCGCCCTGTCCAACTTCCTGAGCACGGCGGCCCGGCGGCTGAGCTTTGTCGGCGGCGACACGGTGCTGGCCATCACCACGGCGTCGTTCGACATCGCCGTGATCGAGCTCCTCCTGCCGCTCACCGTGGGGGCCCGCGTGCTGATGGTGGCCCGCGACGTCGTCGCGGACGGGGAGCGGCTGCGCGCCGCCGTCGAGGAGCCGGGCGTCACGGTCCTGCAGGCCACGCCGGCGACCGCGCGGCTGCTGGTCGACGCGGGCTGGCGCGGCGACGACCGGATCCGGGTCCTGAACAGCGGCGAGGCGCTCCCGCGCGACCTGGCCGATCTCCTGCTGGCGCGCGCCGGCATCGTCTGGAACGGCTACGGTCCCACCGAGACAACGGTCTGGTCGACCCTCGACCGGGTGGGGCCGGGCGGCCCGGTGACCATCGGCACGCCGCTGGACAACACGCAGGTCTACGTGCTGTCGCCCGAGGGCGACCCGGTGCCGGTCGAGGCGACGGGCGAGCTCTTCCTCGGCGGCGACGGCCTGGCCCGGGGCTACCTGGGGCGTCCGGACCTGACGGCCGAGCGCTTCCTGCCGAGCCCCTTTTCGGCCGTTCCCGGGGCGCGGATCTACCGCACCGGCGACCTGGCGAGCTGGCTCCCGGACGGGCGCATCCTGTGCCTGGGCCGGATCGACCACCAGGTCAAGATCCGCGGCGTCCGCATCGAGCTGGGGGAGATCGAGGTCACGCTGCGCCAGCACCCGTCGGTGCGCGAGGCGGTCGTCCTGGTGCGGGAGGATCCGCCCGGCCGTCCCCGGCTCGTGGCGTACGTGATCCTGCGCCGGGAGGAGGGCCGGGACACGCTGCGCCAGTTCCTGCGCGACCGCCTGCCCGAGGCCATGGTGCCGCCGTTCTTCGTCTTCCCCGGCGAGCTGCCGCTGCTGCCCAACGGCAAGGTCGACCGCCGCCGGCTGGCCGTCCTGGAACCGGAGACCGGCGAGAGCGCCGAGGGGGTCTACCTGCCGCCGCGCAACCCGGTGGAGGAGCGGCTCGTCTCGATCTGGCGCGATGTCCTGCGGGTCGACCGGGTCGGCATCGAGGACGACTTCTTCGATCTCGGCGGCGACTCGATCCTGAGCATCCAGATCGTGGCCCGGGCGGCCCGGGCCGGCATCCGGATCACCCCCCGCCAGCTCTTCACCAACCCGACCGTGGCCGGACTGGCTGAGGCCGCCGCCGAGGGCCTGCCCGAGGATGCGGGAGAGTCGACCCCCCTGACGCCGGCGCAACTCCGGTTCGCGGAGGGGCGCGATGGCGTCCATCCCACCGTGCTGCTCACCGCCCGCGAGCCGCTCCGGCCGGAGATCGTGGCCGCGGCCCTGGACAGGCTCGCCTTGCAGCACGACGCGCTGCGGCTGCGCCTCGTCGCCGGGGAAGGCGGCTGGCGGCAGGTGGATGCAGGGCCTCTCCCGGAGCTCGCCACCGCCCTCGACCCGGAGCGTGGACCCGTGCTGACAGCCACCCTGTTGAGGGGTGGGGCCGACGGGCCCGACCGTCTGCTCCTTGCCGCCCATCCGCTGGCGGTGGACGCCTCCTCGTGGCGCATCCTGGTGGAAGACCTGGACACGGCCTGCCGGCAACTCGGGGCCGGCGAAGAGGTCCGGCTCCCGGCCCGCACCGCCCGGTTCCAGGATTGGGCGCGGCGGCTCGGGGCCGGCGGCCCGGCTGTAGAACCGGCCGCGACCGCCGTCGTGCGCGGGGCCCTGGAGCCGGAGGAGACGCGGGCTCTCCTGGAGCTCGTGCCGCGGGCGTACCGCACGGGCATCGGGGAGGCCGTGCTGGCCGCTCTCTCCGAGGTCCTGGCGCCCTCCTCGGCCGGCGACGGCGGCCTGGTCGTGGAGATCGAGAGCGACGGGCGGGCCGACGCCTCCGGCGGGCTCGATCTCTCCCGCACCGTCGGCTGCTTCACAAAGATGACCGTCGTGCGTCTGGATATGGAGGAGGGCGCCGGCCCCGGCGAGCGCCTGGTGGCCGTCAAGGAGAGGCTGCGCGCCGCGCCGGACCCCGAGGCGGGCACGCCGCGGGTGAGCTTCCGGCACGAAGCGCCGGCCGCCGCGCTGCTCCCCGAAGGCTCTCTCTTCCTGGCCGCGGACGAGCGGCCCGGCGCCCGGACCGCGCCCTTCGGCCTGGCAGTTGACAGCCGCGTCAGCCGCGTCGCCGGCGACCGGCTGGAGATCGACTGGCGGTACGATCCCGCGAGCCACGACCGGGAGACCGTCGAAACCCTGGCCGGAGCGCTGACCGCCGCCCTGCGCTCGCTCCTGGAGCACTGCCGCGGGCTCGAGCGGACCGTCTACACCCCCTCGGACTTCCCGCTGGCGGGCCTGGACCGGGAGGCCCTCGCCGGTCTCCTCCAGGGCGAGCCCGGGGTGGAGGACCTCTATCCCCTGTCCTCCACCCAGCAGGGGATGCTCTTCTTCCACCTCTACGCCCCGCAGTCCGACGCCTACTTCCTGCAGCTCAGCGCCGCCTTCCAGGGCGACTTCTCGCCGGCCGCCTTCCGCGACGCGTGGGCCGCGGTCATCGCGCGCCACGCGATCCTGCGCACGGGCTACGCCTGGAAGGACCTGCCCGAGCCCCTCCAGATCGTGCGGCGGAGCGCCGGCGACTGGTGGGAGGAGAAGGACTGGCGCGGCCTGCCGCAGGAGCTCTGGGCCGACCGCGTGCGGGCCTTCCTGCGCGCCGACCTGCGGCGCTACTTCGACCTCTCCGGCCCGTCGCTGCTGCGGGTCTCCTGCCTGCGCCTGGCCGACGACGTCTGCTACGTCGCGTTCAGCTTCCACCACAGCATCCTGGACGGCTGGAGCCTCCAGATCGTGGTGCGGGAGGTGTTCGAACGCTACGACGCCCTGCTGTCGGGCCGGACCCCGGAGGACGGGCGGCCGCCGGTGCCCTTCCGCGACTACATCGAGTGGATCCGGACCCAGGATCCCGCGCCCATGGAGGCGTTCTGGCGCGAGGCCCTGCAGGGCTTCACCGCGCCGACGCGCCTGGCCGTCGACCGCAACCCGGCGGCGCTGCCGTCGGCGGACTCCGAGCCCGGCATCCTCCAACTGCAGATGCCGGAAGGGGCGACCGCCTCCCTGGGAGCCCTGGCGCGGCGCTATCAGCTCACCCTCAACACCCTGGTGCAGGGGGCCTGGGGAGCGCTCCTCGGCCGCTTCGCCGGCACGGGCGACGTGCTCTTCGGGGCCACCGTCTCGGGGCGTCCGCCGGAGCTGCCGGGCATCGAGTCGATCATCGGCCTGTTCATCAACACCCTGCCGGTGCGGATCGAGATCCCGGAGGACGGCACGGTCGTCCCCTGGCTGCGCCGCATCCAGGAGCGCCAGATCGAGGCGCGGCAGTTCGAGCACACCTCGCTCATCGACGCCCAGGCCTGGAGCGGGATCCCGGCGAGCCAGCCCCTGTTCGACAGCATCCTGGTGTTCGAGAACTACCCGGTCGAGAAGGTGATGATGCAGGGCAGCGGGCGGATGACGGTGCGCAACGTCCGCTCGCTCCACCGCACGAGCTACAGCCTGACCTGCGTGGCCTTCCCGGGCCGCCGGCTCGGCCTCTACATCGGGTTCGACCGCCAGCGCTTCGACAACGTGACGGTCCAGCGCTTCCTCCAGGGCCTGGAGAGCCTGATCGGGGACATGGCCGCCGATCCCGGAAAGCCGGTGAGCTCGCTCAACCTGTTTGCCGAGGCCGAACGGCACCAGCTCCTGGTCGAGTGGAACGACACGGCGGCCGCCGACCCGCGGGAGGACCTCTGCGTCCACGAGCTGGTGGCCGCCCAGGCGGCCCGCACGCCGGAGGCGGTCGCGGCGGTCTGCGGCGGCGGTTCGTTGACCTACGCCGAGCTCCACGAGCGCAGCGACCGGCTCGCCGCGGCCCTGGTCCGACGAGGGGTGGGCCGGGGCTCGCGGGTGCCCGTCCTGACCGAAGGGGGGCTCGACCTGGCGGTCTCTCTCCTCGGCATCCTGAAGACCGGAGCGGCGTTCGTCCCCCTGGACACGCGCTGGCCCACGGCGCGGCTCGCGTCCGTGCTCGGCGAGCTCGACGGCGTCGTCGTGACCTCCGGACCGGTGCCGCCGGGGCTGGCGGGCCCGGAGCGCCGTTTCCTGGAGGTGGCGGAGGCACTGCGGGAGGACGGAGGAGAGGCAACCGTCGCCGGCCCGGCCCGGCCCGACGACCCGATCTACGTGATCTACACCTCCGGCTCCACGGGCAAGCCCAAGGGGGTCGTGGTGCCTCACCGGGGCATCGTCAACCGCCTGCTCTGGATGGACCGCTTCTTTGGCGCGGACGCCGCCCGCGCCGTGCTCCAGACCACCCGGCACGTCTACGACAGCGCGGTCTGGCAGATCTTCTGGCCCCTTCTCCAGGGCGGCGCCACGGTGCTCGCCGATCCCGGCCGGCCGTGGGACCCGGAGACCCTGGTCGAGACCCTCGAGCGGCACGGCGTCACCGTCATCGACTTCGTCCCCTCGTTCTTCCAGGTGGTGGTGGAGGGGCTCGCCGCGGGGAGGGAGAGGGCAGAGCGTCTGGCCTCCCTGCGGGCCGTGATCGTGGGCGGCGAGGAGATGCAGGCCCCGGCGGCGATGGCCTTCCGCAGACTCTTCCAGGCCGTGACGCTGGTCAACCTCTACGGCCCGACCGAGGCGAGCATCGGCTGCATCTTCCACCCGGTGTCCGGCGGCGAGACGGGCAGGATCCCCATCGGCCGGCCGGTCTCCAACGCCGCCGCCCTGGTGACCGACCGCTGGGGCCGTCCGGCGCCCTGGGGCGTGCCGGGCGAGCTCAACCTCGCCGGCCGCTGCCTGGGGCTCGGCTACCTGAACGACCCGGAGGCCACGGAGAAGGCCTTCGTGCCCTGCCCCTTCCCCGAAATCCCGGGAGAGCGGATGTACCGGACGGGCGACCTGGCCGCCCGCCTGCCGGACGGCGAGCTGGAGTTCCGCGGGCGCCTCGACGACCAGGTGAAGCTGCGCGGCTTCCGCATCGAGCTGGCCGAGATCGAGGCCGCGCTCGCCGGGCTGCCCGGCGTCCGGGAGGCGGCCGTCGCCCTGCGCGACGATCTGCCGGGCGGCCGGGGTCTGGCCGCCTATCTGGTCCCCCAGGGAGAGGCGGCCCTCGACCCGGCCGCGCTGCGCGGCGCTCTGGAAGAGCGGCTGCCCGAGCCCATGATCCCGTCCCGCTTCGTCGTCCTCGAAGAGCTGCCGCGGGCGGCGAGCGGCAAGATCGACCGCCGGGCGCTCCCCGCGCCGGAAGCCTCCCCGGCCGACGCCGGAGCCTTCGCGCCCGCCCGGACCGCGATGGAGCTCGACCTCCTCGGCATCTGGCAGAAGCTGCTCGACGTGCAGCCCATCTCGATCCGCGACGACTTCTTCGACCTGGGCGGCCACTCGCTGCACTCCATGCGGCTCGCGACCCGGGTGCGGGCCCACTTCGGCCGGCACCTGCCGCTGGCCGTCCTGTTCCAGCGGCCCACCGTCGAGGACCTGGCCCGCTTCCTCGCGGAAGAGCCGGCGCAGGAGTGGTCTCCGCTCGTCCCGCTCCAGCCCGAGGGTGCGCTGCCGCCCTTCTTCTGCGTCCATCCCGTGGGCGGGGGCGTCCACTATTACGTCCACCTGGCGAAGCGCCTGGGATCGGACCAGCCGTTCTACGCCCTGCAGGCCCCGGGTCCGGACGACCGGGTCAGCCTCCCGCAGGACACCGTCGAGGACCTGGCCTCCTCCTATGTGGCGGCGGTCCGCGGCCTGCAGCCGCAGGGCCCGTACCGGCTCGGCGGCTGGTCGTTCGGCGGCGTGGTGGCCTTCGAGATGGCCCAGCAGCTCGCGCGGCAGGGCGAGGAGGTGGAGCTCCTCGCCCTGTTCGACCCGACGATGCCGATGGGCGGGGACGTGCCGCAGAACCTCGACCCCGTGCGGCTCGCCGTGGCCCTCGTCCATGCCCAGGCGCGCCAGGTGGGAAGGACGCTGACCCTGTCGGTGGACGACGTGGCCGGGCTCGCCGAGGAGGAGCGGCTCGAGCGGATCCTCGCCAGCGCGCGCGCGGCCGGGCTGGTGGGAGAGGAAGTGGACACGGCATGGCTGCGCAACCTGCTCGCGGACATCGAGTCCCGCATCCGGGCGGTCCGGCTCTACCAGCCCAGGGCCTACGCGGGGCCGATCTCCCTGTTCCGGCCGCGCGGTGATGGAACGGGGGCGGGGACCGGAGCGGCATCGGCTCCGCCTCCGCCGCTCCCCGGCTGGATCGACGACGGCTTCCCGGGCGTGCGCGTCCACTCCGTCTCCGGACGGCACGAGACCATGCTGAACGAGCCCTGGGTGGCCGAGCTGGCGGAGATCCTCGGGGCGGAGAGCCTGGCGCTCGCGGCGGGAGACCCGGATCGGACCGGGACCAGAGAAGAGGAGATGACAACTTGATTCGACACATGCTTTCGATTGCGGAGCTCGACGCGCGGGATCTTTTCGGTCTCGCGGCGCGGTCGGTCGATTTCGGGACGGGGCGGGCGGCCGGCGAGCGTCCGCTGGCGGACCGGATGGTGGGGATCTACTTCCGGAAATCCTCCACCCGCACGCGCACCGCCTTCACCGTGGGAGCCGTCAAGCTCGGGGCGGACACCATCGCCTACGGGCCCGACGACCTGCAGATCGTCACCGGCGAGACCCTCCAGGACACCGCCCGGGTGCTCTCCGGCTACCTGGACCTGCTCGTCATCCGGACCAACGAGACCATGGCCGAGATGCGGACCCTGTCCGATCAGGACCGGATGGGCGTGGTCAACGCCCTCACCGAGGACGAGCACCCGACCCAGGCCATCGCGGACCTGGGCACGATCCTGGAGACCTTCGGCCGGTTGCGCGGTCTCCACATTCTCTACCTGGGCGAGGGCAACAGCTCGGCGGCGTCGCTCGCCCTGAGCGTCTCTCTTCTGCCGGAGATGAGGATGACCCTGGTGACCCCCGAGGGCTACGGGCTCCCGGCGCCGGTCCTCGAGCGGATCCGCGCCTTCTCCGGGCGCAGCGGCTCGGTGATCGAGCAGCGCCACGGGATGGACGACCTGCCGCGGCACGTGGACGCCGTCTACACCAGCCGCTGGCAGACCATGGGCGTGGTCCGGGGCGTCGACGGCTGGCGCGAGATCTTCGCCCCCTACAAGGTCACCGCCGGCGTGATGGCCCGGGTCTCCCGGCCGCAGGGGACCATCTTCCTGCACGACCTGCCGGCCGTCCGCGGCGAGGACGTGGACGACGAGGTGCTCGACGGTCCGCAGAGCCTCGCCTGGCGGCAGGCGCAGTACAAGCAGTTCGGCGCCATGGCGGTCCTGGAGTGGTGCGCCGGGGCGCGGGAGACGGAGGGCCCCGCCCGGGAGGCCGGATGAGGGGAGCGCTGGTGCTCGCCGTCCTGATCCTGGCCCTCGGCATCGCGGCCGGTACGGCGGTGTTCAGCATCGCAAGCGCGGTGCTCGCCGGCGGGCTGCCGTACGTCCAGCCCGACAGCCTGGTCGTGCCGGTCGGGGTCAACCCGGAGCAGGGCTACGACGGCGCGAGCGTCACCTACCTGGACTACCTCGACTGGCAGGAGCAGAGAGACCTCTTCGCCGCCGTCGCGATCTACACCCTGGCGGACGTCGACGTCCGGGGCGACGACGTGCCGCGGCGGGTGACGGCCGCCGCGGTCTCGATCGACTACTTCCGGGTCCTGGCGGCCCGGCCCGTGGCCGGGCGCGCGTTCGTCGCCGAGGAGACCTCGCAGGGAGAAGCGCAGGTGGTGGTGCTGAGCGAGGGGCTCTGGCGGCGGATGTACGGCGGCAACCCGGCGATCGTCGGCCGCTCGATCCAGATCGACGGCAGCCCGCGGACCGTGGTGGGGGTCATGCCGGCGGCGGCGCAGTGGCCCGAGGAGGTCGAGCTCTGGTTCCCGCTCCAACTCGGCGCGGCTCCGCCGGCCTCGTTCCTGCGGCCCGACAACTTCCGCTGGAAGCCGATCGCCCGCCTGCGGCAGGACGCCGGGCTGGAACAGACCCGCTCGCGGCTGGCCGCGCGGGCGGAGATCCTGGCCCGGGAGTACCCGGAGCGCGAGGGGTGGACGATCGGCCTGCTTCCCCTGCGCGAGGTCCTGGTCGGAGACACCTTCCGCCGGATGCTCTTCGTCCTGCTCGCGGCGGTGGCCTTCGTCCTGCTCATCGTCTGCCTGAACCTGGCGCAGATCCTCGTGGCGCAGAACCTGGCGCGGGAGAAAGAGATGGCGGTCCGCACGGCGCTCGGCGCCGGGCGGCTCCACCTGGTGCGCCAGATCCTGGGCGAGAGCCTCGTCCTGTCGTTGATCGGCGGCGCGGGCGGGCTGCTGCTGGCGGCCTGGGGGACCCGGGTGTTGGCCGGCGTGGCGCCGGGCGCCGTGGGGCTCCGGCTGAGCCACGTCGCCCTGGACGGCCGGGTCCTGGTCTTCGCCCTGGGGGTGTCGCTGCTGACCGCGTTCCTGGCCGGCATCCTGCCGGCCCTGGAAGGCTCGCGGCCGAGCCTGGGGGGCCTGCTGCGCGAGGTCGGGGAGGGGAAGGCCTCGTGGCGCGGGGTCCGGCTGCGCGGCTGGCTGATGGCCGGCGAGGTGGCCCTGTCGCTGGTGCTGATCGCGGGAGCGCGGCTGGCGGCGGGCAGCTTCGAGCGCCTGAGCGCGGTCGATCCGGGGGTGAGGACCGAGCACCTCCTCACCTTCAACCTGTCGCTGCCGCGGGCGAAATATACGCAGGGCCCGCAGGTCGAGAGCTTCTACCGCGAGCTCGACCGGCGGCTGGCCGGCCTGCCCGGCGTGCTGGCGGCGAGCGGCGTTTCGGCGCTGCCGGTGGGCGGCGGCGGCTCCTACCTCACGCGGGTGTTCCTGGCCGAGCATCGGCCGGAGCCGCCGATGGGCAAGGATGAGGTGGCGCAGTGGAGCGCGGTGGAGGCGGGGTACTTCCAGGCCGCCGGTATCCCCCTGCGGCGCGGGCGCGACTTCGGCGACGGCGACACGGCAACGGGCGTGCCGGTGATCATCGTCAGCGAGAGCCTGGCGCGGCGCCTGTTCGGCGCACAGGACCCGGTCGGCCGGCGGATCCGCTCCTGGCGCGACGAGAACCTGCTGCGCGAGATCGTCGGCGTGGTGGGGGACGTGCGCTCCCTGGGCCTCGACGACCTCGGGACCACGGCGGTCTACGTGCCGCACGCCCAGGACCCCCGGCGCAGCATGATGGTGGTCGCCCGGACGCAGGGCGAGCCGCTCGCCCTGCTGGAGGCGGTGCGCCGCGAGGTCCGCTCGCAGGATCCCGACGTGGCCGTGGCGGAGGCGCGGACCATGGAGGAGATCGTCGACGAGGCGCTGGCGGACCAGCGCTTCCTGACCGTCGTGCTCGGCGCCTTCGCGGGGATGGCCCTGCTCCTCGCCGTCGTCGGCCTGTTCGGGCTGGTCTCCTATTCGGTCCGCTGCCGCAGCCGCGAGATCGGCATCCGCATGGCGATCGGCGCCCGCGCGTCCGACGTGCAGCGGGCGATCCTGTGGCAGGGGCTCCGGCTCGCGCTGGTCGGCATCGCCCTGGGGCTGATCGCAACCGCGGCGCTGACGCGCTGGCTCGACGGCGTGCTCTTCGAGATCGGCGTCCTGGACCCCGTCAGCCTGGTGGAGACCTCGGCGCTGATGATGGGCGTCACCCTCCTGGCCTGTTACCTTCCGGCCCGCCGGGCCACCCGGGTCGATCCCACGATCGCGATCCGGCAAGAGTGAGGTTC
Organism: Acidobacteriota bacterium; assembly: GCA_040349255.1. Classification (GTDB taxonomy): domain Bacteria; phylum Acidobacteriota; class Thermoanaerobaculia; order Multivoradales; family UBA5704; genus DATMER01. The sequence continues at coordinate 31,568 of JBEQUE010000256.1, read as the reverse complement.
GTCCGTGCACAATACTTTTGAGAGTCTTCGACCCTGGCTTCGAAAGATTCAGGTCCGTGTTCTTCTGTTCCTGTTTCTCCTCGAGCCGTTCATGATCCTGATCAAGGGTCGGAAGCGCTGGAGAGCGTTGCTCAGCCGCTGCGGTGTGTACCCCCGCGGCGTTCCCAACAATTCCGTCTGGCTCCACGCGCTTGGACCGGGCGAGATGAGAGTGGCCATCGCCCTTGTCCTGGCTCTGCCACAGGACCTTCCGGTCGTGATCACCAGCGACGGCTCGAATCACGGGTTCGCCCAGGCAGCGCTGGGCGGACGTGTGGAGCTGGCTTCCATACCGCTTCCTTTCCTGTTCGCATGGCGGCGGTTCCTCCGCCGTTACTCCCCGCGGCAGCTCATCCTGATCGAGGCGACCGGCCTCTTCCCTCTCCTGTGCCTCCACCTGCTGGGGTGGGAGATCCCGACAGCTCTCGTCAATGGCTGGTTCACGAAGGAGTGGCTCGCGGTCGATCGCTGTTCGCCCCTGGTCGAGAGGGTTCAGCTCTTCGGCGTGCGGGACGAGGGCGACCGCGAGCGGCTTGCCGGGACCGGAGTCGGGCGGGAACGGATCTCTGTCACCGGCGATGTGAAATTCGACGCGACCGCCCCTCCCCTTCCCGGAATCGAGGCCGAGATCCGGACGCTTGCCGGGGAGCGTCCCATCCTGATCGCGGGCTCGACTCATTCCGAGGAGGATGGGCAGATCCTCGACGCCTTCGAGCGCCTGGGCGGTGGCGATCGCGCCCTGTTGATTCTCGCGCCGCGGCACGGGTTCGACCGGACGGACAAGCTCCTGCGGGAACGGGATCTCGATTTTGTCCGACGCAGCCGATTCCCTGCCCAGGGCCGTCCGTCCGTCGTGCTCCTCGACTCGATGGGTGAGCTTGCCTCCTTGTACCGGCACGCCGCGGCCGTCTTCGTCGGCTACAGCCTCACGCCCCGCGGAGGGGGGCACAATCCCATCGAGCCAGCTCGATTCGCAGTGCCGATCGCGGTCGGACCGTACACGTCCAACTTCCAGTTCCATGCCGACCTTTTCGATCGGGCAGGTGCCTGGCAGCGCGTCGCCAGCGCCGAAGAGCTTGCCCGGGTCTGGGGCGCCTGGCTCGATGACCTGGAGCTCGCGCGGCAGATGGGCCGGCGGGCGGCGGACGTGGTCGAATTGGAACGGGGGCTCGCGACCTCCCGGACCCTTGCCCTGCTCAAGCCCTTCCTGGGACTGGACGACGACGGCGTGTGGTATGTTCCCGCGCCGGGGTGACCTGTCCGATGTCCTCGAAAACCAGGGGTTTGGCGGTGATCAGCGGCGGCGGGACCGGCATCGGCCGCGAGGTCGCGCTGGAGCTCGCCCGGCGCGGGTTCGACCTGGCCCTCCTCGGCCGCCGCGAGGAGCCGCTCCGCGAAACGCTGGAGGAGTCCGGCGCCGGCGGCGTCGCCCTGGTCTGCGACGTGCGTGACGCGGCCCGGGTCCGGCAGGCGTCGGAGCGGATCTACGAGCGCTGGGAGGCCGCCGAGGTGGTCGTCCCGGCCGCGGGGGTCGCCCACATCTCTCCTCTGGAAGACCTGACGCCCGAGGCCTTCGCCGAGACCGTGGACGTGAACCTCACCGGCGCCGTCCTCCTGATCCGCGCGCTCCTGCCGGCCATGAGGCGGCAGGGGAGGGGCTGGATCGTCCCGATCCTCTCGGTGGCCGCGCGCCGCGGCTTCCCCGGCTGGTCGGCCTACTGCGCCAGCAAGTGGGGGCTCGCCGGGCTCGTCGCCGCCCTGCGCGAGGAGCTGTCGGGCAGCGGCGTCCGGATCACGGCTCTCTACCCGGGAGCGACCGACACGCCGATCTGGGACAACGCGCCGGGCGAGTGGAACCGCGCCGCCATGGTCCCGCCCCGTGAGGTCGCCCGAGCCCTCGGCTTCGCCCTGGACGCGGACCCGTCCACCCTGGTGGAGGAGATCCACCTCGGCCCCGCCGGAGGAGCGCTGTGAAACCCGGAATCCCGATCCTCCTCCTGCTCACGCCGTTGACCGTGCTGCTCGCCCTGATCCCGGGCGTCGGCGGCTGGGCGCTGGTCCTTCTCGCGCCTCTCACGCTCTACCCGTTCTTCGCCGAGCGCGTGAAGGCGCGCGACTACGGCGGCGCCTGGCGGCTCGGCATCCTCTGGGCCGTGCTGCTCAGCGCGGGCGTCATCCTGCTCGTCTTCCTGTTCCCGGAGGGGGCCGCGCGGGGGATCTTCCACGGCGAGGCCTACCGGACGGAGATGTTCGGCTGGATCGCGACCGGCGAGGGCAAGGAGAACGACTGGCACCGCTTCCTGCCCGAGCACCTGCTGCACCTCGCGGTCTTCGTAGTGCTCTGCTGGGTGAGCGGCGGCTACGTGGGGCTCGTGCTCGGCGCGCTCCTCACCGCCTACATGAGCTACTTCGTGGGGAGCTACGCGGCGGCGAGCGGCCATCCGTTCTTGGGCTCGGTCGCGGCCTGGGTGCCCTGGTCGGTCGTCCGCGTGTGCGCCTTCGTCCTGTTCGGCGCCGTGTTCGCCCGGCCGCTCCTGGCGCGCCGGGTCTGGCCTTTCGAGCGGCAGGAATTCCAGTTGATGGCGCTGGCCGCGGCCGGGATCCTGACCGATATCACGATGAAGATCCTGATCGCCCGTCCCTACGGGCTGTTCCTGCGGCAGATGGCCCAGAGCATGCTGCCGCATTGAGAGGGCATGGCATGAGTGAGATCCGGGAGGTCGAAGGGGCGCTCAACGGCGCCGGCAGGCGGTTCGGGATCGTGGCGTCGCGCTTCAACTCCCGGGTGGTGGAGCTGCTCGTCGGAGGCGCGGTGGACTGCCTGCGCCGGCACGGGGTGGACCCGGGAGACATCCTGGTCGTCCGCGTGCCGGGAGCCTGGGAGATCCCCCAGGCCGCCGAAGAGCTGGCCGAGCCGGGAGAAGGGAAGCCGAAGCTCGACGGCCTGATCGCGCTCGGCGTGGTCATCCGCGGCGAGACCCCGCACTTCGACTACATCTGCTCCCAGTGCACGCGCGGCCTCGGCGCGGTGTCCAAGAAACACCGCATCCCGGTGGGCTTCGGCGTCCTGACCTGCGACACCTCGCAGCAGGCGGAGGAGCGGGCCGGCGGCAAGGCCGGCAACAAGGGCTGGGAGGCCGCGCTGGCCGCCATCGAGATGGCCGACCTCTTCGCCCGGCTGCGCGGCTGACTGTAACAGTTGCTGCGAAGCTCCGCCTGTCATGGGGAGACGACCTGAGGAGGACTCTCCATGATCCGTGCGTTTCGCCTGCTCATCTTCGGCTGCCTGTGCGGCCTGCCGTGGGCCGGAACCGCCTTCGCCCAGCCCGCGTCCCTCGTCCTTCAGGGAACGGTCATCGGCTGGGACTCGGCTCCGATTCCCGGGGCGAAGCTGACCCTGGACATGGAGGGCCAGGAGACCCGGGTCCTGGTCACGGACGAGAGCGGCGCGTTCCGCTTCGAAGGGCTTCCGGAAGGACCCTACCGGCTGAACATCGAGGTGCCGGGCATCGCCACCTTCCAGCACTCGGCGACCCTCGACCCCGGGACGAGCCGGGAGACGCTCGAGATCCAGTGCAGTCCCGACGAGGGAGGCAAGGTGAGGAGCCTCCCGGAGCTGCCGACCGTCTTTCCGATGCCTCCTCCGGTGCCACCTCCTCCGATGCCGCCCCCTCCCGCCTCATTGAAGGGCTTCGCGGAGGTCGAGGTGTTCTATGGAACGGACCGGGTGCTGCGGCGCGGCGCGCCGGTGGAGGAGCGTTTCGGGCCGACGCGCATGTCCTTCCCGGGTCTCCACCTGGGGGTCTGCCGGGTCAGCATCCCGCGCGACCATCGCATGGGAGAGATCGAGCGGCCGTCCATCTGGAAGCTCGAGATGACCGCCGACCCGGACCGGCACATGGTCCTGCTCGGGATCGAGGAGCTGGGCGGGCAGAGCTTCTACCAACGCCTCCAGGGCAAGCTGGCGCGATCCGGGGAGGGACAGCTCCTGGTCTTCGTCCATGGCTACAACGTCTCCTTCCACGACGCCGCGCTCCGGACGGCGCAGCTCGCCTACGACCTGGGCCTGGACGGCGCGCCGGTGCTCTACAGCTGGCCGTCCAAGGCGTCCCTGGCCGGATACACCGTCGACGAGAGCTCCGTCGAGGCGACGATCCCTCGGCTGGAGGCTTTCCTCCGCGAGCTGTCCGAGCGCTCCGGCGCCCGATCCATCTACCTGATCGCCCACAGCATGGGCAACCGGGCCCTGACCCGCGCCCTGGAGCGCATCTCGCTCAAGCAGAGAGACGGCGCGAAGCCGCCCTTCAGCCAGATCGTCCTCACCGCGCCGGACATCGACGCCGCCGTCTTCGCGGACCTGGCCGGGACCTTCCGCCACGTCGGAGAGCGGGTGACCCTCTATGCCTCCTCGAACGACGAGGCCCTGAAGGCGTCCAAGAAGGTCCATGGCTATCCGCGGGCCGGCGAGTCCACGCCCGAGGTGCTCGTGCTCCCGGGCATCGACACCGTCGACGTGTCGGGAGTGGACACCAGTCTGCTCGGCCACTCCTACTTCGGGGACAACTGCTCCGTGATCAGCGACCTGGCCGCGCTGCTGCGCAGGCGGGAGCCGCCGGACCGCCGCACCGGCCTGGAGAAGAGACAGAGGTCCGCCGGGCTTGCCTACTGGGTCTTTTCGGCGGCCTCGGCCTCGTGCTCGCCGCCGGGCTAGGCGCTGTCGCCGCACGGTTGCCCGGGAGGCGGAATCACGCGGGGCCGCGTCCAAATTCGCGGGGCAGCGACTGCCCAACGAATTTCCCCGTTGGAATTCACGGGGCAGCGGCTGCCCAGCGAAATTTCCCGTCCAAATTCGCGGGGCAGTCGCTGCCCAGCGAAATTTCCCGTTGGAATTCACGGGGCAGCCGCTGCCCAACGAAATTGTCCGTCCGAATTCGCGGGGCAGCGACTGCCCCGTGAAATTCACGCCCGCCCGGAGTGGTGGCGGCCCGCCCCCATCGCTCCATCGTCGATACCCGCTGGCGGAGAGGTCGCCGCCCGGCTATCATTGCGCGGCGTTCGAGTCCGCCGCCGGGCGGGCCTTCCTTCAAGCACACCAACATCGAGTCCATTTCGGCGAGGCGGATGAATCTCGGAAAGCGACGTACGGCCAGGGAGATGGCGGTCCAGATGCTCTACCAGAGCGACCTGGGCGGCAGCCCCCTGCCCCAGATCTTCAGGACCTTCGACCTGTCCGAGTACCTGGCGCGCGAGCGCGAGGAGGGGGACAAGGAGAAGAAGCCCGCGCAGTCTCCGGAGGAGCAGCGGGCCGAGGCCGGACGCCGCCGCAAGCGGGTCGACGAGGCCTTCGAGTTCGCCCAGGAGCTGGTCAAGGGCACCCTGGAGCACCGCGAGAGGATCGACGACATGATCCGCGGCCAGGCCGACAACTGGCGCCTCGAACGCATGCCGGCGGTCGACCGCAACGTGCTGCGCCTCGCCATCTACGAGATGCTCTTCGAGGCCGACACCCCCAAACTGGTCGTGGTGGACGAGGCCATCGAGCTGGCCAAGAAGTTCGGCTCCGAGCAGTCGGGGCGGTTCGTCAACGGCCTCCTCGACGGCCTCCTCAAGCAGCACACCTTCCCCGGCAGCCTGACCTGAACCCGGCGCCCCGGCGCCACCCCCTGCGAGACGAGATGAGCAGCCAGTACGATCACAAGGCCGTCGAGGCCAGATGGCAGGACCGGTGGGAGAAGCAGAGGACTTCCGAGGTCACCGAGGTCGATCTGCGCCACGACCGACAGAAGTACTACATGCTGATGATGTTCCCCTATCCTTCAGGGGACCGCCTGCACGTCGGCCACGGCCGCAACTACATTCTCGGCGACGCCCTCTACCGCTACCTGCGGATGAAGGGCCGCCGGGCGCTCAACCCCATGGGCTGGGACGCCTTCGGCCTGCCCGCCGAGAACGCCGCCATCCAGCGCGGCATCCACCCGAAGGATTGGACGCTCGGCAACATCAAAGTGATGAAGGAGCAGTTCCGGCGCTGGGGCATCCTCTACGACTGGAGCAAGGAGATCGCCTCCTGCACGCCGGAGTACTACCGCTGGAACCAGTGGCTCTTCCTGCGCATGCTGGAGAAGGGGCTGGCCTACAAGAAGAAGGCGCCGGTCAACTGGTGCCCGAGCTGCCAGACCGTGCTCGCCAACGAGCAGGTCGTGGACGGCGCCTGCGAGCGCTGCCACACCCCGGTCGTCCAGCGCGACCTGGAGCAGTGGTTCTTCCGCATCACCGACTTCGCCGAGCGCCTGCTCGCCGGCCTGGACGGCCTGGAGGGCTGGCCCGAGAAGGTCAAGGTGATGCAGCGCAACTGGATCGGCCGCTCCGAGGGGGCCGAGATCGACTTCCGGGTCCAGGATCTGGAGGACAGGATCACCGTCTTCACCACCCGGCCGGACACGATCCACGGCGCCACCTTCCTCGTCCTGGCACCCGAGCACCCGCTGGTCCCGAAGCTGATCGCGAACCACCCCGAGCGCGAGGAAATCACTGCCTGGATCGAGACCGTCCGCAACACCCCGCGCATCCAGCGCGAAGGCGAGGACACGCCCAAGGAAGGCCGGGACACCGGCCGCAAGGCGGTCAACCCGGCGACCGGCGAGGCGATGCCGCTCTGGCTCGCCAACTACGTGGTGCCCGACTATGGCACGGGCGCGGTCATGGGCGTCCCGGCCCACGACGCGCGCGATCTCTCCTTCGCCCGCCAGGAGGGCTTCCCGGTCCGGCTGGTCTACGTCGAAGGGAACGAGGATCCGGCCACGATGGCCGAGGCGAACCCGCACCGCGGGACGATCCGCAACTCACCGCCGTTCGACGGCCTGGAATCGAGCCCGGAGACCGTGCGGAAGTTCATCGCCTGGGCCGAGGAGAAGGGCTTCGGCCGTTCCAAGGTGACGTACCGACTCCGCGACTGGCTCATCTCCCGCCAGCGCTACTGGGGGACGCCGATCCCGGTGGTCTACTGCGATGACCGCGACGGGTGCGGCGTGGTGCCGGTGCCGGACGACCAGCTCCCGGTGGAGCTGCCGTACGACGTGGAGCTGACCGGCCGCGAGGGGAATCCTCTCGCGCGGCACCAGGCGTTCGTCGCCACCTCCTGCCCGAAGTGCGGCAAGCCGGCGCGGCGGGAGACCGACACCATGGACACCTTCGTGGACAGCTCCTGGTACTACCTGCGTTACCTGTCTCCCAAGGACCCGGCCCGCATGTTCGACCCCGGGCTGGCGGCGGCGTGGGCGCCGATCGACCAGTACATCGGCGGCATCGAGCACGCCATCCTCCACCTGCTCTACTCGCGCTTCCTGTGCCGGGTGCTCCACGACATGGGGATGGTCGGCTTCGAGGAGCCGTTCACGAACCTGTTCAACCAGGGGATGATCACCCGCCTGTCGGAGAAGTCCGGCCGGGTGGAGAAGATGTCCAAGTCGCGCGGCAACACGGTCTCGCCGGACGAGCTGATCGACCAGATGGGGGCCGACACCGAGCGCGTCTACACCCTGTTCATCGGCCCGCCGGAGAAGGAAGCCGAGTGGAGCGACGACGCGGTCTCGGGCGCCTGGCGGTTCCTGCAGCGGGTCTGGCGGATGGCCGACCGGATCGCCGGGGCGCCGCCGATCGGACCTTCTGACGCCGAGCTGGAGCGCGAGCGCCATGCCACGATCCAGCGGGTGACCCACAGCTTCGAGCGCTTCTCGTTCAACACCGCGGTGGCCGCGCTGATGGAGCTGTCGAACGTCCTCAACCGCGCGCTCGACGACCAGACCGCCTCGCGCCTCCAGTGCGAGACCGCTTACGATACGCTGCTCCAGCTCCTGCACCCGATGGCTCCGCACCTGACCGAGGAGCTCTGGGAGCGGCTCGGACACGTCGAGGGTCTCCTCGACACGTCCTGGCCGGAGTACGATGAGGCGAAGCTCCGCCGCGCCCGGATCGAGCTCGTCGTGCAGGTGGACGGCAAGCTGCGCGACCGGGTCGAGGTCGACTCGGATGCGGGGGAGCGGGAGGTGCGCGAGGCCGCCCTCGCCAGCCCGAAGGTGAAGGAGCATCTGGCCGGCCGCGAGCTGGCGAAGGCCGTGGTCGTGCCCGGCCGACTGATCAACCTGGTGACCCGGAGGTCCGCATGAGACTCAACCGTCCGGCCGCTCTCGGCCTTCTTCTTCTGAGCCTGACCGGCTGCGGCTATGCCCTGGTGGGCCGGGCGAGCAGCAACGTCCCCGCGGACGTGCGCTCGGTCTACATCCGTCCGCTGGAGAACCGCACCCAGCGCTCGCAGGTGGAGCAGGCGCTCACCCGCGCCGTCGCCGACGAGATGGTGACCCGCAACCGCTTCTCCGTGGCCGCCGCGCCCGAGGGCGCCGACGCCGAGCTGTCCGGCGCGGTGACCGGCTTCGACGTCCGGCCGGTGGCCTTCGACGCCACGGGCCGCGCCACCCAGTACGAGATCGTCGTCGTCGCCTCGATCGCCTTCAAGCGCCTCGGCACGGACAAGGTGATCTGGAGCAACGACCGCTACGTGTTCCGGGAGAGCTACGAGATCGAGGCGTCGGGAGCGGAGTACTTCGACCGCGAGGACGAGGCCATCGAGGAAGCGGCGCAGCGCTTCGCGGAGACGATGGTCAGCGATCTGCTGGAGGGGTTTTGATCCCGTTCCCCCTCTCCCCAGCCCTCTCCCCCGTGCCGGGGGAGAGGGAGCCTGAGGGAGGTCAACCCTTCTTCAACTCGGCGACGCGCTTCGCGAGGCGGGACTTGTAGCGCGAGGCGGCGTTCGGGTGGATGACGCCCTTCTGGGCGATCTTGTCGATCACGCTGAGGGTCTGGGGCAGGATGGCCTCGGCCGCCGAGGCGTCGCCGCTGGACACCGCGCTGCGCAGGCGCTTGATGGCGGTGCGGAGACGCGAGCGATGGGCCCGGTTGCGCTCCCGCTGGTTCACGTTCTGACGGTGCCGCTTCTCGGCCGACTTGGTGTTCGCCATATTCCTCAGAGCTTCCTTGGTTTTCCCGGTAGATTGAAAAACGGAGTCGCGCCCGCGGCGCGACGGAGCTTTATAGCATCGGGTCCTAGCCCGCGTCAACCCCGATCTCGCGGAGCCGCTGGCGGGCCAGGTTCGCCTCGTCGCTGTTCGGATAGGTCCGGATCACGTGCCGGAGCTGCACCACGCCCTGCGAGCGCTCGCCCAGCTCCAGGTGGGCGTAGCCCTTCTTGAGCGTGGCCGCCGGGACCTTGTCGCTGCGCGGGAACTTCTCCAGCACGGCGTCGAACAGGGTCACCGCCTGCCGGAACCGGCGCTGGCGGTAGTAGCACTCGCCGGACCAGTAGGTGGCGTTGTCGGCCAGGTCGGTCGACGGGAAGTTCTGCAGGTACTCCTGGAACTCCCGCAGCGCCAGGTCGTAGTTGCCCTTCAGGTAGTCGTTGTAGGCGCCGTTGTAGAGCGCCTGCGGATCAGCCGACGGGCCGCCACCGGGGTTTGCCGGCGGCGGCGTCTGGGGCTGGCTGCCGTCCGGCAGCGCGGTACCCGCGGGGTTCGCCGGGGGCGCCGCGCTGCGGAACGACTTCAGCTCCTGGTTGGTGGCCGCGATCTGCTGCGAGAGCTGGGCCAGCCGGTAGTTGGTGTCCTCCAGCTTGGCCTGCAACTCGTCGATCTGGCTGGACAGGTCCTGCAGCTTGACCTGCATGTCGGCCTCGGTCTTGAGCAGCGACTCCATCCGGCGGCCGACGTCGGCGCCGAGGGAGGAGACCTGGCTCGAGACCTCCTCCTTGCTCGGGCTCTGCTTCTGGATCTGCAGGACCTGGCGCTGGATGTCGGAAAGCTGCGCCTGCAGGCCCTCGATGTCCTGCGGCGTGACGCACCCCCCGGCCGCAAGGACGGCCGCGAGGCAACCGGTCAGACGGAGAAGCGTGCCAGGGCGCAGCATGGTCATCAGCCTACGTTGGCCCGGCCGGTGATGACCAGGTGGCCGCGGCGGTTCTGCGACCAGCAGCTCTCCTCGCTCTCGGTGCAGACCGGGCGCTCCTCGCCGTAGCTCAGGGTGCGCAGACGGCCGCCGTCGACGCCGAGGGAGGACAGGTAGTCGCGCACCGCGTTGGCGCGGCGCTCACCCAGGGCGAGGTTGTACTCGTTGGTGCCGCGCTCGTCGGCGTGGCCCTCGATGGTGAGCTGGAACTGCGGCTGGGCGCGCAGCAGCTCGGCGTTGCGGGCCAGCTTCTCGCGCGACTCGTCCGACAGCGCGCTGTCATCCAGGTTGAAGTAGACGTCCGGGCTGAAGCCGCGGCGCCGGAGCTCGTCGTTGACCACCTGCATGTCGGCCGACATGAGAGGGTCCTCGACCGCGTCCTCGACCACCGGAGCGGGCGTCTCCGGGACGTCCTGCTGCGGCGGCGGGGGAGGCGTCACCGGCTGCGTCTCGATCGGCAGGTCGGCCGGCGGCGTCGCCGGCTTCTTCTTCGGACAGCCATACAGGACGGTCAACAGAACCGGGACCACCAGCCATATCATCCACTTGCGGTTCATGCTTTTTTTCTCCATGTCAGGACAGCTCGGTTTTCACTCTATCAGAAGGCGCTTGCGGCCATCTAGGGCTGTGAGGGGATCCGCGACCAGTCGGGCATGTCGTTGTTGCCTTCGCGGGTGACCTGGCGCAGGTTGCTGCCGTCCAGGTCCATGATGTAGATCTGCTTGGTGCCGCTCCGGCGGGAGACGAAGGCGATCTTGCGCCCGTCCGGAGAGAAGGTCGGCGACTCGTTCTCGCCCGGCCCGGAGGTCAGGACCCGGGTCGCCAGGGTGACGGCGTTCGCGACCGCGATCTGGAAGCGCCCGGCGCGCCGGCTGGTGTACGCGATCAGGTCGCCCTCCGGGCTCCAGGCCGCGCCGTCGTTGTAGTCGCCGTCGAAGGTCAGCCGGCGCTGGTTGGCGCCCTCGGAGTCCATCAGGTAGATGTGCGGGTTGCCCGCCCGCGACGAGGTGAAGGCGATCTCGCTCCCCTTCGGGCTCCAGGCCGGGTTGGTGTCGATGGCGTTCGAGTGCGTCAGGCGCCGCAGGCCGCCGCCGCTCCGGTCGGAGGTGAAGATCTCCACGTTGCCGTCCACCGAGCGCGCGAAGACCACCCGGTTGCCCTCGGGCGAGAAGGTGGGCGTGGTGTTCATCGAGCCCGAGGTCACGATCGGCGTCTTGCGGTTGGTGTCGATGTCGGCCAGATAGATCCCCGGCGGGCCGTTGAAGAAGGAGGTGTAGGCCAGTGCGTCGCCGCTCGGGCTCCAGGCCGGCGACATCGAGGTCGACCGGTGGCCGGTGATGCGGCGCTGGTTCTGGCCGTCGTAGTCCATGGCCCAGATCTCCTTGAACCCGGTCCGGTCGCTGGTGAAGGCGAGGCTCGACAGCGAGATGCCGGGCTTGCCCACCAGGTAGCGGATCACCTCGTCGGCGAAGGTGTGGCCGACCCGCCGGGTGACGTTGAAGCTCCCCCGATAGCGCTTGGCGAGGATCGGCGCGCCGCTCGCGATGTCGAACAGGCGCCCTTCGAACACCAGCTTGTCGGCCTCGGCGCGGACGTCGCCGAGCAGCAGGGTCTCGGCGCCCGCGGCGCGGAACTGCTCCACGTCGCGCTTGATGTCGCCGCTCCAGGTGACCGGGCCGAGCCTGTCCGCGCCCAGGATGTCGAAGTAGCCCGAATTCTCCAGGTCCTGCCGGACGGTCTGCTCCATCTCGCGGGCGGCCGCGGCCGCGCCGCCGGAGAGCGCCTGGGTGCCGCGGAAGGGCGGGATCGCCAGCTTCATCGGCGGGCGCTGGCCGCGGTTGAGCTCCAGGGTGACGCTCGGGTCGGTGCCCGGCGGCGGCGTGTCGACGACCGGCGGCGGCTCCTGGGCGAAGATCCCCGGCAGGGCCAGGCCCAGCAGGAGGACGGTGACGGCGGAGGTCAGGGCGAAGGCTTTCGATCTCGTCATGCTGGGCTCATCGCACGATCAGGTTGACGCCGAGGGAGTCGTGCTGGAAGGCCCTCGGCAGCAGGGGGAACGGGGCGGCGTTCTGGACGGCCCGCAGGGCTGCCAGGTCGAACGAATTGTAGCCGGAAGACTGCTCGACCCGCAGGTCGGTCATGCTGCCGTCGCGGTGGATGCGGAAGAAGATGACGGTCTTGATGCCGGCGCCCATGGACGGGCGGACCCACTGGGCGTCGATCAGGGAGAGGAGTCGGTCGAGGTAGTAGCCGTAGGTGAAGTCGGGGTTGTCCACTCCGCCCAGCTCGGAGCCGAAGGCGGTCGTGCCGAGCGGGTTGCCCTGGGCGCCGCCGCGCCGGCCGAGCTGGTCGCCTGTCTCGCCAGGCGCTGTCCCGGCTGGGCCCTCGGAGCTGCCTGAGTCCGACGGCCGGCCGGTCTCCTGGCGCGCCTTGTCGGGCCGCGACTTGTCCGGCGAGGTCGGCGAGGCCGGGGAGGGGGGCGGCGTCGGCTTCGCCACCGGCTTCTTTTTGTCGTCGGGCGAGGGGAGGACCGGGATGTCGTCCGGGGCCGCCGGCTTCTGGGGCTCGGGCTTCGCCTCGGGCTCTTCGGTCTGCGGCGCCGGCGTCTCGGGCGCGGGCGCCGGGTTCCTCCTCTTCGGCGGCGCGGGACGGCGCACGCCCAGGGCCTGGGCCGGGATGATCTGCACCGGCACGAACTCCAGCGGCTGCGGCGCCGGCTTGAAATGCGGCAGGGCGAAGGCCACGGCCACGAAGAGCAGGTGGAGCGCCAGCGCGCCGGCCACGGCCGCCATCTCGGCCCGGCGCGGAGAGCGCCGCGACCTCTCGTGCAGGATGTGGTCGACCTCGCGGCTCACGTCAGCTCCGGGACCCCTTGGGAGGTTTTTCGGTCACCATGCCCACGCGCACGATCCCGCCGCGGTGGAGGACGTCCAGGATCTCGATCACCTTGCCGTACGGCACGTCGCGGTCTCCCTTGAGGAAAACGCTGTCGTCGCCCCGGGTCTTGATCTGCTCGCTCAGGCGGTCGACCAGGTCCTCGGTGGCGATCTGCGTCTCCTGGAGATAGACGTTTCCGTCCCGGTCCACGGAAACCACGAGCGGATCCTCGACCCGCATCGGCAGGTTCGTGGCGTCGGCGCGCGGCAGCGCCACCTCGACCCCCTGGTGGAGCATGGGCGCGGCGATCATGAAGATGATCAGCAGCACCAGCATCACGTCCACGAGCGGGGTGACGTTGATGTCCGCCAGGACCGGATCGTCGTCGTTGCTTCCGAGACCGCCGCCTCCGAGGTTGAACGCCATGGCGTGCCTCCTACGTGAAGTTCCGCTCGGCCAGGTTGAGGAACTCGAGGGCGAAGTCCTCGAGGCGGCTGCGCAGCGTGCGGACCCGGTGCGAGAAGTAGTTGTAGCCGATCAGGGCGGGAATGGCGGCGGCGAGGCCGGCGGCGGTGTTGATCAGCGCCTCGGCGATGCCCGGCGCCACGGCCACGATCGAGGTCGAGCCGGTCACGCCGATGTCGTGGAAGGCGTCCATGATGCCCCAGACCGTGCCGAAAAGGCCGATGAAGGGTGCCGCGGCGGCGGTCGTGGCCAGGAACGTGATCCAGCGCGCGAGGCTCTGGACCTCGACGCTCGCCGAGCGCGTGAGCGTGCGCTGGAGCGCCGGCAGCGAGGTGATGCGGTACGCCTTGCGGTCGCCGGCGTCCGGCCCCTGGGCGGCCTTGATCTGGCCGTCGATCTCGGCGTAACCGGCCTGGAACAGGCCGACGAGCGGCGACGAGCGCAGCTTGCCGGCCTGGGCATTGACCTCGCTGAAGCGCTGGCTGCGGTGGAACGCCTCCAGGAACTTCTCGCTCTGCTGGTCGGCGCGCCGGAGCTGGACGAGCTTGCCGATCATGATCGCCCACGAGCCCAGGGACATCAGGGACAACAGGACCAGGATGGCCTTCGCCATCGGCCCCGACTGCTTGAAGAAGTCGAACAGGCTCGGGCCGGTCTCCGGGCCGAGCTGATACATCAAGAAGGCTGTCAGACCCATGCTCCCTCCCAGGAAGATCCTACCCTGTCTTCAAACTCCATGCCCGGAGACCGGCTCTTCGGCGACCGGCGGGAGGATGACCTTGTTGCGGCTCAGGAAGTCGTCGAGCGCGGCCTGGACCACGGCCAGGGCCTCGTCGAGCGTGTCGACCCAGACCGGCACGTCGAGGTCCGGAGGCGAAGCATATCCGCGGGCGATGATCTCCTGCTCGATGAAGCCGCGCAGGCCGCGCCACATCGGGCCCACGAAGATCAGCGGCCGGTCCTTGAGCATCTTCACCTGGAGGAGCTGCCAGACCATCATCGCCTCCAGGGTGGTGCCGATGCCGCCGTCCACCACGATGTAGGCGTGGGACAGGCGGATGAACTGGTGGAGGCGGGAGAAGAACGTCGAGTGCTGCGCCACCTCGTCCAGGAACGGGTTCGGCTGCTCCTCCATGGGGAGGAGGATGGTGAGGCCGAACGAGCGCGTCCGGTAGTGGTAGGCACCGGCGCGGGCGCCCTCGTTGGCGGCGCGCATGAGGCCCGGTCCGCCCCCGGTGACGATGTCGCAACCCATGTAGGACAGCTTCTCGGCGAGCTCCTTGACCTCCTGGTAGGCGGCGTCGCTCTCCTGGATGCGGCTCGACCCGAAGATGGCCACGCGGAAGTAGCGGCGCTCGGGAGGCGCCCGGCGGTCGAGCCAGGAGATGAGGCGGTAGCCGAGCTGGATCGAGCGGTCGAACAGGCGCAGGACGTAGGTCCGGCTCTTGCGGCGCCAGCGCTGCGCCTGGGTTTCCCCGGGCTTGGCCGCCGGCTGGGGGAGGGCGAGAGGGCGTCTGGTCGTCTGCGGCGGGGTGGGCGGCATGCGTCGACGGCTCAGCGGGACGGGATCCAGATCCTCTGCGCCGCGATCACTTCGGCGCCCTCGGGCAGGGCGAGGGGCTCGGGGGAGTTGGTGAAGAAGGCGAGCCCCTTGTAGCTGAACAGGTACTCGTGCCCGCTCGAGAGGAACCCGCCGGGCGCTGTGACGACGAGCGGGTCGGCGCTGCGCGCCAGGAGCTTCAGGAAGTCCTCCGGCTCGACCCTCACGATCGCCCCCGAGGCCTTGATGGCCTGGGCCGTCACCTGCGCCGCCACGGCAGCTCCTTCTACGCCCATCTCCCGGTCTCCTTTCGTCTGCCCTTCCGTCCCGCGGGTATCTTATTGGATTTGCCGGGGCGGTATCGGCGGCATTCCCAGATCGCGCAGCCAGCGGAAGTGCGACCCGATGGCGCTCGCCAGGCTCGGGTATTCGCGATAGCGGACGCCGTGCTCGCGGCAGACCTGCGCCACCTCGTCGGCGATCAGCGGCAGGTGCACGTGGCTGATGCGCGGGAACAGGTGGTGCTCGACCTGGTGGTTGAGCCCGCCCACGTACCAGGTCAGCAGGCGGTTGTGCCGGGCGAAGTTCGCCGTGGTCTCGATCTGGTGGACCGCCCACTCCGACTCCGCGTCCCCGCCGGCGATGGTGAAGGACTCGGTCGCATCGTTCGAGTGCGCGAGCTGGAACACGACGCTCAGGGCGAGCCCCTGGATGGCCGCGACGAGGCCGTAGAAGAGCAGCACCGTCGAGACCGGATGGAGCTGCATCGGCAGGAGGAAGACCCAGGCGAAGAAGGCGAGCTTGCCGCCGACGAACACCGCGAGATCGACCCCCCTGGGACGCGGGAACGCGCTCTCGCCGATGCGGCCCTTGATCACGGCGGAGAAGTCGTCGAGGAAGTGCCACTTGGGGATGATGAACATGTAGAGCACCCACATGTAGAGGTGCTGGAGGCGGTGGTGGGGGAGGTGCGGCTGGTGGCGCGACATCCGGCAGAGCGGTCCGAGGTCGATGTCATCGTCCAGGCCGTCCACGTTCGGATAGCTGTGGTGCAGCACGTTGTGCTTGAAGCGCCAGACGTAGGAGCTGCCGCCGAGAAGGTCGAACAGGGCGCCGAGGCTGCGGTTGACCAGCTTCGACGGCGAGCCGGCGCCGTGGTTGCCGTCGTGGCCGACGTTGAAGCCGATGGCGGCGAGCGCCAGGCCGAGGGAGGCGGCCAGGGGGAGGGCCTGCCACCACCGGTCCGCGGCGAGCAGCCCGGCGTAGGACAGGCCGGCCCAGAGGACGATCACGGCCGTCTTGAAATAGAGGCGCATCGCGCCGTAGCGGGACCGCCCCAGGGCGGCGAGCCGCTCATCCACACGGATCTGGAGCGCCTGTTGGAACGGCCGCTCGCTCTGAAACCTGAATCCGGAATCCATACTTCCCCCTCCTGATGTGCCTGCTCCCAGGCTCGTGCCACATCCTCCAGGACTTCCTGTCGGGCTTGCCGGCACGACATCATAGATAGAATGAAGCTGTCCTGAAAAGCCGAGGAGCCCCATGAAGAATTCCCGAGCCGGCGCGATCGCCGCCGTCCTGTTCGCCGTCGTGGTCTGGGGAGCCTCGTTCATCGCCACCAAGATCGCGGTCTCCGAGGTCTCCCCGGTGACGGTGGTCTGGCTGCGCTTCGGCATGGGAGTCCTGGTGCTCGGGGCGGTGGTGCTCGCCCGGCGGCAGGTCACCCTGCCCTCACGCGGCGACCTGGCCTACTTCACGGTCCTGGGCTTCTTCGGGATCTCCTTCCACCAGTGGCTGCAGTCGAACGGCCTGGTCACCTCGCAGGCCAGCACGTTGTCCTGGATCGTGGCCTCGACCCCGGTCTTCATGGCGATCCTGGGCTGGCTCCTCCTGGGCGAGCGACTGCGGCCCCTGGGCGTCCTCGGGATCGCGGTGGCGGCCTTCGGAGTCCTGGTGGTCGCCACCCGCGGCGACCTCCTGTCGCTGGCCGCGGGCCGGCTCGGCGCTCCGGGCGACTGGCTGATCCTGCTCAGCTCGCCCAACTGGGCCCTCTTCTCGATCCTCTCCCGCCGCGGGCTCCGGCGGTATCCGTCGGCGGGCATGCTCTTCTGGGTGATGACCGCGGGCTGGCTCCTGACCACGGTCCTCTTCCTGGCGGGGCCCGGCCCGGCGGACGTCGCGCGCCTGTCCGCCCGCGGCTGGCTCGCGGTCGCCTTCCTGGGCGTCCTCTGCTCGGGCCTGGCCTACGTCTTCTGGTACGACGCGCTCAGCGTGATGCCGTCCTCGCAGGTCGGCAGCTTCCTCTACCTGGAGCCGCTGGTCACGGTCGGGATCGCGGCGGCCATGCTCGGGGAGACGCTGACCGCCTTCACCCTGGCCGGCGGCGCGGCGATCCTGCTCGGCGTCTGGATGGTCAGCCTGCGGCCCCGGGTCAACGGGGTAAGCTCCGATCCATGAACCGCCTCGGCCTTTTCGTCCTTTTCCTGGCCGCTTTTCCCGCTCAGGCCGCCCGCCTGGAGCTCCAGCCCTGCCGCCTGCCCGAGATCGAGGGCGAGGCCCTGCGCTGCGGCACCTGGGAGGTGTTCGAGAACCGCGCCGCGGGCAAGGGGCGGAAGATCCCTCTCCGGGTGGTGGTGATCCCGGCCCGGGAGACCCCGGTCGAGCCCGACCCGGTGGTCTATTTCGAGGGCGGCCCCGGCGTCTCGATCGTCCAGTCGGGGCCGGATGTCGTGGAGGAGCTGGCAGCGGTCCTCCGCCACCGCGACATCCTGCTGGTCGACGTCCGCGGTACGGGCGGCTCGCACCGCCTGGACTGCCCGCCGCCGGACGGCGGCCAGGCGGTGGAGCAGACGCTCGACACCTTCATGGATCCCGCGGCGCTGCGCCGTTGCCGGGAGACCCTGGCGAAGGAGAACGATCTCTCCCAGTACACGACCGACTCGATCGTGGACGACGTGGACGAGGTGCGGGCCGCGCTCGGCTATCCGAAGGTCAACGTCATGGGAGCCTCGTACGGCACCCGGGCGGCGCTGGTCTACCTGCGGCGCCACCCGGAGAGCGTGCGCACGGTGATGCTTTCCTCGGTCCTGCCCGTGGACGCGCGGGTCCCCCTGTCGCTGGCGCCTCAGACCCAGGCGGGGTTCGACCGGATGGCCGCGGACTGCGCGGCCGAGCCCGCCTGCCACGCCGCCTTCCCGGACCCGAAGGCCGACCTCGACGCCGTCCTCAAGAGGCTCGAAGCCGGGCCGGCCGAGGTGGCGGTGGAGGGCGGAGAGGGTGACCAGGGAAAACCCCAAAAGCTCCGCCTCTCGCGCAACGGCGCGGCCCAGACGGTCCGGTACCTCCTCTACAGGCCGTCCGGCGTCCGGGTGCTGCCGCTCTTCCTGCGTCGGGCGGCGGCGGGCGACCTCGGGCCTCTCGGCCAGGCCTCCTGGGACATCGCGAGCGCCATGCGGTCCGCCTCGGCCCAGGGCCTCTATCTCTCGGTGACCTGCGCCGAGGACGTCGCGTTCGTGGACCGGGCCGAGGCCGAGCGGCTCGCCCGGGGGACGTTCTTCGGCGACTTCCGGCTGCGCCAGCAGCTCGACGCCTGCGCCGGCTGGCCGGCCGCGAAGGTGCCGGCGAGCTTCCTGGAGCCGGTGCGGTCGAGCGCGCCGGTGCTGATCCTGGCCGGCGAGAACGACCCCACGACGCCGGTCGAGTGGGCACGCAGGGTCTCGGAGACCCTGCCCGGCAGCCGGCTCCTGGTGGTGCCGGGCGGCAACCACGTCTTCCACAACCTCGAAGGGATCGGGTGCATCGACCGCCTGACCGCGGAGCTGGTGGAGCGGGGCAGCGCCGCGGGGCTCGACCTCGAAGGCTGCCGCCGATCGATCCGCCGGCCGCCGTTCGCGACGAGTCTGGAGTGATCCTGGTACCATGAGCCGTCGTTTTCACAATCCAAGGAGGTGAGCGATGGCGCGAGGTGGCAACAATGCTCCGAAGGACATCACGTGGATCATCTGTCTCGTCCTGTACCTGATCGCGTTGCTGAACGTCTTCGGAGTCATCCACCTGGGCGGACAGGTTGCCATGTGGTCCTGGATCGTGGGGTATGCCCTGCTCCTGATCGCCGTCAAGGTGCGAGGGTTGTAGCGGGCACCGGCCGACGAATAGGAATATTGAAACTCTGCGATGAATCCTGCGTAGAAAGGGACCTCATCCACAGCGGACCCGGCAAGGGTCCAAGGAGGTCCATTGATGCAAGCAGGAAGCAGATGGCTGAGCGGCCTGGCGGTCGTCGCGCTGGCGGCGGGGATGGCAGTTCCCGCCGGCGCGACGACGCTCCTCCGGCGGAGCCTGGACGAGCTGGTCGCCGGCAACCGGACGATCGTGGTGGGGGAGGTGGTGGAGGCCCGCTCGTACTGGAACCAGAACCACACATTCATCCTCACCGACGTCCGGATCAAGGCCGACGACGTCCTCAAGGGCCGGCTGCCGGGCCGCGAGGTCACGGTCACGCTCATGGGCGGCAGGGTCGGAGACCTGACGACGCTGATCGTGGGCGGACCCGAGCTGGTCCCCGGCCGGTCCTACGTGCTCTTCCTCGGTCGGGGCAACCTGCCCGGCGCGGCCGGCGCCCTCACGGTGCGCGACTTCAGCCAGGGAGTGTTCGAGGTCAAGGTCGCCGCGGATGGCCTGCGCGCCGTCAGCCAGGCGAGCGACCAGCCTCTCGTTCCGGACGCGCGCGGGAGCTTCGACGCTCCCGGTGGCCGGGAAGGGCTTCAGCTCGGCACCATGTTCCGCTCCATCCGTGACATCGAGGCCGGCCGGAGCCGGCAGGAGGTGCAGTGATGCGTACCGCCAGCGCCTTCGTTCTTGCCGGCCTGATCGCCGCCTCGGCGCCCTCGCACGCCTACCGCATGATCCAGGACACGACCATCGGCCGTTCGAGCAGCGGCACTCCGGTGACGTGCAACGCCTCCGGCGGCTTCGCGCACTGGGAGATCCGCGCGATCCCCTGGTACATCAACCTGGGCAGCCAGAGCTCGGACAAGCGCACGGCGATCGACAATGCGATGTCGTCCTGGTACAACGTGCCCTATACGGACTACAACCCATACGACTCGGGGACGACCACCGCGGGCTTCACCACGGACGGCCAGAACACGATCGACTGGGAGAGCAACAGCGCCTGCGGGAGCTCGTGCCTGGCGGTCACCGCGCTGGTCCTCCAGTACGGGCAGGTGATCGTCGAGGCGGACATCGCCTACAACCCGACCTTCAACTTCTACACCAACGGCTCGAACTACGACACGGAGTCGGTCGCCGCCCACGAGCTCGGGCATACGCTCGGCATCCACCACACGAACCTGACGTCCACGCCCTATCCGACGATGTACTACGCCATTTCGGGCACGGGCGCCCGGACCCTGGAAACCGACGACATGAACGCGCTCCAGTGCTCGGAGGACCGCTATCCGGTGCCGCCCGTCTGCGTCACCGACCCGGACTGCGAGCAGTACTGCTCGGACCAGAAGTTCCAGTGCGACGGCGGCGGCCTCCAGGACGCCACCGAGCAGGCGCGTTGCGACAACACCTACTTCGAGTGCCAGAGCACCTGCACGACCTGCAGCTGAGCCCGCGCCAGATTCCCGGGGCGGAGAGGCGCCGCCTTTCCGCCCCGTTCTCTCCCAAGGTGCGCACCAAGGTGCTACACTTCTTTGGGAGACGTATTTTCATGGTAACCCGCAAGATCGAGCTGACCGAGGAGCAGGATCAGACGCTGGAGCAGTTGGCCAGCTCCCAGGGGCGCTCTGTCTCCGAATGGATCCGCACCCGGATCGACACCCTGTTGCGGCTGGACGCTCCACCCGTGCCCAGGCTTTCGCAGAAGGAGTCCGAGCTGCTCCTGGAGATCAACCGCGGTCTGCCACCCTCGTCCGCCCATCGTTATGGGGAACTCATGGGCCGGCGACGGTCCGGAGAGCTGACCTCCGACGAGCATCAGGAGCTTCTTCGCCTCACGGCCGAGGCGGAGCAGCTTCAGGCCGAGCGGATCGAGCGGCTGGCCCAACTCGCCCACCTCCGCGGCAAGCCGCTCCGCGACGTGATGAACGAGCTCGGCATCCGCCCCTCTCCAAATGCCTGAAGCCGCATGAGCCGCCAGA
Organism: Acidobacteriota bacterium; assembly: GCA_040349255.1. GTDB lineage: Bacteria > Acidobacteriota > Thermoanaerobaculia > Multivoradales > UBA5704 > DATMER01. The sequence continues at coordinate 10,505 of JBEQUE010000256.1, read as the reverse complement.
AAGAGGCGGTCCGGTCCCGCGCGCACGGGATCTGCGAGTACTGCGTTAGCCAGGAGAGCTTCGCGACGCAGTCCTTCTCGGTGGATCACATCATCCCGCCGCAGGCCGGTGGGGGAGACGGCGAGGACAACCTGGCCTTCGCCTGTCAGGGCTGCAACAACCACAAATACACCCGGATCGAGGCCCTGGATCCGGTCACCGACGAGGTCGTCCGCCACCCGGATCGTCGGTCTCACGCCGAGCGGCCGGGCCACCGTCCAGGCGCTGCAGCTCAACCGGATGGGCCTCGTCAATCTCCGGCGGGCTCTCTTCCGGTCCGGAGAGCACCCTCCCGTGCATCCGGGTACCCCCGGCGGGTAGCCTGCGGCCACCTCCTGCCCGTGATAGGCTCGTTCTCCCCTCGTCCAGGCACTCTTATGCCTGTACGAGGAATCCCAGACCGAGCCGTACCCCGGAACGAACCGTGCAAGGAAGAGTCCTGATCACCGGCGCCGCCGGCGCCCTCGGGCGGAGCGTGGTGCAGCGTTTTCTCGACGGCGGAGACCGCGTTCTCGCCGTCGACGCGAACGAGGCCGCGCTCGCCGAGCTGACCGATCTCGCACCGTCGGACGTGTTGTCCGTGCGGCGCGTGAACCTCGCCGACTCCGGCGAGGTCGAGCGGCTCTTCGACGACGCCGAGCGCACCTCCGGGATCCCGACCGCGGTGGTGCACCTGGTCGGCGGCTTCCGGTGGGGCCGGTTCGCCGAGCTCACGGACAAGGACTGGAGCTACCTCGTGACCCTCAATCTGGAAACCACCTTCCGCGTCTTCCGCGAGTGCGCCCGCCGTTTCGAGCGCGCCGGCGGCGGCGCGGTGGTGGCCGTCTCCGCTCCGGCGGCGCTCCTCGGCGAGGCCGGGATCGGCGGCTATGCCGCCGCCAAGGCCGGCGTGCTGCGCATGGTCGAGTCCCTGGCCCGGGAGATGGCCCCCTTCGGGGGCCGCGCCAACGCCGTCCTCCCCGGCACCATGGACACCCCGGCCAACCGGGCGGCCATGCCCGACGCCGACCCTTCCCAATGGGCCACGACGGACGCCGTCGCATCCGTGATCCACTTCCTCACGACCCCCGCCGCCGCCTCGGTCAACGGCGCCGCGGTGCGGGTCCCAGGACGGACCTTATGAGCCATTCTCTCGAGTGTCACGTGTATTTCGATTCGACCCGGCACGAGCAGCCTCCCGTATCCTGCGCCGACCAGGTCGATCTCGCCAGCGACCCCGCCGCGGGTCAGCGTCTGATGAAGCTCGGCCTCTCGACCCGGACCGATCTGCCCGCCGTCCTGCTCACCGAGCCGGGCGGCAAGATCCGCATCCTCGGCGTGCGCCTGTCGGCCGAGGAGACCTCCCAACTCGCCGGAGGCACGGGTCTGCCCGCGTCGCGGCTCCTGGTCTACAGCTCCTCCTGGTGCCCGGACTGCCGGCGCGCCAAGCGGGTGCTGGAGGAGGCCGGCGCCCCCTTCGAGGAGGTGGACGTCGACCAGGACGACCAGGCCGAAGCCATGATCCTGGAGCGCAGCGGCGGACGCCGCGTGGTGCCGACCCTGCGCTTCGACGACCGGGTCTGGGCCTTCAACCCCGACCCGCCCCTGCTGCGCCGGCTGCTCAACGGCACGCTGGCCGGCAAGGCCTAGGAAAAAACCCGAGGAGACAGTTCCCATGAGGATAGCGGTCTGCATCAAGCAGGTCCCCAACACCGAGGCGCGGCTGCGCGTCGGCCGGGACGGCAAGTGGGTGGAGGAGGAGGACCTGCCGTTCGTGATCAACGAGAGCGACGAGTACGCTCTCGAGGAAGGCCTCGCCCTGGCCGAGAAGACCGGCGGCGAGGTCGTGGTCTTCAGCCTCGGCCCCGACCGGGTGAAAGAGGCGCTGCGCAAGACGCTCGCGCTCGGCGCCACTCGCGCCGTCCATCTCAACGATCCGGCGTTCGCCGGCGGCGACGCGCTCGCCACGGGCCGCGCGCTCGCCGCCGCCCTGGCGCGCGAGAATTTCGACCTCGTGCTCACCGGCTCGCAGTCCGACGACGTGCGCTGGGGCGGCACCGGCTCGGTGATCGCCGGCCATCTCGGCTGGCCCCATGTCTGGCTCGTCATGGGCGTGGAGCTGGAGGAGGGCGGCAAGTCGCTCAAGGTGACCCGCGAGATGGAGAGCGGCGTCAACGAGATCTCGCGCGTGCCGGTGCCCGCGGTCCTGGAGATCCAGGCCGGCATCAACCACCCGCGCTACGCCTCGCTCAAGGGGATCATGGCGGCCAAGAAGAAGGAGATCGCTCCCGCGAGCGCCGCCGACCTCGGGCTCGATCCGGGCAAGGTGGGCGCGGCGGGCTCCCGCGTCGAGATCGTCTCCGTGGCCTTCCCCGACGCTGGCAGCGGCGCCCAGATCCTGGAGGGCGACGCCAAGGCCGCCGCGGCGAAGCTGGTCGAGAAACTTCAGAAGGAAGCGAGGGTGCTCTGATGGCGAAGATCTGGGTGGTCCTGCAACTCCGCGAAGGCGGCCAGGTCCCGCGCATCTCCTGGGAGGCCCTCGCCGCCGGCCAGAAGCTGGCCGCGGCCCTGGGCGGCAAGGCCGAGGCCGTCCTTCTGGGCTCCGGCCTCGATTCCGTCGCCGGAGAGGTGGCGAAGAACGACCTCGGCGCCGTCCATGTGGCCGACCACGAGGCCCTCCGCGGCTACACGCCGGGCGCGTATGTCGGCGTGCTGGCTCCGGCGATCCAGGCCGCGAAGCCCGACTACGTGGTCTTTCCCCACACCTACCAGTCGGTGGACTACGTGCCGCGCCTGGCCCAGTCGGTGGACGCCGGCCTGATCACCGACGCGACCGGCTTCGAGCAGACGGGCGGCGAGCTGCTGTGGAAGCGGCCGGTGCTCGGCGGCAAGCTCCAGGCGAAGGTCCGCGTCAAGGGCGAGGGCGTGGTCTTCGTCTCCGTCCAGGCCGGCTCGTTCCCGGCGGACAGCGTGGTTAAATTGGGAGAGGAGGGCGAATCCTCGGTCCAGGCGCTCGGCGGCACGGACCCGGTCGGCGCCGACCGCGAGATCCTGGGCTACGAGGAGGTCGGCGGCGACCAGGTGGACCTGACCAAGGCGGACGTGATCGTGGCCGTGGGCCGCGGCGTCGGCGGCGCGGACAAGATGGGCGTGGTCGAGGATCTGGCCAAGGCGCTGGGGGCGGAGATCGCCGCCAGTCGGCCGGTGATCGACAACGGCTGGCTGCCGCGCGACCGCCAGATCGGCTCCTCGGGCCAGACCGTGGCGCCGAAGCTCTATCTTGCCGCGGGCATCTCCGGCGCCATCCAGCACCTGGTGGGCATGAAGGGCTCCTCGGTGATCGTGGCGATCAACAAGGACCCGGGCGCGCCCATCTTCAACGTCGCCCACTACGGCATCGTCGGCGACCTGCACGAGGTGCTCCCCGCTCTGACCGAGGCGGTCAAAGCGGCCAAGGGGTGAGGTGCAGCCGACGCCGGTCGGCGCCGCCGGTCGCGGAGACGGGCGCGGGGGAGTGGTGGCGCGAGCGCCGCTCCGACCTCCTCGCCCTGGCGGCCGAGCGCAGCCCGGTCTACGTCTACGACGCCGAGACCCTGGACCGGGCCGCGCGCTCGGTCCGGGATCTCGGCGTGTTCGACCGCGTCTACTACTCGGTCAAGGCGAACGCCTGCCCCGGCGTGCTGGCCCGCTTCGAGGCGCTGGGGATCGGCTTCGAGTGCGTGTCCGCCCCGGAGCTGGAGCACGTGTCGAAGCTCTTTCCGGGGATCGACGGCTCGCGCCTGCTGTTCACGCCGAACTTCGCCCCGGCCGCCGAGTACCGCCGGGCCTACGAGCTCGGCGCCCGGGTGACGATCGACAGCGTGCACCCGCTGCGCGCCTGGCCCGGCGTCTTCCGCGGCCGGGAGGTGCTGGCGCGGCTCGATCCCGGGAAGGGCCAGGGCCACCACGTCCACGTCCGCACCGCCGGGGCGCAGTCGAAGTTCGGAGTCGCTCCGGAATTCCTGGACGAGCTGCGCGGGCTGGCCGACGAGACCGGCGTGCGGATCGTCGGCCTCCATGCCCATGCGGGCAGCGGCATCCGATGGGCCGGGAGCTGGAGCCAGACCGCCAGGTTCCTGGCTCAGGAAGCCGAGCGCTTCCCCGACGTCCGTTTCCTGGACGCCGGCGGCGGGCTCGCGGTGCCGGAGCGGCCGGGCCAGGCGCCGCTCGACCTGGAGGCGCTGGCCCGGTCGATCCGCCGGTTCCGGAAGGAGCACCCGCGCTTCGAGCTGTGGATCGAGCCCGGCCGGTTCCTGGTCGCCCGGGCCGGCGTGCTGCTCGCGAAGGTGGTCCAGCTCAAGCGCAAGGGGGACGAGATCTACGTCGGCGCCGAGACCGGGATGAACTCGCTGATCCGGCCGGCGCTCTACGGCGCCTACCACCCGATCGTGAACCTGACCAGGCTGGACGAGCCGGCTACGATGCTCGCCCACGTGGTCGGCCCGATCTGCGAGACCGGCGACGTCCTGGGCCGCTCCCGCCTGCTGGCGCCGGCGGAGGAGGGGGACGTCCTGCTGATCGCGAACACCGGCGCCTACGGCCGGGTCATGAGCTCCTGGTACAACCTGCGGGAGCCGGCCGGCGAAACTCTGCTCGCGATTTCTTCGTAGTCCCTTCCAGATTGGAGGGGATCATGGACAACGAGACCCGGACGTACCCGACGGAACCTGCCGAAGAGCGACTGAACCTCTTCGTCCGCTTTTTCACCGCGCCGATCGAGGTCCGCACCTATACGAACCTGCTGTACCTGGCCCTGTCGTTCCCGATGGGCCTGTTCTACTTCATCTACCTGGTGGTCGGCATGACGACCGGCTTCGCGCTGACCATCATCTGGATCGGCCTACCCATCCTGGCGCTGATGTTCGCCTCCAGCTTCGGCATGGCGGCGCTGGAGCGGCGCCTGGCCATCCACCTGCTGGGCGCCCGGGTGCCGCCCATGACGCCGCAGCGCACCGGCGCTCCCGAGAGCGTCTGGAAGCTGGTGCAGGAGTTCCTCGCCAACCCCGTCACCTGGAAGGGCATGGCGTACCTGTTCCTCAAGCTGCCGCTGGGCGTGTTCACCTTCGCCCTGACCGTCGCCCTGTCGTCGCTGTCGCTCGGACTGCTCTCCGCCCCGATCCTGTACCGGTGGAACGACATGTTCGTCGGCTTCTGGGTGGTGGACACGCTGCCCGAGGCGCTGCTGGTCTCCGCCTTCGGCGTGATCACCCTGTTGATCTCGCTGAACGTCTTCAACGTGGTGGCGATCGCCTGGCGCGAGGTCGCCGAGGTCATGCTGGGCAGCGAGCAGTACGCGGCCGCGCCGGCTCCCACGGCCCCTGACACCCCCCTGCCCGCCTGATGGACAACCTCTGGAAGGACATCCGCTTCGGGCTGCGCACCCTGGTGCGCAGCCCCGCCACCACCCTGGTCGCGCTGCTCACCCTGGCGCTCGGCATCGGCGCCAACTCCTCGATCTTCAGCGTCATCGACGCCTTCCTCCTGCGGCCCCTGCCGTACCCGGAGGCGGACCGGCTGGTGCTTTTCCGGGAGAGCGCCCCGAAGCTCGGCTTTCCCCGCTTCAGCGTGTCGCCGCCGAACTTCGCGGACTGGCGGCGGCTGAACCGGTCGTTCGAGCACCTGTCGGCGTTCCAGCGCAAGCGGCTGAGCCTGACCGGCTCCGAGCAGCCGGAGTCGCTCCTGGGAGCCGCCGTCTCTCCCGGCTTCTTCGAGCTGTTCGGGATCTCGCCCGCGCCCGGCCGCGGTTTCCGGGAGGAGGAGGGTCGGCCGGGCCAGGGCCGCGTCGCGGTCCTCTCGCACGGCCTCTGGGAGCGCCGCTTCGGCGGCGACCCGAAGATCGTCGGCCGCTCGATCCTCCTCGACGGCGAGTCCTACCTGGTGGTCGGGATCGCGTCGAACGACCTCGACGTCCCGAACGGCACCGACGTGTGGGTGCCGCTCGACCTCGACTTCGCCAAGATGGAGCGCGGCTCGCACTTCCTCGGCGTGGCCGGCCGCCTGAAGCACGGCGTCAGCCTGGAGACGGCGACCGCCGAGATGGTCGGCATCGCCGCCCAGCTCTCCAAGCAGTACCCGGACTCGAACGCCGAGTGGACCGTCGTGCTCCAGCGGTTCGGGGACGCCGCCGTGGAGGACATCCGGCCGGCCCTGCTCCTGCTGCTGATCGCGGTGGGCTTCGTGCTCCTCATCGCCTGCGCGAACGTGGCGAACCTGCTGCTCGCGAGGATGGCGGCGCGCGAGCGGGAGATCGCGGTGCGCGCCGCCCTCGGCGCCACCCGCACCCGGCTGGTGCGGCAGATGCTGGTCGAGACCCTGGTCCTTTTCCTGGCCGGCGGGCTCTTCGGCCTCGGCGTGGCCTGGCTCGGCGTCAAGGGGCTCGTGGCCCTGGCCGCAGACGCCGTGCCGCGGACCGTGCATCTCGGCGTGGACGGCCGGATGCTCGCCTTCACGCTCGCGGTCTCCCTGTTGACGGGGCTGCTGTTCGGCCTGGCTCCTTCGCTGTCGGCCACCGGCGGGCGGCTCTACGGCGCGCTCAAGGAGGGCGGCCGGGCGATGGCTGGCGGCCGGCAGGGCCGGCTGATGCGCGGCGTCCTGGTGGGGGTGGAGGTGGGGCTCGCCCTGGCGCTCCTCGTCATCTCCGGGCTCCTGATCCGGAGCTTCGCGAAGCTCTCCGGCGTCGATCCCGGCTTCAAGCCCGAAGGCGTGCTCACGGCGCGCCTCTCGATCCCGGAGTCCAAGTACCCCGACGAGGAGCGGCAGGCCCTGTTCTACCAGCAACTCGTGGAGCGGCTCGCGGCCATCCCGGGAGTCGAGTCGGCGGCCACGATCTACCCGCTGCCGCTGAGCGGCTCGGACATGGTGTTCGCCTACCAGGTGGAGGGCCGGCCGGTGGAGCCGAGCCAGCAGCCCAACGCCCAGGCGCGGATGATCAGCCCGGACTACTTCCGGGCCATGGGCATCCCCGTGGTGAAGGGCCGGGCCTTCGACAAGCGCGACGGCCGCGATGCTCAAGAGGCCGCGATCATCAACCAGACCCTGGCCTCTCGCGACTGGGCCGGCCAGGACCCGATCGGCAAGCGCATCACCTTCGACGCGACCGCCGAGAAGGTCCAGTGGTTCACGATCGTGGGAGTCGTGGGCAACGTCCGGCACGACACGCTCGACGGCAAGGACACGCCCGAGCTCTACCTGGCGCAGTCGCAGGTGCCTTCAACGGACAGCGTCGTCGTGCTGCGCACCGCCCAGGGAGACCCTGCCCGTCTGACCACGTCCCTGCGCGAGGCCGTCCGGGAGCTGGACCGCGACCTGCCCGTCGAGCGCGTCCAGACCATGGAGCAGGTCATGAAGAATGCGCTCGCTCCGAGCCGGATCAAGGCTCTCCTGCTTGGCATCTTCTCGGTCCTCGCCCTGGTGCTCGCGGCGGTCGGGGTCTACGGCGTGGTCAGCTACTCGGTGGAGCAGCGCACGCACGAGATCGGCATCCGCATGGCGCTCGGCGCGCGGCCGGGCCAGGTGCGGCGCCTGGTGATCCTGCAGGGCATGCGGATCGTGCTCGTCGGCGCCGCGTTCGGGTTGATCCTGGCGGGCGGGGCCTCGCGCTTCCTCGGCAGCCAGGTCTACGGCGTGACCGCCACCGACCCGATGACGTTCCTGGCCGTGCCCATCCTTCTCCTGGCCGTCGCGCTGGTGGCCAACTGGCTGCCGGCCCTGCGGGCCACCCGAGTCGATCCCCTGGAGGCCCTGCGCTATGAGTGACCTGCTCTGTCCCGAGGACGCCGTCTACCTGGTCGAGGTCCCCTTGGAGCGCGCCGGCGGGACGGTCCACGAGTGCCCGGACTGCCAGGGCGTATGGGTGGACCGGGAGCTGATCGAAAGGCTCGCGGAGAGCGTGGAGCCCGACCCGCCGCCGTCCGCGGCCGGACCGACGGCCGAGATCCGCGGGATGGACCCGACGCCGCCGCGGTTCTTCCGGGCCTGCGCGGTCTGCGCCGCCCTGATGGACTGGCGGGCCTGCGGCGGCGTGGTGGTGGACGTCTGCAGCGAGCACGGGGTGTGGTTCGACGACGGCAAGCTGGAGCCCTTCGTCGCCTGGGTCCAGGCGGGGCAGCCGCGGAGCGGCTCCCATCTCGAGACCATGCCGCTGGCCGCCTTCCTGGGCCTCGCCGCCCCGATGTCGGCGAGCGGCGAGGGGGCGTTCGAGCGCGCCGCCGCGTCGCCGGCCACGGAGGTGGCAGCCGGAGCCCTGGACGTGCTCACGGCCGTGGTGGAGATCCTGGCCAAGTAATACCATAGGGGTCATGCGACTCCTTTACGCCTACCTGCGCCGCTACTGGACGCTCGGCCTCCTTGCCCTCCTCCTGGCGGCGATCAACCAGATCTTCTCGCTGCTCGACCCGCTGATCTTCCGCCACGTCATCGACGAGTACGCCACCCGCTACAAGGACTACACGACGAGCGAGTTCCTGCGCGGCGTGAGCCTGCTGCTCGCCGCGGCCGTGGGCGTGGCCTTCGTCTCGCGCGTGGCCAAGAACTTCCAGGACTACTACGTCAACGTCATCACCCAGCGCCTCGGCGCGCAGCTCTACTCGGACGGCGTGCGCCACTCGCTGGAGCTGCCGTACAACCTGTTCGAAGACCAGAGGAGCGGCGAGACCCTCGGCAAGCTCCAGAAGGTGCGCACCGACGTCGAGAAGCTGATCGTCATCGCGGTCAACCTGCTCTTCACGACCCTGGTGGGCGTGGTCTTCGTGATGATCTACGCCTTCACCGTGCACTGGCTCATCGCGCCGGTCTTCCTGCTCACCGTGCCGGTGCTGGGCATCCTGAGCTCGGTGCTCTCGAAGCGGATCAAGAAGATCCAGAAGGTGATCGTGGCCGAGACCACGGCGCTCGCCGGCTCGACCACCGAGTCGCTGCGCAACATCGAGCTGGTCAAGAGCCTGGGCCTCGCCCGGCAGGAGATCGGCCGGCTCAACGCGACCACCGGCAAGATCCTGCAGCTCGAGCTCAAGAAGGTGAAGTCTCTGCGCCTGCTGGCCTTCATCCAGGGCACGGCGGTCAACGCGCTGCGCACCTCGATCCTGTTCCTGATGCTCTACCTGATCTTCACCCAGAAAATCACGGTGGGGCAGTTCTTCTCGCTCTGGATCTACTCGTTCTTCATCTTCGGCCCGCTGCAGGAGCTGGGCACGGTGATCAACACCTACCGCGAGACCGAGGCCTCGCTGGAGAGCTTCCAGGCGATCCTCTCGACGCCGGTCGAGGCGAAGCCGGCGGCGCCGCTGGCGCTCGGCGAGTTGGGCTCGCTCGCCTTCGAGGACGTGACGTTCACACACCAGACCGGCATCGCGCCGGCGCTCTCGGGGGTCTCCTTCGAGACCGGCCGCGGCAACACGGTCGCCTTCGTCGGTCCGTCGGGCTCGGGCAAGACCACGCTGGTCAAGCTGCTCGTCGGCCTCTACGGGCCGCAGAGCGGACGGGTGCTCTACAACGGCAGGCCGGGCACGGCGATCGACCTCGACGAGCTGCGGTCGCAGATCGGTTTCGTGACCCAGGACACGCAGCTCTTCTCGGGCTCGATCCGGGAGAACCTGCTCTTCGTGAACCCGGACGCCACGGACGCCGAGTGCCTGGAGGTGCTCCACCGGGCCGCCTGCGACAGCCTGCTGGCGCGGGCGGACAAGGGTCTGGACACGGTGATCGGCGAAGGCGGCGTGAAGGTCTCGGGAGGGGAGAAGCAGCGCCTGTCGATCGCGCGGGCGCTGCTGCGCCGGCCGCGCCTCCTGGTCTTCGACGAGGCGACCTCGTCGCTCGACTCGCTGACCGAGGAGGAGATCACGGAGACCATCCGCGAGGTGGCGTCGAGCCAGGTGATCACGATCCTGATCGCGCACCGGCTCTCGACCGTGATGCACGCCGATACCATCCATGTCCTGGAGCGCGGCCACATCGTGGAGTCGGGCCCCCACGAGGAGCTGCTGGAGAAGAAGGGTCTCTATTACGCCATGTGGCGCCAGCAGGTGGGGGAGCGCCGCCCGGCCCTGGCCGCGCCGGGAGCGGCGCCGCGGCTGACGGCGGCGGGCGGGTAGGGGAACCCCCTGCCCAGGGCCCGTCGCCCAGCCGCCCGCCCGGACCGTCGGGAGCGCGGGGCGAGGCAGCTCTATACAGTGGCGAGACGGCTTTGTACAGTGGCCGGATTTTTTATACAGTGCCGCCGCGCCACTGTATAAATCCGCGTCCGGGAGAGCGTCGCTGAGGCGGCACGCGAGGTAGCGAGCTCCCGCGAATGCCGCCAGGCCGCCACGGTTCCAGGGGAGATCCAGGGGAACGCCGGTGCTCCGCCCGCCGACGCTGGAGAGGAGCCGCCCCCTCCCGACCGGGAAAGCGCCCCTTGTGGGCGCTGGCGTGTAGCCCCGGGTTTCAACCCGGGGCATGGGGGATCGATCCGG
>JBEQUE010000236.1:0-48004 GCA_040349255.1 Acidobacteriota bacterium | reverse complement strand
GGAGCCAAGTCGTCCTCGACCCCGGCATCGGCTTCGGCAAGACCTGGGAGCAGAACCTGGCGCTCGTCGCGCGACTCGGCGAGCTCGCCGTCCTCGGCCGGCCGCTCCTCCTGGGCGCCAGCCGCAAGAGCTTCCTCGGCAGGACCGTCGAGCGCAACGGCCGCGCCCTGCCGCCGGCGGCCCGGCGGGTGCCCGGAAGCCTCGCGGCCGCCGGCTGGACGGCGCGGACCGCGGCTCTCCTGCGGGTTCACGACGTGGCCGAGACTGTTCAATTTCTCGATGTCTGGGAGGCTCTCCTCGGCCTCCAGGCCGATGGCAGGAAGACAGCATGAGCTTCGAACGCTTCTTCCAGCTCGTCACCTGGCACGACGCCCTCGACATCCTGTTCGTCGCGGTCGTGATCTACAACCTGCTCCTGCTCATCCAGGGCACGCGGGCGGTGCAGATGCTCCTCGGCATCGTCTTCGTCGGCCTGGTCTACTACATGGCGCAGCTCGCCAACCTGCCCACGCTCAAGAAGATCCTCGAGAACCTGCTGATCGTGCTGCCGTTCGCGATCATCGTCCTGTTCCAGCAGGAGATCCGGCGGGCGCTCGCCAACTTCGGCAGGAACCCCTTGTGGGGCCTGACCAAGCAGCAGAAGGTCGTGTCCTCGTTCGGCGACATCGTGCTCGCCGCGACCACCCTGTCCGCGCAGCGCACCGGCGCGCTGATCGTGATCGAGCGCCTCCAGGGCCTGCGCAACTTCGTGGAAAACGGCATCGAGCTCGACTCGACGATGTCCTACGACCTGCTGATCAACCTCTTCACGCCGGACACCCCGCTCCATGACGGCGCGGTGATCGTCCAGGACGACCGGATCGCCGCCGCGGCCTGCTTCCTGCCTCTCACGAGCAACCCGGAGCTGTCCAAGGAGTTCGGCACCCGGCACCGCGCGGCGCTCGGCATCACCGAGGAGACCGACGCCGTGGCGGTCGTGGTCTCCGAGGAGACCGGCATCATCTCGGTGGCCTTCGACGGCGAGATGATCCGCGACCTCGACGGCAAGAGCCTGCGCAACATGCTCTACCAGTACCTGGTCACCGACCTCTACCCGCAGGCGGCCACGGCGTGAGCGAGGGCGTCCGCACCTGGGGCCTGCGCCTGCTGGCGCTCGGCATCGCGATCGGCTTCTGGTTCAGCGCCTCCTTCGAGGACCGGGAGGTGCTCTCCGAGCGCACGATCGAGGCCAGCGTGAGCTACAGCCGGCCGCGCGGCTACGTCATCCTCGATCCGGTGCGGACCGTCAACGTCCGCGTGCGCGGCAGCAGCAAGCAGGTGCGCCAGCTCAACCCCTACATGGTGGACGTGCAGGTCGACCTGACCCGGGAGCAGGAGGGTCTCGCGACGGTGAACCTCGGGCCCGAGAACGTCCTCATGCCCGAGGGGCTGGAGATGATGGCGATCGATCCGAACTTCATCCGCGTGGAGCTGGAACGGGAGGCCTCGCAGCGCATCGCCGTGGTGCCGGAGATCGTGGGCGAGCCCGAGCCCGGCAGCCGCCGGACCGACGACCCGGAGGTCTTCCCGAACCAGGTCCTGGTGACCGGTCCGGTGTCGCTGCTCGCCAAGACGCGCTCGCTGAGCACGCGGCCGATCAGCCTCGACGGGCGGAGGGAGACCTTCGAGGAGACCGTGGCGGTGGTGGCGCCCGACCCCCTGATCCAGATCGTGCAGCCTTCGAAGGTTTCCGTGCGGGTCCCCATCGAGCCGCCCGCCGAGACCAACCCGGACGACGGCGCCGGCCCGGCGCGGAAGGAAGAAGGACCATGAGCGCAGACGCACGCCTCTTCGGAACGGACGGCATCCGCGGCCGTTTCGGCGAGTTCCCCCTGGACCGGCCGACCGTGACGGCCCTCGCCCTGGAGCTCGCCGACACGCTCCGGGAGCGCACCGGCAACGGCAGCCCGCCGCAGGTGGTGCTCGGCGGCGACACGCGCCAGAGCACGCCCGAGATCTGCCGCTGGCTCGCCGAGGGCCTGGCCGCGGGCGGGGTGAAGGTGCGCTACGCCGGCGTCATCCCGACGCCCGGCGTGGCCTGGCTCGCGAAGCCGCTCGGCGCCGCCGCGGGCGTGGTCGTCTCCGCGAGCCACAACCCCTGGCCGGACAACGGCATCAAGCTCCTCGACCCGAGCGGTTACAAGTGGAGCGACGACGAGGAGCACGCCCTGGAGCGCCGCCTGCGCTCGCGACCGGCGACCGAGGTCCCGTCTCTCGCCGGCGACCTGGAGGTCGAGCCGGAGCTCGCCGAGAGGTATCTCAGCCACCTCTCCTCCACCGTGCCCGGGGTCCGCCCGCTCGAAGGTCTCCGCGTGGTGCTCGACACGGGCAACGGCGCGGCCTCCTTCTACGCCCGCGAGATCTTCGAGCGCCTCGGCGCGGCGGTGGTCCTGCTCCACGCCGATCCGGACGGCCGCAACGTGAACGAGGGCTGTGGCTCGACCGCGCCGGACGAGATGGCCATGCGGGTCGTGGCCGAGGGCGCGGATCTCGGAGCGGCCTTCGACGGCGACGCCGACCGCTGCATCGTGGCCGACGAACGGGGCCAGGTGCGGGACGGCGATGCGATCCTCTACCTCTGGGCGACCGCGCTCTACCGCGAGGGCCGGCTCGATCCGCCGAAGATCGTGGCCACGACCATGAGCAACCTGGGTCTCGAGAGGGCGCTGGACCGCGAGGGGATCGGGATCGTGCGCTGCGCGGTGGGCGACCGCTACGTGGTCGAGGCTCTGAAGAAGGAAGGCATCCTGCTCGGCGGCGAGCAGTCGGGGCACATCGTGGAGATGGACCTCGCGAGCACCGGCGACGGCCTGTTGACCGCGGTCCAGATGGCGGCGATCGTCCATGAGGCGGGCCGTCCGCTCTCGGAGCTGCTCGCCGGCTTCCGGCGCTACCCGCAGGTCCTCAAGAACGTGAAGGTCGCCCGCAAGCCCGACCTCTTCGGCATCCCGGGCATCGCGGCCGCCGCGCGCTCCGTGGAGACCCGCCTCGGCGCCGACGGCCGCCTCGTCCTGCGCTACAGCGGCACCGAGCCGCTCGCCCGGGTGATGATCGAGGGCCCGGACCAGCCGACGATCGAGGCCATGGCGAGCGAGCTCGCCGGCGTCATCGCCGGCGAGCTGGGGTGACTCTCCCGCCGCTTGGAATTCATTGGGCAGTCGCTGCCCCGCGAATCGGGACGCCCGCACGACGAGCGCCGCCTCCGCCGCAACCTCCACCCGGCGGACGCGTAGAAGGCCCGGAGAGAGCATGTTCCGTCAAACCCTGCACCGCTTCGCGGTCGTCGTCCTCTTCCTCTGCGGTGCCGCCGCGCGGGCCCAGGAGCCGGCGCCGTCCCGGATCACGGCGGCCTCTCTCGCCGACGGCGGCCCGGTCAGCCTCACGCTGGCCTGGCGGCACCATCCTGGTGACGATCCGGACTGGGCCGCCCCGGGCTTCGACGACTCGGCCTGGAAGACGGCCGAGCCGGGGACGATGGCCGGATGGTTCCGCCGGCACCTGCAAGTCGAGCCGGCCCTGTTCGGCAAGACGCTGCTGGTCCGCCTCGACACGTCCGGCGCGACGCGGGTCTTCCTCGACGGAGCGCCACTGCTGGACGCGTCGGCCCCGCCCGGACGACGGGCGGGCGTCTGGCGCGAGGTGGTCTTCTCCTCCCGGCCCGACCCTGTCCTCGCGGTCCGCCACACCGGGGCCCCGGGATTCGTGCTCTCCTTCGAGCCGGCCGGCAGCCTCGGACTGCAGCTCGCCGCCGGACGGCGCCAGGCCCTGATCGACGCCTCCGTCACCCTGGTGCCGGCGTGCCTCGCGGCGTTTCTCGCCCTGTTCCATCTGGCGCTGTTCCTGTTCTACCCCAAGGCCCGGGAGAACCTCTTCTACGCTCTGGTCCTGGCGTCGTCGTCGGCCGTCCTGTTCCTGAAACTGAACGAGGTCGGGCCGGACCTGGGGGGCCGTCTCTTCCTGTCCGGCGTCCTGGCCACATCCTTCTTCGGCCTCCTCACTTTCTACGCCCTCAGAGTCCCGGCCTTCCCTCGCGCCTGGATCGCCTTCGGCGCCACGGCGGCGGGGCTCGTCCTGCTGACCTTCCTCCTCCCGAAGCCGCCGTACAACTGGATCTGGCCCCTGTACTTCGGCCTGATGCTGGCGGAGATCGTCCGGGTGGAGATCGGCAGCCGCCGGACGGTCCGGCGGGGCGGCGGCCCCTTCCTGCTCGCCGGCTTCCTGGTCCTGACGCTCTTCCTGGTGCTCCAGATCCTGATCGACGCCCGCCTGATGGGCCCGGTGGCCGGCGTCGTCTTTTCCGCCTGGGTGATCGGCATGCTCGGCTTCGAGCTGGCCATGTCGCTGTTCCTCGCCCGCAGCTTCGCCCGGACCAGCCTCCATCTCGAACGGCGGCTCGACGAGGTGCAGGCGCTCTCGGAGCAGGTGCTCCGCCAGCGCCTCCAGGAGGCCGAGCACGCCCGCAAGGCCGAGGAGATCGAGGCCGCGCGCGCTCTCCAGCTCTCGATGCTCCCCGCGGCCCTGCCCGAGGTGCCCGGCCTGGAGACGGCGGCCGCCATGCTGCCGGCGAGCGAGGTGGGCGGCGATTACTACGACTTCCGGGTCGAGGCGGACGGCAGCCTCGTGGTCGCGTTCGGGGATGCGGCGGGCCACGGCGTGGCGGCGGGCCTCCTGGTCACCGCGGTCAAGGCGCTCTTCTCGACGCTCGGCGGCGGCGAGAGCCTGTCCGCCGTGCTCGCCGAGCACGACCGGGTCCTGCGCGCCATGCAGGCGCGGCCGCTCCACATGTGCCTGGCGCTCGCCCGCCTCGACCCCGGCTCGATCGCGGTCTGCTCGGCCGGCATGCCGCCGGTCCTGATCCGCCGCGCCGCCACCGGCGAGGTCGAGGAGCTGGGGGCCGGCGGACGCCCGATCGGCTCCCGCCTGTCCGCGGCCTGGGCCAGGCAACGCGCGGAGCTCGCGCCGGGCGACACCCTGCTCTTCGCGAGCGACGGCCTCGCCGAGCAGCTCGACGCCGAGGGCAACCCCTTCGGCTACGAGCAACTGGCAGAGGAGCTCCGCGCCGCGCACGGGAAGGCCCCCGGCGAGCTCGTCGAGTCGCTGCTCGCCCGGATCTCGGCCTGGCGCGGCGAGCGGGAGCAGGGCGACGACGTCACGCTCGTCGCGGTGCGCGTGGCCGCGGGCTAGCTCCGGTCCGGCAGACTTCTTGCAATTTCCCGGCGCCCGATGGCGAGCTTCACCTTCCTGATGTCCCACTCGTTCTCGGGCTCGACACTCCTCTCCTTCCTGCTCGGCGCGCACCCCGAGATCGCGACCGTCGGCGAGATGTTCATCGCCCGGGGCATCGACCCGGAGGCCTACGTCTGCTCCTGCGGCGAGAGGATCGGCGACTGCCCGTTCTGGCGCCGGATCTCCGCGGAGATGGCGGCCCGCGGCATCCTCTACGACGTACGCCGCAACGAGGCCTCGTTCAGCACGAACGGAGTGGGACGCGTCTCGCACCTCCTGCTCTCTGCCGAACCGCGCGGGCGGGTCCTGGAGACTGCCCGCTCCGCCGCCCTCGCGCTCCTCCCGGGCGCGAGACGCGAGCTCGACCGCCGGCTGCGGATCAACGCGGCGCTCGCCGAGGTGGTCACCGGGCTGCGCGGCGCCCGCGCGTTCCTCGACGCCTCGAAGAGACCCGGCCGGCTACTTCATCTGAAACGCATCCCGGGCCTCGACCTGCGGGTGATCCACCTGGTGCGCGACGGCCGCGCCGTGACCCGGTCCACGATGCGCAACCTGGAGCGAAGCGCCGAGGAGGGGGCGCGCTCCTGGGCCGGCGCGGCGCGCGACGCCGAGCGGCTCCGGCCGCGGTTCCCCGCCGACCGCTGGCTCACCCTGCGCCACGAGGATCTCTGCCGCGACCCGACGGCCACGCTCGACCGGATCCACCGCTTCGTCGGTGTCACGCCCGGCGGTGGCGTCCCCGACTTCCGCTCCGTCGACCACCACATCATCGGCAACCGCATGCGCCTGTCCCACACCTCCGAGATCCGCCTCGACGAGCGCTGGCGCACCGAGATGCCCGCCGCGCAGATCCGGGCGGTCGAACGGATCGCCGGCCCGGCGCTGGAGCGGTATGGCTACGCCGACGCTCGGTGATGCCGCCGCTCTACCCCGCCCGGTAAGCGCCGGGAGCCGGGTCAGCCACAGCCGCCTGCGCCGCGGCGGCGCCCTGTTCGCCGCCAGCCACTTCCTCGGCATGGCCCTGGGCTTCTGCGGCAGCATGCTCCTGGTGCGCGTGGCGCGGCCGGACCAGGTCGCGTCCTACCTGATGCTGCTCCAGGCGATCACCGCGCTCGGGCTGGTCCTCCAGCTCGGCCTCGGCCCGGCCACGCTGCGCTTCGCGCCGATCAGCCGCGGCCGGGGCGGCGAGAGAGCCACGTCGCTGCTGCGCCAGCGCCTCCTCGGCATCCAGATCGGGATCTGGGCGCTCATCGCGCCGCCGCTCGTCCTGGCCTGGCCGCTGGTCTCGCGGAGCCTCCACGCGCCCGACCTCGCCACGGCCGCGCCGTTCCTGATCTCCGCCGCGGCGCTCTCCTCGCTCGGCCAGCTCATGGACGCCTACGTGCGGTCGTTCCGGTTCTACTCGGTGGCCGCGCCGCTCGGCACGTTCGTGCCCCGGGCGCTCCTCTTCGGCGGCTTCGTGATCCTCTGGCTCGCGGGCCGGCACGACCTGCCCTGGGAGATGCTGGTCACGGTCTACATCGCGGCCCAGGTGGGCGTCGTGCTCGCCTACGCCGCCGTGCTCCCGAGGACTACGCCGGGCGAGGCGTCCGAGGACCGCGAGGCCCAACTGCCGCCGGGCGTGCGCACGATCCTCGGCACCAGCACCGCCATGGGTCTGCGCGCCGCCGTCGCCGTGCTCTTCCTCTCGTCCGACCTCTGGCTGCTCTCCTGGGCGCGGCCGGACGACAAGCTGGGCATCGCGGTCTACGGCATCGCCGCGCGCGTGATCCAGATCATGGCCGCGCTGTCCGGCATCGCCAACTTCCTGATCCCGCAGGAGCTGTCGGTGCTGCACGCGGACGGCCGGCGGCAGGAGATGGAGCGCCTGACGCGCACCGCCTCGACCGCCGTCGGCCTGCTCGCGGTCGCCGCCCTGGCCGGCATCCTCCTGTTCGGCCGGCCGCTCCTGCGCCTCGCGTTCGGCGACGCCTACGTCGGCGGCTGGACGGTCCTGCTGATCCTCGCCGTCGGCACGCTCTGGGACACGGCCTCGGGCTCGGCCGGCTACGTCCTCCAGATGAGCGGCCACCACGTGAAGCTCCTCCACATCACGCTCGCCGGCGCCGTCCTCAAGCTGGCCCTCGGCGTGACGCTCGGCCGGCTCTGGGGCGGGCACGGGGTGGCGCTCTCCACGGCCGTCACCCTGATCGTCATGAACGTGGCCATGGTTTATGCGGCGCGACGGACGGTGGGCGTGCGCACGTTCGTCTACCTCAAGCCGGCGAAGTGGGTCGAGGTCTTCCGGTTCCTGGTCGGAGGCTCCCGGTGAACGGGCCCCTCTGGGCCGTGGGTGGCGAGCAGAAGCGGACGCTTCTCGACCAGGAGGAGTGGAACCGCTTCCGCACCGCCGTCGTGGCCCGCGTCGATCCGGAGTCCGGCCGCGCCGAGCGGGTCCTGGAGTACCGGACGCCGCCCGGGCACTGCCCGGACGACCAGCCGTCCCACATCTTCAAGGCGGCCACGGTGGACGGCGACACAATGTGGCTCTGCACCCAGACCGAGGTGCTCGAGTGCGCCCTCCCGGGCTTCGCGATCCGGCGGGTGATCTCGCTGCCGTGCTTCAACGACCTCCACCACGTCACGCCGGGACCGGACGGCACGCTCTTCGTGGCGGTCACCGGCCTCGACGCGGTGGCCGAGATCGACCGCGAAGGCGGGCTCATCCGGCTCACCAGCGTCCTGGGCGGCGACGTCTGGGAGCGCTTCGACCGCGGCGTCGACTACCGCAAGGTGCCGACCACGAAGCCCCACCGCTCGCACCCCAACTATGTCTTCTTCCTGGACGGCCGGCCGTGGGTGACCCGCTTCGAGCAGCGCGACGCGGCGCCGCTCGACGGTGATGGGGAGCCGTTCCGGATCGGGATCCAGGGCATCCACGACGGCTGCGTGAGCGGCGGCCGGGTGGTCTTCACGGCCGTGGACGGGCACGTGGTCTCGTTCGACCTCGCGACCGGAGAGCGACGCGAGCTCGACCTCAACGGGCTGATGGAGCCCGACGACGACCGGCCGCTCGGCTGGTGCCGCGGCCTTCACCTCCCGGACGACGGACGGCTCGCCTGGGTCGGCTTCAGCAAGCTGAGGCCGACGAAGCTGAAGCAGAACCTGAGCTGGATCCGGCACGGGTTCAAGGAGACGCCCCGCCTGCCGACGCGGATCGCGCTGTACGACCTGGAGCGGCCGGCCCGGCTGAGGGAGATCGACCTCGAGCCGGCCGGCCTGAACGCAGTGTTCAGCATCCACAGGGCGTCATGAGCCGGACGACGCTCGCCCTGACCGGCATCCTGCTCCTCGCCGCCGGCCTCCGGCTGTGGGGGGTGTTCCACGACCTGCCGTTCTCCTACTACGGCGACGAGCTCCACTTCATGAAGCGGTCGATGGCGATGGGCACCGGCGATCTCAACCCGCACTGGTTCCACAAGCCGGCGCTGCCCATGTACCTCTGGCTGCTCGCCTACGGCCTGTTCTACGCGGCCGGGAGACTGGTGGGTCGGTTCGGCTCCACCGAAGAGTTCGGGGCCTACTTCCTGACCACGCCGGGCCCGTTCCTGCTGATCGGCCGGCTGGTCGTGCTGGCCTTCGGCGTGGCCACGGTCTGGGTGGTCTACCTCCTCGCGCGGCGCGCGTTCGCGAGCGAGCGGGCCGGGCTCGCGGCGGCCCTGGTCGCGGCGGTGCTGGCGCCGATGGTGGCCTCCTCGCAGACCATGAAGAGCGACGTGCAGGGCGGCTTCTTCATCGCCCTCTCGCTCCTGGTCTACCTGCGCACCCGCGACGATCCGGGCTGGCGGCCGTTCCTGCTCGCCGCGCTGCTCGCCGGGGTCGCCATGGGCGCGCACTACTACGGCCTCGTGCTCGTGCCGGCGTACGGCCTGATGGAGCTGTGGAACGGCGCAAGTCACAGACTTCCGTGGCGGACGGCCCTGCTGCGCGCCGCCCTGGTGCCCGGGCTCTTCGCGGCCGGGTTCTTCCTGACCTCGCCGTACAACCTCCTCGATCCCACCTGGATGCGGGAGAACGTCCGGCAACTGAAGCACACCTTCCGGCCGGAGCCGGACCAGGTCCTGTTCGAGCCCGACAGCCGGGTGGAGTTCCAGCCCGGCACCCCGGAGGCGCTCGGCGGAGCGAGCGCCTCGTTCGTGGACGTGCTCACCGCACAGAAGGGCTTCGGGCTGCCGCTGACCGCGCTCGCCGTGCTCGGCTTCGGCGCGGCGCTGGCATCTCGCGAAACGCGCTGGTACGCGGCGCTGGTGGCCGTCCCGATCCTGATCTACTTCTTCGCGGCCATCACGGTGGCGGCCTTCCACGTCCAGCCGCGGCACCTGAACGCGGTCTACCCGATCCTCACCACTCTGACCTGGCCGGGGGCGCTCCTCCTCGGCCGGCGGAAGGGCGTCGCGGCGGCGCTCGTCGGCCTTGCCTGCATCCCGACCCTGGTCGAGGCGGCCGAAACGAACCGGGAGATCACCCGGCAGGACAGCCGGACCGTGTCCTACGAGTGGATCGTCCGCAACCTGCCGCGGGACTCGCGCGTCCTGCTAGACGACTACGGGCCCGCTCTGCCGCCCGACCCGCGCTCCGCGGCGCGCCAGCAGGCGCTCCTCCGGAGCCTGCCGCCGAGCCCGTTCACCCGCGCCCAGGGCCGGCGGCTCGACCTGCTGCGGCGCTACCCGTCGCCGGACGCGTTCGACCTCGTCGAGCTCGGCCACCCCTGGTGGCTGCCGCGCGAGAAGAGCGACGCCGAGCTGCGCGGCAATCCGGTCGACCTCGACATGGGCAACCCGCTGGTCAACCGGCAGCCGGAGAGCGTCGAGGAGTATCGGAGGGACGGCATCCGCTTCGTGGTGACGAACAGCGATGCCCGGAGACGGTACTTCGAAGGCGGAGAGGGAGCGGGCTTCCCGTCCTTCGTGCATTTCTATCGCGGCCTCGAGAAGGAGCGGCTGGTCCGCGCCTTCGATCCCGCGGACTGGGGCGGCAAGGGCCCCATCGTCCGGATCTACGAGTTGGGGGAAAGCGAATGACGAGCAACGGTCACGGCTTCGCGTTCATCGTGGGCCATCGGAAGAGCGGCAGCACCTGGCTGCTGAACCTGCTGAGCCTGCACCCCGACGTGCGGGGTCTGATGGAGACCAACCTGTTCCACCTCGGCTGGGCCGAGCCCGACCCGGTGGCGAGGACCGAGCGGCTCTTCTCGCAGACGCCCTGGAGCGAAGGGGGGACGAAGAGCTTCCTCGCCCATCACCTGAAGCGCCTGGCGGCGCCGGTGCTCAAACGCACCAAGCCGGCGCTCTCGCTCAGGAAGGAGGAGAGGCCGGCCACCCTGCCGGACCTCCCGCTGCTCGACCAACTGGTGCTGCGGCGGAACCTGAAGCGGGTCGAGCCGCCGGAGGAGTACATCGATCAGTTCTTCCACGTCCAGAAGGACCTCCTCCGGCCGCGGCGCTACCTGCTGGAGAAGTCGCCGCGCAACGTTCACAACATCGGCAGGATCCGGGAGATCTTCCCGAACTCGAAGCTGATCGTGATCTACCGCGACGGCCGCGATGTGGTGACCTCGGACAGGTTCTTCCTGCGCGACTACGGCCGCAAGCCGTTCGACTTCGCCGAGGGCGTGCGGGCGTGGCGGCGGGACATGGAGGCCCACCTGGAGCACGCCGGCCGATGTCCGCTCTTCGCCTGCGCCTACGAGCGGCTCCTGGAGGACGGCGCGCCGTGCGTCCGCGAGCTGTTCGAGTTCCTCGACCTGCCCGCCGATCCCGACCGGATCGACGACCTCCTGCGGCGCTCCTCCTTCCGCTTCTACGCCGGCCGGGAGCCCGGCAAGGAGGACCGCAAGCGGTTCTACCGCAAGGGCATCGCCGGCGACTGGAAGAACCACTTCGGCGACGAGGAGAAGCGGGTCTTCAAGGAGCTGGCCGGCGACATGCTGATCCGTCTGGGCTACGAGAAGGATCTGAATTGGTGAGCTAATGGAGAGGACAGCCGGCGTCGTTGGCGGCTCCGAGCTCGTCGGCCAGGGCACGGATCCTGGCCTCATCGCGACTCTGCAGAGCCTCCCCGACCCGGGTGAGGACCTGCGTCCGGGTCCACGGGTACTCGATCCTGTAGTGGGCGCTGTTGTAGATCGCCGCCCCGCCCTCCCGGACCAGTTCCTTGACCGCGCCGAGGAGCCCGTCCTCGTCGGGAAAGCTGAAGGCAGCGCGGAGCGTCACCTCCGCCACGTCTCCATACGGGATCGCGGCCGGAAAGACGAACCGGATCTTCTGCGTCGGCGGCAGGCCGGGATACTTCCACTGCTCCTGGTCCCGGCGCCAGTAGGAGGGCGGGCAGCCGCTCGGCACGGGCGACGGGAGCCACAGGGCGGCCATCACCCAGAGCATCGAGTCGGGGTTCTTCCCCCAGGGCTCGGACGCGAGGCGGACGGTCGTGGACAGGGTGCCTCCGGGCACCGTCACCGGGAAGCGGTCGGCGTCCCAGCTCGCGCCCGACGAGCCGTCGATCCGGTTGAACAGCCTGGCCTTGGAGGTGCTGATGTCGATGCGGTCCGGACCCTTGCTGCCGTCGTCGCCCACGAAGATCACCACCGCTCCGGCGCGGTTGGCGGTCGCGGCTCCATGGTTGAAGGTGATCGCTTCCGTGACCTGCGTGGGCCCCGGAGTCCGGTCCTCCCCGTACGCGAAGTCCAGGCCCTGGAACACGATCACCCGGGCGGCGGGCAGGTCCGGGTCGCTATCGCGGGTGACCACGAGGAGCCCGGCCCCGTCGAGGTCGGCCAGGTTGCTCGCCGGGTCGCCGTCGGCGATCGTCAAGGACAGCCGGCCCGGGCCCCGGGCGCGCACCGTCTCGGTCACGTCCGCCATGTAGCCGATGTTGAGCACCGGGCCGCGGCTGGTGTCCGGCTGGAACTCCGTGCCGACAAGGGTGCCGGCGAGAGGCACGCCGTCGAGCTTCAGGACCTGGTCGCGGTAGGGCTCCGAGGGCACTCCGCAGACCCCGGTCTCCGGGTCCGGCGGGCAGGGATGGTCGCGCCCGGTCCAGTAGAGCAGCGCCAGCTCGACCGGCGCGGGCACGTTCACGACGATCTTCCGGGGCTCCTTCTTCCAGCCCTGCAGCCCGACCCCCGCATGGACGACCGCGAGGCCGGGTCCCTCCAGGTCATAGGCCGGAGCCAGGGTCGTCGCGGACAACGCGCGGCTTACCGCCCATCCTCCCAACAGCACGAGACAAACGAAACGGCGAAGCATGTTCATCCCTCCAGGCCATGAAGGCCGGAAAGGGCAAGAAGACTTCACAACAGGCCTTCCTGCCGGTACCACTCGGCAGTCCTGCGCAGACCTTCGTCGATGCCGACCCGCGGCCGGTAGCCCAGGTCGCGCCGGGCCTTGTCGATGCGGAACGCCCGGTTCTGGCGATACCAGTCCACCCGGCGCGGAAAGATGGGGGGGACGATGCCGAACGGCTTGCAGGCCTTCTCGACCACGTGGCCGACCGCGACCACGGGCCAGGCCGGGAAGTGCGGGATCTTCACCTCCACCCCGAGAGCGCGGCCGACGCGGCGCACGAGATCCTCGATCTCCAGGTACTGCTCGTCGGCGATGAGATAGGCCTCGCCGTCGCCCCGGCCGTCCTCCATGGCGAGGACGAAGGCATCGACGAGGTTGTCGATGTAGAGCGGGTGGTAGAGCGTCCGGCCGCTGCCGAACATGGGAAAGGTGCCCTTCGCGACCCGCTTGAAGATGAGGTGGAAGCGCTCGGGGTCGCCCGGGCCGTAGATGGCGGCCGGCCGGAGGATCGTGGTGCCCAGGCCTCGCCGGGAGAACTCCAGCGCGACCGGCTCGGCCTCCCACTTGGTGCGCTGGTAGTAGTCGGCGGGCTGGATGGGAGCCTCTTCGCCGGCCGGCGGATGGTCGACGTTGCCATGCACGCCGCACGTGCTGCAGGAGACGACCTTGCGCACCCCCTCGTCGAGCGCCGCCTGGAAGACGTTCCGGGTGCCGTTGACGTTGACGTCGTAGTAGTGGCTCTCCGGGACATCCATCTCCCGGAACGCCGCCGCCACATGGTGGACCACCTCGGCGCCCCGGACCGCCCGGCGCACCACGTCCATGTCGGTGACGCTCCCGAGGATGACCTCCGCGCCCCAGTCGCGGATCTCCCGCGTCTTGAGCCCTTCCTTAGAGTCGAGGGCCACCACCTGGTGGCCCAGGTCGATCAAACGGCGGACCAGGGCCTTGCCGGTGAAGCCGGTGCCGCCCGTGACCAGGACCTTCATTTCGCTTCTCTCTCCACGCGTAACAGGACCGGCGACCCCAGCCACCGGGTCAAGCCGACGGCCGCACCCTCGCCCAGACGCGAGAGCCGGACGTTCCGGAGCGCCCGGTGCGCGACCATCGGCAGGAAGAACTGGCGGCGCTCGGCCGGCCGGCCGAAACCGTGCCGCGCCGCCTCGGCCGCGATCTCGCCCGGCGCGAAGGTGCGGTAGGCGCGGGTGTTGCCCTCGACCGCCTTCTTCCAGGAGAACAGGAGGTCGTAGAGACGATTGAAGCTCCGCGAGTCCGGATAGTCCACGACCACAGCTCGGTCGGCCACCCGGCAGAGCTCGGCCACCTGTTCGCGCCAGCGGTCGAGATGGGTCAGCAGCCGGATCGAGACTGCGACGTCGAACGAGCGGTCCGGGAACGGCAGGTCCAGCAGATCGCACGCCTGGAACCCGAACGATCCGGCCGGCAGCGCGCGGTCGAGCCGGGCCCGGCAGGCCTCCTCGCTGGCGGCGACCGTCACCCGATACCCCCGCTCGACCAGGGCGGGAGCGAGTTGGGCATGGCCGCCGCCGACCTCCAGCACACTCGCATTCTTCCAGGGCGAGAGCAGGTCGAGGACGGCGGCGCTCTGGACGTCGAGGAACCACTGCCCGACCTCGCCGGCGAACCGGCCGGCGTAGTCATCGGACGAGGTCTCGACGTCGGGCGTCTCCCGGATTCCGGCCATGGCGATCGTCATCCGGCCATCTCCAGCCGATCCTCGCCACGCGCCGCGAGGATCTGTCCGAGGGCCCTCTCGGCAACCGCGCGCGCCGTAGTGAGCTTGACGCCGGAGACGCTGAAGAGCCCTTCCGGTCCGCCGGCCGCGCCATGGTCGTGAACCACGGGACGGGAAGCGGGCACGGCCGAGCCCTCGGCCCGCGCCGGGAGCCATCCGTGACAGACCCGGACGACGTGCTCCGGTCGCACGTCCCATCCCGGAACTGCGGCGTTCAGCTCCCGGAGAAACGCCGCGATGGCCTCCTCGTCCGGGACGGAGCCTGGCGACGCCGATACATAGAAGGTCCCGGCGAGGACCTTGCCGTCGGCCGGCAGCAGGAACCAGGTCTGGGAACCGGGAGCGGCGACGGCGAGAGCGGCCTGCGACAGCGGCTCCCGGTCGAGAAGCAGATTGAACGCGAGCAACGGCTGGAACAGCTCCGGCAGATCGCGGTCAAACAGAGCCGCGATCGTCCGGCACCAGGGTCCGGCGCAGTTGACCACGGTCCGGCCGCGCAGCTCGAAGGACTCGCCCGACTCCTGCCCGACAGCACGGAGACCGGTCACCGCCCGGCCGTCGGTCCGCAGCTCGACGGCTTCCATCCGGTTCAGCAAGCGAGCGCCACACCGCCCGGCCCAGCGCAATGTCTCGTGGACGACCCTCTGAGGGTCAGTCAATACCGCATCGTGCCAGAGCGCGGCCCCGGCCAGCCCTTTCCGGTCCACGCCTGGAAAGAGCTCCACCGTCTCGGAGACGCCGAGCACCCGGTCCGGTGGAAGCAGCTCCTCGCGCGCCAGCCGGCCGTTGAGCGCCAGCGCCGCGCGGAACACGGCCAGCCGCCGTAGCCAGCCGCCGCGCGGGGGGCTGTAGAGGGGCATCAGGCAAGGCAGGGGCCGGACGAGATCGGGAAAGTGACGCAGGAACCAGCGACGCTCGGCGACCGACTCCCGGAAGCGGAGCAGGTCGAGGGATTGGAGATAGCGGAGACCGCCGTGGACGATCCGCAGACTGTTCGCCGAGGTCGCGCCGCCGAAGTCGTCCCGCTCCAGCAGCACCGTAGAGAGGCCGCGCCGGGCCGCCTCCAACGCCAGCATGGCGCCCTGGAAGCCGCCGCCGATGACCAGGAGATCGGTCATGACGCGACCTCGAGTTGCATTCCGACCTGATCCCGCAGGAATCGAGGCAGGCCCGCCCGGCGCCCGAACGCGCGAGGCTGGCCCGACTCCCGGATCCGCTGGAGCAGGGTTTCGGCCGGCCGGTCCAGGTCCACGGCATGAGGCAGGACAAATCCATAGGACCCGGCGAGACCGGCATGCCGGGAGAATGGCAGCGGGTCGGAGCCAGGCAGCAGGCGGACGCCAAGCTTTCGGGCCCGGCGGAAGAGCGCCGGATCAGGACCGAGACGTCCGCCGTTGTCGCCCAGGAACAGCTCGCCGTCCTGACGGAGCGCCTCGGCGACGACGCGTCCACGCCGACCCCACCACTTGCCGAAGCCCCAGGGCAGCACGGGAAGCGCCCCGCTCTCGCGGACCCGCTCAAGCGTGTCCCTCAGAGGCAGGCCGTCCGGCACCTCCAGGTCCCTGCCGAGCGCCAGGACCTCCAGCCTTTCGCGGGTCACAATCTGCCGGCCCGCGATCAGGACGAGCCGCTCCAGGGCGACCCGGGACTCCGCCTCCCTCGTCGCCTCGAACCTCGGATCGTCTCGCCATCTCTGGAACCAGCGGGCGCCCGCGGACTCGGCCAGCAGCAGAAACCCGGTCCACTGTGTAAGACCCAACTCGTCCGCGCCTTTCCGGATGTTGCGCAGCGCGCCCTCCAGGAAGGCCTGCAGGTCATAGCAGTCGTGGAAATGGACGTGGGCGTCCACCAGCGCGACAGACGAAGAGGGAACGACGGTGCCCATGGCCCGGAGGCTGAAGGAGCAAGTTCCGTGCCCCCGTTTCCTGTAGAGTAGGGCTTTCCTTCCGGAGGCTTACGGCATGTTGCAGGATCTGACCCCGTCGTCCTTCTCGGACCAACTCGGCTCGACGTTCCGCATCCAGCTCGGAGACGGCCAGTCGCTGGACACGGAGCTCTACGAGGTGCTCCTGCACGAGCCGCACGGAGGCCCGCGCAAGCAGCCCTTCTCCATCCACCTCCGAGGCCCGCGCGGAGCCGCGCTCCAGCAGGCGATCTACCGCCTGGAGCACGAGACGATGGGACCGCTGGAGATCTTCCTGGTCACCATCGGCCCCGACGAGAAGGGGATGCGCTACGAAGCCGTGTTCAATTGATCCCGATCCGCTCTCCCGAATCCTGAAGCTCGGTAAGATCGTCGGGGGCGCGCCAACGTTATCTGGCGCTCCGCGGGCTTGGCGGGTGGCAAGACAGGCTTATCTGCCGGAAAACAAGCTTGGCGGAAGAGAACCTCAACGTATCCAGGGCGCAACAAGCTTATCCACCGCCCGCTAACCTTATCGGGAACCCGACAAGCTTGTTGGAGGCAAAACAACCTTGTCGGCTTCCAGGACAAGGTTGTCGGCGACAAGATAACGTTAGCGGGAGCCAGGACAACGTTATCCGCGGCAAATCAAGGTTACCGGCCGACATACAAGGCTGTTTCGTCGCAGATAAGCTTGCCGGACGGGAAAACAACGTTGGCTCGCCACCGACAACCTTGTCGGCGGCAAAACAACCTTGCCGGCCTCCAGGACAAGGTTGTTGGCGGCAGGATAACGTTATCAGGAGCCCAGGCAACGTTATCCGCGGCAAATCAAGGCTACCGGCCGGCAAACAAGGTTGTCTCGCCGAAGATAAGCTTGTCAGCCTTCCGACAAGCCTGCGCCGTAGGCCGACCGCCACTCCATCAGGTCGTAGGGACCGCGGTCGTCAATCGGTTTGAAACCGAGCCTCAGATAGAGGCGCATGGCGGGGTTGTACTTCTCGACGTGGATGGTCAGCGGCATGCCCGTGGATTCGGCCTCGCTCATCAGCTCGCGCAGCAGCTTCGTTCCGATTCCGGAACCGCGGAACTCAGGCAGCAGGGAGATGTCCATCAGCCGTATCTCGGCTTCTCGCCGGTGGACGTAGAGGCGGCCGGCAGGAGCTCCGTCCACGAGCAGAAGATCGAACTGCGCGCCGACGTAGTGCTCCTGGTACCAGGCGTGCTGAGCCTGGAATTGCATTCGGAGGAAGGCCTCCTTCTGCTCGTCATTCCAGTCCACGACCATGGCCATCTCGTCCGCCCGGGTCGAGGCATAGAGGCGGGAGAGGAATTCCATGTCCTCCTCGCGGATCGGACGGAGGCTGGCGTTTGTCAAGGCGCCTCGGCTTCCGGCTCCATCGAGATCAGCACCGAGACAAGGCTCGCGGGGGTCCCGGGCCCGAGATCCTGGAGCGCCACGGCGGACCGCCAGGCGTTCGGCGAGGTCCCGAGCGCGTACGTGCCGCGCAGCAGCCGGGGTTGGCCGGCCTCCTGGTCGAAGGTGAAGCGGGTCCGGAAGGTTCTCACCGGGCTGCCGTCCGCGGGAACGACCCGCATGGAGAGCTCGGGCAGAGCGCTCCAGTCGAGTGGGAAAACGAAGCTTACCGGCGGGCTCGGGTTCCAGCCGAGCTGCCGGCGGAAGCTCCAGGCAAAGAACCGGATCGGCTCCGGGAACGCCGGGTCCGGCGAAGGGAAGAGCACATCCAAGTCGATCGCCAGAGGAAGCTCACCGCGATACTTCGGGAGCAGCCCGCCGGGCGGATAGAGACCGTGAACCGTCAAGCGCAGCGGCTGGCCGATGAGTTGTGTATCCCCCATCGGCAGGCTGGCGGCCGGGACGATCGCGTACTCCGTAGCGTAGCCGGCCTGAGGCGCAGCGCGGGGCTGCCGGATGCGGAGCGGCAGCCTGCGGAGCCGAGGCGCCTCCCCGCTGCCGTCGAGATAGCCGACGGGCATGAGTTGAGTCGCCGTCTCCAAGGCGATGGACTGGGCCTCCACCGCTCCTCCGAAGCAAAGAGTCAGAAGCCCTGCCGACCCCAGAGCCAGGAACTCACGACGCCCCAGACCAGCCTGCCCTCCGTCGAAGACGCGCATCCGGGAACCCTCCTTGCATATTTAGAAACTTCAAACTAAAAGGCAGGGGGTCTCCCCCCTGCCACCCAGAAACCTCGCTAGCCCCGGGGCGGGAAGACGCCCTGGAGAGCGATGCAGAAGTAGAAGGTGAGGTACGGCTGCAGGTTGTTATGCGGCTGATCGCCGCCGGCGGGCGCGAGGGCATTACCGGACATCGCCTGAAGGCCGGAGGTCGACGACTGATAGGCAAATCCACCAATGGACCGCGCAAGGGAACGCGAAGGTGTTGGAGCCTTGAGATCTCCGTCGTCCGACGACGCGCGGATTGCGTGCGCGTGAGCCGGTATCTCGGATTCGAGGAGAGTCACCGTCTCAGAGCCGCCAGTTTCACCCAGATCGTGAAGCGACAGCCCTGGCCCTTGCCCCGGATGCATGGGCGCCCTTCCCTGGAGATCAGGCAAGGCGAAGTTGCTCTTGCCATTTCCACCGTATGTCGTACCAAGAAGTGAGAACAGGGCTGTATTCTGGGACAGCGGCAAGAGTTGGCCATCGCACCAAGCCCAACCTCTCGGTGCAAAGTTGAACGGAAAAATACGGATCTCTGCTACAAACGGATCGGCCATGTCTCCTCCTAGGTCGGCGACGGGAAGATCCCGAACAGTGAAATGATGAAGTTGACGCAGAGATAGGGCTGAAAGTTGGTGTGCGGCTGACTACCACCGGTTGACGTCATGGCCTGTGGATTCAGGTTCGCATTCGGCGCGTCTTCGATGTAGAGCGAGATGGATGCCGACTCTGCCGTCACGTTGGTCACTGGAGTATTGCTTGTGCCAGGCCCAGTAGACGCGAGCAGGGGATGACTATGCGCTGCGATTTGACCCACGGTCAACGTGATCTCCTCGACGCCACCTGTCTCGGCAAGAATGAGCCCATTGCCCTGGTGAAGTGGAATGCGTCCTCTCAAGTCCGGCAGCGCAAACGTGCTTTCCCCATCTCCTCCATAGGTAGTGCCGATCAGTTGGAACAGGGTTTCGTTCTCCGATATTGGAAGCAGTTGCCCTTCGCAGAACATCCAACCAGCTGGAGCGAAGTTCCCTGCGAACATTCGGACCTCACCGACGTACGGTTGTGCCATTGCGATCTCCTCTAGGTCGGGCTCGGGAAGATGCCTTGCAGAGCAATACAAAAAGAAAGAGTAAGGAACGGCTGCATGTTAAGGTGAGCCTGACTCCCGCCAACGTTGGTTACTGTTCCGGCGTTCAAAGAGATGAGGTTGTCCGCCCCCCGATAGGTATTCAGAGCGCCACCGAGCACATTGTTGCCGGCCGAGGGGCTGTCGCCGTTCGTAGGAGATGCCATGCCTGTGTGGGTGTGGGTCGGTAATTCGCCAATCGAAAGTGTATGCGACTGCTCGCCTCCCCGCTCTCCCAAGGTATGGGCACCGCCGACATGAATCGGCGTTCTTCCGCGCAGGTCAGGCAGTGCGAAGTTGACTCGGCCGTCTCCGCCGAAGGTCGTACCGAGCAGCGAGAATAACGCCTGGTTCTGGTTGATCGGTAAGAGTTGACCGTTGCATAGCGCCCAACCCTTTGGGGCGAACACAAAGCTCATGATTCTGACTTCAGAGAGGAACGGCTCAGCCACATATCCCTCCTTTAGAAAATGGGGCGCCCTTCAGTATGGGCGCCCCTTTGCTCGGGCCTAGTCTAGGGCAGCGGGCAGGCCGCGCCGCCAAAGTAACCGTCCGTCGTAACTCCTGCGTCATCTTGCGCGGTTGCCGTCGCAGTGGTTCCGGGGTTGTTGCCTTGGAGGAAGGCTATCACCGCGGCCGTGTCGAACGGAGAGCCTGCGTAACCGGGCATCCGAACGCTGGTGCGGAACCGCTGGCGAGTCCGGATGTCACCGTTCTTGAAGGCTCCTCCGATCAGGCTGCCGGACGGGCCGGAAAGATTCATGCAGACGGAGTGACTATCGACCTGACCGAAGACGTTGGTAGTCGTAGAACCAGCCTGAAGAATGAACGCCTCCCGCGGTGTACCTGTCACGCCATTGGTATCGCTCATTTCAGTCACGGTGTTGTTGGTCGCGGTCAGGTTGAGAACACCGTTTCCGTCATTCGCCAGGATGCTGATGCCACGATCGAAGCACCGGCGAATCGTGTTACCCGTGACCGAAACCGTGTGGGTTCCATTGCCGTGGGCCTCCACGTTGATGCCATTCGCCTGGGTCGAGCAAGAGAGCGCCGAGCCGCTCGTGCCGATGATGTTGTTGCGGATCTGTCCGGCAAACGTGCTCCCGGCGGCGGAAGTACCCAGGTTGACCATGATGGCGTTCGAGATCGCCCCGTTGATCGTGTTGCCGTTGAGGTCATATGTAACCGAGCCGGAGTATCCGGGGACCCCCGTTGCAGCGTTGATTGTGATGCCTTGGCCGAGTGGAGCAGCATGCCCACCACTCAGCGTGTTGTTCGAGAAGACGATGTTCAGGATGCCGCTATTGAGCGCCGCTGCCTGGAAGTGATCACCTTGATGGGCGCTGAACGTACTGTTCGAAACGTTGATGGACATGTTCGCGGTGGCGGATGCTTCAAACAGGAGGCCGTCGCCGTCGCTGGTCGAAACGTTGTTGCTGAACGTGCTTCCCGTCACCGCCAACAGGGTCAACGTGCCGCTGCTGTTCCGGATCGATGCGTTGCTGTTGAACGACCCGCTGATCACAGAATTCGTGATGCTCGCACTGCCGGTCAGACCCGAGAAGTCGAGCCCGTGCTCACCCAGCGCATTGCCGTTGTTCGTGACAAGGCTGTTGGCAAGCGTAAACCCGGTCACGCTGCTGCCCCGGATGCCATCATCGCCACCGCCCGTCACGCGCATGAGTGAAAGGCTGGGCGCCGCAGTACTGGTGAGGTTGATACCAGCGCCCGAGGAACCCTGAATCGTTCCACCGGTACACGTGGGAGTGGCGATCGTGCACGTCCCACCATTGCCAGCCACCGTCAATCCTCCGCTCGAACCCGTGCTGCTGAGCACAATGCCGCTGGATGCTCCGTTCGACGAGATGCTTCGGAACTTCAGGCCCGCCGCGCCGATCGTCGTGTTCGCCACGTTGAGCGCCGTGCCCGTCGTGGTGGTCAGCGTGCTCGTCGTGTCCGTCGCCGTGATGGTGCCGCCGCCGGTGGCGGTGAAGGCCGCGTTGGCCCCCGTGCTCGCCGTGATGGCACCTGTGAAGTTGATCGTCGCGCCCGTGTTGGTTGTCAGCGAGATGCCGCTCCCTGTCTCGGCGATCGCCTTGGGGAAGGACACCGTGTCGCTGGTGCGGCCCGTGATGGCGACCGCATTGCCCGAGTTGTTGGTGATCGGGATGTCAATCGTGATGTTGCCGTTGCCGCCGCTGATGTTGACCGCGGTTCCCGAAGCACCGGGCGAAGGATCGGTGATCTGACCGTTGCTGACCGAGAGGGCGGTCGAACCGACGCCGCCGAAGGCGTTGACCAGCGAGATGCCGGTC
Source organism: Acidobacteriota bacterium (assembly GCA_040349255.1). Lineage (GTDB taxonomy): Bacteria > Acidobacteriota > Thermoanaerobaculia > Multivoradales > UBA5704 > DATMER01. The sequence continues at coordinate 26,136 of JBEQUE010000236.1, read as the reverse complement.
GTCGTCGAGTTCAGGCTGCGCAGGAAGCCGAGCGGCAGGCTGACCGAAGCGTTGTTGATGCTGACCGCCGGACCGCCGTTCGAGTCGAAGGTCCCGGCCGCCGAATCCACCGCGATCTGCGTGCCCGTCGCTCCGGTGAAGGCACCGGTCCCCGTCACGGAAAGTCCACCGGCGGCTCCATCGCTGTAGATGTCAAGGTCGGTGAAGTGGAGGTTCCCCGAGACCGAGCTCAGGACCAGACCGCCGCCGCTGACTCCGTTGCCGGATTGACCGATCACGGTCGAGCCGCCCTGCACGACATCCAGGGCGCCGGTGCTCGTATTGGAGTCGAAGATCGCGGGGCCGGTCACCACGATTCCCGAACCCGTCGTATTCCCCGAGACCACGTTGTTGGCGAACCCGGTGATGAACATCGTCCCGTTGGTGCGCGCGATGTCGATGGCGTTGCCCCTGGCCACCAGGGTGTTGTTATCGACCGCCAGCGTCACCGTGCCCGTGCTGTTGGCATTGACGTCAATGCCCTCCAGCCCCGTCGTGGGATCGGAGGCGATCAGGTTGTCCTGGATCGTCACGCCGGCGTTGTTGGCGCCAGTGGCCGTCACGTCAATGGCGTTGTCACGGCCCTGAATGCTGAGGCCGCGGATCTCGATGCCGGTCAGGCTGGCCGCGGTGGCGCTCACCACCACGCCGTTGTCCTCACCCGCGTCGTCCGTGTTGTTGTGGATCAGCGGGTGCGTACCCACGACCTTCAGCTGAGTCGAGGCCGGACCGCCGTTCAGGCTGACCGGCACGGTGAGGGCCACGCCCTGGCCGATCAGACGCTGACCGTTCTTCAGCGTGATGCCGTTGTTCTGCTTGGCGACCGTGCCGTCGCCGCGGAAGACGTAGATCGTGTCGTTCGCCGCCGAGGCCGTCTCCGCCTCGACCAGGGTGTCGAACGGATCGGTCGAACGGCCGAGGCCACCGTCGGGATGGTCGTTCTTCACGTACCAGACCCGGTGCTTGAAGGTGATCGTCACTGTGCCCGGCGCGCTCGTCAGGACGCCGTCGGAAACGGTGTAGGTGAAGGTGTCGGTGCCCGTCTTCCCCGCCGGTGGCAGGTAGGTGAACGTGCCGTCGCCGTTGACCGTCACCACCGCGCCCGGGCTCGCGGAGTTGAGCGCGGCCGTGAGCGTGGTCGGACCATCGGGGTCGAAGTCGTTGGTCAGGAGGGTGCCGTTGAAGTAGACCTTCGGCTCCGCCTCGTCCGACGTGCCATCCACCTCCAGGAAGGTGTTGGAAACGGAATCGAAGCCGTCAGGGCCGGCGACCGGCGCCTCGGGAACGTTGTTCACCGCGACGGTGAAGGCCTTCTCGAAGAAGAGGCCGCCCGAGTCCGTGCTCCTGACCCGGATGCTGTAGCTCGACTTCGTCTCGAAGTCGAACATCGCCGCCGTCCGCAGTTGGTTGCCCACGATCGTGAACGAGCCGTTGTCCGTGCTCCCGGCTCCCGCCACCAGCGTGTAGGTGAAGGTGTCGCCGGCGTCCGGGTCCGAGGTCGAGAAGGTGCCCACCGCGGTGCCCGAAGGCATGTTCTCATCCACCGCCGAGGGGCTCAGGGCGATGTCGGTCGGTGCCTCGTTGAGGTTGGTGACCGTGATCGTGAAGACCTTCTCGAAGAACAGCCCGCCCGAGTCTGTGCTCCGAACCCGGATGCTGTAGCTCGACTTCGTCTCGAAGTCGAACATCGCCGCCGTCCGCAGTTGGTTGCCCACGATCGTGAACGAACCGTTGTCCGTGGACCCGACGCCCGCGGCCAGCGTGTAGGTGAAGGTGTCGCCGACGTCCGGATCGGTCGTCGAGAAGTTACCCACCGCCGTGCCGGCAGCCTGGTTCTCGGCCACCGTCGCGTTGCTCAACGCGATGTCGGTCGGCGCCTCGTTGACGTTGGTGACCGTGATCGTGAAGACCTTCTCGAAGAACAGCCCGCCCGAGTCCGTGCTCCGAACCCGGATGCTGTAGCTCGACTTCGTCTCGAAATCGAACACCAACGCCGTCTGGAGCTGGTTGCCCACGATCGTGAACGAACCGTTATCCGTGGACCCAACCCCCGCCACCAGCGTGTAGACGAAGGTATCGCCGACATCCGGATCGGTGGTCGAGAAGTTGCCCACCGCCGTGCCCGCGGCCTGGGCCTCGGCCACGGTCGCGTTGCTCAGCGCGATGTCGGTCGGCTGCTCGTTGACGTTGGTGAGCGTGATCGTGAAGACCTTTTCAAAGAAGAGGCCGCCCGAGTCCGTGCTCCGAACCCGGATGCTGTAGCTCGACTTCGTCTCGAAATCGAGCACCGCCGCCGTCCGCAACTGGTTGCCGACGATCGTGAACGAACCGTTGTCGGTCGAGCCCGCGCCCGCCACCAGCGTGTAAGTGAAGGTGTCGCCGACATCCGGGTCGGTCGTGCTGAAGTTGCCCACCGCCGTTCCGGACGCCTGGTTCTCGGCCAGCGTCGCGTTGCTCAGCGCGATGTCCGTCGGACCCTCGTTGAGGTTGTTCACCGTGACGGTGAAGGCCTTCTCGAAGAACAGGCCTCCGGCATCCGTGCTCCGCACCCGGATGCTGTAGCTCGATTTGGTCTCGAAGTCGAACATTGCCGCCGTCAGGAGTTGGCTACCCGCGATCGTGAACGAACCGTTGTCGGTCGAGCCCGCGCCCGCCACCAGCGTGTAGGTGAACGTATCGCCCGCGTCCTGGTCGGTCGTGGAGAAGGTGCCGACCGGCGTACCGGACACCTGGTTCTCGTTGACGGAGGACGGGCTCAGGGCGATGTCCGTCGGCCCCTCGTTGGCGTTGGTGACGCTGACGGTGAAGATCTTCTCGAAGAAAAGGCCGCCCGAATCCGTGCTCCGCACCCGGATGCTGTAGCTCGACTTCGTCTCGAAGTCGAACACCGCCGTGGTCTGAAGCTGGTTGCCCACGATCGTGAACGAGCCGTTGTCCGTGGACCCGGCGCCAGCCACGAGCGTGTAAGTGAACGTATCGCCTACGTCCTGATCGGTCGTGGAGAAGGTGCCGACCGCCGTGCCCGAAGGCTGGCCCTCGGCCACGCTGGAAGGGCTCAGGGCGATGTCTGTCGGCGCCTCGTTGGCGTTGGTGGCGGTGATCGTGAAGACCTTCTCGAAGAACAGCCCGCCCGAGTCCGTGCTTCGCACCCGGATGCTGTAGCTCGGCTTCGTCTCGAAGTCGAGCACCGCCGCGGTCTGGAGCTGGTTGCCAACGATCTGGAAGGAGGCGTTGTCGGTGGAGCCGACGCCCGCCACGAGCGTGTAGGTGAAGGTGTCGCCGGCGTCCACGTCGGTCGTGGAGAAGGTACCGATGGCCGTGCCCGCGGGCTGCCCTTCGGCGACGGTCGAGCCGCTCAGGGCGATGTCCGTCGGCCCCTCGTTGGCGTTGGTGACCGTGATGGTGAAGACCTTCTCGAAGAACAGGCTGCCGGCGTCCGTGCTTCGCACCCGGATGCTGTAGCTCGACTTCGTCTCGAGGTCGAAGATCGCCGTGGTCTGGAGCTGGTTACCCACGATCGCGAACGAACCGTTGTCCGTGTCGCCTACGCCGGTGACCAGCGTGTAAGTGTGCGTGTCGCCCGCGTCGGGGTCCGTCGTGGAGAAGGTCCCGACCGTGGTCCCGACCGGCTGGTTCTCCGGCACCGACGACGGTGAGAGGGTGATGTCGGTGGGCGCGTCGTTGGTATCGCCCAGGGTGATCGTGAAGACCTTCTCGAAGAAAAGGCCGCCAGCATCCGTGCTCCTCACCCGGATGCTGTAGGTCGCCTGCGTCTCCAGGTCGAGCACCGCCGCGGTCTGGAGCTGGTTGCCCACGATCTGGAAGGAGGCGTTGTCGGTGTCGCCCGTGCCCGTGACCAGCGTATAGGTGAAGGTGTCGCCGGCGTCGACGTCGGTGGTCGTGAAGTTGCCGACCGGCGTCCCCGGCGGCTGGCCTTCCTGGACATCGGTGCTGTCCAGGGCGATGTCGGTGGGCGCATCGTTTTCACAATTCACGGTCATGCTCACGGTCGCCGACATGCCGAGGGTGAGGGCATAGGTGAAGGTATCCAACGTGGTGCCCGGTGGGTTGTTGCAGTAGTCCGGATTCGGCTGGTAGGTCAAGCCGGTATGAGCACCCGGAGTGCCGCCGGTCAGCACTACCGTGCCGTTCACGGGCGGCGTGGGCACCGATGCGATCAGGAGCGCGTCGTCGGGATCGGAGTCATTGGCCAGGACATCAACGGGCGTCGCCGCCGCGTCCTCCGCCACCGTGGCCGCGTCGTCCATCACCACCGTGTTGGTGAAGTAGCCCGTGATGTCGATCTTGACGTGGTACTTACCCGAGTTCGAGACGTCGGCGCGGAAGCTGATGTCGCCGTCGGGTCCGAAGGCCACCAGGAAGTCCTTCGCCCGGTTCTGGGGCTTGCCGTTACCTCCGTCTCCCGGGAAAGGCAGGGCGTTGACCTGCGGCGAGAAGAGCAGTGGTGCTCCTCCCGCCGGGAAGACGGACAGGTCGCCTGGATCCGCCGCGCCGATAACCGCCACGCTGATCGCCACGCCGTCCGCGCTCGGCGGCAGTCCGCAGAGGTCGCTCAGCTTCACCGTGTAGGTCACACCGGCGTCGAGCGGTCCGGTGGGAACGGTGCGCTCGGCGTCCTGTCCGCGGCTGTCATAGGCCCGACAGGGCGGGGCGACCGGATAGATGTCGTATTGGGCCATGGCCGCCGCGGGCAGAAGCACCGCCGCCAGTGCCAGGACGAAGAAGGCGATTCGGTTTGGGCGGGAGGCAAAGAAACTCATGCTGGTCTCCTACTCGTCCCCGACGGGACCCACGCACCTGGAGAAACATTCGAGAGAAGCAAGATAGAGAAACAGACTGCATAGACAGACGACATGTGAAGCCCCAGATGGCTGGGCTGACATAAGCGGACTTGCGTCCAAGGCGTACCGCAACTTCTTTCCAGTCCCGGACACCCGGCCCTTCATGGCCACAGCTCCGGTTATCACCTGCTGCCAGATGGTCTTACCTTACCACAAGGCGCCGCCCGCAAGTACCACTAGGAGCGCATCTTAACGAGACGGAAATTGCGCAGAGGCGGATGGTCGCAGCTCAGTCGCCGCGCGGCTTGAGCCGGTAGTGCTCCCGCAGGGCCTTGTGGAGGACCTTGTTCTTCTGCTTCTCGCGCAGGCGGGCCATCTCGTCCTGGCGGAGATGGACCTGGCGCAGCTCGCGCTGGAGCTTGCGGTAGCTCTCCAGCCGCTCGGGCGCCAGGGTGCCGTCGGCCGCCGCCTCCTCGACGGCGCAGCCGGGCTCGCCCTGGTGCCGGCAGTCGCCGAAGCGGCACGACTCGGCCAGCTCCTCGATGTCCGGGAAGGCGGATTCGATCCCCTGGTCGGCCTCCCAGAGCTGGACCTCCCGGAGACCGGGCGTGTCGATGACGAGGCCGCCGCCCGGTACTGCGAGAAGCTCGCGGTGGGTGGTGGTGTGCCGGCCCCGGTCGTCGTCCTCGCGCACGGCGCCGGTGCGCTGGGCCTCCCGGCCGAGCAGCCGGTTGATCAGGGTGGACTTGCCGACGCCCGAGGAGCCGAGCAGGCTCACGGTCTCGCCCGGTTTGAGGTAGGCGCGCAGGGCCTCGCAGCCCTCGCCGGTCAGCGCGCTCACCCGGTGGACCGGCACGCCCATCGAGACCGCCTGCGCTTCGAGCAGACAGCGCTCGGGGTCGGCGCAGCGGTCGAGCTTGTTGAGGACGACCACCGGCCGCGCGCCGCTGTCCCAGGCCGCGGTCATGTAGCGCTCGATCCGCCGCGGGTTGAAGTCGCCGTCGAGCCCCGAGACCAGGAACAGGGTGTCCACGTTGGCGGCCACCACCTGCTCCTCGGTGCGATGGCCGGCCACCTTGCGGGAGAAGCGCGAGCGGCGCGGCAGGACGGCGTGGACCAGGCCCCGCCCCTCGCCCGTCGGCGGCCGCACGGCCAGCCAGTCGCCCACCGCCGGATGGCCGGAGGCGGCGCCCGGCATCTCAAGCTCGTGGCGCAGGCGGCCGGCCAGGTCGACGAAGAACTCGGTCCGGCCGGTCGACACCCGGTTGATCCCCCGCTGCGCCACGACCCGGGCAGGGATCAGACCCTCCCCGTCGTACGGGGCGAAGTGGGCAGCAAAGAAGTCGTTCCAGCCGAGGTCTTCGAGGGTCATGCGCGTCCCGGACGCCGCATTGTGCCACGGACCGGCTCTCAATGGATGGTTTCGCCGGGCTCGGCGAGCTCCTCCTCGATCCGCGCCAGGACCGGCTCCAGGTCGGCGGGGGCCGCGCGGCGGCGCTCGAGGAGGTGGTCGAGCTCGTCGTCGAGCCCGAAAAGGCCGTCGAGGAGGACGCGAACGGCCGGCGGTAGCGACTGGGCGTTGCTCCGCGCGCGGGCGAGCTCCCGGCGAGCCCGGCCCAGGAGCTCGCGGTCGTGCTCTCTCAGATCGGCCCGCCGGGGGGTACGGCACAGGGCCTGGGCAAGGCCGCAGAGCTCCTGCCAGAGCAGCCGGCCGGCACCGGGATGACCGGCCGGGTCCTCCCGCAGCCAGGCCGCGATCCGCCGCCGCAGGTCTTCGAGCCGCACACGGTCACCGGCGGGCAGACCCGCCTGCTCGGCACGGCGGGCGAGCCGGGAGAGGCCGCCGACTCCGCCGCGAAGAAGGTCGGACACGGAGCGGCCCGGAGCGGACGCCTGGATCTCGCGACGGAAGGTCGCACAGGTCCGGCGCCACTCCAGGAACGCCTTCAGCTCGGCGGTGGGCTCCTCCACCTCAAAGCCCTCCAAGTGGAGTCCCGGCTGCCAGATCGAATCGCAAGACATGATCCCTCCGTGTCCGGCACGCCGCAAAGCAAGGCCGGTGCCACGAGCGGGGGAACCGGTTCAAACCGTTGCCGGGATTGAGCTTGACGGCAGCGGGCGAGAACGGACGCCCGCCGTCCCGTCCACGGGCTGGACAGATTTCTAGACCTGGGACTTGAGGCCGTACTGCTTCATCTTCTGGTAGAGCGAGCTTCTCGGGATGCCCAGGCGGAGCGCGGCCTCGGCCACCCGGCCGCCCTCCTCGCGGAGCACCCGCTCGATGTAGCCGGCCTCCAGCTCGCGCAGCGTGAAATGGGTGTCGCCGGCCGAGGGCTCCGATCCGGAGACGCGGTCGAAGCGGAGGTCGCGGACGTTGAGCACGGTCCCGTCGTTGAGCAGGAGGGCGCGCTCCAGGACGTTGCGCATCTCGCGGATGTTGCCCGGCCAGGGATAGCGTTCCAGGGCCTGCTCGGCGGCGGGCGACAGCCGGGCCGCGGGGCGGCCGAGATCCTGGGCGAGGCGCTCCAGGAGGAGCGCGGCCAGCAGCAGGATGTCCTCCATCCTCTCGCGCAGCGCGGGCATGCGCAGCGGCAGGGTGCTGATGCGGAAGTAGAGGTCGCTGCGGAATCGCCGGTCGCGGACGAGCTGCGCCAACGGCTGGTGGGTCGCGGCGATCAGGCGGATGTCCACGCTCCGGTCCTGGACGTCGCCGAGGCGGCGGAAGCGCTTCTCCTCCAGGACCTTGAGGAGCTTGGGCTGGACCTGGGCGGAGAGGTCCCCGATCTCGTCGAGGAAGACGGTGCCGCGGTGCGCCACTTCGAGCAGCCCCGGCTTGGCCGCGGCGGCGCCGGTGAAGGCGCCCTTCTCGTGGCCGAACAGCTCGCTTTCCAGAAGCTCCTCGGTGAGGCCGGCGCAGTTGAGGTCGACGAGCGCCTCCTCGGACCTGGGACCCTGCTCATGGAGCCAGCGCGCGAGCACGCCCTTGCCGGTGCCGGTCTCGCCCTCGATCAGCACGGGGCTGTCCGAGGCCGCGACCCGCCGGGCCGCCTCGGCGAGGCGGCGGATCTCCTCGCTGCGGCCGAGAAAGGGGTCGACCGCCTCGCGCGAGCTGCGGCTGCGGCCAGCGAGCTGCTTCTGCCGGTTGCGCTGGTTCTCCAGGAGGCGCTGCACCATGACGAGCAGCGCCGGCAGCTCGACCGGCTTGGTGAGGAACTGCTCGGCCCCCTCCTTGATGGCCCGCACGGCCAGGTCGATCGAGGCGTGGGCGGTGAGGATCAGGACCGGGACGCCGGGATCGGCCTGCCGCAGGCGGGCCAGGAGGTCGAGGCCGGTGCCGTCCGGCAGAAGGTAGTCGGCCAGGACCAGGTCCGGGCGGGAGGCGCGGAACAGCTCCTCGGCCGCCCCGCAGCTCTCGGCCTCCAGGATCTCGAAGCCGCGGGCGGCGAGGAACTTCCGCAGGCCGAAGCGGACTCCCGACTCGTCCTCGACCAGCAGGATGGTGTTCCTGGGCACCGGCTCTACTCTTCCGCCGGGAGCGGGAGCCGGACGGTCAGGCAGGCGCCTCCTTCGGGATGGTTCGCAGCCGAGACGCGGCCTCCATGCTCCTCGACGATCCTCTGGACGATGGAGAGACCCAGGCCGGTGCCGCCGGCGCGGCGCGAGAAGAACGGCTCGAAAAGGTGCGGCAGGTCGTCCGGGGCCACGCCCGGGCCGGCGTCGCGCACGGTAATCTCCACCGACGGCTTGAGCAGGACGGCCTCGACGGTGACGGCGCCGCCCTCCAGGGAGTGCTGGATGGCGTTCTCGACCAGGTTGATGAGGGCCTGGCTCAGCCGGTCGCGGTCGAGCCGGAGCGGCGGCAGCGCGTCGGGCACGGCGACGCGGACCGCGACGCCCTTCTGCCGCGCGAGCGGATCGCAGGCGGCCACGGCGCGCGCCACCACGGACCCGAGCGGCAGCAGGTGGGGCTCGATCGCGGCGGGGCGGCCGTAGTCCAGCAGGTCCTGCATGAGACCGGTGAGGCGGCCGAGCTGCCCGCGGAGGACCTGGAAGAACTGGGGCAGCTCGGCGAGGTCCTGGCCGCCTTCGACGTGCGCCTCCAGGGCGTCGAGCGTGGCCGAAACGCCGAACAGCGGGTTCCTCACCTCGTGGGCGACGCCGGCGATCAGGGCTCCCATGGCGGACAGGGTCTGGCTCCGGCGCAACTCCTCCTCCATCCGCAGGCGTTCGGTGAGGTCGCGGGCGATGGCGACGATCCGGCCGTCGTCGAGCCTCCGGGCGCTCAGCTCGGCCATCACCGTCGAGCCATCCTTGTGGCGCATCCGGCGCTCGGTGACCACGGTCCTGCCGGCCAGCACCGAGGCCACGGTCTGCGCGGTCTTTCCCAGCTCCTCGGGCATGACCGTCCGGCTCAGGTGCATCCGCAGGTACTCCTCCCGGGTATACCCCAGGAGCTGGCAGGCGCTGTGGTTGACGTCCAGGTAGATCCCGTCCGCGCCCGCGACCCAGATCGCGTCCGACGCCTGCTCCATGAGGAGCCGGTAACGGGTCTCGCTCTCGCGGATGGCCTCCTCGGCGAGGACCCTGTCGGTGATGTCCTCGGTGTGGACCATGACCAGGTCGGGCGGGATGAACACGCAACGCACCGAGAGGTGCTTCAGCTCGCCCGTGCTCAGCATGCGGTACGAGCGCAGCTCCCGGCGCAGGTTGGCGCGCGCCGCGAAACAGCTCTCCACCGCCTCCAGGGCCGACGGCTCCAGGACCTTCCTCGCCGTCGAGCCGAGGAGGTCGCTCGCCCTTCCGCCCGTGAGCTCCAGAGCGGCGTCGTTGCAGTCCACGAGCACGAAATCGACGCCGTTCCACAGCCAGGCGTAGGTGGGGACGGGGATGCCGCGAAAGAGCGCGCGCAGCCGCGCCTCGCCCTCCCTGTCGACGGTCAGGAGGGCACGGTGTCCGGCGGCGGTCGGGTCGAAGTTCTGCAAGGGGCTCCGCCGGGATGCTAGCACGATCCTTGTCCTGGAATAGGGAGGGGGGGTATTATGGTTGAAGCAGGCGACGGGGAGCGATCCCTGCCCATGATGGAGAGGAGAGAGTGAAATGGAGATGATCGTGATCCTGGCCGGCGCCGCGGCGATCGCCTGGGTGAACTGGTACTTCTTCCTGGCTCCGAGGAGGTCGCGATGATCGCCACGGCGGCCGAGCCCGTGAAAATCACCATCCCGGTCGGCGGGATGACCTGCGCCGGCTGCCAGGCCGGCGTGCAGAAGGCGCTCCAGCGCCAGCCCGGCGTGGTGGACGCGAGCGTCAACCTGATGACCGCGAGCGCCGCGGTGACCTACGACCCGGCCGTTACCCGGCCCGAGGCGCTGGTCGAGGCGATCCGGGAGACCGGCTACGAGGCCGAGGTGCCGACCGCCGCCGGCCCCACTCCGTTCGAGGAGCAGGAGGTCCGCGACCGCGCGCAGGAGGAGGAATTCAAGGAATTGCGCGCCAAGGCGCTGGCGAGCGGCGCGGTCGGGCTGCTCGCGATGTTCCTCCCGATGCAGCTCATGATGACTCTCATGGCGCCCGTCACCCTGGTCGTGATGGCCTGGGCCGGGCGGCATTTCTATGTCCGCGCCTGGAGCAGCTTCCGGCACCACTCGGCGGACATGAACACGCTGATTGCCGTGGGCACGGGCGCGGCATTCCTCTACTCGGTGATTGCCACGGCCGCGCCCGGCTTCTTCCTGCGGCGCGGCCTTCAGCCCGACGTCTACTACGAAGCGGTGGTGATGATCATCGCCCTGATCCTCGCCGGCAACGCGCTGGAGGCCCGGGCGAAGATCCGGACCTCGGCCGCCCTGCGCGGCCTGATCGCCCTCCAGCCGAAGACCGCCCGCGTGCTCAAGGCAGAGGCGGAGATCGACCTCCCGATCGAGGAGGTCCGGAGCGGCGACACGGTCGTCGTCCGACCGGGCGAGCGGGTGCCGGTGGACGGCGAGGTCGTCTCCGGCGCCAGCGCGGTGGACGAGTCGATGGTCACCGGCGAGTCGATGCCGGTCGAAAAGGGTCCCGGCAGCCGGGTGATCGGCGGCACGATCAACCGCACGGGCGCGTTCCGCTATCGGGCCACGACGCTCGGCTCCGACAGCGTGCTCGCCCGCATCGTGCAGCTCATGCGCGAGGCCCAGGGCTCGCGGGCGCCGATCCAGCGCCTGGCCGACCGGATCAGCGCCGTGTTCGTGCCGGTGGTGCTCCAGATCGCGATCGTCACCTTCGTGGTCTGGTTCGTGGCCGCCGACCAGGCGCCGGCGGTGCGCGCGTTCGCCGCGGCGGTCTCCGTCCTGATCATCGCCTGCCCGTGCGCCATGGGCCTGGCCGTGCCTACGGCTGTCATGGTCGCCACCGGCCGCGGCGCCGAGCTCGGCGCGCTGATCAAGGGGGGCGAGGCTCTCCAGCGGGCCGGCGACGTCACGCATGTGGTCCTGGACAAGACCGGCACGGTGACCGAGGGCCGGCCGACAGTGACCGATGTCGTGGTCCATCCGGGCGCGACCCGCTCCGCCGAGGACCTGCTTCGGCTCGCAGCCTCCCTGGAGGCCTCGTCCGAGCACCCTCTGGCGGACGCGATCGTGCGGCGCGCGAAGGAGGCCGGCCTGGCGCTCTCGCCGGCCGAGTCGTTCCAATCGGTGACCGGCCGCGGCGCGGTCGCAGTCGTCGACGGCGCGGCCCTGGCGGTCGGCAACGAGGCGCTCCTCGCCGACTACGCCGTGACGGTCGATCCCCTGCGGTCCGAGGCCGAGCGGCTGGCCTCCGAAGGCCGGACGCCGGTCTACGTGGCCGTGGACGGCGAGCTGGCCGGCCTGCTCGCGGTGGCCGATCCGATCCGGCCCACGTCGCGCGCGGCGATCGCCCGGCTCGGGCGGATGGGCCTCCAGGTCGTGCTCCTGACCGGCGACAACCGGCGCACGGCCGAGGCGGTCGCCCGCGAGGCCGGGGTGGGCCGGGTGGTGGCCGGCGTGCTGCCGGACGGCAAGGTCGAGGAGATCCGCCGGCTGCAGCAGGGAGGCGCGGTGGTCGCCATGGTCGGCGACGGCATCAACGACGCTCCGGCCCTGGCGCAGGCGGATGTGGGGATCGCGGTCGGCGGAGGCACGGACATCGCGGTCGAGGCGAGCGACGTGACCCTGATGCGCGGCGATCTCTCGGGCGTAGCCGATGCCATCGCGCTCTCCCGCCGGACGATGCGGATCATGAAACAGAATCTCTTCTGGGCGTTCATCTATAACGTGGTGGGAATCCCGGTGGCCGCCGGCGTGCTTTATCCAGTGTTCGGCCTGTTGCTGAGCCCGATCCTGGCGAGCGCCGCGATGGCGTTCAGCTCGGTGAGCGTCGTGACCAACAGCCTCCGCCTCCGCCGCGCGCGGTTCGCGTGAGGCAAGGAGAGACCTGGCGATGGAACCGGAGATGGACATCCACACGAGCTGCGGCTGCGGCCTGCGCGAGGAGGGCCACGAGGAGGGCGACCGCAAGGCGGCCGGAGTGGACCCCGCCATCAAGGACAGCAACCTCAAGCGGCTGCGGCGGATCGAGGGGCAGGTGCGGGGCCTCCAGAAGATGGTCGAGGAGGACCGCTACTGCCCGGACATCCTGATTCAGGTCGCCTCGGTGCAGGAAGCGTTGCGCTCGGTCGGCCGCGAGCTCATGCGGAACCACCTGAAGCACTGCGCGACCCAGGCGTTCCGCGCCGGCGGCGAGCAGGCCGACGGCATGGTGGACGAGCTGATCGAGCTGGTCTACAAGAACAGCCGGTGAGCCGCCCGCAGCAGGGCCACCGCGCTCTTGCCGTCGTGGATCTCGCCGCGGGCGGCCTTGTCCACGGCGTCCCGGAGCGGCATTCTCTCCAGCTCCAGGACCTCGTCCTCGTCCAGCTCCTGCCGGGTCTCTTCGAGGCCCCGGGCCAGGAAAAGCCAGATCTTCTCGTCGCAGAAGCCCGGGGTGGTCCAGATCCAGCCGAGCGGCTCCAGCTCGGACGGGCGGTAGCCGGTCTCCTCCTCGGTCTCCCGCACCGCGCAGGCCTCGGGCTTCTCGCCCGGCTCCAGCGTGCCGGCCGGGATCTCCAGCAGCCAGCCGCCGGTCGCGTAGCGGTACTGGCGGACCAGGAGCACGTCCTCCCCCATCACCGGCACGATCGCCACCGCTCCCCGGTGGTGGACCAGCTCGACGTCCATCACCTTGTCGTTCGGCAGGCGGACGGTGTCCACGGCCATGTGGATCGTCCGCCCCTCGTAGATCTCGCGCGTTCCGAGGCGCTCGCCGCCCCTGCGCCGGCTCAATCGATCCTCGCGCCGGTGCCCCTGAGCTGGAGGATGCGGAACGGACCCTCCCCGACCGTCGAGGCGTCGAACGTCTTCCCGGCCTCCTCGGCCAGGTGCTCCATCCAGCCGACGTAGCTCTCGCGGGTCATCGGGATCGCTTCCAGCACCCCCTCGGCCACGGCGAGCTTCCCCTTGGCCGTCACCGGGAAGACGATCACGCCGTCGTCCACCTTGACCCTCAGCTTCGAGCCGTCGCCCTCCTGGGCCAGCTCCATCCAGCAGCCCTTCATCGGACAGACGTCGAGGACCTTGCCCTCGATCCGCACGGTCTTGCCGACGTAGGCGTCCGGATCGGCCAGGATCTTCGCGATCGAGGTGGTTTCGGGCACGGTCACGCCGCCGCCATAGGTCTCGGCGCCGCAGAGCACGGGAATCAGAAGGATTGCCGCCAGGATCAGGGAACGTCGAAGCATCGTCTTCTCCTCAAAGGCCATCGCCGCCATCCGACTTCTTCTTGTTGCGCCGCAGGAGCGACCCCAGGCCGCCCTCTTCTCCCTCGCCCTCTCCGGCCGCCGGCACGAGCTGGGTCTCCTTGTAGCCGGCGGGGATCTCGAACGAGGACCCCGGCACAGTGGCGCTCGTGTCGAGCTGCGTGACCTCCATGGTGCTGCGGGTCACGGTCTGCTTGTTGCCCTTCTTCTGGGTCGTGGTGCTGACGGTGACCGTCTTCAGCGGGAAGCCCCGGGTCTTGCCGGCCTCGGCCGCGATGAGCTTGTCGAACTGCTCGTTGCCGGTGCGCGGCGGATCGCTGCGCAGCCAGATGCCGAGCGCCACGTCCTGGAGCCGGTCGGTCGCCCAGATGTCCTGCTCGGTGACCACGCTGGCCTCGTTGGCCATGCCGAGCACCCTCATCTTCATGATGTAGCTGGTGCGGTAGCGGTAGTGCCGGGTGGCCAGGCCGGCGACGGTGCCGCCGTCCTCTTCCAGGAGCTTCTCGACCTTGGGGTCGGAGAACTCGATCTTGAGCAGCGGCCCCATGCCCTGCATGACGTTGCCCACCAGGCCCAGCATCGCCTGGAGGTTCCACTCGGCGTAGGTCTTCTCCTCGGGGTCCACCAGGTAGATGGTCTTGCCGCCATCCTTGGTGAGCAGCCAGGAACCCTGCCTGGCCACCGGGTTGCCGCTCTCCTTGAACTCGACGCGGGCCTTGTCTCCGGCCACCCAGCCCTCGACCTCCATCGAGCTGCCCCGGGTCTGGGCGTCCTCGGTCTTCGTGACCGACTTGTAGTGCACGCCCGCGAACGCCGGAAGGGCGGCAAGGGCGAGGATCAGCGTGAGAATGAATTTCTGTTTCATGGTGGCCTCCACCTCCTTGGAGGCCGTCGATGATCTCGCATCTAGACGTGGTTCAGCAACATGAGCTCCTGCGGGTGGGGCTCCAGGTAGATCTGGTCGCGGAGGTACTCGACATCCAACCGGCGGACGTGATGGCGGATCAGGGTCACCGGCACGATCAGCGGCAGCAGGCCGGTCCGGTAGCGCTCGACGGACTCGATCAGCTCGCGGCGGTCGCCGTCGTCGATCCGGTCGGTCACGAAGCCGGCCAGGTGGAAGAGGACGTTCGTGTGGCCGCGCCGGGTCGCGGGACGGCGCAGGACCTCGGTCATCCCGGACAGGTAGGCGGCGGCGAGCTCCCGCGGCGGATCGTCCTTCGCCGACGAGCCCAGCAGCCGGCCGAGGCGGCGCATGCCGGCCTGGTTGCGGGCCATGAGCAGGAACTTGTGGCGCTCGTGAAAGCGCATCAGCGAGGCCCGGGCCCAGCCGTCCTCCTCGCCCTGCATCCAGCGGTCGCGGACGAAGATGCGGGTCACGAAGTTCTCGCGCAGCAGCGGGTCGTGGAGCCTCCCCTCCTCCTCCACCGGCAGGTCGGGATGGCGGCGCAGCAGGGCCTCGGCGAACAGGCCGCGGGCTTCCTTGACGGGAGCCCCTCCTTCCTCTGGATACAGCTTGACCCGCTCCATGCCGCAGCTCGGGGAGTCCTTCTTGAGGATGTAGCCCGCCAGCCTCTCGGCCGCCAGCTCCTCGACCCGCCGGTCGGAGTAGGCGCGCATGGCGCCGGTGTGGTCGGCGCCGGTCTCGGGGGTCACCATTCTGGTGTCTCCTCCGATGCGGACCAGGCGCATAGCCGGCCGCGGCGTGCCGAGGCCGATCTCCACCTCCGGACAGACCGGCACCCATTCGACGTAGCGGCCGAGCACGTCGGTCAGGAACGGGTCCCGCTTGTGCCCGCCGTTGTAGCGCACCTCCTCGCCGAGCAGGCAGGCCGAGACGCCGAGGCGCAGGCGGCGGGTCTCCTCCGTCTCCCTGTCCATCGGCCGGAGTCTATCCGAGGAATACGCGGTGCTTCCCGCCCGCTTACACCGCTTGAAATGGCCGAGAATCCCCCATCGGGCGACCGTCTGCAGATGGCCATGAGGCTCCTCGCCGACGAGGTGCGGGAGCGGCTGGACCGCCACCCCCTGGGCCATCTCGTGGCCGGGCGCGGGGGCCGGGTCGACGTGCGCCTCGCCGTGCCCACGGCTTTGAAAGAGGGCACCCTGGAGCGCGCCGGCCGCGCGGCCGAGGAGGCGGTGCAGGAGTCCATCCAGTCCCTCGTCGCCCACAGCGCCCGCTTCCAGCCCGGCCGGGTCTTCTGCCTGCGCTGCCAGAGCGCCGTGTGCGAGCACTCCGCGCCACTCGGCAACCGGCAGGTCTTCACCGGCTACGCCTCGACCGGCGTCCCCCGCTTCGCCGATCTCGGGCAGTGGCTGCTGGCACGGCGCGATCCCCGGGTCGATCTCCTGTATCGCGAGTCGCCCCAGCTCCTGGCCACGGTCTCTCCCGGATCCGAGCTGACCGGCGAGCTCCTGCCGGTCTTCCTCCAGAACGAATCGGGGTACCGCCTGCACGGCCAGGTGGCGGTAGGCTGGTATCCGGCTCCCACCGGCAACGGCCATCGCGAGCCCCTGGCGGTGTCGTTCCAGGTGCTCTCCTCGCGCTCGCGCGGCGGGCGGCGGCGGTTCGGCCTGAACGTGATCGGGACCGGACCGGGCGGCCAGCCCCTGGAGCATCTCTATGACCGGGTCGGCGAGATCCCCTGGAGCGGCTCGGTGCGCTGGGCGCAGACGGTGCTCGCCAGCATCGAGCACCAGCTCGAGCGCGCTCCCCGCACGCCGCCGCAGGCGGTCGACCAGCGCATCGAGGGGCTGGTCGCGGCCCTGGCCCGGCGCCTGGAGAAGGGCTGGCGCGGCGAGGAGCGCAGGACGCAGCACGCCCGGGTCCGCCACCGGGAAGGCGACCGCCCCACCCGCATGGCGCTCGCCGACTTCGCCCGCGCCACGCCCGAGAACCTGCTCTTCGACACCCGGCGCGAGACGCTGGTGGTGGTCGGCGACCGCGGCCGGGCCCACGTCTTCAACCGCGAAGGCAAGCTGGTGACCTCGATCCGCTACAACCCGGCGGTGATCGAGAAGCGGCGCCGGAATGGCCTGTGGCGCCCGGCGGCCCGGGAAGAGGTCGACGAGGTGCGTCAGCGCCTCGAAGCCAGCAGCGGGTAGGGGTTGATCGCCCCGCCGAGTCCCTTGTAGATGCCGTAGTGCAGGTGGGGCGGCGTGCCGGCGGCGTTGCCGGTGGTGCCGACGTAGCCCAGCACCTGCCCCGCCTCCACCCAGTCGCCCGTGTCCGGCAGGTCCCAGGCCTCCAGGTGCGCGTAGTAGTGGGAGAAGCCGCCCGGCCCCAGGACCGAGATCACCCGCCCGCCGAGCCGGTTCCACCCGCGCCGCACCACGACGCCGTGGGTGGCTGAGAGCACCTGGGTGTTCCTGGGCGCGAAGATGTCGATCCCCTCATGCCTGCGGCCCTCGCTGCGGGCGGCGCCCCAGGTGTCGACCAGGGCGGAGGGCTGCACCCCGTCGACCGGCACCGGCAGCGCGGCCGGCGGCGGCTCGCGCAGCAGCTTCACGATGCGCAGGCCGTTCCTCAGGTAGGGATAGGCCCAGCAGGCCAGCAGCAGGAGGAGCGCGAGCGGGATCAGCCGCCGAGCCGGTCGAAGAACGCCGCCTCCTCCTCGGTGAGCGGGATGCCCTCGCGGAAGCGCTCGGCCATGGACTCGGCTTCCGGATCGCCGGGCACCCTCACCGGATCGTCGCCGGCGGCGGGCTGCTCGCGCACGATGCCCATCAGCCGGCTCAGGTCGGTCCGGAACTCCCCGGGCTCGCGGAAGGCCCCGAGGTCGAAGGCCAGGAAGAGATGGGCCACGCGGCGCGGCTCGTCGTAGGGCGGCGCGTAGAGGTGGGTCAGCTCGTGGTCGAGCGGCATGCCGGCCAGGAGCGCGCAGAGGATCTCCACCATCATCCCGAGGCAGTGGCCCTTGTGCCCGCTGCCCGCGCCGAGCGGCAGGAGGGCGTCGCCCCCTTCGCCGACCGTCCAGGAAGGATCGATCGGCAGCCCCTGGGCGCGGTAGTGCTTCACCCGCGAGTAGGAGACCTGGCTGGTGGCGAAGTCGGCGCAGAAGAGGTCTCCCTCCTCGCCCTCCACCGCCATCGAGACCGGGTTCGTGCCGAACAGCGGGGTCAGCCCGCGGAACGGCGCCACGAGGGCGTCGCTGTTCGTGAACGACAGGCCGAGCGCTCCCTGGCGGGCCATCTCCAGGGTGTAGACCGAGGCGGCGCCGAAGTGGTTCGAGTTGCGCACGGCCACCGCCCCCACGCCGCTCTCCCGCGCCAGGCGCACCGCCTCGGCGCAGGCCGCGCGGCCGGCCACCAGCCCGAGCGCATGGCCGGCGTCGAGGACCCGCGCCGCCCGCGCCTCGCCGAGCCACCTCATCTCGGGACGGGCGCGGCTCCGGCCGCCATCCAGCTCGGCGAGATAGGTCGCGAACAGGCGGACGCCGTGCGTGTCGATCCCCCGCAGCGAGGCCTCCAGGAGACCGCCGGCCACCCAGCCGGCGTGCTCCTCGGAGACGCCCCGCCCGAGGAGAGCGCTGCGCATCCGGCCGTCGAGGGCCTCGGCCGAGATCCTCTTCACGCGGCTCCCGCCAGGGCCAGGCGTCCCTTGACGAAACCGGCGAAGCGGCGGATGCCCTCCTCGATCTGCTCCGGCGTGACGTAGCTGAACGAGAGGCGGACCTCCCTCTCCCGGCCGCCGGCGAGCGCGAAGAACGAGATCGGGCAGACGATGACCCCGTGGTCCCGCGCGCAGGACTGCAGGCACTCCTCGTCGAAGTCGAAGGGCAGGTTGAGCGTCAGGAAGAAGCCGCCCTCGGGCCGGTTCCAGCGCACTCCGCTCCCGCCAAGCTCGCGCTCCAGCGCGGCCACCATGCAGTCGCGGTTGCCGCGATAGAACGGCAGCTTCCCGTCCACCAGCTTCTTGAGCGAGCCGCCGTTGTCGAGCAGGGCGGCGCCGACCACCGCCTGCGTCACCGGCGAGCTGGTCACCGTGGTCAGGCTCTTGACCTTCGACAGCTCCGCCGCCAGGCTCGTGCGCCGGCCGCTCGGAGAGACCACCTCCTGGTCGGCCACCAGGTAGCCCACCCTCAGGCCGGGGTAGAGCGTCTTCGAGAAGCTCCCCATGTAGATCACCGCCCGGTCCTCGTCCATGGACTTGAGCGTGGGCAGGGGATCGCCGTCGTAGGCGAACATGCCGTAGGGGTTGTCCTCGAAGATCAGCACCTGCTGCTCGCGGGCGATGCGCAGCAGCTCGCGGCGGGCCGGGAGCGGCATGCGGGTGCCCAGCGGGTTGTTGAAGTCCGGGATGTCGTACACCGCTCGCGGCCGGCGGCCCGAGCCCCGGACCTCCTCGATGGCCGCGGCCACCCGCGCCGGCTCCAGGCCGTCCTCGCCGGTCGGGATCGGCACCACCGGGATGCCCATGATCGTGGCGAGGCCGGTGATGCCGATGTACGTCGGATCGCTGACCAGGAGCACGTCCCCGGGCTCGAACAGGGCCAGGAGGAGGAGCACCATCCCCTCCTGGCAGCCGACCGTGACCACGATCGACGCGGCGTCGGTCCGGATCCCCTCGTCCAGCTCGAGCTGGCGGGCGATCAGGCCGTTGATGATGCCGTTCGTCTTGTTGTACTGCCCGAGGTCGTTCCAGACGGCGGACGGCGTCCAGCCGGTCTCCGCCGTCCGGTGCTCGACGTAATGCGGGACCTGCCGGAGGCTCCCCTCGACGTCGAAGTGGCGTTCCGCCGGCCGGCCCGGCGCGAACGAGATGGCCCGGGGATAGCGCAGCACCACCTCGTTGAGGAAGTTCATCACCTCCAGCGAGGGGTCTTCGAAGCAGGTCTTCAGCGCGACGTCCATGGCGGCGGGCTAGTAGGCGTCCTTCTGTTCGAGCTGCTCGAAGAGGTTCTTGACGCTCTCGTCCGAGAAGTCGCCTCCGAGGCGCTCGATGAACTCGAACATCATGCCGGAGCCGGGGTCGCGGTGGCTGAAGATCTGGCGCAGGCCGCCGCCCTCGATGATGTTGGTGTCGAACTCCATGCCGGCGCCCTTCAGCTCCTCGGCCATGGCCGGCAGGTTCTCGACGCCGATCGCGATGTGCTGCACGCCGGCGCCGTAGTTCTCGACGAAGCGCGAGACCTGCGACTCGGGGGTGGTCCCCTGGAGCAGCACCACCGTCACCGGACCGGCCACCATCACGGCCGAGACCATGGCCGTCTTCTGCCCCTTGGTCTCCCGGCGCTCGCGGACCTGGTAGCCCATCACCTCGGAGTAGAACTTGATCGACGCCTCCAGGTCGCGGACGGCGATGGCGATGTGGTCGACCGACTTCGCGTACTTGCCCAGGATCTCCGGGGACATGGAATCGCTCATGGGAAGGAGCCTCCTCTCTTCTCTGCTTTCAGGTGACGCCGACTGCTGTCTGGCGATAGGGGCGATAGTGTAGCCCGGAAAATCCCACCTCACTCTTTTAGTGCCGGCTGGGGCCTGGAGAGGGACCCGCCCGGCTCCGCCGCCGAAGGAGTCGCTTCCAGTTACCATCCGCCCCGCACAGGAAGTGTTCGCTTTGAGGCCCAATGATCCGCCACGCGGCCTCAAGTTCCACGAAAGAAGTCACCGACCTTTCTCCTTTGGAACCTTGATCCAAGGCATCTTTGCCGGTTTGCGTGTCCCCGCCTGATCCCCCAGACTTCCGCGAAGCGGAAACCGGCGTACTCCTGACAGACACTGGCCGCGGGCACTTCCGCCGATCCGGTCCGGGAGCCTGTCCCGCGGAGAAGGAGGAAAGATGAGAGAGAGGATGAAGAATCTCATGGCGGCCCTGCTCCTGGCCGCGACGTTCCTGACCGCATCCGTCCCGGCCCACGCCATGGAGGCGGCGCACGGCCGGCGCCCGGGCACGGGTTGGGTGGTCCGGATCCTGGGCTGGCTCGGGCTGCCGGTCCAGGCGCTCGGCTCGGTCTGGGAGGCATCGAGCGCTCACATCGATCCGAACGGCCAGCCCAGGCCCAACGGAGGCGGAGGGACCGGGGCGGGCTCGGATTCGTCGGCCAACATCGACCCCAACGGGTGATTCCGGGCAGGGGAGGTTTCGGCCTCCCCTACCCAGCATATGGCGGGTACTCGCTTTGTGCGATAATGCGTGAGCTTTGCGTGCTCAGAAGATTTCCGGGGGGAAGAGCGGATGACCCATCTTTCGGATAGCGACGTCGAGGGCTTCCTGGCAGGCGGCCTGGCCCGGGAGGACCTGCGCCAGGTCATCCGGCATCTGCTCTCCGGCTGCGAAGACTGCCGGACCCGGCTGATCGAGGTCGTGTCGGCGGGAAGGCTCTGGAGCACGAGCCGGGCCGAGCCGGACGACGTCTACGACGCCTGCATCGACCGGGCCTGGAAGTCCGTGCGCAAGCTGCGTCCCAAGCTGAAGAAGGACAAGGAGCGCTATCAGCGCGGGCTCGACCTGCTCCACGAGCGCTGGTTCGGAGAGCTCACCTGGCCGGAGCGGCGGTCGTTCTGGGACATGCATGTCGAGATCTTCCTGCAGCTCAGCTTCGAGGAGCGCTACCGGAACCCCGTCAAGATGGTCGAGCACGCCCGCACCGCGCAGCAGATCGCGGACCGGCCCGAGCGGGCGCGGTACGGCCCCGCCCTGCACATGGATCTGCGGGCCCGGGCCTGGTCCGAGCTCGGCAACGCCTGGAGGGTCAAGGAGTATTTCAAGCATGCCGAAGAGTCGCTGGAGAAGGCGCGCTCCCTCGCCGAGCAGGGCACCGGCGACCCCTTGCTGGCTGTCCGCATCGACGACTTCGAGGCGTCCCTCCGCAAGGATCAACGCCGCTTCGACGAGGCCGTCGCGCTTCTCGAGCAGGTCCACCGCTCTTACCTGCGGCTCGGAGAGCGTCACTTGGCCGGTCGGGCCCTGATGAGCAAGGGAATCACGCTGGAAGTCGCCGGTCAGCCTCTGGCGGCGATCGAGGCTCACCGGAAGAGCCTCGAGCTGATGGACCCGGAGCGCGATCCCAAGCTCGTGGCGACCACGCAGCACGGACTCCTGAATGCCCTGGTCACGGCCGAGAAGTACAACGAGGCGGGCAAGCTCCTGCTCCAGAGCGGCCTGCGCCAGAAGTTCACCGACGACCCGCTCAACCTGCTGCGGCTGCGCTGGGTGGAAGCGAAGATCCTGGCCGGCCACGGTCGCCTGGAGAACGCGGAGGAGGCCTTCCGGACCGTCTACTACGGGTTCCACCAGCGCGGGCTCCACTACGTCGCCGCGGTGGCGGGCCTGGATCTGGCCGAGGTCCAGTTGCGCCAGGACAAGCGCTCCGAGGCGCACGCCCTGGCCGTCGACCTCTACGACACCTTCCAGGAGCACCAGATCGACATCGAGGCGCAACGGGCACTGATGACGTTCGAGGTGGTGTGCAGCGTGCAGGCGGCCACGCCGAAGATCGCGCGCCGGATCGGCGACTTCCTCGACCGGCGCCAGCACAACCCGAGGCTGCTGTTCGAGCCGCTCCGGATCCTATACGGCTGACGCCATGGCCTTGCGCGCCGTCTCGGCGTCGATCACGCCGAGGCGGACAAGGAGCCGGATCATCTTGCGCTCTTCCTCCTGCTCGGCGGCGGCCGGGACCGGGCGGGGCAGGGCCGGCTGTCCGTAGGCCCTCGCGAAGAGGTCGCTCCAACCGATCTCCAGCGCGTCGGCGAGCATCAGGACGTGCCGGACCTGGAGCGTGACCCTCCCCCTCAGCACCTTGCTGAACACCGACTCTCCCACGCCCATCTTCCGCTCCAGCGATCGGACGGAAGCTCGCTTCTCCTGCACAAGGGAGGCGAGCACCTTGACCAGGCGCAGGGCCTCCGCTTCATAGCGGTCGGCAGACTGGTTGCTCATGGCGGCGATTGTATATGGGAAGACCAACATACGGGACGCCTGGAAGACGATACCATGAACGTCATGAGCCTGCGGGTGGTCCTCCTCGGAGCCAGCAACCTGAAGAAGGGATTCCCGGAGATCCTCGCCCGCCTCCGCGGAGGTGTCGGCGACATCGGAGGACACGGCGCTCCGCTGGAGATCCTCGCCGCGCTCGGGCACGGCCGGTCCTATGGCCTGGAGAGCCGGTTCCTCGGCGTCCGCCGGCTCCCGGGCATCGTGGACTGCCGGCTCTGGGACGACCTCGACCGCCTCCCGCCGCGGCCCACCGTCGCGTTCGTCGGCGACGTGGGTAACGACCTCCTCTACGGCGCCGCCGTGCCGCAGATCGCCGGCTGGGTCGGGACCTGCCTCGACCGGCTGGCGGAGCGCGGCGCGGAGACCGTTCTCGCCCTCCTCCCCGTCGCCACTCTTGTGAAGGTATCGGCGGTTCGTTATCATCTTGTTCGATCAATCCTTTTCCCGGGACGGAGGGCGGTTCCCTGGGGCGCAATGCTGGACAGCGTCCGGGAGCTGAACGACAGGCTGTACCAGCAGGGGCTCGCCCATGGGGCCCGGCTGGTCGAGCCCTCTCCGTCCTGGTACGGGATCGATCCGATTCACGTGCGCCGGAGCCTGAGACGCGAGGCCTGGGACCGCATCCTCGACCACCCGCGGCTGCCTCATGCGGGGAGCCTGCCGGGCGGAGGCCGGTTGCCACTCTTCGGCGCGGCGGAGCTGAAGCTCTTCGGAGCCCGGCGCCGCAACCCGCAACCCGTCTGCCGTTTCAAGGATGGAACCACCGTTGCGCTCTATTAGACCCGCCCGCCGCCACCTCCGCTCCGCTCTCCTCGTGCTCGTCGCCGTCCTCGTGATGCTGCCCCTGGCGAGCGCCGAGGTCCGCTTCGTCCTGCGCTCGGCCTGGGAGGAGGCGCGCATCCTCGCCGCCCGCCGGCCGCTCCGGGAGCTGATCGCCGATCGGTCGACGACGGCCGAAAGGCGGTCGCAGTTCGAGCTGGTCCTCGCCGCCCGGACCTTCGCGGCCGAGCGCCTGGGCCTGGCGGCGAAGGACACCTATACGACCTTCTCGGATGTCGGCCAGCGCGAGACGCTTCTCACCGTGCTCTCCGCGAGCCCCAAGGACAGCCTCTCCGCCTACCGCTGGTCCTACCCGGTGGTCGGCGCGATCCCCTACAAGGGTTTCTTCGACGAGGAGGCCGCGAAGGCCGAGATGCGGCGGCTGGAAGACCTCGGGTACGACACGTATCTGAGACCGTCCGGAGCGTTCTCGACGCTCGGCTGGTTCAACGACCCGCTGCTCTCCACGGCGCTCGACGACGACCCGGTCGAGGTGGTGGTGACCGTGATCCACGAGATCGCCCACAACACGCTCTGGGTGCCCGGGGATGCGCGGTTCAACGAGAGCTACGCCAACTTCGTGGGTTTCCGGGGAGCCGAGCTGTTCTTCACCGGACGCGGCGACCGGGAGGCCGCCCGCCGCTGCGCCGCCCTGTGGCGCGACGAGAAGCGGCTGGGCGCGTTCTACACGGAGCTGGAGGCGGACCTCCAGAGGCTGTACGGGTCCGGCCTGCCGCGCCCGGAGATGGAACGGCGGAGGGACGCGATCTTCGGCCAGGCGCGCGCACGCCTGGCCGGCCCCCTCGGCCGCGAGCTCGAGGTCTACTCCGGCGCCCGCCTGGCCCGGGCCCCGATCAACAACGCCCGCGTGATCGCGAAGAGGATCTACCTGACCGGCCTCGACGAGCTCGACAAGGTGTACACCCTCCACGGCGGCGACCTGCGGGCCGGCATCGAGGAGATCGAGCGCTCGCTCAGGCACAACCCGTCGCGGCCGGCGCTGGAGGCGCTGGCGCTCGTGGCCCGGACCGGATCCGTGGCGCGCTCGGCCGGGTAGCGCCAGAGAGCGGGGCGAGGCAGGTTTATACAGTGGCGCGGCGGCACTGTACAAAAAATCACCGCCCCGTGCGGTGGCGCCGCGCCACAGCGCGTGGCGAGCCGCCACAAGCGGGGAGGAAGCGGCTTTATACAGTGGCGCGGCGCCACTGTATAAAAAATCGCCGCACTGTACAGGGCAGCCGCAGCCCTGTACAAATGCGCTACATGGAGGCGTCCTGGACGATCTCCCAGCCGGCGAGAGTCCGGCGGAAGACGATCAGCGTCAGGCCGCTGGCCGGCTTCTTCCCCGGCTCGTCGGGGTAGGCGATCTCCCAGCGCGCCGCGACCGAGACGCCGTGGACGCGGCTCGGCCGGGCTCCGCCCAGCTCGGTGAACTCGGTCCCGGCCGCCGGCCGCATCTCGATCGGCTCCAGGCTGAGCCGCCCCATGGCCTTGCGGTCCGGATAGCGCTTCCGGTAGCGCGCCAGCACCTCGTCCCGGCCCCGGGTCAGGCCGCTGGGCGAGAGGAACGCCGCGTCCTCGGCGTAGCCGGCGGTGAACGCCTCCACGTCGCCCCGGTTCCAGGCCTCCACCTGGGTTCGGATCAGCGTCCGGACCTCCTCCAAAGCCTTCTCCGTCCCCTGCTCCGCGGCCAGCCGGTCCCACAGGCTGGAGCCGAAGTGCGAGACGTAGCGGTGGGGCTTGGCGAACGCCGGGTCGGCCAGCACCTCATCCGCGCCCGCGAAGCGGTAGCCGCGCTCCTCCAGCCAGGTGAACAGGCGGTCCCACTGCGCCGAGCCCACCTCGTTGGCGTGCAGGAGGAGGATCTGCGGCGCGGGCCGGCCGAACAGCTCGTCGCCCAGGCTCTCGTAGGTCCGGACCTCCAACTGGAGCGACTGCTGGTACTCCTCCCCGATCCGCGCCATCGCCCGCTCGTCGCCCTTCTTCCGCGCCTCGACCCAGGGCTCCTCGAACGACCAGTCCTGGGTGTCGATCGTCACCGGCAGGTTCCGCTGCCCCGACTCCGCGAGGTAGGTGCGCATGGCGTCGAGCTTCGCGTCGGTGTCGCCCTCGCGCAGGAAGGGGAAGCGGAAGAAGCGGACCTTCCGCCCGGTATCCGCGGCGAGCGCCTCGGCCAGCTCGCGGCGCCCGGCCTCGACGTCGGCGACGTACTCCGGGGCGGCGGTGCGCGTGTAGCTGAGATGGCCGTGGCTGTGGTTGCCCAGCTCGTAGCCGGCTTCGAGCCAGAGGTCCAGGAGCTTGCGGTCGGCCGCGATGTTCTGCCCGATGACCAGCCCGACCGCCGGGACCTTGTGCTTCTTCAGGACGTCGAGCAGCGCCCGGGTAATGCGCTCGCGCTCGGCCGGGTCGGGGTGCAGACGGGCCGTGGCGAACGGCAGGTCGTCCACGCTGACGAGAAGCGGACGGCCTGAGTCGGCCTGAACCGGGAGAGCCAGGAGAAGGAGAGCGAGCAGGGCTTTCATGGCCGGCAGGATATCGCAGGCATGTCTTTCAGTTCTTGAAGAGCTGACATGAACGAGGCCTTTCCCGTCTTCTTTATGCGCGGGCGGATTTTTTAAGCACCCTTCCGCCCGCCGGGCAAGGAGACAGACATGCGCTTGGAGGAGAAAGACACGCTGATGGAGTGGACGCGGCAGTGGCAGGAGCAGGGACGGCGCCAGGGCAAGTCGGAGCTTCTGCTCCGC
>JBEQUE010000223.1:0-52071 GCA_040349255.1 Acidobacteriota bacterium | reverse complement strand
GGCGGCCACGGCGTGGCCGGGATGATCCGGGAGGCCCGGCCAGTAGACGCGGGCGACCGCCGGATGTGACTTCAGGCGGTCAACCACCGCGGCGGCGTTCTCCAGGTGGACCCGCATTCTCGCGTGCAGCGTGCGCAGGCCGCGCAGGGTGAGGTAGCTGTCGAACGGCGAGCCCGTGAGCCCGAGGCAGTTGGCCCACCAGGCGACGTCCGCGAGGAGCCGGGGATCGCGGGCCACCACGGCGCCGCCCACCACGTCGCTGTGGCCGTTCAGGTACTTGGTCGTGGAGTGGACCGCGAGGTCCGCGCCGAGCTCCAGCGGGCGCTGGAGGACGGGGGAGAGGAAGGTGTTGTCGGCCGCCACCAGGGCGCCGACGCGGGAGGCCTCGCGGCAGACGGCGCGCAGGTCGGTGATGCGGAGCAGCGGGTTGCTCGGCGTCTCGACCCAGACCAGGCGGGGCCCGGCGGAGAGAGCGGCGTCGCGCTCCACCGGATCGCTCAGATCGGCGAACAGGACGCGGAAGGCGCCTTTTTCGGCGCAGGCGTCGAGCAGCCTCCAGGTGCCGCCGTAACAGTCGAAGGGCGCCACCACGAGGTCGCCGGGCTGGAGGAGCTGCAGGACGAGGTGGATGGCCGACATGCCGGTCGAGGTGACCACGGCGCCGGCGCCTCCTTCGGCCTCGGCGAGCGCGCCGGCGAGCAGGTCCCGGGTCGGGTTGCCGGAGCGCGTGTAGTCGTAGGGCCGGGGCCGGCCGAGGCCCTCGAAGGTGAAATTGGACGACAGGTGGAGAGGCGGCACCACGGAGCCGTGATGCAGGTCGCTGCAGAGCCCGGAGCGCACCGCGGAGGTGGCCGGAAGGGAGCTGCGGACGGGAAATTCTACGGGTGACGGGGCCGGTGAGAGGGGCTGGAGACGGTCCATCTGGGATCCTCCTTGCTCGCACATCGGAACCCTACGGAGGACCGCCAGATCGTCGCCAGGACCCACGCGCTGCGTTCCCTGGCTCTCATCTGCCGGCGAAGCCGTCGTGGCTTGCCGTAGGAGTTGGCACCTTTTCGGAGGGGTGATCTCCGACGGTTGCCCCGGCGTCTTCGGGCCTATTCCCTCAGCCGGTCTCGATGAGTCGATAAAGACGATAGAGCCGGAGCGGAGGGAAAGTCAAGGACCGGATCGTTCCCTGTTGTAGGATTATAAAGATTCAGTCAGGGGGGGCAGGATGGCACAGGACCAGTCCAAGCAGCGGAAGGAGGAGACGGCTTCCTCCACTCCCCAGGAGGCGGCCAGGCCTTCCGGCGCGCCCCACGGCCCGGTTCCGGCAAGCCCGGATCCGCCCTACCGCCGGCTGCGGGTCTACACCTTCGACCCGAGCCTCGCCACGCAGCTCGAGACCAGCCTGATCAATCAGATGGTGCTTCGCGTCCCCTGGGAGAAGCTCGACAGGGGGCCGGTCGGCGACTACCTCGCGGTGATCGATACCGATCCGCCGAGCAACTGTTTCTATGCGCCGGTGGATCTGAACGATCCCGCGCTGCTGGCCCAGGACGGGCTCGCGCCGTCCGAAGGCAACCCGAAGTTCCACCAGCAGATGGTCTACGCCGTCGCGATGAGCACGATCCAGAACTTCGAGCAGGCGCTCGGCCGCCGCGCGCTCTGGGCGCCCCGGTTCGAGCGCGACGCGAAGACCCGCGAGGTCACGTCGTCCGCGCCGGTCCACCGGCTGCGGATCTATCCGCACGCCCTGCGCGAGGCCAACGCCTATTACAGCCCGGACAAGAAGGCGCTGCTCTTCGGCTACTTCCCGTCCGTGCTGTCCAACCCTGTGGAAGGCCTGCCGGGCGGCCTCGTCTTCACCTGCCTGTCGCACGACGTGGTCGCGCACGAGACCACGCACGCGCTGCTCGACGGCCTCCATCGCTATTTCGCGGAGCCGAGCAACCCCGACGTGCTGGCATTTCACGAGGCGTTCGCCGACGTCGTCGCCCTGTTCCAGCACTTCATGCAGCCGGAGGCCCTGCGCCATCAGATCGCCAAGACGCGCGGCGACCTGGCGAGCCAGAACCTCCTGGGTGAGCTGGCGCACCAGTTCGGCCAGGCGATCGGCAGCCGCGGAGCGCTGCGCGACGCTATCGGCCGCGTCAATCCCGTGACCGGCAAGTGGGAGCCCCAGGTGCCCGACCCGGAGCTCTACCCGATCACGACCGAGCCCCACGACCGCGGCGCCATCCTGGTGGCCGCGCTGTTCGACGCGTTCCTTTCCATCTACCGGTCGCGGATCGCAGACCTGCTGCGCATCGCCACCGGCGGCACCGGCGTCCTGCCGGCCGGCAATCTCCATCCCGACCTCGTCAACCGGCTGGCGAACGAGGCCACGAAGACCGCCGGCCACATCCTTCACATGGCGATCCGGGCCCTGGACTACTGCCCGCCCGTGGACATCACCTTCGGCGAGTATCTGCGCGCCCTGGTCACCGCGGACTGGGACGTGGTGCCCGACGACTCCCTCGGCTACCGGATCGCCGTGATCGAAGCATTCCGCCGCCGCGGCATCTATCCGCGCGGCGTCCGCACCCTGGCGGCGGACGCGCTGCGCTGGCAGAGGCACGAACGGCCGAGTTTCTACGGCCTGCTCCGCGAGCTTCTCGACAGCATGCTCCGGGAGGAGGACTGGGAACGGCGACGCCTGACGCTGGAGTGGCAGGCGACGGGCCGGCGCGAGGACATCGGCAAGCTCAACGAGCAGTATCGGTTCATCGCCTGGAACTGGATCAAGAGGAATCTGCCGGCGGACTCGGAGGAGGCCCGCTCCCTCGGGCTCGCGCTCGGAGCGAACGCCCCGTCGACGATCTTCCGCAGCCGGTTCGACGGGCTCCCTACGCTGGAGGTCCATTCCGTGCGCACCGCCCGGCGGCCGGTCGAAGGGGGCAGCACGAAGCTCGACCTGGTCGTGGAGCTGGTGCAACGGCGGCGGGGTTATGTCACGCACGAGCGGCAGGCCGAAGCCGAGAAGGAGCCCGCCGACTCCCAGCGTTTCTGGAAAGACCTCCAGGCCGATTTCAAGTTCCGCGGCGGCTGCACGCTGCTGATCGACGGCGAGACCGGCGACCTGCGCTATTGCGTGCTCAAGAGCATCCGCAGCGAGGCGCGGCTGGCGCGCCAGCGGGCGTTCGCATCGGGCCGGGATCCGTCGCTGCGCGCCACCTATTCGCCCGCGGACCCGCGCGCCGCGGTCCGGGAACCGTTCGCGCTCCTGCACCGCTCGCGTTGAGAAAGGAAGGACTCCGCATGAGCCCGAAGGCCGCGCCGAGATCGACCAGGAAACCGCCGGCGAAGAAGGCGTCGGCGAAGAAAGCGCCGAGCCGTCGGATGACCGCGCCGGCAAAGGGCGTCAAGGTCCGCATGTATCGCACGGGCCTCGGAGACTGCTTCCTGTTGGCCTTTCCCAAGGGCCGGAGCCGGAAGGACGCGTTCTATCTGATGATCGATTGCGGCGTCTACTTCCGCACGCCCGAGCCCGGCAACGTGACGCGCATCCGGCAGATCGTCGGCGACATCCGCGACGCCACCGGCGGCCGGATCGACGTCCTTGCGGTCACGCACGAGCACTGGGATCACGTCTCCGGCTTCCACTCGACGCAGGCCCAGGAGATCTTCGAAAAGGAGATCGAGCTCGGCGAGCTGTGGATGGCCTGGACCGAGGACCTGAGGATCTCCCTGGCTCGGGACCTCCACGAGGGCCGCGTCGCCGCCAGGGCCGCGCTGAGGCAGGCGCTCACGCGCATGCAGGGTCTCGGAGCGCAGAGCACGACCGCGGAGCTCGTCGGAAAGATGCTCGACTTCTTCGGCGGCTCCCTGGAGGGCTCGGAGGCGGCGGCGGGCCTGGGGATGGGCGCGGCCGGCGGAGGCGGGTCGGTGTTCGGGGCGAAGAAGAGCGTCCAGACCGAGGAGGCGATGACCTGGCTGCGGGATGCGTACGGCAAGGACCGGACCCGGTTCCTCGAGCCAGGCGAGAGCCCCGTGGCCCTCGCCGGAGTGAGCGGCGTCCGCGTGTACGTCCTCGGACCGCCGGAGGACCCGGTGCTGATCAAGCGGTCCGATCCCACCGGCGACGAGGTCTTTCCGAAGGCCATGGCCGCGGCCGTGGAGGCCTCCTTCTTTGCGGCCTGCGGCGTCATGCCGGGCCGTCCCGAGGCCACGCCGTCGGACGACGACCTCCAGGAAGCCCTGAGCATGAGCATCCCGTTCGACATCGTCTACCAGATCCCGTTCGCCGACGTCCAGAAGGCGACGCCGGCGGCCGTGGAGGAGCCTTCCGGCCCCGCGGCGGACCCGCATTTCCAGCGGTATTTCGCCGCCGAGAACGCCTGGCGGCGGATCGATGGCGACTGGCTCGAAGCGGCGGCCGAGTTCGCGCTCCAGCTCGACAACGCCACCAACAATACGAGCCTCGCGCTGGCCTTTGAGGTCGGTCCTCCCGGAGAAGGAAAGGTTCTGCTGTTCCCGGGCGACGCCCAGGTCGGGAACTGGCGCTCCTGGTTCGGCAAGGTGAAGCTCGGCCAGCGCGAGCTGGGCAAGGACATGGTCTGGAAGGCCGGCAGCCACGACGTGACGGCCGAGGATCTGCTGCGCCGGACCGTGCTCTACAAAGTGGGGCACCACGGCAGTCACAACGCCACCCTGCGCCAGCAGGGCCTGGAGCTCATGGGTCGATCCGACGGCACGTCCGAGCTGGTGGCCTTCCTCCCCGTGGACGAGCACGTGGCTCGCGAGCTGGCCCACTACGGCGAGATGCCGCTGCGCTCGCTGATCAAGGAGCTGGCGATCCGTACCGGAGGCCGCATCGTGCGCAACGACGAGGGAGCGCAACCCAAGGACGCGGAGTCCACCCTGGCGCCGATCGAGGGGGCGCCGCCCATCCGTCCGTCGAAGAGCTTCCTGGACGCCAGCACCGAGCTTTACTTCGAGTACACGGTAGCTCCGCCGGATTGATCGCGGCTCATCGGGTGAAGATCGCTCCGAGAAGGAGAGCCCCGATCAGCGCATACCCAAGCGTGTGATGGCTGTGGGTAGCCTGGAACGCCATGAGCACGGCTCGGAAAGATCGTCTACGAAACCTGCGGCGAGATCCTGACGGCCGAGGTTGGAGTAAGCTTAGGCGCAGACGCCGCCAGCCAGGGGCGACCGTCAAGCTTGAGGAGACCCTGCATGCAGTGGAGTGACATTCGCCGGCACTATCCCCACCAGTGGCTCCTGGTGGAGGCGTTGCTGGCCCATTCGGAGTCGGGAAAACGGGAATTGGATGAGCTGGCAGTTGTTGACGCATTCCCGGATGGCGAATCGGCTCTCCGAGCGTATTTGAGAATACACCGTGACGCCCCGGTACGGGAGCTTTACGTGGTCCACAGCGATCGGGAAGAGTTGGAGATCACCGAACGCACCTGGCTTGGGCTTCGCACTGCCTGATGAGAATTCGACTGGAGCGTGGCCTAGCCTACCTTGAGGTGACCCTGAGCTTCCGAGGGCGAAGCCTTCAGCTCGTTGATACAATCCTTGACACGGGATCGGCAAGCACGATCTTCTCTGCTGATCGTCTGCTTGAAATCGGTGCTGTGCCGGAACCTACCGATTCCCTCCGTCGCCTTCGGGGAGTCGGTGGAACTGAGTATGCGTTCACCAAGAACCTGGACCTGCTTGCCGTAGGCGGGATAGAGATACCTGATTTTGAGATCGAGGTGGGTGCCATGGATTACGGCTTTCCTGCCGATGGAATCCTCGGGCTGGATTACCTCCTGCGGGCTGGAGCGCTCATCGACCTCTTCAATCTTGAGCTTCGCGCCTTGAACGCCAGCTGAGCCCAGGACGTGAAGAGCTGCTCCTTGGCCTATCGACCTCTTCCTCTCCAAAGATACGCCGGCCCATAGGCCGATCGGCGGATGCGCTACGCCGGTCTCTCTCCTACTCTGGGGACCGTGGCGGGAGGCGGAAGGCCTCCCCGTAATCGAGTGGAGAGAGGAGAGAGCGATGAACACGAAACACGGCATTCTGACCTTGACTTTGATCTTCGGGAGCCTCGCGCTGGGCGCGGCTCCTTCGCAGGCGCAGCAGGCGGGGAACTGGGAGCTCGGCTTCGGCCTGGGCGCTACCCGGTTCGACTCCAACCTCGACGAGGACAACGAGACGGAGGTCCGCCAGGAGATCCGCGGCGGATACTTCCTGACCGACCGCTTCGAGCTGGAGGCCCAGCTTTCCCGGGCCGACGCCGTGCTCGGCGCCACGTTCGACGCCGCCATGCTCAACGCGGTGTTCAACTTCGGCAGCTCCGGCGCGTATATCCTGGCCGGTGCGGGGGCCGCGCGCCTGGAGGACGTCCCATTCTCCTTCGAGGAGAAGGAGGGAATCGAAGAGCAAGGGCTCGCGGTTCAGGCGGGCATCGGGACCCGGCTTTTCTTCGGCTCGGCCCGGCGGGTCGCCGTGCGGCTGGAGGCGTCCGTGCTGAGCGAGGAGCTGCTGGAGGAGCGCGGCGAGCACTTAAGCGCCACGGCCGGCCTGGTCTGGCGGATCGGGGAGTGACCGGGCCCGAACACCAGGAGAGACGGAGATGACCGCTTCCGGACACGATCTGCCACCCCAGCTCCTCGCCCTGGAGGCTGAGCTGGCCGAGGCGCGCTCCCGCGCGCACCGGCTCGCCGCCGGTCTCCCGGCCGAGGACTGGAGCCGCCGGCCCGCGCCCCAGCGCTGGTCGATCGGCGAGCAGGTCGTCCATCTGAATCTCACCTCCCGCGCCTATCTGCCTCGCCTGGAAGAGGCGCTGGCGAAGGCGCGAGAGGAGGGACTGGTTGGCGACGGCCCGTTCCGGCGCGACTTTCTCGGCTGGGTGCTCGGACGCCTGATGGAGCCGCCGGTCCGCATGCGGATCAGGACCTCGGCGCCGTTCGTGCCCGCCTCGGTCGAGGCTGCGAGTGAGACCCTGGCCGAATTCGACCGGCTCCAGGACGCGCTGTCCGGCCTGGTCCGTCGATTCGCCGGCGTGGCGCTCGACCGGGTGGACGTGGCGTCGCCATTCGACGCCCGGTTGCGCTACAACATCTATTCCTCGCTGCGGATCCTCACCGCCCACCAGCGGCGTCACCTCTGGCTGGCGGAGCGGATCCGGATGGAGCTGGCCGAGGCCAGTGCTCTGGAGGTCGCGATTTGACCTCCTCTCAAGGTGTCTTCGAGGCCGAGGGCGTCACCAAGGTCTACCGCATGGGCGAGGTCGAGGTGCACGCGCTGCGCGGCGTCGACCTGACGCTCCAGGAAGGCGAGCTGCTGGTGCTCCTCGGCCCGTCCGGCAGCGGCAAGTCCACGCTGCTCAACATCCTGGGCGGCCTGGACGTGCCGACCGCGGGCCGGGTGCGCTACCGCGGCGAGGAGCTGACCACGGCCGACGAGGGCCGGCTCACGATGTACCGCCGGCATCACGTGGGCTTCGTCTTCCAGTTCTACAACCTGATCCCGAGCCTCACGGCACGCGAAAATGTTTCTCTGGTCACCGAGATCACCGACGACCCGATGAAGCCGGAGGAGGCGCTCGGGCTCGTCGGGCTCGGCGACCGGATGGATCACTTTCCGGCGCAGCTCTCCGGCGGCCAGCAACAGCGCGTGGCCATCGCCCGGGCGATCGCCAAGCGGCCGGACGTGCTGCTGTGCGACGAGCCGACCGGCGCGCTCGATATTTCGACCGGGATTGTGGTGCTGGAGGCGATCGACAAGGTGAGCCGCGAGCTGGGCACGTCGGTCGTCGTGATCACCCACAACGCAGCCATTTCGGAGATGGCCGACCGGGTCGTATCCATGGCCGACGGCCGCATCGCCGACGAGCGGTGCATCGTGAAACGTCTCAGCCCGCAGGAATTGAGTTGGTAAATGATCTCCTCGCTCGACCGCAAGCTGCTGCGCGACCTGTGGCGCATCAAGGGCCAGGCGCTCGCCATCGCGCTGGTGATCGGCTCGGGCGTCTGCATGTTCGTGATGTACCGGAGCACGTTCGATTCGCTGAGCCTCACGCTGCGGACCTACTACGACGACCAGCGTTTCGGCGACGTGTTCGCGGCGGCCAAGCGGGCTCCGCAGAGCCTCGCGGCGCGCATCTCGGCGCTGCCGGGCGTGGCCCGCGCCGAGACCCGCGTGGTGGCGGGCGTCACGCTCGACATGCCGGACATGGACGAGCCCGCCATGGGCCGGCTGGTCTCCGTGCCGTCGCGCGGCAGGCCTTTGCTCAACGACGTCTACCTGCGCCGCGGACGCTGGCTCGCGCCGGACCGGCCGGACGAGGTGATCGTCAGCGACTCGTTCGCCGTGCGCAACAACCTGGAGCCGGGCGACACGCTGACCGCGGTGCTCAACGGAAC
Source organism: Acidobacteriota bacterium (assembly GCA_040349255.1). GTDB lineage: Bacteria > Acidobacteriota > Thermoanaerobaculia > Multivoradales > UBA5704 > DATMER01. The sequence continues at coordinate 43,684 of JBEQUE010000223.1, read as the reverse complement.
CCGGCGCAGGCTGCGCATCGTCGGCATCGGCCTGGCGCCCGAGTACATCTACAGTATCCGGCAGGGCGACCTGATGCCCGATCCCAAGCGCTTCGGCATTCTTTGGATGGACCGCAAGGCGCTCGCCGCCGCGTTCGATCTCGAAGGGAGCTTCAACGACGTGTCGCTAAAGCTGGTGCCTGGCGCGCAGGTCGAGGACGTGATGGCTGCGCTCGACCGGCTGCTGGAGCCCTATGGCGGCCTGGGAGCGGTGCCGCGCTCGCTCCAGATCTCGCACTGGTATCTCTCGAACGAGCTGCGCCAGCTCCAGAGCATGGGCAGCTCGCTGCCGCTCCTCTTCCTGCTGGTGGCGGCGTTCCTGCTGAACGTGGTCCTCGCCCGGATCGTCACCGTGCAGCGCGAGCAGATCGCGGCGCTCAAGGCGAACGGCTACGCGAATCGCACGCTCGGCCTGCACTACGCGAAGCTGGGTTTCCTGGTGGCGGCGGCCGGCATCGGGCTCGGCGCGGCCGGCGGCTACATCCTGGGGCTCAACGTGACCCGGATGTACACCGAGATCTTCAACTTCCCGGTGCTCCGCTACTCGGTGCCGCCGGCGCGCGTCCTCCAGGCGGCGGGCGTGGCGCTGGCGGCGGCGCTGGTCGGCGTGCTCGGCGCGGTGCGTCGGGTCGCGACTCTGCCGCCCGCCGAGGCGCTGCGGCCCGAGGCCCCGGCCGGCTACCGCGAGACCTTGCTGGAGCGGATCGGGCTCGGCCGGTACCTGTCGCCCCCGTCGCGGATGATCCTGCGCAATCTTTCCCGAAAGCCGATGCGGACCGTGATCGCCGTGGGTGGCATCGCGGCCGGCTGCTCGCTGGTCATCATGGGCAACTCGATCCGCGACGCGGTGGTCGGCCTGATGGACGAGCAGTTCGGGGTGGTCGAGCACCAGGACGTGACCGTGACCTTTTCCGAACCGGCCTCGCCGCGCTCGCTTCACGAGCTGACCCGGCTGCCGGGAGTGACCTACGCCGAGCCGCTGCGCGCCGTGTCGGCCCTCCTCCATCACGGCCAGCGCTCGCGCCGGACCGCGCTGCAGGGTCTCCTGCCCGAAGCCCGGCTGAACCGGGTGGTGGACGCCGGGGGCGGGATCGTCGCGCTCCCGGAGAGCGGGTTGGTGCTCTCGGTCTCCCTGGCCGACCTGCTGGACGCGAAGCCCGGCGACGAGCTGGTCGTCCAGGTCCTGGAAGGCTCGCGGCCGGTGCGCCGGATGCGCGTGGTCCAGGTGGTGGACCAGCATCTCGGCACCTGGGCCTACCTGCGGATCGGCGAGCTACAGCGGATGATGGGCGACGTCGGGCTCTCCGGCGCCTACCTGCAGGTGGAGCCCTCGCGGGCCGACGAGCTCTACGAACGGCTCAAGGCGACGCCGCGGGTGCTGGCCGTGAGCCGCAAGCAGGCGGCGGTGGACAGCTTCCGGGACATCTTCGCCAAGAACCTGAACGTCCTGGTCTTCTTCTTCTCTCTGTTCGCGACGATCATCGCGTTCGGGGTGGTGTACAACAGCGCCCGGATCTCGCTGTCGGAGCGTAGCCGGGAGCTCGCGAGCCTGCGGGTGCTGGGCTTCCGGCGCTCGGAGATCTCCTACATTTTTCTGGGCGAGCTGGCCATCGTGACGGTGATCGCTCTGCCGGTGGGGTTCGCGCTGGGCTGGGGCCTGTCGGTCCTGGTCCTCCAGTCCTTCCAGACCGAGTTGTACCGCTTTCCGATAGTCCTCACGCGCCAGGCGTTCGCCGCCGCCGGGATGACCGTCGTCCTCTCCGCGCTGGTCTCGGGTCTCGCGGTGCGCCGCCAGCTCGACCGGCTCGACCTGATCGCCGTGCTCAAGACGCCGGAGTGATCTCATGAAACCGATGACGAAAAAGATTCTCATGTACTCCATCCCCGCAGCGATCGTGGCCGCGTTCGCTCTCGGGCTGCGTCCCAGCCCGCTGCCGGTGGACACGGCGGCCGTGACGCGCGGGCCGCTCCGCGTGACGCTCGACGAAGAGGGAGAGACCCGCGTGCGCGACCGTTTCGTGGTCTCGGCGCCGTTCACGGGCCGCATCCTGCGCGTGGAGCTGGAGCCGGGCGAGCCGGTGCGCTCCGGCGAGGTGCTGGCCGTGCTCCGCCCCGCGGATGTAAACCTTTTGGATGCGCGCAGCCGCGCGGCGTCGGAGGCCCGGGTGCGCACGGCCGAGGCGGCTCTCGGCCGAGCGCGGTCCGATCGCGAGCGCGCCCGTGCCGAGCTGCGCTTCGCGGAGTCGGACTTCGGCCGCGCCTCGACGCTCGGCAGGCAGGGGATCGTCTCGAAGGAGGCCGTGGAGTCGGCGCAGCTCGGCGTCGAGACCCGGCGCGAGACGCTCAAGGCCGCCGAGTACGAGATCCAGGTGGCGCAGAGCGAGCTGGCCGCGGCGCGGGCCAGCCTGCTGGAGGCGGGAGATCCTGTGCGGGGCGGCGAGTACGAGGTCCGTTCACCCGTGGACGGGTCGGTGCTGCGCCGGCTGCGCGAGAGCGAATCGGTGGTGCCCGCGGGCGAGCCGCTGATGGAGGTCGGAGACCCGAAAAACCTGGAGATCGTCTCGGACCTCCTCTCGACCGACGCGGCGCGGCTCCGCCCGGGCCAGCCGGTCGAGATCGAGCAGTGGGGCGGCGGGCGGACGCTCGCCGGCCGGGTGAAGCGGGTCGAGCCGTCGGGCTTCCTCAAGATCTCGGCGCTGGGTGTGGAGGAGCAGCGGGTCAACGTGATCGTCGATCTCGCCGATCCGCCGGAGCAGCGGCCCGGCCTGGGCGACGGCTTCCGGGTGGAGGTGCGCGTGGTGGTCTGGGATTCGAAGGATGCGCTCCAGGTGCCCACGAGCGCGCTGTTCCGCGACGAGCAGGGCTGGGCCGCCTACGTGATGGAGAACGGCAAGGCGGTGCGCCGGCGCCTGGAGGTCGGCCCGCAGAACGATCAGTCGGCCGCGATCCTGTCCGGCCTGAAAGAGGGGGAAAACGTGATCGTTCACCCGAGCGGCGACATCAAGGACGGCGCGGCGGTGGAGGCGCGGGAGCGATAGATCAGTTCGCGTAACCGAGCGAGCGCAGGCGCCGCAGCAGCTCGGGGTCTTCCGGCGCCGGTCCCGCCTTGCCGCGCGGGCGCGGAGCCGTGGCCTTGATCGTCTGCGGAGGATGGCTCCTCAGCGCGTCCGGGCTCAGGATCTCCTTCGCCAGGCGACCCTCGAGGTCGTCCGGGATCGGCTGGCCCGCCAGGTAGAAGAGGAGGGGCGCGAGGTCGAGCATGTGCATCCGGCCGCGCTGCTCGCGGTGCTGGATGGGGCCGCCGGCGCCGAAGAACACCGCCGTGGGGAGGTGCGCGCCGGAGAACTCCTCGACATGGGCGAGCGCGCTGCAGGGCGCGGAGCCTTTGGAGGTCATCACCTGGCCCTGCGGACAGAGGCGCTCGAGCATCTGCCAGTTGGCGGGCCGCGCCAGGAGGAAGCCGTAGGCTTCGGGCGAGCGCTGCGCGAGCTCCACGAACAAGTCCGGCATGCCCTTCTTCAGATCGGTTTTCAAGGCCCCGGTGCGGAGCGTGTCCACCTTGAGCAAAGGGGCGCCCGCGGCATCGGTTGCGGACGCGAACAGGTCCCGCAAACGGCCGAGCACGGCTTCGGCGTCGGGACCGGGGTCCACGCGCAGGATCACCAACTGCCAGTCGTTCACCACCCGGAAGCGGTCGCGTTCGGGATCGAGCCCGGCCAGGGCGAACCAGTTGTGGAGATGGAACCCCCAGCGGCGGCTCACGCCCTCCGGCGCGGCGTGGAAGCCATGATCGGAGACCAGGAGCACCGCGGTCTCGGGTCCGAGCGTCTCCGTGATCCTGCCCACGGCTCTGTCGACCTCCTGCAGGATGTCGCGCATCACTCCGCGTTGCCGCGGGTCGATGGGCGGGCTTCCCTGCGGAAATTCGTCGGGATGGCTCGCCCGCCAGAAGCGGTGGGAGATCAGGTCGATGGAGTAGAAAGTCACGGCTCCGACGTCGATCGAGAACGCCTCGGCCAGCCGGTTCCAGCGTTCGGGCTTCTCAGCCAGTTCGCGGTGCGCGTTGGCCACGGCGGAGCCGGGGATGGCCAGCCGCTCGACCGAGTAGGAGTAGGGGGAGACCCCGGCCCGGGAGAAGACGTCCGGGGGCGTCACCGAGTCGTCGAGCCGGGTCCAGCCGGGAATCATGAAGCCGCCGCGGAGCGTCTTCGGAGGCCAGGTGACCAGATAGTCGTAGAGCCCCACCTTGACTCCCCGCTCGGCCAGGCGCTCCCAGACCGTGGGCACGAGGATGAAGTCCGAGGTGGCGAAGAAGTTCGTGACGCCGTGGATCTCCGGGCGGCGGCCGGTGGCGATCGTGGTCCAGTTCGTGGGCGAGTCCACGGGCTCGACCGTCTGGAGATCGGCCGTGACGCCGCGCCGCCGCACGTCATCCAGGTGGGGGAGGGCGCCCTCCTTCAGGAGCGGATCGAGCATGTTCCAACTGGCGCCGTCGAGGCCGATCAGCACGACTTTCAGGTGTGTGACCGGCTCCCTCCTGCACGCGAGGAGAGCCAGGGGCAGGAGGAACGCCAGGAGGGTTGCGCGCTTTTGCATTCATCGAAGAATAGCCTAACGCTCAGCCCTGGGGATACAGGTATTTCGCCGTCTCGTTGCCTTCGGCGGAGCCGTCGGCGTGCTTGTGCAGGTAGTCGAACACGTCCGCCGCGCGGACTTCGACCTGCTGTCCCGACTTGAGGCCCGGCACCTTGACCGGGTCGTTTTGCAGCGTTCCGCGGATCGTCCCGCCATGCCACTGCATCACTTCGACCCACATCCACTCCCGGCCTCCGTCCGGAGTCTGGAAGGGGGCCTTGACCAGGAGGGTGTCGCCTGGCGGGAGACCGGCCTGGAAGGCGGGCTCGAGGGCGAGGAGCTTCTCGTGGGCGCGGCGGCTGGCTTCCAGGACCTGCTCGCCGTGCTCGACGTCGGCCGTGGCATCCTCGGATCCGAAGAGCGTAGACAGCATCCTCTCCTGGCGGGCCTGGACGTCAGGACCGGGATACCCGTCGAAGGAGATCTCCGAGAGGCGGCCCAGGGACTCCCCCTCCTCGTGGACGCCCGGGACGAGTCGCACCTGCGCCTTGCGGGTGGCGTTCGCCTTGAGCGAGCCGAGCTTCTCCTCCTTCATCGCGGCGTTGCGAATAGCGTCGAGATCGATCTCGACGGTGCCGTCCTCTCCGGTTGAAGCTCCTTCCGCGAGCCTCTGGGCCAGGACGTTGATCGCACCGGCCATGCTGGCGGTGGCCGAGCCGCTCACGTCCACGGCGACGAGGTCGGGCAACCCGAGCTTCTCCATGCCGAGCGTGACCATGCGATGGAGCCCGTTCTCCTTGCGCACGGAGCGGATCGTGATCTGGGGACGGACGTCCGTCGGCCCCTCGGCCTCGGTCCAGACGCCGATGCGCTCCTCGTCCCAGGCCTCCGGAGTGAACATCTCGGCGCTCGCGTTGTCCCAGATGAGCCCGCCGGTCCGCCGGGCGAGCGCGCTCGTGAGCCGCATGGCGTCCCGGAGCCCGGTCCAGACGTCGTTCCTGCCGTGGCGGAAGTCGAGGACGAGGACGTTCTTCGTCTCTTGCAGGGCTTCGGACTGCGCCTGGTCGAGCCCGCGGCCGACCAATTCGAGCCCTTCGAGATCGGGCGCCGCATAGGAGCCGTCGGTGACCCGGCCCGCGCTGATCAGCCGACGGTCGAGGAGGTCCTTTTCGGGGATCTCATCCACGCGAGTGATCCCGGAGAATTCGGATGCGAGCAGGGCGTCGAGCGCGGCCTGAGGCTCCTCCCGCGGCGGCTCGGGATAGAAGAGGGCAAACTCGAAGCCGATCGGTTCTTGAGGAGGAGCCGGTGCCGGCGGCGGCTCCGATCCGGGACCATCCGGCGCGCAGGCGGCGAGACAGAGAAGGAGGAAGGCGGGGAGAGCGGTGGTCTTCGTCATGATCTTCTTTTCGATCGTCAGGCCAGCCGTCGCTTCGGCAACTCGGGCACCGGGCTGATCCCGAACACGAGGTGCCAGTAGTTCCAGGACCGGATGTCGAAAACACCGGGAGGAGCTTCTGTGAGCACTTCCCGCAGCGCGCTTCGTGGGAAGTGACGTAGCGTGGTGGAGAGATCCTCGATCGTACCGTAGGTCATGACCTGGGCCAGGAAGCGGTGCTGATCCGAGAGGGCTTCCTCGGACGTCTTCCACCAGAAAAGACGTTTCGCCACCTGCTCGAGGTCGGTCATGGAACGAGCCCTCCGGAGTGAGGCTCCACGCGGGGCAGCCGGTCCGGGTCGACCGAGGTTACGGCTCGGGACAGTCTGAGCTTGACGGCTTCATCCATTCGCCGAAGGTCTCCATCCCCGAAGTAGCAGAGGGCCTTGAGGCTGAGGAGAGGATTGAAGACGTCGCCGTAGACCGCGAGCGCGGCGCCCAGCGCTTGGCCGAGGTCGAGCCCTTCCTCCAGGATGCGGCTCACGTCGAGGTAGTCCTTGAGCTCCGCCCGGTCCTGGACTACCTTGACCTTGGTGGCGGCGAGATCCAGGAAGGAGGCGACGAGCACTCCGCCTCCCTCGGCCGCGTCAGGATCGCCAACTCGCCGGAGCCCCAGGCCGCCGAAGAAGGAGAGCTTGACGGGCCCCTTCCGATCCACCAGGGAGACCAGGGTGTTCGGAGACGACTGGAGCCGAGTTGACGCCTGGAGGAACGGTACTTGGCGCTCCAGGTCGGCCGGCTGAAAGCTCTCGTTCGAAAAGAAATCGAAGTCTTCCGAGTTGCGGTGGCCCAGGCGGAGAGCCAGGGCGGTGCCGCCATAGAGCACGAACCCGGAAGGGATTTCGCCGCCAAGCTCGTCCCAGAGCGCTCGTTGAGGCGGCGGCAGGATGTCGAGACGAGGCCTCATGTCACTCACCCAGCAGATCCGCGAGCAGCACCACCCGCCGCCGAAGAGATCTCAGCTCCATATACTCTTCTCGGGTGTGCATGCCGCCGCCGACCGGGCCGAGGCCGTCGAGCACGGGGAGGCGGCCGGGGTCGGGCAGGAAGTTCGGGAACGAGATGCCGCCGCGCTCGCGCTCGATCTCCAGGGTCCAGCCCCGGGCGGCGGCCAGAGCGGCGGCGCGTTCGGAGAGCCTGGCGTGCGGGCCGTCGGGATCGACCGGAGGGATCAGCGGCTGGCGCGTGAAGACCATCTCGGTGCCGGTCTCGGACGCGATCCTCTGGGCCAGGTCCCGGAGGCGGTTTTCCATCCCGGCCTCCTCGGAGGTACGCAGGAAGCGGGTCTCGCCTTCGGCGACCGCCCGGTCGGGCACGACGTTGAGCTGCCGTTCCGTGCCGAGCAGGGAGTGCGCCGTGGCCAGGTTCTCCACGAAGCTGGCATCGCCGGACACGAGGCGCCCGACGTTCACGGTCGGCCCTCCGTTGCGGGTCGAGAGCGCCTGGGCCTCGGTGCACCAGCGGGCGGCGGCGGCGAGGGCCGAGCGGCCTTCCCAGTAGTGGAGGCCAGAGTGCGCGGCCTGGCCCTTGACGGTGAGGTGCCAGTCGAACATGCCCCGCCGGCCGGCCACCATGGTCTCGGCCTCGCCGGCGGGTTCGCCGGGCTCCAGGACCCAGAGCGCCCGCGCGCCCGGGCCCCAGCGCTGCATGGCCGAGTGTGAGATCGGGCCTCCGACCTCCTCGTCCGGAACGACCACGAGCAGGAGGTCGTCCGGCGGCTTCACGCCGCGATGGGCGAGGAGATCGAGCGCGCCGAGGAACGCGGCGAGGCCGCCCTTCATGTCGATCGCGCCTGTGGCGACGAGCCGATCTTCCTCGATCTGCGGCTCGGCCGCGGGGAGCACCGTGTCCATGTGGCCGATCAGGAGCAGATGGCCCCTGGAGGTGTCCGCGCCGCGGGCCACCAGCACCGGCTGGGAGGTGCCGCCTTCGCCGGTCTCCTCGAAAACGTCCGCAGTCAGTCCCCGCTCCGCCAGTTCCGCGCCAAGCCGCTCGGTCATCCGCCACAGCCCCGGCAGGTCGCCGCTGGGAGACGAGATGGCGGTCAGGTCGTGCAGGAGCTGGACGGTCCGCTCGAAGAGGGGGACGGGGAGGGGCTCTGCCTTATCCATTGGCTATAGCCTATACTGAGCCCATGGGAGCGAGCCGGGCTTACGAAGAGGTCGTCGACTTCATCGCGGGCAGCAGCCCGAGCAAAGTCGTTGCCTTTCGCCCTTCCGAAGCGGCCAAGAAGCGGGCCGCCGAGCTCGTCTCCCGCGAGAAGGATGGCTCCCTCACATCCGAAGAGAACTCGGAGCTCGAGCACTACCTCCAGCTCGAGCACATCATGAGACTGGCGAAGGCCCGAGCCAGGAAGTATCTCTCCTCCGGCGGCTGATGGCCGGGAGCTACCTCGGAGCCGATCTCCGGCGTCAGGTCGTCGCGCGTGCGCACCGCGTCTGTGAGTACTGCCTCATCCACGAGGAGGACACCTTCTTCGGTTGCGAGGTGGATCACATCGTCAGCCAGAAGCACGGCGGTCCGACGGAGAAGGGCAACCTCGCTCTGGCCTGCCTGATCTGCAACCGCAACAAGGGCAGCGACATCGCCTCTCTGTCGCCGGAGACGGGAGAGCTGGTTCGGCTCTTCAACCCGCGTACGGACCGCTGGAGGGATCACTTCGCCATCGACCGGGACGGCGTCACCATCAGCGCGTTGACTCCGGTCGGAGAGGCGACGGTGCGAATCCTGGGTTTGAATCAAGGCGAGCGCCTGCTGGAACGTCAGGCCTTGCGGGCGGAGGGTCGATATCCGACCGAGGCGGCCCGTCGGCTCCTTGCCGAACCCGACCCACCCCTGTAGAGTGTGCGGCGTAACCTGGAAGCCGAGGAGAATCGGGTCATGGTCAATGCGGTCATCCTGCTGAGCGTGGAGAAGGGCAAGGTCAACGACGTCGCCGAGAAGCTCGTCGAGATCGAGGGCGTCACCGAGGTGTTCTCGGTCGCCGGCCACTGGGACCTGGTGGTCATCGCCCGGGTCAAGACCAACGAGGACGTCGCGACCACGGTCACCAACCGCATCCAGCAGATCGCCGGCATCGAGCGCTCCGAGACCCTCATCGCCTTCCGCGCCTTCTCGCGCTACAACATGGAGCGCATGTTCTCGATCGGCAACGAGGAGCCGCCCCCGGCCCGCTGAACCGTCGCTCCCTACGAGCCCGAGCCTTCGGGCTTCTTCCGGATCTCCGCCACCACCTCCTGGTACCCCTTGTCCTGCCGGAGCGGGCCGAACGCGGCCTCTCCTTCCAGCCGGGGAAGGTCCGCCCAGCCTTTCTCGACCGCCTTACGCAGGTTCTCGATCGCCTTTTTCTTCGATCCCTTGCGCGCGTTCGCCGCCGCCAGCTCGTACCAGACCTCCGGGCTGTCCGGCACGATCTCCGCCGCGATCGAGAGCACGAAGATCGCCCGGTCGTGCTCGCCCCGCTCGGTGAACATCTGCGGCAGGTAGTAGCTGGTCTGCACCAGCACGGTGTTGAGCAGCCGGCGCGCGGACATGTTCTGGGCGTGGTCCGGCGATTCCGCCTGCTTCCTGAGCTCGTGGATCTTCAGGTCGGTCAGCGCCTGCGAGAGATCCGCGCTCGCCAGTGCTTTCGGAGCGCGCGCGACATAGTCCTTGTCCCGCTGGTTGCGCTCCTGCCGGACCTTCCTTTCCTTTTTGTACTCGTCCGAGGTCGCGAGGGTCTCGGCCTTCTTGCGGACCTCGGCCACGGCCTCGGGCTTGTAGAGGCCGTCGAAGGTCGCGGCGAGGCCGGAGTAGAAGCGCTCGGCCTCGATCGGGTCCGGATCGAACGACGCGGCGCGCGCCATCTCCGAGGCCCAGATCGACTCGACGAGCGCCGGGTTCTTCTCGCGCAGACCCTTCTTCATGGCCTGGAGCTCCATCCAGGCGAGCGCCCGCGTCGCCAGGTCCTCGGGCATCCACTCGTGGGCGCCCGGGAAGAGCTCGATCCGGTGCGGCAGACCGAGGCCGGTCATCTGCTCGTCCAGGTCCATGACCTCGTAGTAGTTGAAGTCGCGCTCGCCGACCGTGCCGAAGAAGACGAACGGCGTGTCCTTGGTCGGCTTCGTTTCGAACGGGAAGCCGGCGCCCGCGCCGATGATGCCGGTGAGGCTGCCGGGCGCGGACAGGGCCAGGTTGCAGGCGAAGCGGACGGTCCCGGAGAAGCCGGCGGCGTAGACCCGCTTGTCGTCGATCGAGAAGCGCGCGTGGGTGTCCGACCACATGGCGCGCATGGCGGCCAGGTTCGGGGTGTTCGGGCCGTCGCTCGCGCTGTTGTTCGAGCTCGCCACCAGGAAGCCGTACTTCTCGGCTCCGGCGCGGAAGCGCTCGGCCACCAGCTTGCCGTCGGAGCGCGCGTCGAAGGCGTAGAGGATCGGCCACGCCCGGTCGGGTTTGTAGGAAGTGGGTACGTAGAGCGCGTAACTCTGACCTGGATCGGCCTGCGTCACGACCTTCTCGACGATCTGTCCGCGCGGAACGGATGGCGGAGCTGACGGTGGCTGGGCGTTCGCTGACAGTGCGACAGGGAGCAGCAGGACGGAGAGGGCCGGGGCACGCATGGGATGGATGCTACACGGTCCGACAGGCAAGGGAATTGCAATGCTTTTCGTGCGCTGTCGCTGTCCGAAGGAGATTTTCATGAGTCTGCCCGAGCGTGTTTCGTCCCCGGCTCCCCCGAGATCGTTCGGCCCGCAACGCAGCATGCCCCGGCTGGTGCCGCAGGACCTCGACGCCACGATCCCGCTGGCGCCCCTGGCCGGCGGACCCGAGCCGCGCGAGGTGCTGGGCATGAAATGCCTGTACTGCCAGGCGCCGGTGGAGCGCGGCACCGCCCAGGTCCGGGTCAACCGGAGCGGATATCAGATGGCCTGGCAGGCGGTCCCGGCCTGGATCTGCACGCGCTGCGACCAGCCGTACTTCGAGCGGCAGGAGGTGGAGACGGTCCGCCTCGCAGTCTCCGCCCTGACGCAGCTAAGCCGCTAGTGCCTTGACGCAACTGAGCCGCTAGCGCTCCGGCGGCGCCGCGGGCAGGCCGCGGCCGGTCACCAGGTAGGTCGCGAAGCTCCCCAGCCAATGGCCGCCCTCGTAGTGCTCGCCGGTGACGGCGCGCAGCCCGGACTCCCGGTGCACCGCCGCCGCGGCGCGCAGCGAGGCGAGCCGCGGATCGGACGGCGGCAGGGCCGCGGCGATCCCTTCGAGCATCCAGGCCCGGGACAGGTTCAGGCCGTCCAGGTGGGCGAGCTTGCCGTCGGTCGGATCGGTGACCACGCCGGGCGCGAGCCAGTCCGCCCGGCCGTCTCTGGGGATGCCGGGGAGAAACGCGCTCAGCCACTCCGCAAAGGCCTGGGACGACAGCACCCGGCGCGCGAGGTCCGCTTCGGCCAGGCACGGGGAGAGGAAGTCCTCGCCCGAAGGCTCGTAGGCGATCGGGCAGTCGCGGTCCTTGAGATAGAGGTCGCGCACGCGCGACTCGATCAGCGCCCCGGTCGCCAGGTCTTCCGCTGAGCGGGCCCAGTCCAGGATCAGCCCGAAACCGAACGCGGTCTGGTTGTGCTCGCCCGTGCGGATCGGGTTGGTGAGCTTCGGAGCCCAGGTGCGGATGCGCACCGCCGCGGCCTTTTCGAGCGGCCGGAGCGCCTGCGACCAGCGCTCCGCCTGCGGATCGTTCCACTCTCGCAATTCGGCCGCGAGTTGGAGGAGCCAGGCGAGGCCGTAGGGACGCTCGAACGTGCCCCGGCCCTCGCCTTCGAGATAGCGCACCTCGGCCGCGATGTTGTCCGGGGTGAGGCTCCTGTCCAGCGCCTGCCGGGCCCTGGCCGCGAACGGCGCGTCGGGGAAGCGCCGCGCCAGGCGAGCCAGCAGCCAGTGCCCGTGCACGGCCGAATGCCAGTCGAAGCAGCCGTAGAAGGCCGGGGTCAGCTCGCGCGGCGGCTTGACGTCGGCGTCGCCGTTCAGCACGTGGGCGATCTTGTTCGGGTACTCCTTGTGGACGCAGGCGAGCGCGAGGTTGGCGAAGCGCTCGGCGGTGGCCGCATCCAGCGGATCGGGCGCCGGAGGCGCCACGGCCGACAGGGCGACGGCGGCGAAGGAGGCGACGAGGAAGATCAGGAACGGGTCGCGGAAGCTCATGTCGCGGATGGTACCAGCGAAAGGGGAATGGGGTTGTGTTCTAGTGGGCGAGAGGGATTTCCCAGAGAGAGGAGGCGAGAGATGGAGAGGCATATCGGCGATATCGGAGGCATTCACCACGTCACCGCGATCGCGCGGGACCCCCAGAAGAACGTGGATTTCTACGCGGGCGTGCTCGGCCTGCGCCTGGTCAAGAAGACGGTGAACTTCGACGACCCCGGGACCTACCACTTCTACTACGGCGACGGCCAGGGCCATCCCGGGACGATCATGACGTTCTTCCCGTGGCCCATGGCCCGTCTTGGGAGCCGCGGCGCCGGCCAGGCGACCGTGACCTCGTTCTCGGTGCCCGAGGGCTCGCTCGGCTGGTGGGCGGAGCGGCTGGACCGCATGAGGATCGAGCACGACGACCCGCGTCCGCGGTTCGACGAGGAGGTGATGACCGTGCTCGACCCGGATCATCTCCAGATCGAGCTGGTGGCGCGGGCGGGCGATGATCGGGCTCCCTGGACCGGCGGGCCGGTGCCGGCGGAGCGCGCCATCCGCGGCTTCGAGGGGGTGACGCTGACCGAGTGGAACCCGGAAGTCACGTCCGAGGTGCTGACCGGCGTGATGGGCTTCCGGCGGGTGGCCGAAGCGGGCGACCGCTTCCGGTTCGAGGTGGGCGGATCCAGGGTGGACGTCCTGGCGAAGCCGGACGCGCCGCGCGGTCATGTCTCGGCCGGCACGGTCCATCACGTGGCCTGGCGGACGCCCGACGACGCGCAGCAGCGCGCCTGGCACGAGGAGCTGGTGAGCCGGGGCTTCCACGTGAGCCCGATCCTCGACCGGCAGTACTTCCATTCGATCTACTTCCGGGAGCCGGGCGGCGTGCTGTTCGAGATTGCCACCGACCCGCCGGGCTTCACGAAGGACGAGCCGGAGGCGACCCTCGGCACCGACCTCAAGCTGCCGCCCTGGCTGGAGCCCGACCGCGGGCGGATCGAGGAGATCCTGCCGAAGATCGAGGTCCGGGACCTGGAAGCGGTCGGAGGCGTGGCGTGAGCGCCCGGGTCCTGGCGGCCGGCACGCCTCTCGGCCAGGCGAAGGCGGCGATGATCCTGGTGCACGGCCGGGGAGCGCCCGCGGAGGACATCCTGGACCTGGGACGCGAGCTCGACCGGCCGGACCTGGCCTACCTCGCGCCGCAGGCTCCGGAGCACGCCTGGTATCCGTACAGCTTCCTGGCGCCGCTGGAGGCGAACGAGCCGGGCCTGTCGAACGGGCTGGCCCTGCTCGGCCACCTCGTCGAGCGCCTGGAAGGGGCCGGGATCCCGCCGGAGCGCACGGTGCTCCTGGGCTTCTCCCAGGGCGCCTGCCTGTCGCTCGAATTCGCGGCGCGCAACGCGAAGCGCTACGGCGGGGTGATCGGCCTGTCGGGCGGGCTCATCGGCCCGCCCGGTACATCGAGAGATTATCCGGGCTCGCTCGCCGAGACGCCGGTCTTCCTCGGCTGCAGCGACCGCGACCCGCACATCCCGCTCGCCCGGGTGAAGGAGACCTCCGAGGTCCTGGAGAGGATGGGCGCCCGGGTGACCGAGCGCATCTATCCCGCCATGGGCCATACCGTGAACGAGGACGAGCTGAAGTACGTCCGGGACCTGCTGGCCGGCTCCTTCCCGACCGATTGACCGGCGCCGGTTCTCACTCCGTGGCGCGGAACAGACGGGCGGGTGGCATCGAGCCCGCGCCGTAGCCCACGGACTTCCAGAACGCGCAGTTCGCCGCGCTCAGGATGGCCGGATCGGTCTTCGCCGCGAGACTGAGGTCGAGGTCGAGATAGCTCCCCGTGGCGCCGTAGGCCGGCCAGGGCATCGGCGACGAGCCGGGCGCCTGCGTCTTGGCGAAGGTGCTCCAGTAGCCCGACATGTTGGCGGACAGGGTCTTCTCGGCCGCCGAGCCGAGGAGACCGTCGTCGTCGTGGAACACGAAGGGGAGCTCCGCGGCGTGGCAGACCTTGCCGGCGCACTGCGGCACCACCCAGGCCACGAGGTTGATCTCGGGCACATGGGTGAACCGGTACAGGTAAGGGCCGACCTGCGCCGCGGCGCTCCGGCCGGCCAGGTCGGCGTTGGCGCAGGTGAACATGTAGTCGTTGATCAGGTTGGACATCTGGCCGGCGTTCCTGGTGCGGTCGCCCTTGGGCTCGTAGGCCGGGAGCGCCTCGACGCGCGCGGCGTTGGTCGCGCCGAACATTCCGGTCAGCCTCGCCTTGTAGGTGGCGTCGTCGAAGAGGCTCGGATCCTTCGCCAGGGCGCCATAGGCGAACAGGATACCCTCGTCCCGGTTGGTGCCCAGGACCGTGGGCAGCGGCAGCTTGCCGGCCATGGGCTCGGACAGCACCGTCTGCCCGTCCACCGACGGAGCCCAGGCGAGCATCTCGCTGAGGTCGCCGGCCGCGACGTACTGGCCGGAGACCTTTTTCTGCGCCGTGAGGATGTTCGACACCGTGAGGTTGGCGAGGGGGCCGGCCTTCTTCACGAAGGTCGAGCCCACGGCCTTGGCGTCGCTCAGGCTCTTGTAGGGCAGGCCCAGGGGATTGCTCTCCATCAGGGCGGACTGGAATCTCCAGTTCCGGCCCTGGGCCCGCGGCGTCGACATCAGGTGCAGGCCGACCGACATGGCGCCCGCGCTCTCGCCGAACACCATGATCTTCAGCGGATCGCCTCCGAAGGTACGGATGTTGTTGCGGACCCATTCGAGCGCCGCCTCCTGGTCCATCAGGCCGTAGTTGCCCCCGGTCATCCCGTCGGCGAAGAGGCTGCCCAGCGCGCCGAGGCGATAGTTGAAGGTGACCAGGATCACGTCCCCGATGCCCGCGAAGTACGAGCCGTCGAAGAGGTTGGCGCCGGAGGAGCTGCCACCGCTGCCGGAGATGAAGGCGCCACCGTGGATGTAGACCATCACCTGCTTGCCGTCCTTCGGCCCGGTGCCGGCCTTCCTCCACACGTTCAGGTAGAGGCACTGCTCGTCTCCGATCGGACTGCCCTCCGATTCCTGCGGGCAGACCGGGCCGAACGCGTTGCCCTGGTTGCCGCCGCCCTGCGTGAGCTGGACCTTGGGCGGCTGCCAGCGGGCCGCGGTCGCGTACTGGATCCCCCGGTAGATGCAGGCGTCCGAGCCGCTCGGAGAGCCGTAGAACAGGACCCCCACGACAGGGGTGATGGTGTTGCAGGTCACGGCCTCTGGGGCCCCGGTGGTACCGGAGACCTCGGAGCCGGTGGCCGTCACGGGGACGCCGGCGCCCTGGGAGGCACAGCCGGTGAGCGCCAGGGCGAGGCCAGAGAGGAGACAGGCGAGGATGGGGACGTTCCTGGGAAAGCCGAAGGTCTGCACGGTTCTTCTCCTTTCGATCGGGAAACCGATCCGTTTCGGGGCCGTCTGTTCGTCGGCCGGTATCCGGGGCATCCGGTTGCCGAGGAACTGCTCCGAAGCGGCGCCCTATCCCACCCCGCATCCGCTATGCTTCTCCGACCGTGGAGAGATCCGAAGCCGAGGTTGCCGCCGAGCTGACGGAACGCATCCACCGCGGCGACCGGACGGCGGAGGAGGAGCTCGTCCATCGTTACAGCCGCGGCCTGCTGTTCCACCTGCGGCGGACCGCGGGCGACCCGGACCTCGCCGACGACCTGCACCAGGAGACGTTCCGAGTGGTCCTGGAACGCCTGAGAGGAGAGGGGATCGCCGATCCCGAACGCCTCGCGGGGTTCATCCTGGGCACCGGTCGCAATCTCTTCCTCGGCGGCTGGCGCAAGCGGGCCCGCCGCGGCGAGGGGACGTCGCTCGACGCGCTCGAAGGGGCCGCCGCGGAGCCGCCCGATCCCGTCCCGGGCCAGCTCGACCGGGTCCTCCAGGAAGAGGAGATCCTCAAGGTGCGGCGGCTCATCGGCGAGCTCGGCACCGACCGCGACCGGCAGATCCTGTTCCGCTTCTACGTGGCCGAGGAGGGCAAGGAGCGCATCTGCGCCGACCTCGGGCTCTCCAGTCTCCACTTCAACCGGGTCCTGTTCCGCGCCCGCCAGCGCTTCAAGGAGCTCCTCCAGTGACGCTTGTCATGACGCTTTTCATGAGATACCGGGGCGCGACGTGGCAGGATTCAGGCGAGGGGTAGTCTGCCGTCATGGATCATTCCTACATCGACGACCATCAGGTGGTTGAGCTCTATCTCCAGGGGAAGCTCCCTCCGGAGGAGGCGGCGCTCTTCGAGGAGCACTCGATGTCCTGCTCCGAGTGCCTCGACCGCCTGGAGACGGCGGAGAAGCTTCGTCTCGGGCTGCGCGCCGTGGCGGCCCGCGAGGTCGCCGCGGAAGCCGTCCGGGTCGGCCTGCTGGCGCGGTTGATGCGCTCGCGCCTGGCGCCGCTGGCGCTCACGGCCCTGTTCCTGGTCGCGGTCCTGCCCGCGGGCCTCCTCTGGCGCCGGGCCGGCCGGCTCGAAGGCGAGCTGAGCCAGACCCGGGAGCAGCTCCGGCAGGAGATCAGCCGCCCGGCGCCGGCCTCCACCCCGGATCCGGAAGTCGGCGCGCTTCGCAGCCGGCTCGACGAGCAGAGCCGCCAGGCCGAGGCCGCTCGGCAGGAGCGCGACCGCCTGGCCGCGGAGCTGGAGAAAGCCGCCTCGCCGCGCGCCAACGTGCCCGTCGTCCCGCTCTCGCCCGAGCGCGCGGCCCCGGGCGCGGCGCCGTCCACCCGGATCTCCCTCGCGTCCTCGCCCGAGATCCTGGTCCTCCTCCTGGAGCTGGACGCCACCGATTTCCCCAGCTATCAGGCCACCCTGACGGGCGGCCAGACCTCCTGGAACGTCTCCGGCCTGCGGCCCGATTCCCAGGGCACGCTCACCCTGGCCCTGCCCGCCGCCCGGCTCCAGCCCGGCGACTTCACGGTCCGGGTCGAAGGGCTCCCCGCCCACGGCAAGCCCGCGCCCGTGGCCAGCTTCTCCTTCCGCGTCGTGCGCTGACCTTTCGTCCGCCTCCCGGCTGCCCTCCTGTGCCAGAATGCCGGAAAGTCCACAGGAGGAAACCGCGATGCGTTCGTTCCGCGGGGCGGTCTTCCTCTCGCTTCTCCCTCTCGTCCCGGGTCCCGCGGCCGAGCGCGGGCTGGCGGGAGGAGAGCGAGACAGCTACGTCCTCGAAGTCTCGACCCGGCCGCTTCTGGTCACGGTCGATCAGCGGGGGATCAACGTCGCGCTCGAAGCCCACGGGCCCGGCGGTAACGATCTCGGCGCCTCGGACCAGGCCGGCGAGCGCGAGGCGGTCGAGTCCCTGCTGCTCCCGGCCTCGCCCGGAGCCTGGCAGGTCGACGTCGTCGCCCTCGAGACCGGGGTCCCGCCCGGCCACTATCGCATCCAGGTCGAGGAGCTGTCGGAGCCCGGGAGGATCGAGGCGGAGACCCTCCTGTCCGAGATGGGGCGCCTCCGGAAGCTCGGCGACGGCGATTCCAAGCGCCGGCTCCTCGCGCTGGGCGAGAAGGCCCTGCCCGCCTGGCGCCAGGCCGGGCTGCGGCGCGAGGAGGCGCGCACCCTCTACCTGATGGCGGGAGCCCGGCGCGGCCTCGGCGAGCCCGGCCTGGCGCAGCCGCTCTACGAGCAGGCGCTCGGGCTCGCCGAGACGACCGGCGACGGCGCTCTGCGGAGCCAGGTCCTGACCGCGCTGGGGCTGGTCCGCTGGTCGCTCGGCGACCACGCCGGGGCGCTCGACCGGTTCGACCGGGCGCTGACGATCGAGAGGTCCCGGGGCGACATCTACGGCGAGGCGGTCACGCTCGGCAATGTATGCCTGGTCCGCCACTCCCGCGGCGAGTGGCGCGAGTCGATCCCCTGCTACGAAGAGGCCCTCCGCCGACTGAAAGACGCCGGGGCTCCCGACTCCGAGGTGATCTCGCGGGTCAACCTGGCCGGGGTCTACGACCTCCTGGGAGAGCCCGTGCGGGCCCGGGCCGAGTACGAGGCGGCCCTGGTCACGGCGCGCACCCTGGGCTATCGCCAGATCGAGATCCAGATCCTCAACAACCTCGCCGTGGTCCTCGCCGGCATGGGCGAGACGAGCGCGGCGCTCCTGCTCTACGAACAGGCCCTGGACCTCGCCCGGGCGCAGGGGGAACGCGGCTGGGAGGGGAGGGCACTCTACAACCGCGGCGGCGCCTATCTCGGGCTCGGCGAGCCGTCGCGCGCCGCCGCCGACCTCGAACAGGCCCTGGCGCTGCGGCGGCAGGCCGGAGACCGCCGGGGCGAGATCTCGGCGCTCGGCATGCTGGGACGGGTGCGGGAGCAGCTTGGCGAGACGGAGGCGGCGCGCGCCCTGCACCGCCAGGCGCTCGCGCTGGCCCGGGAGGCGGGAGACCGGTATCTGGAAGCCCGGTCCCTCAACCTGCTGGCGCAGGCCGACCTCCAGGCGAGTGACCTCACGACGGCGCTCGCCGAGCTCGACCAGGCCGTCGAGCTGTGCAAATCCCAGGGCGACCGGCGCGGGCTGGCCGTGGCGCTGAGCGGCCAGGGCGAGGCGCGCCTGCTCGCCGGCCGGCCGGAGGAGGCCCTTCCTTTCCTCGCGGACGCCCTGACCCTGCGCCGCGAGTTGGAGGACCGCGCGGGCCAGGCCGAGACCCTCGTCCTCCGCAGCCGCGCCGAGCGCCGGCTCGGGCACGCGGGCCCGGCGCGGGAGAGCGTCGAGGAGGCGCTCGGGCTGATCGAATCCCTGCGTTCCGACGTGATCGTGCCGGACCTGCGCGCCTCCTTCCTCGCCTCCCGTCAGCGCGCCTTCGAGCTGGCCATCGACCTCCGCATGGAGCTGAACCGCGCCGAGCCCGGCGCCGGCCACGCGGAGGCGGCGCTCGCCTTGAGCGAGCGCGCCCGGGCCCGCTCCCTGCTCGACCTGCTCGGCGAGGCGCGGGCCGACGTGCGCCAGGGCGTCGATCCGCAGCTCCGCGAGCGCGAGAGTGAGGTCGCGGCGCGGCTCGCGGCCAAGGCCCGGCGCCGCATCGAGCTCCTGGGCGGCACGGCCACCGAGACGCAGAAGGAGAGCTCCGCCCGGGAGCTGCAGGAGACGCTCGCCGAGTCGGATCGGCTGGAGGCCGCGATCCGCCAGCGCAACCCGCGCTACGCCGGCCTCCTGCACCCGGAGCCCCTGGACGCCGCCGCGATCCGGAAGCTCCTCGACCCGGACGTCCTCCTCCTGGAGTACGCCCTGGGCGAGGAGCGGAGCTGGCTGTGGGCCGTGACCTCCGGCGGGGTGGAAGCCTTCGAGCTGCCCGCCCGCGGCGTGATCGAAGCCCTCGCGGGAGAGGTCTACGCGGGGCTGCGGACCCTGGATGCCGGAGACCCCGCCCGGGACGCCGCGAAGACCGGGCTGCGCCGGAAGCTCGGCGAGATCCTCCTCGGCCCGGTGGCGGACCGGCTGGCGGACCGCCGGCTGGCCATCGTGGCGGACGGAGCCTTGCAGTACGTCCCGTTCGCCGTGCTCCCGCCGCCCGGCGGCTCGGGCGCGCCCCTGATCGAGCGCCACGAGATCGTGACCCTGCCGTCGGCGTCCATCCTGGCGCTGCGCCGGCCACGCCCGGAGGTACCGGCGGCGGCCGGCGGAGACCTCGCGATTCTCGCCGATCCGGTGTTCGACCGTGGGGATCCGCGGGTGCCGGTCTCCGCGGGCAGCGCTCCGGAGAGCCCGGATTCCGCCCGCGCCGGGCCTGCCCTGAGCCGCCTGCCCGGCTCGCGGCGGGAGGCCGAGGCGATCGCGGAAGTGGCGCGGGCCGCGGGCTCCGGAGAGCCGCCGGGCCGGGTCTGGACGGCCCTCGACTTCCAGGCCAGCCGCGCGGCCGTCCTCAATGGAGACCTGGCCCGATACCGCATCGTCCACTTCGCGACCCACGGCGTGATCGACGCCGGGACGCCGGAGCTCTCCGGGCTCGCCCTGTCCATGGTGGACGAACGGGGAGAGCCCCAGGCGGGGTTCCTCGGCCTGAACGACGTCTACAACCTCGACCTGCGCGCGGACCTGGTGGTGCTGTCCGGCTGCGAGACGGCGCTGGGCCGCGAGATGCGGGGAGAAGGGCTGATCGGACTGACCCGCGGGTTCCTCTATGCCGGAGCGTCGCAGGTGCTGGCGAGCCTCTGGCAGGTCCAGGACCGGCCCTCAATGGAGCTCATGGTGCGGTTCTACCGCGCCCTGCTCCAGGACCGCCTGCCACCGGCCGCGGCCCTGCGCACGGCGCAGCTCTCGATGATCGGGGAGCGCCGCTGGCGGGACCCGTACTACTGGGGAGCCTTCGTGCTCCAGGGCGATCTGCCCGGGCAATGAGATTTCCAGCCGTCCGGAAACAGGGAAGAAAGAGACGTGGCGCCGAGGCCACGGCTCCTCTCGAGAAAGGAAACGGAGATGGCGACAGGCGACGAGCTCTGCGGGACCTGGCGGATCCTTGCGACAGACAACACGAACCCCCAGACCTACCCCGGAAACAACTTCGTGACCATCGGCAAGCAGGGAAACACCTTCACGATGGTCTGGCTGGACAAGAACAACCATCTTCTCGTGTTCTCCGACCTCAAGCTGGCGGATCTTCCCTCCAGACTGGAGGCCCTGCACGCCACGACGACGGCGAAGATGAACGTCTCGATCTCCTACGGGGCTTCCGGGATCTGGGGCATCGTCGAGCGCGTCAACGGCTCGGACGGGCAGATCGACCCCGGCCTGAGCGGTCAGTGGGGGGCCGACGCGCCGCCGCCCCGGCTGCCCGCCTGGCTCGTCAAGATCCTGCGCCTGCTCCGCATCATCCGCTGAATCGATCTTCAAACCTGGGTGGGGTGGCTCGCGTATGATCCTGCATCCGGATCGACCGCTACGGAGGAACGTCATGAAGAAGACCGCCGCGCTGCTTCTCGCGCTCGCCCTGTCCGCCCCGGCCCTGAAGGCCCAGGAAATCCGCGTGCCCCAGCCCAGCCCCGCCGCCAAGGTGGGGCTCGCCATCGGCGTCACGGACGTCGAGATCGTCTATCACCGTCCCGGCGTCAAGGGGCGCGGGATCTGGGGCGGGCTCGTCCCCTACGGCGAGGTCTGGCGCCTGGGCGCCAACGAGGCCACGACGATCTCGTTCTCGACTCCGGTCCAGGTCGAGGGCCACGACGTGCCGGCCGGCAAGTACGCCCTCTTCGCCATTCCCGGCAAGGACAAGTGGACGCTCGTGCTCAACAAGAAGTCCGACCAGTGGGGCGCCTACTTCTACAAGCAGGAGGAGGACCTCCTGCGCTTCGACGTGAAGCCCCAGGCCGGTCAGGCCACGGAATGGATGAGCTTCAGCCTCACCCCGGCCTCGGAGACCTCGGCCACGGTCGAGATGAATTGGGAGAGCCTGCGCGTCCCCTTCACCGTGTCGGCGGACGTGGACAGGATGGTCTGGACCGGCATCGACGCGGCGCTCGCCGGCAAGCCGGACGTCGAGACCTACCTGACCGCCGTGCAGTACGCCTACAACAAGGGTGTCCGTCTCGACGAGGCCATGGTCTGGGTCGACAAGACGATCGCCCTGCAGGACAACTTCTGGGCGCGGGAGTACAAGGCCCGCCTCCTCCAGAAGCAGGGCAAGCTCGACGAGGCGCTCCAGCACCTCGACAAGGCCATGGAGCTGGCCAAGGGCAAGGCGCCGCAGGAGTACATCGACGGCCTGGTCAAGCTCAAGAAGGACTGGACCAAGGCCTGACGCCGGCGCCTTTTTCCACTGGGACCGCCGGCGTCCCGCCGGCCCAACCCCGAGGCGTCAGAGCCTCTCGGGTGAAGCAGGAAAGACTTCCTCCATACCCGCCGGGGAGCTGGCCGCACAGCCCCCCGGCGTCCTCTGGATACTTCGATTGTCAATGAACCGGAGCCGGCCAATCCACCAGCCGACCTGAAACCAATCTACGCAACAGCCCGGGAAACCGTTTGGTCTGCTCCCGGAATTCCCACCTCGCCGATCGTGTTCCATCAGATCCAATTTGTCTAAAGTTCGGACCGCTTGTCAAAAAATCGGGGTCAGCGGCAACTGTATATAGAGAGGCTGGAATCGACCGGTCTCGGACCTGGGGAGGAGAGGAGATTCAGGCGTAGAGGAGGCGGTTTGGGCGGCTTTGCGGCAAGGCAAGCTTCTGCGGCGCAATGGAAGGTTCTAGGAGGCAACGGAAGGTTCTACGGCGCAATATCGACTTCTCTGGCGCAAGACAAGGTTCCACGGCGGAAGGTAACGTTCTACGCAGCGTTGTAAGGTTCCTGGCGGAAAATTAACCTTCCACGGGCCAAGACTAGGTTCCATGTGGCGTTGGAAGGTTCTATGGCGGAATGCAAGGTTCCATACGGAAAAGTAAGCTTCTACGCTGCAACGGAACGTTCTATGTCACAAAGTAAGGTTCTACGGCGAAATGGAACCTTCCATCGCCTCCTGGAAGCTCACAGCGTGACATCACAGGAGATCGACGGATCAGCAGGCTTGTTCGTAGAAGGCTGTGCAGGTGCAGCGAAGCTTCATGGTTCATTGACAATCTGGAGGGATGGCGGCCGCCGAGTCCAAGGACGCCGTCATCCCGTGCCTGGAAGCTCGCCGCCGGGGGAGGCGGGCCGTGCCGGAGGTGTGCGGAGGGGCTTCGCATGCCTCCGGCGATCAGGCATTCTTGTCGTGGATTGGCTCGTCGTGTAAGTCGCCGAGGACTGAGAAGCTGGGCCAGAGACTTATGTGACACTCTCTCTAACCTTGGAGCAATCACTGAGTGAACATAGAATAGAGCCAAGTGACGATGAAGATGGTGCTTGTTCTGGCGACCCGACGCTCGCACGTGAAGCGTCAAGCATTAACTGACTAAGGTAGCAAGGAGAATACCTAAAATGCCCGAGTCCCTTGAGCGTAGCGACTCAAGTCTTCCGGCTTCGATTATGCTCGCCGAGCACCAACGCGTGTCCAGCCTCTATCTGCACAATGCTGCGATGGGAGAACGGCGAGTCACTATTCATCTATTGTTCGTGGCGGGAGGTGGGACCCTCCTCTTGAGTCTTCCGCAGCTTATGGGATTAAAGCCGGCGGCAGATGGAAGCTTCTTTCCAATAATCAACCAACTCATACTGCCAGGCTTGGTAATTGTAATCTTAATGGCAGTTGAAGGAATCTTGACCTTTCAACGCTTGATTGAAAGGCGAGTAAGAGCCACGGAGTATCTACGTGCAATCAATCGCATCAATCGTTACTTCGTTGATCGATCTCCTGAGTTACAGCAGTACCTTCCGTGGCCATCCTGCGACAATATGCCTGCCTTTGGCGGCAAGACCCTTGGGGTGGCAGACCTCCGTGATCTCGTGGCGGTCTTGAATTGCCTATATGCGGGAATCCTGGGTGCCGATCTGAGTCTGCTAGTCCTGGAATCGCTCCAAGCGGGGACCTACCAAGGCTGGATTGGACTGTTCGCCATTGCGCTGGGGTTGTTCGTTGCAATGGCCACATGGCGGTGGCACTCGCGCTACGAAACTTCAATTGTCCAGAAGGCCGAGCGGGAATTTGCCGGCAGGGTGGCCTTTCCCGCTTCCAGTGCAGTTGCTAGGGAGGCAGCAGTTAACCTCCCAGGAATAGAAATAGATGCCTGACCATTCTTGTATGCAAAGACGCAGAATCGCTGCTCAACCGGACAGCTCTGTTGCCGCTTTAGCGGCATTTCTGTAGGCCGCAATGAAAATATTGGCGAGATTGGCAGCAGCTCTAGTCGGATTTGTACTCGGCGTTATATCCAGTGTCCTCTTGGCTGGCGCATATGTAAACCTCACGTACTCTTGCCAACCAGGACCTGACGACCCGTGTGATGCAGGTGCCTATGTTGGCATGGGCTTGGCTATGCTCTTGGCCCCTATCCTCGGCCTCGTGTTCTCTGTTGTCGGCGTCTGGCTCACAGTCCGCTACCAGCGTCGGCACGCGGCCTGACAATTCATTCAAACTGACGTTGCTGGCGCTTGGGCGAATAGCGATAAAGAAGCGGTGTGACTCGGAGACCGTTGGCATTCCGTTGGGTAGCGAGGCTCGTTTGCCTGGCAGCGCCTCTCGAAGCCTGCCTCAGGCGGCAGGCGGCGGCGCGCTCGTCTTCGAGAGGCTCGTCGTGTCCACAACGTAGACCGGCAGCGAAAAAGCAATGAAACGCACATGGACGATCATCGGCGTTGCCGATGTTGACGCATGGACTGACCAGGAGGCCTCGCCCCATGCCTGAGCACCGCCCAGCAGGGATTTCCGGCATCTCCCCCTTTTTTATCGTGAGCCACGTACCGTCAGCACTTTCGTTCTACCGAGACCGGCTTGGATTTGAGATCACCTTTCAGGGACCTACTCCTGACGACATCTTCTTCGGCATCGTCCGCAGGGGCGGTGCACAGATTCTGCTCAAAGACGTTGGTGTAGCTCCACTGCCAAACTACAAGCGGGACGTCAAGAAGGGCATCGCCCGCTGGGACGCATTTGTTGACGTACCAGATCCTGACGCACTAGCGGCCGAATTTGCTTCGCGCAATGTCGAGTTTTTCGAGCCACTGAGAGACACTGATGACGGTTTGCGTGGTTTCGAGCTCGAAGACGCCGATGGCTATGTCTTGTTTTTCGGTCGTCCTCGGTGATGACTGGCAATTCCAGTCCGAGATAGGCGGGAAGCTCCCCTGAGGAGTGGAACTGGGACTGGTGGGGCCGTTGACCATCCGGCTCGCGCTCGCTACCCTACTGCGGATCATGATTACCGGGAACCCTGCTTTCGGAGCCCCATGGTCGACCCTGTTGAAGGCCGTCACGGCAGTCGCGGTGGTCACCCTCGTAGCTGTAGGGCTTGTCTTTCTCACCCTGTTTCCTCGCGAACTGGAGGCAGGGCTTCCCTTGGACTTCGCGTTGCTCACCGTCCTCAGCTCGCTTTTCGGTTCGGCCCTCTTCGTCGTGCGCGGCTATGGGCTCGAACCCGGCGTGCTCCTGGTCCGGCGCCTGCTCTGGTCTACCCGAATCCCTCTCGACGGCCTGGCCCGCGCATGGACCGACCCGACAGCCATGAAGGGATCTCTGCGGCTCTTCGGCAATGGCGGCCTGTTCGTGTTCGCTGGGCTCTTCAGCAACCGCAAGCTCGGCCGCTACAGGGCCTTCGCCACGGAGCCCCGCAATGCGGTGGTCCTCAAGCTCTCGAACCGGACCGTCGTCGTCACGCCCGATCGGCCGGCTGAGTTTCTTCAGGCCCTGCCGCTCTTCAGCCCGCAGGTGAAGATCGGAGAAGAGAAGGGCTGACTTGCCGGGCCTCAAGAAGTGCCAGGCGAATCTTTGGGGCACCTTCTCTGAACAAGTTACTCACCTGCATCCATAGCCAGACTCCCGCGAGGTATCTCCCGAAGAGATCGGTAGGGGCTTCGAAAACCGCGTCGCACCATCTCTGCCAAGAGAGCATCTGCCTCGTCCAGGTGGAAATCCGCTTCAAGATAAGGCGGTCGAGAACACCCAGGGAGCCAGAGACATCGATACCGAGTGAACGAGCAAGCTCCCTCGCCTCCCAGTCATCGGAAGCATGAGGAGGCCGCGAGAGCTCGCTGCCGCGATGCAAGCCGATTCTCCCGGCCCCAGAGCCCGGCCGACCTCGGCCGCTCGGATCTGTTCTCGCTCCGTCAGATGGAAGAGATTCAGCCAGGACCAGTCGCAAGCCGGGACCAATCCACGGCGGACACCGAACTCCAACTCATTCCAGACCGCGATCGGAGCAGCGAGATCGGGCCAAGCCGCCTTCAGGAGGTCGGTCCGCTGAATCTGGGCAAAGTTGTTCAGGACCGTCGTATCTGCGAGCGGCGACATGCGAGGCTATGAAACTGTTCAGGCGTGCCGGCGTGCGACGGCGATATCGGCTTGAGCGTCTTCGACGGAGCGGAGTCCTCGACGGAGGGGAATTCCCAGACGGTGGAAGCTGCTCTCGAGCTCGAACCGGGTGAGCTCAAGCAACTCGGCGGCCTTCCCGAGGCTTATCTTCTCGTCCAGATAGTCGCGGAGGATCCGAGCCTCCGGAATATCTCCGTCGCCTTCGCCGGTAGCGCAAAGGGCAAGGGCGAGCAGAAGCCGGAAGTCGAGGGCATCCAGGAGGACGATACGCTCCGCACCTCCACTGGTGACGACAGCGAACTCGCCCTGCTGCACCCGATCGAGGATCTCTCGGGTCCTTTGGGACAAGTCGGTGGGGGTAATGATGGTGCGCGTCATCCAAGATGCCTCATGATTAGAGTACCTCAAGGCGACGAGTTTTCCAAACTCGAATACGAGTTCCGCTCTTCCGGCTCGCCAGCAGAAGGAGGTGAACAGCACGGCCAGCGCTCCGACCGGCGCGGTGCCTCCGCCCGGCCGCACCAGGAACGCCATGCCCGCGAGCCCCAGCGCGAGCCCCGCCACCACCTGGAGCGTCGGCCGGGCGCCCTTCGGACGGAGCCAGAAGAGCACCACGATCCACAGCGGCTCGGTGGCGATGAGGAGGGCCGCGAGCCCGGAATCGAGCCCGCCAGAAACGCCAGGCACCTCGAGTCGTCGCCTCTAGTCGTCGCGCTCGCTGGAGGAGATCCGGACTGATATCCTGGCTTTGGAGAAGGAGACGGAGGGGTGCCGGCGGAGATTTCGGGGACATCCGAATAGGATGACGTCATGATCGAGGAACCATTCCTGGAACCGCACGATGCCGTCTTCCCATTTCTCGAACCTTTCAATGACGTTTGGGTTCGGCTGGACCATTACTGCACGACGACATGTTGAGGTGGCATGACCCAGCCCCCTTCCCGTAGAGGATTCTCTGTCCGTGTCTTCCTGCCCGGCGGCGACCCCGACGGCATCAAGGTCGTCGAGAAGTCGAACTGGACGGGCTGTGGACTCGTCGTTCCCCGGGCGCTGTTCACAGAGGCCAAAGCTCGACCAGAGTTGGAGCGCGCTGGCGTCTATGTGCTCGTGGGCCAGTCCGAGGTGTCTCCTTTGCCGCGGGTCTACGTCGGAGAAGGTGACCCGGTGCGCCCGCGACTGGATCAGCATGCCAAGCAGAAGGATTTCTGGACCCACGCCGTGGTATTCACCAGCAAGGATCAGAACCTGAACAAGGCGCACGTGCAGCGCCTGGAGGCTCGGCTGGTCGAGCTGGCTCGAACCTCGAAGCGTTGCGTGTTGGACAACAACAACGTGCCGCAAGCGCCCTCTCTCTCTGAAGCTGATACCGCAGAGGTCGAGGGTTTCCTCGCTGACATCCTTCTCTGCCTGCCGATTCTCGGCTACGGGTACTTCGAGAGCGCTCCGGCCGTTGCCCCCAAGGCTGTGCCGCTGGTCCTCCGAGCCAAGGGCATCGAGGCGCATGGATTTGAATCAGCGAAAGGGTTTGTCGTCCGCGCCGGGTCCCAGGCTGTCAAGGAGGACAGACTCGCTCCTTCGATGCATGCGTACCTCAAGGAAACCCGCGCCGAGTTGGTTCGGCAGGGCGTCCTTGTCGATCGTGGAGCGGCGTACGAGGTGGCCCAGGACTATACGTTTTCCTCGCCGTCGACAGCCTCGGGAGTTCTCCTCGGAAGATCGTCCAATGGCCGGATCGAGTGGCAGACGGCAGACGGTCGCACGTTGAAAAGCATCCAGAATGCAGAGGTGAGCGGGTGATTCACGACCTAAAGCCCGATCCTGCCTACAAGGGCTCCGGTGATGCCTGCGTCCCTTCGGGACTCGGGGTTTCGGGCTTGCCTTTCCTGGGGCTGAAGCCCCAGGCTTTATGCCCGCGCCCCTTCGGGGCTGGTCGCAAATGGGCCGCGACTTTGTCCGAGGAGATGTTGGCGTGACCAGCGAGCATCCGATCGATTACCTGGTGAGCCTGGTTCGGGAACTGTGCAAGCTCCCCAAGGAGACCGGGTGGCTCGAATTCAAGGTCAACGACGCCGAGCCGGAAGAGATCGGCGAGTACATTTCGGCGCTGTCGAACTCGGCCGCGCTTGCCGGCAAGGCGTTCGCCTATCTGGTATGGGGCGTCACGGATGCCGATCACGAGATCGCAGGGACGACCTTCAAGCCTCACTCGGCCAAGGTCGGCAACGAAGAGTTGGAAAACTGGCTGCTGCGCCTCCTGTCCCCCAAGATACATTTTCACTTCTTCAAGGTGATGGTGGACGGCCAACCGGTCGTACTGCTGGAGATCGAGCGGGCCTTCCGGCATCCGGTGCAGTTCAAAGGGCAGGAATCGATCCGCGTAGGCTCCTACAAGAAGAAGCTGAAGGACTTCCCCGATAAAGAGAGGGACCTCTGGCGCATCTTCGATCGCGCTTCGTTTGAAGATGGCATAGCGGTCGAGCGGATACCGGTAGACAGGGTGCTGTCCTTGCTGGACTACCCTTCCTACTTCGATCTGCTTCGGCGCCCTTTGCCAGAGGACCGGAACGGCATCCTGGAGGCGTTGGCCGCCGATACCCTGATCCGGGCCGACGACGCCGGAGGATGGAGCATCACGAACCTGGGAGCGGTCCTCTTCGCAAAGCCACTGGAGGAGTTTCGATCGTTGCGCCGCAAGGCTGTGCGGGTCATCCAGTATCGCGGTGCCAACCGGCTCGAAACGATCCGAGAGCAGGTCGGAACCAGGGGTTATGCAAGCGGCTTCGAAGGGCTGATCGGCTTCATCAACGGACTGCTGCCGTCGAGTGAGGTGATCGGGCAGGCACTGCGCCAGACCGTGACGGTGTTTCCGGAACCGGCGGTGCGCGAGTTGGTGGCCAATGCTCTCATCCATCAGGACTTCTTTGTCACCGGCGCCGGACCGATGGTGGAGATCTTCGAGGACAGGATCGAGATCACGAATCCCGGCGCGCCCCTGGTGGACACGGACCGCTTCGTGGATACGCCTCCCAAGTCCCGCAACGAAGCGTTGGCATCGCTGATGCGACGCATGGGCATCTGCGAGGAGCGGGGCAGCGGCTGGGACAAGGTGGTCGCCGCGACGGAGGCCTACCAGTTGCCGGCCCCGCTTGTCGAAGTTCCCGTGGACAGCACGCGGGTGGTGCTGTTCGCACCACGGCCGCTCGGCAAGATGGACAAGGCGGACCGGGTGCGCGCCGTCTATCTCCATGCCTGTCTACGCTATGTGAGCCATGAGCACCTGACGAACGCCTCCGTGAGGCAGCGCTTCGGCATCGAGCCGAACAACAAGGCGACCGCCTCGCGCTTGATCCGCGAGGCGGTGGAGGCAGGAGTGATCGTCCCGCATGATCCCGAGGCAGCCCCCAAGCTCATGCGCTACGTGCCGGTCTGGGCTGCCCCCAACCGGGGTCATGGAAGTTGACGGGTAGTTGATGGGCAAGGCCTCCCAAACCGCGATCCGGGAAGCAGGTATAATGGATTCAACAGCTTAGGGTAGTTGACGGGTAGTTGATGGAGGCCGCCCTTTGCCGACCGATATCACCGAGAAAGGGCTCGAAGACCCGCCTCAGGCGGCGGCGCGCTCGTCTTCGACAGGCTCATCCTCGGGTTGAGGCCGGGTAGGACGGCCCGGGTTGAGGGTGATCATGGCGACGCCGGTGAGGATGATCGCGGCGGCGCCCAGCATGCCGCCGGTCAGCGGCTCTCCCGCGAAGGCCCAGCCGAGGAGGACGGCCACCACGGGGTTGACGTAGGCGTAGGTGGACACCATCACCGGCGAGGCGACCCGCAGGAGCCAGCCGTAGGCGGTGAAGGCGATGAGACCTCCGACGATCAGGTAGGCCACGGCGAGGAGCGAGCGGAGGGAGACCTGCGAGAGATCGACCCGGGCCGGCTCCCCCGCGAGCAGGCTGATGAACAGGAGCATCGCGCCGCCGGAGAGCATCTGCATGCCGGAGGCGAGGATCGGCGAAGTCGGCAGCGGCGCTCGCCGGCCGTAGAGAGACCCCACGGCCCAGCAGAAGGAGGCGAACAGCACGGCCAGCGCCCCGACCGGCGCGGCGCCTCCGCCGGGCCGCACCAGGAACGCCATGCCCGCGAGCCCCAGCGCCAGCCCCGCCGCCACCTGGAGTGTCGGCCGGGTGCCTTTCGGGCGGAGCCAGAAGAGCACCACGATCCACAGCGGCTCGGTGGCGATGAGGAGGGCCGCGAGCCCGGAATCCAGGTGCTGCTCGGCCCACACCACGCCGCCGTTGCCGGCCACCATCATGAGGGCGCCGATGATCGCGGCGGCGCGCCAGTTCCGCCCGGTCGGCCGCGGCGCGCCGCGCCAGCGGGCCCAGCCATAGGCGAGAAGGCCGGAGATCACGAAGCGCGCGCCGGCGAGGCCGAACGGCGGCAGAGTCTCGAGCGCGAAGCGGATCGCCAGATAGGTCGAGCCCCAGATCACGTACACGGCGCCCATGGCCAGCACGACCCGCCACTGCTGGGGAGACAGCGCTCTCAGCCGTTCAGTCACGGGACACCTCCCCGGTCGCGCCATGGAGGGGAACCCGGCCGTGCTCGGTGACCGTTTCGAGCACGACGGTCGTCCGCGTGCGCAGGTTGGCGAGCTCCTCCCGCAACAGCCGGCCGAGGCTCTTCGCGTCCCGCGCCCGCACCTTCACCAGGAAGCAGTCCTCCCCGGCGATGTGGTGCACCTCCTGCACCTCCGGAATCTCGGCGAGGCGCTCGACGGCCCGGAGCTCTCCGGCGAAGTCGTTGGTGGCCACGAAGACGAACGCCAACAGGTGGTAACCCAGCGCCTCCGGCGAGATCCGCGTCTCGTATCCCTGGATCACCCCGCTCGCTTCCAGACGACGGATGCGCTCCAGGATCGCCGAGGGCGCCATGCCCACCTGCCGGGCGATCTCGGCGTTGGAGATTCGCGCGTTTGACTGAAGGATCGCCAGAATCTCTCGGTCTTTATCGTCGATCATTCTCCAAATGCCTCCACCAGGAGAAGGATACTCCTGTGGGGCGGCTTGTCAAGCGATCGTTCGTCGCTGCTTGCCGGGAGAACACCGCCTGACGGTTCTTGACCGCGGTCTCTGAAGCCGGCCCTTCACCGATCCACGTAGCCGTCCCGGGTCCGTGCCCGGCCCTGGCCGTCGCGGACCCGGACCTCGACCTTGTGCCAGGAGCCGTCGTTGCGGTCCTTTGCGGGCTGGAAGCCGAGCACGTACTGCTCGCGCAGCTCGCGCAGGATGCGCTGGAGCGCGGCTCCCACCTGGCCGACGTCCGGGATGACCTCCACCCGGCCGCCGCTCTCGGCCACCGCCGCCTCCAACTGGCTGAGTTGCTCGTCGTGGCCCCTGCGATCCCGCCAGGAGGAGGAGCGCTCGATCCGTCCGCGCGTCTCGTCCTGGAGGCGGATCCAGTAGATCAGCGTCTGGCTGCGGCGGGCGGCCCAGCGCACGTCGTCCATGCCGAGCGTGCTCTCGATGTCCACGCCGTCGCTCAGCAGGATCACGACCTTGCGGCCGAGCCGGCCCTCCAGCTCCTTGAGCGCGACGTAGAGGTTGTCGTTGATCGCCGAGCCGCCGCGCGCCTTCACGCCCGACACCGGCGCGAGCAGCGTGGCCGCGTCGTTCGAGAACGGGGTGCGCATCAGCAGCTCGTCCGAGAACAGCATCACCGAGACCTCGTCCTGCGGCAGGACCCGGGAGATGAACGCCTTCGCGCCGTCCGCGGCCGTGCGCAGGCGGTCGCCCTCCATGCTGGCGCTGCCGTCGAGGAGGAGCACCGCCGAGAGCGCCAGGTCGCCGCGCGCGAAGGTCGAGACGGTCTGCGGCTCGCCGTCGTCCAGGATCTCGAAGTCCGCCGCGGT
The DNA here is from genome assembly GCA_040349255.1 of Acidobacteriota bacterium. Lineage (GTDB taxonomy): Bacteria > Acidobacteriota > Thermoanaerobaculia > Multivoradales > UBA5704 > DATMER01. The sequence continues at coordinate 11,702 of JBEQUE010000223.1, read as the reverse complement.
CAGGTCGAGCACCGGCGCGCCCGCGCCGACGCCCCGGGTCACGGTCACGTAGAGCTGCTGCAGCTCGACGTTGATGACCTCGTCGACGTGGATCTCCTCCTCGGCTGGAGGAGGGACCTGCAGAAGAGCGGCGAGCAGCAGAGTCGAGAGCATCAGCGGCTTCCAGCGGCCGCGGCGCTGTCCAGCGCCCGGGAAAGAGCGGCGAGGCGGAGGAGCGACTGCTGGGCGAGCGACCGGCGCGCCTCGTCGAGGGAGGCCGTGGGCCACTGGCCGTAGCGGTGGCGCGGCGAGCCGGGGCCGCCCGCGGCGGGGGACAGGCGGTCGAGGATCTGCCGCGCGTCCGCCGGCGAGCCCTGGCGGTCCAGGAGGTAGGCGAGCTGGACCGCGAGCTGCGGCTGGCCGGGCAGGCGGGCCACGGCCTGGCGGAGGAGGGCGACGGCCTCGGTCGTTCGCTTGTCGCGAAGGTGGATGCGGACCATCTCCTGGTAGGCGATGGTGCGCACCCACTCGGGGCCGGGCTCGGCGATCATCTTCTGGAACGCCTGCCGGGCGTCGGCCGTCCGGCCGATCCGGTCGAGGTTGACGGCCAGCCGGAGCCTGGTCTCGAAGCTCTCCGGGTGCGCGCGGGCGAGGCCGTCCAGGATCTCGACCGCCTTCGGATAGTCGCCGTCGCGTTCGTAGCTCGCGGCCAGGAACAGGCCCGCGGCCTCGCTGCGGCCGTCCAGCTTGAGCGCCCGGCCGAGGAGCTCGCGGCTGGCGCCCTGAACGCCGGAGACCAGCAGGTCCGCCGCCAGGCTGAGCAGCGCCTGGGCCGCCACGGTGGCCGAGCCGCCGCGTTCGGCATAGTCCGCGACGAGGTCGGCCGAGGTGCGGCGGGCGTTCTCCGCCAGGAGGTACTCGCGGCCGTCCCGCAGCTTGCGGTAGAGCTCCGCGTGCAGGAGGGCGATCGGCAGGAGCGCCTCGGCGTCGCCCTTGCCGAGCCGCTTCGCGCTCTCCATCTCCACCTCGCGCACCGCGTCGGCCTGCTGCGGAGCCTGGCGATAGAGGCCGGTCTCGATCGACGCCAGGCGCTCCACGACCTGCTCGACGGGGGAGCCCGAGGCCAGCGAGCGCACGGCTTCCTCGTAGCCCTGCCGGGCCATGCGCTCAATCTCGGCGTTCCTCTTGCGGCCCCGGCCCTGGGCCTCCGGAACCGCCGCGGGCGCCGGAGGCGCCTCTCCGGACAGCCGCCGGAGCTGCGCCCAGAGGAGGTCCTGGTCGGCCGTCGCTCCCTCTCCCAGGTAGAGCACGGTCAGCTCGGGCGTCTCCGGGCCGCCCTGGACTGCGACCGTCGCGCGGTAGCGGCCGGTCTCGATCTTCGGCAGCTCGAAATCCACGTCCAGGCGATCGGGAGCGGAGCCGGAGATGCGCGTTCGGCCGACCACGCGGCCGGGGATCTCCTGGACCGTCTTGCCGAACTCGGTGCGGATGCGCAGCGTGACCGACGGATCCGCCGGGAGCCCGCGCCCCAGCACCTCGATCCGGCGCGTCCGCCCGGCGGTCAGGAGCGGCAGCGAGGCGGGGAGGCCCCAGCCCTCGTCGACCAGCAGCGGCGAGAGATCGCCGACTTCCTGGGCCTGGCGCGCCAGGACCCAGCGGCCCCGGGGATCGCTGAACAGGGGATGGAGGAGGAGCGGTCCGCCGTCGGCCGTCGGCACGGTCACCGGCAGCACGCGCAGGCTGTAACGCAGGGTGTCCGGATCGACCACCAGCACGCGGACCGACCCGGCGCCGGCCGGCATGGAGACCGAGCCCACGAACTTGATGCCGCCGTCGAGGATGGCCTCGCCCCACTGCGGGACGTTGACGGTGATCCCCTGGGCCAGGAAGTCGTGGACCGCGCCGTCGGCTCCCATGGCGTAGGCATAGATCTCGATCCGCTGGCTGTCGGAGTGCCACTGGGAGAGCAGGCCGCTGCCCTCGATCTCCACCAGGAGAGGGACGGCGAAGCGGCCATCCGCGCCCCGACTGCCGGCCGGGACGGCGAGCGCCGCGACCGGCAGGCCGCCGCCCTCCTTGCCGGTCGTGAGCAGGGTGGCGATGGGGCCCTGGAGGCCGCGCAGCGGCCGGGCCCGGAGCGCGAAGTCGAGGCGCGCCGGCTCCTGGGCGGTGAGGGGGAGAGCGCAGAGCGCCGCTGCCAGGACGAGCCGGCTACCCCGCATCCTTGCCTCGCTTGCCCTTCTTTCCCTCGTCCTTTACCACCAGGTCCACGCTCATCGCCGACTCCACGGCTGCCACGTCGTCGCGCACGGCCACGGCCACGCGGTAGGCGCCGGGGCGGACGCGGAGGCTCGCCTGGTAGACGCCGGTCTGGCCCATGGCCTCGACCATCTTCGCGTTCTCGATGCGGATCGGGGCCTCCATCTTGCCGCCCGGCGAGAGGCCGCCGTCCGCGCCCTGGGTGAGCAGGAAGATGGAGAGATGGCCCTCGTGCCCACTGCCCTTCGGGAGGAGCATGAGCCGGGCGAGCGGGACCTTGAGCGTCACGGGCACGAGATAGCTGCCGTCGCGCTCCCGCGTCCCGGTCCGCAGGTCGACTCCGAGATCGAGCGGGTTCTCGGAGATGCCGAGGAGCAGGGCGGAGGCGGCGCGCTCCTGCGTGCGCTGGTCCTGGGTGCTGGCGCGATAGCCGTCGGCGGCCTGGACGCGCGCGCCCGGACGCCGGACCCGGATCTCGATCGAATGCCAGGCGCCGTCGGCGGGGTGGGGCAGGGACCAGGCGAGCGAGTAGCCGCCCCGGAAGTCCGATTCGACCCGTTCGGCCAGGCGCTCGATCCCCTCCAGGTTGAACACCGCGGCGCCGCCGGTGGATTCGGCCAGGAGGCGCAGCGACTCGGCCGGCGTCTCCGCGTCGGCCCGGTTGCTCTCGCGGAACTCCGGCCTGGCCTCGGTGCCGCGGGTGGCGGTGTAGAGCGTCACCCGGCTGGCGCTCGCGCCCGCGGCCAGCTCCTTGAGCGCCTTGCGCACGTCGAGGCCGGGCTGCTCCATGGCCACCGAGCCCGATCCCCGGGCCGCCCGCGTGGCGCGGTACTTGGAGAGCCAGGCCTGGTAGACGTCGTCGCCCGGCCTCAGGTCGTACCCGGGACTGACGAGGAGCACGGCCTTGCGGCCCGGCAGCCCGGCGAGCGCCGAGACCAGCCGGTCCAGGGCCGAGAGCGACTGGAGCGCGTGGTTGCGCCGGCTCTCGGCGTAGGAGCGCACCGAGGTGAGCGAGGTCGCGGCGGACTGCTCGGTGTCCTTCTGCATCTCCCCGCCCACCACCGGCGCCGAGCCGAGCGCGTTGGTGCTGGCGGCGTCGCCGCTGCGGATCTCGCTCAGCACCGCCCGCCGGACGGCGACGTCGGAGGCGATGCCGGGCGAGGCGCGCTCCAGGCGCTGGAGAGCGTCCTCGACGAGCGCGCGGTCCGAGGTGAACGGCTGCTCGATCGTGAGGCCGGCGCCCTGGCGCGCCACCAGCACCCGGTCGGCCGTGCCGAGGAGGCGGTCGAGCTGCGTCCGCACGCGGGCCAGGGCCGTGCTGCGGTCGGCCGGCTCGATCTCGGCGTCGTCGAACAGGAGGACCAGGTGGAGCGGCGCCGCCGTCTCTGTCTCCACCGAGGAGGTGGCGAAGTGGGTGACCCGCACCGGCTGGCCGTCGTCGAGGACCTCGAAGTCCTCCGCGGTCAGGCCGGAGACCGGCGCGCCGTCCTCGCCGAGGACGGCGGCGTCCACGTCCACGACCTCGACGTCGAGCTGGTCGGTGAGCTGGTCGTCCTGGGCCGGAGCCGGCGGGGCGAGCAGCAGGAGGAGCGCGAGGAGAGCACCGGAGCGTCGCATGGGTCTATCTCGATCTCCGGATACGGATCATGGGGGCCTCCGGTTTCGATTCTCCATTGTAGACCGAGGTGGGAGGCCGCACCGGCATTGTGATCTCAATTGTCACGAAATCATCGCCCAACGCACTGCTCGAAGTAGGGAACCTGCGCGAGCTCTCCTGGCTTCCACCTCTTCCCTCCACTCCGGAATCGCGTCTTCCCGGCAGGCCCGGGAGGACTTTGCCGAAAGAGGAGGTCGTGTATGGAACGATCGAAGGATGCCGTGATCCGTCTCGTGGGGACGATCGCGCTGGCGGTCCTGTTCCTGGTCGGCGGAAGCGTCCAGGCCCTTGAGCCGAAGGATTCGGGCTCGTACCTGGACCAGAAGGAATTCTTCAAGCCGGAGCTGTACATCAGCAGCTCCCAGGAGCCGATCGAGCAGATCGTCAGCCGGCTCCCGAACCGGGCCGCCTGGGAGCGCTTCCTGGCGGACCAGGACGAGCTGGAGCTGATCGCCGGCACGGCGGACTCGCCCCGGCAACCCCGGCAATTATCGCGCGGGTACATCGACCCGCGGTCCGGCGCGGCGACCAGCCTGATCGGCTCGTTCCCGCTCATCCCCGGCCGCGGCGTCGGCAACCACATCAAGCTGGCGATCCTGTCCGCGCGCCTCGGCCGAGACATCGAGAAGGTGGACGCCCGGACCGTCGCCGACGTCGTTCGGGCCTTCATCCGCGACCACGCCGGCCTGCTCGGCATCGATCAGACCCAGCTCGGCGACCTGCGCGCCTCGGAGGTCAGCTCCGAGCTGTGGCAGGTGAGCATCCCGCAGTCCTACAAGGGCATCCCGGTCCGCTACGGACGCCTGGCGGCGTCGATCAACAACGGCAACCTGGTCATCATCGGCACCGAGACCTGGGGCGACGTCCGCGGGCTGAGCCACGTGCCGAAGATCACCGGCGCGCAGGCCCTCGCGGCCGGCTTCAAGTATGCGGGCGGCGCGTCGGCCATGGACGAGATGGTGCGCCAGCCGACCCTCGAGATCATTCCCGCGGCGGCCGACGGCCCGGTCGGCGCCGGCTACAAGCACCGCCTGACCTGGACCTTCGAGTTCCGCCGCCAGCCCGACGACGCGGTCTGGGAGGCGATCGTCGACGCGCAGAGCGGCGAGGTGCTCGCGTTCCAGGATGTCAACCACTACGTCGCCAAGAAGATCACCGGCGGCGCCTACCCGGTGACGAGCACCGAGATCTGCCCCACGCCCGGCACTTGCGGCATCCTGCAGGCCGGCTCGCCCATGCCGTTCGCCGACACCGGGCTCGCCTCGCCGAACAACTTCACCAACAGCGCCGGCCTCTTCGACTGGACGAGCGGCACGGTCACCACGACCCTGACCGGCCGCTACGTGGACATCGTGGACACCTGCGGCGCGGTGAGCAACAGCTCGACCACCGGCGACGTGAGCCTCGGCGGCACCAACGGCCAGCACGACTGCACCACGGGCGGCGGCGGCGCCGGCAACACCTCGGCCTCGCGCACGGCGTTCTACGAGGTCAACAAGCTCGCCGAGATGGCCCGCGGCTGGCTGCCGACCAACACCTGGCTGCAGAGCCGCCTGACCACGAACGTCAACATCAACAACACCTGCAACGCGTTCTGGAACGGCTCGACGGTGAACTTCTATCGCTCGGGCGGCGGCTGCCGGAACACCGGCGAGATCGCGGGCGTGTTCGACCACGAGTGGGGCCACGGCCTGGATGACAACGACGCCGCCGGCGTGCTGTCGAACTCGTCCGAGGGCTACGCCGACATCGCGGCGATCTACCGCCTGCAGAGCTCCTGCCTGGGCCACGGCTTCTTCTGGACCAGCAACAAGGGCTGCGGCAACACCGCGGACGGCACCGGGTTCAACCAGAACGAGGCCCAGCAGGGCGCTTCCCACTGCGACCTCGACTGCTCGGGCGTGCGCGACGCCGACTGGGACAGGCACGCCGATCACACGCCGGACACGCCGCTCGGCTTCGTCTGCACCTCGTGCCTGACCGGCAGCGGCCCGTGCGGACGCCAGGTCCACTGCGCCGCGGCGCCCGCCCGGCAGGCGGCGTGGGACCTCGTGGCCCGCGACCTGCGCGGCGCGCCGTTCAACTACGACAGCCAGACCGCCTTCGTGATCGGCAACCGTCTGTTCTACCAGGGCAGCGGCAACATCGGCTCCTGGCACTCCTGCACCTGCGGCTCGTCGGCGAGCGGCTGCGGCTCGACCAACGGCTACATGCAGTGGCTGACGGCCGACGACGACAACGGCAACCTCAACGACGGCACGCCGCACATGACAGCCATCTTCGCCGCCTTCAACCGGCATGGCATCGCCTGCGCGACGCCGACCGCGGTCAACAGCGGCTGCTCCGCGGGCCCCACCGGCACCTCCACCCTGAGCGCCACGGCCGGCAGCAACCAGGCCGCCCTGTCGTGGACCACGGTCTCGGGCGCCACGCGCTACTGGGTGTTCCGCTCCGAGGGCCACGCCGGCTGCAACTTCGGCAAGACGAAGATCGGCGAGGTCACCGGCACCACGTTCACCGACACCCAGGTGGCGAACGGCCGCAACTACTACTACAACGTGGTCGCGGCGGGCGCCTCGAACGCCTGCACCGGCCCGGTCAGCAATTGCCTGACGGTGACCCCGGCGGCCTCGGTCACGCCGGACTTCACGGTGTCGTGCAGCCCGTCGAGCCTCTCCGTGGCGCAGGGCGGCAACGGCACGAGCACCTGCACGGTGACCTCGCAGAACGGCTTCAACAGCGCGGTCGCCCTGTCCTGCACGGGCCTGCCGAGCGGCGCGACCTGCTCGTTCGCGCCGTCCTCGGTGACGCCGCCGGCCAACGGCAGCGCTTCGAGCACCCTCACCCTGTCGGTCTCCGGCACGACCGCGACCGGCAGCTACGCCGTGACGGTCCAGGGCGTGAGCGGTGCGACCACCCGTACGGCGCCGATCGCTCTCACCGTGACCACCCCCGGCCCGGTGACCGTGTTCTTCGACAACTTCGAGACCAGCCTGGGCTGGACGACCAACCCCAACAGCACCGACACCGCGACCACCGGCCAGTGGGAGCGCGGCGATCCTGAAGCCACCAACTCCAGCGGCGTCAAGCAGATCGGCACCACGGTCAGCGGCACCAACGACCTGGTGACGGGCCGCCTGGCGGGCACCGGAGCGGGCGACTTCGACATCGACGGCGGCGTGACCAGCATCCAGTCGCCGGCCATCGTCCTGCCCGCGACCGGCACGCTGACCCTGACCTTCAACTACTACCTCGCGCACGGCACCAACTCCTCGACCGCCGACTTCCTGCGCATCTTCGTGGTGGGAGGCACGACCACGCAGGTGTTCCAGGAGCTGGGCGGAACCGAGGACGACGACGGCGTCTGGGCCAGCGGCTCGGCCACCATCAGCGCCTTCGCCGGCCAGACGGTGCGCATCCGCATCGAGGCCGCGGACGCCTCGACGGCCAGCCTCGTGGAGGCCGGCATCGACGACGTGCGGATCACCCAGCAGTAGGCTGTCCGGAAACCGGGGGGCGGGCGCGGCCCGGCCCCCGGTCTTTCAGGGCCGGCCTCGCGCGCCCTTGAGGCTCTCCATGTCCTCGTGGTCCTTGAGCAGGGCGCCCAGGTAGGGGAGCTTCGACAGGTCGCGCTCGTCGAGCCGCACGGGGCTCGTCCTGGCGGCCAGGGCCAGCACGCGCAGCCAGACCAGCAGCTCGCCGGTGGCGGGCGGCTTGCGCAGGCTGCGCTCGCGCAGGGCGAGGAAGCGCTGCAGGGCCATCTCCAGGAACTCCCGGCTCAGGTTCCCATACTCTCCCCGCTCGAGCCGGACCTCCACGGCCCGCCGGGCCAGCTTGTCGTCGAACTGGATGTGGTGGTAGACGCAGCGGCGCAGGAACGGCTCGGGCAGGCGGCGCTCGCTGTTGGACGTGATGAGGACGACCGGGCGCATCTCCGCCGGGGCGCTCACGGGCTTCCCGGTCTCGCGCACGGTGAACTCCATCTTGTCCAGCTCATGCAGCAGGTCGTTGGGGAAGTCGCGCGGCGCCTTGTCGATCTCGTCGATGAGGAGCACGCGGGGGTGGTCCGACGTCAGGGCCTCCCAGAGCTCGCGGCGCGTCACGTACTTGTCCTTGTCCGGCAGCTTATCGGTTTTCTCCAGGTGAGCGTCGTGGAAATACTCGACGGCGTCGAAGGAGTAGAGGAGATCGCGCGCGGTGCTGTCCGACTTGACCTGGAAGTGGAGCACGGGCTCCACTCCCAGCTTCCAGGCGGCGTAGTAGGCGGCCTGGGTCTTGCCCGTGCCCGGCTCGCCGGTGAGCAGGAGGGGAAGCCCCACGGCGAGGGCCGTGTTCATCGCCGTCTCCAACTCGTCGCCCGGGTCGAAGAGCCGAGCGTCGTCCTTGAACGAGCGCTTGAGCTCGGTGAAAGGGCGCCGGAGCAGGAGGCCGGGGTCCTCCAGGGGTTCCTTGCGGCGATGGTCGATCAGTCGGAACGGATAGGGGGCGCTCATCGGTGGCTCCTCGGTCTACCAGTCGTCTTCCTCGTCGGCGGGCTGCGCGGCCGGTTCCGACAGGATCTCGTCGTCTTCCCAGGCTTGGTCCACGAGCTTTCTGAGCTCTTCCACGGTCATCTCGTAGCGTCCGCCGCTCCTCTCCAGGATGCGGCCCAGCACGCGTTCCTTCATGGAGCGGGGCAGCAAGACGCGATAGAACCGCAGGAATCTCTTGAGGTCCTCCAAGTCGATCTTCTCGAGCTCGTCGAGCACGTCGTGGACGACGTGCTCGAGCTCCAGATCCTTAAAGGCTTCTCGCAAGCGTTTCGCGAGCTTGGCGGGGTCCTTCTGCGCTAGAAACGAGATGCCGAGGAGGCCGAAGGCGCGGGCGTCGACCAGGATGGGAACGAGATAGTCGTTCCACCACTCCAGGTAGATTCTCAGGTCGGAGGGCTTCACCGGCTCCCCCGGGCGCAGCGGCTCGTGCCGGACGTGAAATAGAGGAGTGGTCCTGCGGTCGCCTTGGGAATTGGCGCGGATCCACGCATCGAGCTGAGAGATGTCCCGGAGGTCGCAGGCTTCGGCGATCATGTCCTCGAACGAACGATAGCGATTGAGCAGCTCTTCGGGCCACCTGGGCTCGATCTTCAGGATCCAGGCTCGTTCGAGGCGCTCCTGCAACTCCACCTGCAGCCGCTGGTGGAACAGGCCGACCCCTTGGCCTTCCTCGCCGTACCAGACGTAGGCCAGTACGCGGGGACTCCCTTCCCTCAGCATCTGTTCGGTGTCTGTGAAAACCTGGCGGAACTGCTTCGAGCGGTCCAGCTTCACGTTCCAGTGGGGGTCGTGCTTCATGCGGGAGCGCGGCCGCGGCGGGCTCGACGTCCAGCGGGCGTAGCGGCGGTGGAGGACGGGGTTCATCCAGCGAGTGTTGGCGAAGGTGTGCCCCGGGGTCTCGATGCGCGCGTGAAGCGTGGCGAGCGCTTGGTGGGGAGGATCTCCGAGGAGGAGGATCGAGCGCCAGAGCTCCAGGGCCTGGGCGCGGGCGGTCGAGACGTAGGCCACCGTGCGATTGGTCACCACGGCGGGCACGAACTCGCCCAACTGCCAGCCGGCGCCCAGCAGGCCGCCGGCGTCGCCCTGGCAGCAGTTCACGTAGGCGAGGAGGAGCGGCGCGGAGGAGTGCCGTAGCAATTGGGCGAGGTCGGCCACCGGGACCGTCTGCTCCAGGGCGGATGGGGAGGAGAAGACGAGCCGCGAGGTGGCCATCCCGCCCTTGCCATGGCCGTAGTAGTAGAGGAGATGAGGCTGGAAGCTCGCCAGTGCCGGCGCGATCTCGTCCCAGCCGCGGACGACCTTCAGGTGCTGGTTGCGTTTGAACCGGGGATCGGCCTCGCCGAGCATCTCCTCCAACTCGTCCAGGTGCTCGGCCGCCTGAGTCGGTGGCCATCCCGGGGGCTCCGGAGCGACAATCAGCATCCGGGGGGAAGGTTGGAGCTCGCAGTCTTTCTGGTCTTCGGCCGAGCGGGCGAGGGATATGGACCAGCCGCAGGCGGAGAGGAAGGCGCCACCGCGCCGGTTGAGCAGGACCCAGGGGAGGCGGGCGATGTGCTCGTCCAGGGTGACGATCTGCACCTCGACGTCGCCCTCGTCCGGCAGATCCCAGGCATCGACCCGGCCCAGGGTCTGGGCGTAGAGGTGCATGCCGATCTCGGTCTGGAACCGCTCGTCGAGCTCGCGGGCGAACGCCTCGTCGAGCGTCGCCAGGCGCTCCACCAGTGCGCCGAGCGTATGGGACCGCTTCGGAAACGGGGCCGAGTCCGGTCCAAGGTCCAGGCTCTCGAGCTCGACGCCGCGGTCCCGGTCACCGCGGTGGATGCGGCCCCGGTATCCCGTTCGGGCCGTTCCCGCAGGCGCGATCTCGATGAAGATCCTCTCCGGCACCGGAGCGTTCATGGGGCTGCCTCCGGCCGACTGTTGAATGAGAGTACCCCGATCCCCAGGATCAGCGCGCCGGTGCTCTCCCGGGCGGAGCCGAAGTCGGCCCAGCGGTGCTGGAAGCGGACGTCGAGCGCCGTGCTGGGATGGAGCTTCCAGAAGGGGAAGGTGCCCAGCGCGAGCTGCAGCCGGGCATCGAGGATCCCGCCGTTCCGGCCTTCGAAGTCGTAGGACCTCGCGGTGTCCCGGACCAGGTGTCCCCCGGCATCCTCGACCAGGGCCGTGCCGCGGAGCCGCGCGTCTTGGAGGAGCCCGGCCCCGAGCTCGACGAGCAGGCCCACGCGGGGCCGGAGCCTCAGCTTCCCGAGCAGATAGGAGGGCGGCTCGTTCTCGACGAAGACGCGCGGGATCGGATGGCTCCACTCCTCCAGCGGAGCGCTCCTGTCCTCGACACTGCCGCGCTGTCCTTCCCTCTGCCGTCTGGGAGGCTCGCTCCTGGTGTGGTTGAGCCCGAGCCTGAGGTAGGACGCTCCCACCTCGACGCGGAGCCTCCGGTTCAACGCGAACCAGAGGCCGCCCTCTCCCTCGCCGAAGACGTCCTCGTGGGTCGAGACGGCGCCCCGGCCGAAGAGTCGCAACCTCTGGGGCCCTACCTCGAAGAAACCGGCGGCCGCGGCGAAGGCGTTGCCGTCGCCCGGCCGGTAGGGCTCTCCCTCCACCCGGCCCTCCCGGATGTCGGCTTCCCGCCACCCGCGGATCGCGCCGGTGCCGGTATACCCGGCGAGGCCGAAGAGCCCCGCGAGCGGAGGGGCGTACTTCAGGGCGACATCGAGCTTCGCGCCTTCCTCCCGGAGCGCCAGCGTGCGACTCACACTCCGGTAGCCCCGCTTCGAGACGGTCACCTTGACGACCTGGCCGGGTGGATAGTTGTAGGCCGTATAGGGTGTCGGGCCCTTCCGCTCTCCGTCGAGGAACACGTCCGCGGCGGAAGGCGTGGACTCGATGAGGAGCGGACCATCGCTGCGCCGCTCCAGGACCAGGGAGAGAGGGGCCGTCCCGCCCGGAGCAATCTCCACCTCGGCGTCGAGCCGCCGGCAGTCGGGATGGACCAGGCGCAGCCGGTGCGTGCCGGGACGGAGCCCGGCCAGGGATCGACCGCCGGAGCCGAGATAGGAGCCGTCGAGCCAGACCCGGGCGTCCTCCGGGTCGACCGCGAGGTCGAGGCCTCCTGCGTTCGCGGGCTGCGGCTCCGAGGTCCCCGGTCGGGATTGGCCGAGGACGTCGAGCTTCCCGGTCTCCGTCACCAGGGCGACGTAGCTCTCGGCCGCGGAAACGAACCGGATCGGCTCTCCGACGTCGTACGACCACGGGTTTCCGGAGGGGCCTCCGTAGGC
>JBEQUE010000210.1:0-10441 GCA_040349255.1 Acidobacteriota bacterium | reverse complement strand
GCTGGTAGCCCTCCTTCTCCAGGTGAAGCGTGTACTCCTGGGTGGCGTCGAGGACGAGGAGGGTGAACTTGCCCTTGGCGTCGGAGGTCTTCTCCTGCTTGTAGTCGGTCCCGGGACGGGTGAGGGTGACCTTGACGCCGGCCAGCGGCGCGTTCTGGTCGTCGGTGACCGTCCCGATGATCCGGCCCTCGCCGACGGCATGGGCGGAGGCCGCCAGGGCGAAGGCCGCGAGAAGCGCGAGGCACAGCGCGCGCGACGGCACGCGAAGGTTGCGAATCATGTCAGGCTCCTGTTGGTTGAGGCTCAGTCGCCGGAACCCGGCGCCGAACCTGTGGATTCTAACGCGTGCTCTCCCAGAAGGAGCCACTCGCGGGTCAGGGCCACCCAGCCGCGCTCGTCGCCCGCCACGCGGAGGAGGCGGTTGCCCGCCCCGCAGTCCTCCCGGAACGGCTTCACCCCGTCGGCCGACCTCCGGATCAACAGAGTCTCCTCCTCCCCACCGAGCCCCACCGGCTCCGTGCTCCAGAAGAACCAGCCCCGGAACGGTCCGGCCCGCTCCGGCCACGGCCCGGGCGAGGCGAGCTCCTGGCCGGCCGGCACCCAGTGGCCGCCTCCCCCGCCGATAACCAGCTTCCAGGCCTCGCCGCTCTCCGGCTGGAGGGCCCACGACCGGCCGCTCCAGTCGGTCTCCAGGTCGACGACAGGACAGTTGCCGTTCTGCGGCAAGCCCGTGCCGAGGACCTTGCCCGAGGCGTCCACCCTCCAGACGGAAGCCGACCCGCAGGCCGTCGGGACCACGTAGACGCCGTCCCAGACGGCGAGCACGTCGCGGAAACCACCCTCCTTGAGCTGGGCGACCCGCACCGGCCGGACGCGGCCGACCGGCGGCTTGCGCCACAGCTTTCCGGCCGAAGCCGAGGCGATCCAGACCGTGCCGTCGCGCGGGCTGACCGACAGCGTCTCCCAGACGTCGCCGGGCTGGCCGTAGATGGTCTCGCTCTCGTCCTCGACCGCGGTCACCGCGTTCGCCGACCCTTCGGGCCGCTCCCGGCGCGGCAGGCCGACGAGGACATTGGGCTCGAACAGGATCCAGATCGTGTCGCGGGTCAGCGCCACGTCGCGCGCCCGGTTTTCCTCGGGCAGTCCGAGGTCGCTCAACGGGATCTTCCGCACCGGCACCTGGCAGACCAGCCTCGACTGCGGCAGGGGCGGAGGACCGGTTGGAACCGGAGGCGAAGGGGAGGGCACCGGCGCCGGCGGATCGATCGGTCCGACGGGCTCGGGAGGCGGCGCGGCGGCGCAGCCGGCCAGGGTCAGGGCGAGGAGGACGACGGGTATGGCTTTCTTCATGGCGCTCCGATCCTCGCTTCTACCTGATACCATCCGGCCGCACCCGAGCCGGTGCGGGGCGGCCCGCGCCGCAAGTCTAGACGAGAGGGGGAACCTCATGCTGGCCCAACGGATTCCCGAGATCCAGTCCGCCCTGGCCGAGGCCGGCCTCGACGGCTGGTTCTTCGCCTGTTTTCAGCAGAACGACCCGATCGGGCAGGACCTGCTCGGCCTCACCGGCGAAGGCAAGCTGGTGAGCCGCCGCTGCTACTACGTCGTGCCCCGGGAAGGCGAGCCGAGGAAGCTGGTGCACGGCATCGAGTCTTCCATGCTCGACCACCTGCCGGGCTCGAAGGCCGTATACACCGCCTGGCAGGAGCACCGCGAGCGCCTGGGAGACCTGCTCTCCGGCTTCAAGCGCCTCGCCGCCCAGTACTCCCCCAACAACGAGATCCCGACCGTCTCACGCCTGGACGCCGGCACCGCCGAGCTCGTCCGGTCGCTCGGCGTCGAGCTCGCCTCTTCCGCCGACCTCGCTCAGCGCTTCGCCGCCACCTGGACTCGGGAGCAGCTCGAAGGCCACCGCCGCGCCAACGTCCATCTCCACCGCATCGCCCTGGAGGCGTTCAACCGCGTCGGCGACGCCCTGCGCAGTGGCAACGAAATCGACGAGTATGCGGTCCAGCGCTTCATTCTCGACTCCTTCGACCGCGTGGGTCTCTGGGCCGAGTCCGATCCGATCATCGGCGTGAACGCCCACAGCGCCGATCCCCACTACCAGCCGGGGCCGGACCACAGCTCGCTGATCCGCAAGGGCGACTTCCTGCTCATCGACCTCTGGGCCAAGGAGAAGGCGTCGCCGTCGAGCGTCTACGCCGACATCACCTGGGTCGGCGTCTGCGACGCCTCGCCCGCCGACCGCCACCAGGAGATCTTCTCGATCGTGGCCGCCGGCCGCGACGCCGCCTGGGATCTGGTGAAGAGCCGCTTCCCGCACCAGCCCGTGCGCGGCTTCGAGGTGGACGACGCGGCCCGCGAGCCCATCCGCAAGGCGGGTTACGGCGACCGCTTCATCCACCGGACCGGCCACTCGATCGGCATCACCGACCATGGCCAGGGCGCGAACATGGACAACTTCGAAACCCACGACACGCGGCTGCTCCTGCCCATGACCGGCTTCTCGATCGAGCCCGGGATCTATCTCACGGGCGACTTCGGGGTGCGCAGCGAGATCAACGTCGCCCTGACGCCCGAGGGGCCGGAGATCACCGGCGGCGAGCCGCAACGCGAGCTGCTCCGCCTGCTGGCCTGAAAAGGTGGACCCGGAGAAGCCCGACGGAAGCTGGCGCGCCGACGCCCTGGCCCGCAGCGCGCACAGCCGGCTCGACCGGGAGGTCCGCCCTCCCGGCGAGGATTTCGACGAGGAGCGGTCGCTCGCGCTCTGCGCCGAGGTCGCCCGCAACCTCCTGGGCGACTTCGCTCCGGCGCTCGTGCTCCTGCCGGTCCCCGACCGCGAGCGAGTGCAGGCGCTCCTCGCCTACGCCTTCACGCTCTTCGACTTCGCCCGGCAGCGCGGGGTGGAGGGCGAGCGCCTGTCGCAGATCAACCGCTGGGAGTTCACGCTGGAGACCGCGCTCTCGGGCCAGCCCGTGGGCCAGCCGGTCTTCGTGCGCATGGCCCGGGAGCACCGGCGGCGGGCCTGGACCCTGGAGGCGCTCGACGAGATCGCGGCCTGCGCGCGCCGCCGCGCCACCCGTCCGCGGCCGGCCACGCCCGCGGAGGCCGACGCGGACGCCGAGCGCCTCGCCCGCGCGGTCGCCACGGCTCTCCTCGGCAACCCGCCACCCGGCGAGGTCAGCGCCTTCGCGGGAGCCCTGGTCCGCCTGCGCTCGCTCCAGAGCCTGGGGTCGGAGATCCAGGGCCGGCGCAACCCGCTGGCCGTGAGCGAGCTGCCGGACGACTGGAGCGCCGACGGCGAGCCGAGGACCGATCCGGAGCGCCTCGTGGAAGCGGCCCGGCGCGAGTGCGCCCGCCTGCGCCCGCGCCTCCTGCGCGCGCCGCGAGGGCTGATCGACCTGCCGGCCGGCTATCGCCGGGCCGCGGTCTTCTGCCTGCTCGCCTCGCTCCACCTGCTCACCGGGATCGAGGAGGGCGACGAAGCCCTCCTGGAGAAACCGCCCCAGCTCGGCGTGCTCGCCCGCTTGGGCCTGCTGGCCCGGGCGCGCTTCTTCCGGGTGAGCTAGGCCGGCTCGACAAAGATCTTCGACGCCGCGCGGAACCCCAGGCTCAGCTCCGCGCCACCCTCGCGTCGGAGGTCCACGGTGTCGGCGACCTCGTCGCGGCGCTCGACGATCAGGGTGCTCCCGGGCTTCAGGTGTCTCCTCTCCAGGAGCTGGAGGAACTCGCGGCTCTGGTCTCCCACCCGCGCCACGCGGACGCGCTCGCCCAGCTCGCAGGTCAGCAGGCTCGGCCGCACCGTCACCGGCATGACGCCGTGCGCGTCCGGGATCGGATCGCCGTGCGGGTCCGTCGACGGGTAGCCCAGCATCTCGTCCATCCTCTCCACCAGCCGTTCCGATACCGCGTGCTCCAGCTCCTCGGCCTCGATGTGGACCTCGCTCCAGTCCATCCCCATCACCTTCACCAGAAACAGCTCGATCAGCCGGTGCCGGCGCAGCACGTGGGCCGCGAGCTGGCGGCCGGACGGCGTCAACCTCACTCCGCTGTACGGCTCGTACGAGACCAGCCCGCTGTCCGCCAGCGCCTTGACCATGGCGGTCACCGTGCCGGGCGCCACGTTGAGCGCAGTCGAGATCTGGCCCATCGGGACCAGGGCCTCCGGATCGTTCTGCTGCTCCAGCAGGATCTGCTTCAGGTAGTCTTCGACGGTGCTGGTCGGCATGAGCGCAAGCCTACCGCAACTCCGGCCGCTTGACATTTCGCTCTTCCATCATCATGATTTTGATGGTTCAAAATTTCGGGGAGGAGAGCGCATGAGAGGGAAGCTCTGGGTGATTTTCGCGCTGGCGGTAGGATCGACGCTGCCGGCACTCGCTGCGGACGGCTGGTCGGGTCTGGAGGATGAGATCTCGGCAGACCGCCCGGACTTCACGGAAGGCACCGGCCTGATCCCGCCCGGCCACGTCCAGGTCGAAGGCGGCGTCACGCTGGCCCGGGTCGAGGACGCGGACTCCACCACCCTCGGCGAGCTGCTGGTGCGTTTCGGCCTCGGCGAACGCTCCGAGGCGCGGATCGGGCTGGGCTCCTACAGCCGGGTCGACGACGGCTTCACGGACATCTCCGGCTTCGAGGACCCCGCGCTGGAGATCAAATACCGGTTCACGGACGACGCCGGCGAGCTCGCGCCCGGCCAGCCGGCGGTGGCGCTGGTACTGGGCACCAGCGTGCCGGTCGGGGACAAGGAGCTGACCAGCGACGAGTGGGTGCCGGCGGCGGTCTTCGCGTTCGACTGGGACCTCGGCCGGTTCGGCGTGGGGGCCAACCTGGGGGGCAGCTACCAGGCGGGCGACGACCGCTTCGTCCAGGCTTTCGCCAGCGTCACCGGCGGCTTCTCGGTGACCGATCGCCTGGGCACCTATGTGGAGTGGTACGGCTTCTCCGAGGAGGAGAAGGACGGCCCCTCCACCCACTACGTGAACGGCGGGATCTCGTTCCTGATCAACAACGACCTGATCGTGGACGCCCGGATCGGCACCGGCCTCAACGACGCCGACCCGGACTGGTTCGCGGGAGTAGGAGGCGCCATCCGCTGGTAGATCCCGTTCCCCCTCTCCCCAGCCCTCTCCCCCGTGCCGGGGGAGAGGGAGCTAATAACTTTCGCCTGGCTTGAGCACCACCACCTTGCAGTTCGTCCCCGCGCTCCCGAGATCCTTCTCGAGATCCTCCGGCTTGCCGGTGAGGGCCGGGAACGTACCCCAGTGGATCGGGATCACCTGACGGGCTCCCAGATACCGGCAGGCCGAGGCCGCCTGCCGGGGGTCCATGGTGTAGAGGTCGCCGATCGGTAGGAAGGCCAGCTCCGGCCGGAAGATCTCGCCGATGAGCTGCATGTCCGAGAACAGGGCGGTATCGCCCGCATGGTAGAAGGTGAAGCCGCCGGGCAGCCTGACCACGTACCCGGCCGCCAGCCCGCCATAGACGATCTGGCCGTCGTCCACGAGACTGCTGGAGTGCTCGGCCCGGACCATGTGGACCTGGAGGCCGAGCACCTCCTGGCAGCCGCCCAGGTTCATGCCGGAGCAGTTCTCGACGCCCTTCGAGCCCAGCCAGGTGCAGATCTCATGGCTCGCGAGGATGTGGCGCGGACGGTACCTCTTTGCCACCTCGACCGCGTCCCCCATGTGGTCCGAATGAGCGTGCGTGATCAGGATGGCGTCGAGGCGGTCGAAGCTCTTCGC
Organism: Acidobacteriota bacterium; assembly: GCA_040349255.1. Lineage (GTDB taxonomy): Bacteria > Acidobacteriota > Thermoanaerobaculia > Multivoradales > UBA5704 > DATMER01. Next base: position 4,694 of record JBEQUE010000210.1, on the reverse strand, counting down.
CTCCTCGGGGCAGGCGGGATTGTTCATCACCCAGGGGTCGATCAGCACGACCTCGCCGCCGGGCAGGTCGCAGCGGACGGTGGCATGGCCAAGATAGGTGAACTTGGGACGCGGATGCTGGCTCATGGCTCTCCCCTCCTCTCGAATGCCGGGCCATTCTATCCGAGCTTGATGGAACGCCGGTCCCGCCTCGGAGGCGTGCCGGCACTCACCAGTGATAGAGTCCCGCGGATTCGGACGACTCGGGAGGGAAACCGTCTCATGCAAGCCTGGAAGATGTTCATACCCTGGATGTGGACCCTGCACCTGGTCGGCGCCATCTGGCTGTCGGCGGGCGTGCTCTCCGGCGCCGTCATCTTCGCGCAGCTCAAGCGCACCGACGGCGACCTCGCCAGCCGGGCCTTCGGCCTCCGCCTCGCCTGGCGGCTGATGACCGTGTTCGTGCTGCCCGGCGCCCTGTTCACCGGCGCGCCCGGCTTCTACCTTCTCTACGCTTTCCGGATCGGCTTCCTGCCCGGATGGGTGAAGGTCTCGGTGGTGCTCTACTTCATCCTGCTGGGCGGCATCCTGTTCGTCCAGATCCCCGGGGTCCGCAAGGCCAGGGCCGCCGTCGAGGCCTCCCGGACCGCCGGCGCTCCCACGCCCGAGCTGCGCGCCGTCGAGCAGGCGAAGCTGCCGGCCATCCTCACCCACGTCAACGCCACCCTGATCTTCATCCTGATCTTCCTGATGGCGTTCAAGCCCTTCTGACCCCAGGAAAACAAAAACGAGCGGCCGGGATCACCGGCCGCTCGTCCTGGTTGTCCAGCTCCTGATCCGGATCAGACCGGGAACTGCTTGAAGAAGTTGTCGCGGAGCTTGGCGTTGAAAATGTGCTCCGTCAGGCGGTAGTAGATCGTCTGCGCGTCGCGGCGCGGAGCGACCAGACCGTAGGCCTTCAGCTTGGCCAGGTGCTGGGAGACGGCCGAAACCGACACCCCGAGCATCTCCGCCAGATCGCACACGCACAGCTCCTTCATGTTGTCGAGCAGGTAGAGGAGCTTGAGCCGAGTCGAGTTGCCGGCCAGGTTCATGAGCTCCGCAGCCTCCTCGATGTCCGGCGTCCCCTCAAGGTTCTGCCGGATCTGGGCCATTTCCTTCGACGACATCGTGGGCGCCTCGCCTTTCATTTTCTTACCTCCAAGGGTCATGATGTTATAACTGCCCCGTATATGGATTGCCTCCACACGCGCCGTTCGGCTCGGCTTCGGCAATGTACTCAAGCGTTGTATTACTACGTGTCTGCACTTGGACCAACCGGGACACTCTTTTTTGGATGACCCGACCGCACCGCCGCGCCGCGTCTCGGAGAAATCCTGAAAAAGAGCGATGGTTGAACAATCTCGATTATACTCAGGCCGGCGGGAAAATCCAGGAAAATTTGTCTGGCGTGTCACGTTTCGGCCTTGTCAGGCACCTATAGGCCCAAACGTGGGAGGCAGCCCGTTTCATTCCTCTCTTCAACGGAGGAGGTCCAGGGTTGGTCCAGGATCGTTGGTCCAGGATCTGCAACTCCTCCCGCAGGGACTGCGAGTGCCCTAGGCTACAATCGTCCAGGAAGGAGACCGCCCATGAACAAGGTGAGCATCGAATACTGCACGATGTGAAACTACTACCCTCGCGCCGCCAGTCTGGCGGCGGAGATTGAACGCCGGTTCGGCATCAAGTCCGAGCTGATCCGCGGCCGCGGAGGCGTCTTCGAGGTGACCGTGGACAACGAGCTGCTCTTCTCCAAGAAGCAGACCCACCGCTTCCCGATGCCCGGCGAGGTCGAAGAGAAGCTGAGCGAGAGGGTCGAAGCCTGACGGCGGCCCTGGCGCTCGCCCTCCTCCTCGGCGCCGGCCTCCTGGGGCTGGCGCTGAGGACGGAGGAGCTGCGGAGAGCCGCTCCGAGCCTTCCGTCTCCCGGGCCGCCTCCCGATCCGGCTTCGCCCGACTGCACCGTCCTGCTCCCGGTCCGCGACGAGCGGGCGAACGTGCTCGACTGCGTCGAGACCCTCCTCGCGCAGACCGCCCGCCCCCGGGTGCGGGTGGTCGACGACGGTTCCACCGACGGCACCGGCGCCCTGGTGGACCGCCGAGCCGCCGGCGAGCCCCGCCTGGAACGGGTCGACGCCGGACCGCTGCCCCCCGGCTGGCGCGGCAAGCTCCACGCCCTCCACGTCGGATGGCAGGGAGCGGAGACGCCGTGGGTCCTGCTCACCGACGCCGACACCCGGCACGGGCCCGAGCTCCTCGCCCGCGCCCTTGCCACCGCCCGCCGGCTGGATCTCGACGCGGTCTCCCTGGCCGGCGCCCAGGAGGCTCCCGGATCCGAGGCGCTCCTGACCCCGGCGGTCTTCGCCCTGCTCGACGTCCTCCTCGGCGACTGGCGGCCGGCCGGCTCCGGCTCCGGGCCGGCCGTGGCGAACGGCCAGTTCATCCTCCTCCGCCGGGAGGCCTGGGAGGCCTGCGGCGGGTTCGAGCCCATCCGGAACGAGCCCATCGACGACGTGGCGATCGTCACCCGCCTGCGCGCGCACGGCTCGCGGACCGCCTTCCTCCGGACGCCGGAGCTGCGGGTGCGGATGTACCGGGGCTTCGGAGAGACCTGGCGCGGCTGGCGGCGGAACCTCGGCGGGCTCTTCGGAACGCATCCGCTCCTGACGGCCGGAATCCTGGCAGCCCTGCTCCTCCCGGCCGCGGCACTCGCCGGCTTCCTGGCGACCGGCCGCGCCGTGGAAGCCGCCCTCCTGTGGAGCGCGGGCGTGGCGGCGTCGGCGATCCTGAGGACCGAGCGCCCGGCCTGGAGCCTGCTCCACCCCGCCGACGCCCTGCTGCTCGCCGCCGCCCTGGTCCTGGGAGCGCTCGACCGCCGCCGCGGCCGGCTCGCGAGCTGGAAGGGCCGGGAAATGCAGGTCTAGGAAAAGGACAAAGGACCCAAGAGACTGCAAGGCCTGCAAGGACAGGAGTCTTTGGTCCTTGCAGGCCCTGCAGTCCCTTTACGCCCTTTCCAGCCCGCCCTCATACCAGCAGCGCTGGCCGGCCGACTCCTCCACCGACACCGCCAGCGCGTCCACGCGGGTGCCGGCGAGCCCTTGGGCGAGATCCTGCCAGATCATCCGGGCGAGCAGCTCCATGGAGGTGTTGGCCAGCGGGAGGACCAGCGTGTCCTCCTCCGGAAAGCGATAGCTCCGCTCGCCGCAGCGCACCTCGATCGAGCCGCCATCCCGATTCCAGTCCAGCCGCGGGCTCTCGCCGGGCAGGAGGGTCCGACTGTCCAGGCCGGCGCAGACCGCGCGCAGCCTCTTCTTGAAAACCTCCAGGTCGACCAGCAGCCCCTCCTCGTCCAGCCCGTCGCCGGAGAGCTCGACCCGGACCCGGTAGTTGTGGCCGTGGAGCAGCTCCGCCCGGCCTTCGGAAAAGAGGGTGAAGTGGGCGGCGGAGAACTTGAAGTCCTCCTTGGCGAGCACGATGCGGAAGCGGGGGTTGGGCGCCATGCGGGGATTCTATGCGAGACCGCCGGCGATCCCGGGAAACCCGGGACCGCCGGCGGAGGTGAGGCTACTTCTTCTGCAGCCGGGCCGCCTTGCCGATCAGGCTCGCCACCTCGCGCACATCCGCCGCGCGCCGGTTCTCCCCCTGCTCGACCACGACCGGCTGGACCAGGCGGAAAAGCTCGTCGAGACTCGACCCTCTCGCCCAGTACGACCCCTTGAGGATCTCGGCGTACTCCGCCACCACCGAGGCCAGGCGCAGCGCCGGCGTCGCCCGCTCCCACGAACCCGCGAGCTGCGAGACGCGGAGCAGCTTCTCCTCCTCCCGCACCCGCCCGGTCCTCTCCGAGCGCCAGCGCAGGTGAAGGTTCGCCACCGGCCGGTCCGCGGTCGCGCCGGGCTTCAGCTTGATCTCATAGAGAGCGGTCACGCTGTGCCCGGCTCCGATCTCGCCGGCGTCGACCGTGTCGTCGCGGAACTTCTCGTCGGCGATGTCGCGGTTCTCGTAGCCCAGGAGCCGCCAGCGGGCCACCACCTCGGGATTGAAGACCACCTGTGCCTTCGCGTCCTTGGCGATGGTCTCCAGCGTCCCCTCCAGCTCCTCGACCAGGACGCGCCTGGCCTCCTCGATCGAGTCGAGGTAGGCGTAGCGGCCGTCGCCCTTGTCCGCGAGCTGCTCCATGAGCACGTCGTTGTAATTGCCCATGCCGAACCCGAGCGTCGTCAGCTCGATGCCCCTGCGCGCCTCGCGGCCGATCCGCTCCAGGATGCGCTCCGGTCCGGTCGCGCCCACGTTCGCCACGCCGTCCGAGCAGAGGACGATGCGGTTGTTCCCCTCCGGCCGGAAGTAGCGGTTGGCAAGATCGTAGCCGACCGTGATCCCGGCCTCGGCGTTGGTCGAGCCTTCGGCGCGCAGGCTCTCGAGGGCTCCCCGGACGCGGCCGAGGTCGTGCGTGGGCTCCAGCACCACCCGGGCGTCGTCGCCGTAGATCACCAGCCCCACCCTGTCCGACGGGCCCAGCCGTTCGAGGAGCATCGCCAGAGAGCGCTTCACCAGGCCGAGGCGGTTCTCCATGTCCATGGACCCGGAGACGTCCACCACGAAGATCAGCGTCGCGGGCTTGCGGTCCTCGGGCCGGACCTGCCGGGCGCGGACATTGAAGCGCAGCAGCCGGTATTG
>JBEQUE010000199.1:0-4038 GCA_040349255.1 Acidobacteriota bacterium | reverse complement strand
ATCGACGTGCTGGTCCACCTGCACGGCTTCGTCGGCCACGGCGCGGGCATCAGCCTGCCGGGCAAGGAGAAGATGAGCGGCTGCGACTTCGCCGCCCCCTCCGGCAAGCCGGAGCGCGGCCGCATCACGCTCGGCGTCATCCCGCGCGGCTTCCTGACCGGCACGACGACCGGCGGCGGCACGGTGGACGTGTGCGACTTCCCCGCCCTGATCGGCTCGCCCGCGGGCCTCGACAGCCTGATCCAGTGCGCCCTCGACCGCTTCGCCACCGGCGAGCTCGGCCAGCCGGCGGGCTCGCTCCACCGCGGGCGCCTGCTCCTCACCGCCCACTCGGGCGGCGGCGCGCGGCTGCTCAAGCTGCTCAAATTCCACGACCCCGACGAGGTCGAGTTCTTCGACGCGCTCTACCAGGCGCCGGCCGAGGCCGTGGCCTGGGCCGTGCGGCACATCAAGTCCGACGCCGCGCGCCTCGCGTCCCGCCCCCGGTCCGCGTGGCTGGACTTCATGCGCGGCCAGGGCGGATCGCTGCGCGCCCTGTTCCTGGACACCCAGGGCACCACGCCGCACAACACCGCTCTCCACAACGCCATCGAGTGCGCGATCCAGGCCGTCCCGGACCCCGCCATCCAGGACCTCCTGCGGCTCTTCTACCGCGTCGAGAAGACCACGGTGGCGCACAACGACATCCCGAAGACCTTCGGCTGGCAGATCCTGGTGGACGCCTCCGCCAACCTGGCGCCCAAGCCCGGCGCGCTCGCCCGGCCGAAGTGCCCCTCCACCGCCCAGGCGCTCGACGAGCCCAACTACACGCCCGGCCTCCAGAAGCCCTGCATCCCACCCCGGCCCGAGAAGTCGGACGAGGGGCCGGCCTTCCTGAAGACCAGGATCTGGAGCTTCAAGCTGCCGGAAGACCTCCAGAAGCGCGAGGAGATCATCCTGGCCGAGCTGCTCAAGGGCAACATCCCGCCCTTCCTGCGCAACCTGAAGCCGGTTACCGTCGGCACCGGGGTCAAGATCAAGTACTGGGTCATGCCCGACTACCTGTCGATCGGCGACGACGAGCACTGGGTGCGCATCCCGGTCACCGCCCGGACCGCCCAGAAGGTGGCGGACAAGTACTGCATGATGCTGCCCACCGCCAGGATGGTGGACGACATCTTCAAGCAGGCCGACATCAAGTCCTTCGCGAAACAGATGCCCATCGCGCTGACCGCCGAGTCGTACCAGAAGCACCACGACGCGATCCAGGCGAGCCTGCCCGCCGGCTCCAGGGGCAAGCTGATCGCGGGCCACAAGAAGGACGTGGTCCTCACTGACCGGATGTGGGAGAAGGTGGGCGGGCTCTGGAAGGCCAAGAACAAGGTGCCCTACTACGGCTTCTTCAACGAGAAGAAGCAGCCGATCCAGGCGTTCTACGAAGGCGGCCAGCCGAAGTGGGGCTGGGCCCAGCTCGCCCACGACTTCCTGCACGTCGACTACAGCCACGGCGCCCGGCTGGTCAGCCGCATCGCCGAGGTCGACGGCGAGAAGATGGACCTGGCGAAGGTCCTGAGCGACCCGGCGTACGCGAAGCTGCTCTACGCCGAGGGCGAGCGTCTGGTGCAACCGGCCCGGATCCCGGATCCGCCGGGCGGCAAGTAGGGCTACTTGATGCGGGCCACGACGACCGTGATGTCGTCCGCCTGCTCGGCGTCGCCCTTGAAGTGGGAGAGGTCGCCGAGGATCGAGTCGCGGATCTCGCGCACGGACGACGTGCCGGCCGCGGCTCGGGCCACGGTCTTCTGCAGCCTCGGATAGCCGTAGTCCAGTCCGAAGGCGTTGCGCGACTCCACCAGGCCGTCGGTGTAGAGGACCAGGAGGTCGCCGCGCCGCACCGGTCTCCGGATCTGCCGGTAGCTCCCCTCCAGCATCGTGCCCAGGGGGGGAGCGCCCTCGCCGACCTCCGTGAACGTCTTCGACCTGGAGTCGAAGTGCAGCAGGGGCGGATGGCCGGCGCTCGCCACGGTCAGCTCGGCGCCCGAGCCGTCGGCGGCGCGGTCGAGCACGGCGCCGAGGAGAGTCACGTAGGTGCGGCGGTCCGTGGTCTTGCGCACCATCTCGTTGAGCCGGTCGAGCACCGCCACGGGCACGGCGAGGTCCTTTTCCAGGAGATAGAGGCAGCTCCGCACGCCGGACAGGAGCAATCCGCTCGCGAGGCCGTGGCCGGACACGTCGCCGATGACCAGGGCGAGCTGCTCGTTCGAGAGCCGGAAGTAGTCGTAGTAGTCGCCGCCGACCTCGGTGGCCGGGAGCGAGGCCGCGGCGAGCTCGACCCAGCCGATGTCGGGCGGGAGCTGGGGCAGCATGGAGAGCTGGATCTTGCGCGCGTACTCGATCTCCTCGCGCATCCGCAGCCGCTCGCGGGAGCGGGCGTGCTCGGTGCGCCAGACCAGGAGGAAGCGCCGCCTCTCCACCTGAGAGAGCACCATCGCGAGCACCAGCGTGATGATGACGTTGACCGTGATGCCGGCGATGTCCCCACCGCCGGGCAGGGCGCTCGCCGAGGGCAGGCCGGACTTGTCGAGCGGCAGCACCGCGACGACCCACAGCGTGCCGTAGACCATCAGGTGCTCGATGAGCCGCAGGCGGAACGCGATGAGCGCGAAGGTCAGCGGGATGAAGAGCGGTATGGCCTCTCCTCCCAGGGTGGCGGCCTTGCCGACCACCATCTCCAGGAAGAAGAAGCCGAGCAGGATCTGGCGGAACCAGGTGGAGTAGAAGCGCTCGCGGCGCACGAAGATCAGCGCGACGGCCACCAGCTCGTTGGTCAGGATGAGGACGGCTACGGCATACCGCCGGGACGTGAAGGCCTCGACCGTCCCCACGACGGTCAGGAACATGGCGAGCGCCAGCAGCCAGCGGAACGCACGGTAATTCTTGGCGTCGAAGTGACGCTGGAGCGCCAGGGGCTCCGGGAGCTGGACGAGCTCGTCGATGGACAGGGCTTTCATGGGGCGGTCCCGAGAAACGACGCAATGCTATCGTGCCGCGGCATGGAAGGGGATGCCCATCTTCTCGCCGAGGCGATCCGGAAGGTCGAAAGCGGCCTGATCCTGGTCGTGACCGGGGCCGGCGTGAGCGCGGCGAGCGGCCTCCCCCTCTTCCGCGGCACCGATCCGGACGCGATCTGGAACCGCGACATCCTGGAGATCGGGACGGCCTCCTACTTCCATCGCCACCCCATGGAATGGTGGCAATGGTTCCTGGACCGTTTCGCGGGGCTGGACGAGGCGCGGCCCAACGCCGCCCACGAGGCCCTGGCCGTCCTGGAGCGCTGGCAGCTCGGTCGGGGCGGCGACTTCCTCCTGGTGACCCAGAACGTCGACACCCTGCACGAGAGGGCCGGTTCCCACCGTCTGATCAAGGTCCATGGCACCTCGAACCGACTCCGCTGCTCGCGCCACGGCTGCCCTCTGGGCTCGCCGTCGGGCTCGATGCCGGCGGACGAGGTCGACCTGTCGGGCTTCGTCGCGGCTCCCCGCCACGAGACCCTGCCCCGCTGTCCGAGGTGCGGCGCGCTGCTGCGCCCCCACGTTCTCCTCTTCGACGAGCTCTACGACGAGCATGCGGACTACCGTTTCGGGGAAGTCCGCCGCGCAGCCGAGCGCTCGGCGCTGACCCTGTTCGCGGGCACCTCGTTCTCGGTGGGAGTCACCGAGCTGGTCCTGCACGAGGCGCTCGGCTGGCGGACCCCGGTGGTGTCGATCGACCCGGCCGCCGCCCCGCCGGTGCGAGGAGTGACCGCGGTCCGGGCGGCAGCCGAGGAGATCCTGCCGGCGATATGTCGGGCGCTGGGGGTGTAGGGCCCTCCCCTCCCCTTGCTCGCAACAGGAAGCGCCCCTTGTGGGCGCCGGCACGTAGCCCCGGGTTTCAACCCGGGGAACGGAGGCGCCAATCTCCATGATCCAGCCCCTTCAGGGGCGACGGCACAGGCAGGAACGACGGCACGGGTCACGAGCCCATTCGGCGTCCGCGTGCCATCGCCCCTGAAGGGGCTCG
>JBEQUE010000197.1:0-8556 GCA_040349255.1 Acidobacteriota bacterium | reverse complement strand
GACTACGGGAAATACCACTTCCTGATCATGAAGTCGCTCCTGCCCGGCGAGTCCCTGGGTTCCTCCCTCGATACGGAGCAGATCAGCTTCTTCCTGTCCGGCAACTACGTCATCACCTTCCAGGAGGTGCCCGGCGACTCCTTCGAGGCGGTGCGCGAGCGCATCCGCCGCGGCAAGGGGCTGATGCGGAAGTCGGGCGCCGACTACCTGGTCTATGCGCTGATCGACGCCCTGATCGACGAGTTCTTCCCGGTCCTAGAGCGCTACGGCGAGCAGATCGAGGCCCTGGAGGTCGAGCTGCTGACCAACCCGTCACAGCAGACGATCCGGGAGGTCCACCGCATCAAGCGCGAGCTGCTCCTCCTGCGGCGCACGGCCTGGCCGGAGCGCGACGTGATCAGCGCCATGCAGCGCGAGGAGTCGGACGTCATCCAGCGCGAGACCCAGGTCTTCCTGCGCGACTGCTACGACCACACGATCCAGATCATCGACATGATCGAGACCTACCGCGACCTCGCCGCCGGCATGCTCGACATCTACCTGTCGAGCGTCAGCAACCGGATGAACGAGATCATGAAGGTGCTGACCATCATCTCGACGATCTTCATCCCGCTGAACTTCATCGCCGGCCTCTACGGCATGAACTTCCACACCGATCACCCGATGAACATGCCGGAGCTGAGCTGGCCGTGGGGCTATCCCTACGCTCTCGGGATGATGGCCACGGTGGCGGTGGTGCTGGTGATCTACTTTCAGCGCAAGGGCTGGCTCACGGCCGACCGCCGCCCCGAGGTCCCGCCGCCCCTGCCCCCGGCGTCGCCCTCCAGGACCCTGGGCGGGACTGGCGGGACGGACGGCGCCAGGCGGGCCAACGGCGGCAAGGACGGCGAGCCGGTCTCCTGAGGCAGGAGCAGCCGCGGCAGGGCCTCGATCTCGGGAGCGGCAGGCGTCGGAGCCGGGGCCGGCTCCCCGCCTCGCCGGCGCGCCGCGAGCTCGCGCAGGAGCGCCGCGGCGAAGGTCTCGATCGCGGCGGTCTCCTGCCGCGTCGGTCCCCGCGCGCCCTGGCCGGCGAACACGAGCCGCGCGGGCTCGGTCTCGCCGGGCGCTCCCATCTCGTTCTCCTGGAAGGCGCCGAGCGTGTCGAACCAGTCGTAGACCCGGCTGAGCGCCGCGGGTTGCAGGCGGCCGGCCACCGGCTCGCCCCAGACGCACGCCTCCGCCCGCGCCTCGCCGGTCAGGAGCACGGAGACGCTCTCGCAGCTCCCCACCGACGAGCCGCGGTGCCAGGACAGGGCCAGGCCGTAAGTCTCGTCGTCCCCACCCGCCAGCGCCGCCGCCGACCTGCGCGCCCACTCGACGACCATCCTCTGCTCGACCAGCGACGGACGGACCCGGCCAAGGCCGTAGAACGTCATCTCGCCGTTCGCCATGCGCGTGTGGAACGGGGCGTAGGCCCTGGACAGGAAGTGGGCGGCCTCCGCCAGGCCCGGCTCCGGATAGAGGTAGGGGACGAGCGGACCCTGCCGCGGCCCGTCCGCCAGCCCGCCGACGCCCAGCACCACCCGGATCGGCGGGTTGAGCGAGCGCTGCCAGTCCACCACCACCCGGCCGATGCCGCGCAGGACCGGCGGAGGCGGCGGGCCCGGCGCCTTCGACGGCTTCCCGGCGGCAGCCGCGGCCACCGGCCTGGCCGGCGGGGCCTGGCGCGGCGGCTCGCCCGGGCCGCATCCCAACACCATGACCATTGGGGCGAGCAGGAGGAGACGACCCGGTCCGTTCACGTCTTTACGATACCGCAAGCCGCGGCTATAATTTTGAACGATGGTTCAAATTTCCCACTCCGCCCGCCGTTCCGAGCCCGGTCTGCGGGGTTACGACAAGGTCCGCGAGAAGAAGCGGGAGATCCTGCTGGCGGCCTCCCGGGTCTTCCGGGCGCGGGGGCTGCACGCGACCGGCATGCGGGACATCGCGGCGGAGCTCGGGATGGCGGTCGGCAACCTCTACTACTACTTCAAGGACAAGGAGGAGCTGCTGGCCTTCATCCAGGAGAGCACCCTGTCCGGCCTGCTCGACATGGCGGCGCGGGTGCGGGTGCTCGACCTGCGGGCGGACCAGAAGGTCCGGCTGCTCCTGGAGGAGCACGTGGTGCGGTTGAACGATCCCGAGGAAGGCACTCCGGGGTCGCTCGCCCACCTGGAGATCGAGGCGCTGAGCGAGGGCCGGCGCGCGGCCGTGCTGGCGCAGCGCGACGAGTACGAGCGCATCCTGCGCCGGCTCATCGAGGAAGGGATGGACCGCGGGGTGTTCCGCCAGGTCGACTCCAAGGTGGCGACCCTGGCCCTGCTGGGCGCCGTGAACTGGACGGTCAAATGGTTCCGGCCCGAGGGCGGCAAGAGCGCGCGCCAGATCGGGCGCGAGGCCGCGGAGACGCTGGTGCGGGGCCTGCTCGCGCCGGGCTCCCTGGAGGAGAAGGAGGAGAAGGAATGATCACCCTGAGGCTCCGGGTCAACGGCGAGGAGCGCTTCGCCGTGGCGCCCGTGCACCACACCCTGCTGGAGGTGCTCCGCGAGGAGCTCGGCCTGACCGGCACCAAGCACGGCTGCGAGCTCGGCGAGTGCGGCACCTGCGCGGTGCTGGTGGACGGCCGGCCCGTGCTCTCCTGCCTCGCCCTGGCCGCCGAGATGGACGGCCACGAGATCGAGACCGTCGAGGGGCTCCAGGACGGCAACGACCTCCACCCGCTCCAGGCCGCGTTCGCCGACCTCGGCGCGGCCCAGTGCGGCTACTGCACGCCGGGCATCCTGATGACCGCCAAGGCGCTCCTGGCCGAGAACCCGCAGCCGTCGGCGCCCGAGATCCAGGAGGCGCTGGCGGGCAACCTGTGCCGCTGCACGGGGTACCACAAGATCATCCAGGCGGTCGAATGGGGAGCCGCGAAGCTGCGCGGCGAGGACGGGACGCCGCCCGACGAAGTGTTTTACGGAGAGCAGCCATGAAGAATGGAATGAGGCTTCTCGCGATCGCGGCCCTGCTCCTGGCCCGGGCGGCCGGGGCCCAGACCATCGAGGGCATCCTGGTCAGCCCTCTCCACCCGACGCCCCATGACCGCGTCGCGCTGACGGTCGTCGGCACCCAGAGCCCTGACTGCCCGTTCGTCTGGCAGGAGCCGGAGCGGGACCGGGTCTATCCGGCCTTCTTTCTCACCGCGAAGCTGCCCACCTGCAGCTCGCCGCCCCAACCCTTCCGGCACACCTTCCTTCTCGACCCCCTGGCCGCGGGCACGTACTACGCGCAGGTGCGGCTCTCCAACCTGCCCTATGGCCATTCGTTCGAAGTCTTCCAGGTCGTCGAGCCGTCGAGGCTCCTCTCCCTGGCGGAGAACGGCCTCTTCCAGGTGAACGTGAGCTGGCGCAACCCGAAGGACGGCACCTCCGGCGCCGGCTTCGCCCAGCGCCTGGCGGACGACTCCGGCGCGTTCTGGTTCTTCTCCCCGGACAACGTGGAGGTCACGGTCAAGATCCTCGACGGCCGGCCGGTGAACGGCCACCGGTGGGTGTTCATCGCCAGCCTGACCGACCTGGCGATGGACGTGACCGTGCTCGAGAACCGGAACGACTGCCTGTCGCTCCCGACCTTCCCCCCCTCCTGCCCGACGAAGATCTACTCGCAGGAGGCCGGAAAGAACCGCAACTTCATCGACGTGAACGCCTTTGAGGAGTGAGGAGAGAGCCATGAAAGCCCTTCTGCGCAACCTGACTCTCGCCGCCCTCCTCTGCGCTCCGGCCGTGCACGCGGTCGAGGACTACACCGCGATCCGGATCGAGCCCGAGCGCCCGACCCCGAACGACCCGATCCACATCACCGTCACCATGGGAGCGCAAGACGATCCGGAGTTTCACCTCGCCCGCATCCAGGGGAACCGGATCGAGATCCAGTACACCACGTACGCCTATCCCGACATTCCACCTCCCTACGTGAAGTGGACGTACGAGACCACCGTCGGGCCGCTGAGCGCCGGGCTCTACACCGTCGAGGTCCAGGAAGGCGGATACCCCGGTTACTCCAAAACGTTCGAGGTCGCCGGGCCGGACCCGTCGCTCGACCTCCTGGCGACCGATCAGAGCGTCTTCACCGTGACCGTGGACTTCCAACAGCCGGGCTCGGATCAGCGAAGTACCGCCTATGGCGTGCCCCTCACCCGCCAGTCCGGCTACTTCTGGTTCTTCGATCCGGACAACGCCGAGCTCACGGTCAAGATCCTCGACGGCCGCGCGGTCAACGGCCGGTACTGGGTCTTCCTCGCCAGCATGACCGACCTCGAGTTCACCGCCCGCGTGACCCAGTGCCCGGCGAACCCCGCGAGCGACGTGCCCTGCGTCTCCAGGGAGTACCACGGCAAGCCGCACGCCAACGCGAACATCCTCGACGTCAACTTCCAGGGACTCTGAGACACGATGGCCGAGCCCGTCAGGAAACCGGACCCCGAGCCCGAGCGCGAATTCAACATCGTCGGCAAGCCGTTCCGACGCGTGGACGGCCGCGCCAAGGTCACCGGCAACACGAAGTTCGCGGACGACCTCTCGTTCCCGCGCATGGTCTTCCTGCGCCTGGTCCGCTCCACCGTGCCGCACGCCCTGATCAAGGCGATCGACCTGTCCGAGGCCAAGAAGGTCCCGGGCGTCCTCGGCTTCCTGACCGGCGAGGACTTCCCCGTCCCGTTCGGAATCCTGCCGGTCTCGCAGGACGAGCACGCGCTCTGCCCGGACAAGGTGCGCTTCGTGGGCGACCCGGTCGTCGCGGTCGCCGCGGTCACCGAGGACGCGGCCTGGGAAGCGGCCTACAAGGTGCGCGTCGAGTACGAGCCGTTGGCCACGATCTCGTCCGTCCAGGAGGCGCTCGAAACACCGGAGCCGCGCATCCACGACTACGGCGACCACGGCAACGTCCACAAGTCGGTCTCCATGGCCTTCGGGGACCTCGAAGGCGGCTTCGCCGAGGCCGAGGAGGTCTTCGAGGACACGGTCTACTACGAGGGCAACACCCACCTGCCCATGGAGCAGCACGCGACCGTGGCCGTGCCGGAGGACGACGACCGGGTTACGATCTACTCGTCGTCCCAGACCCCGCACTACCTCCATCGCGCCGCGGCCAAGGTCCTGGGGCTGCCGGCCTCGCGCGTGCGGGTCGTGGCCTGCTCGAACGGCGGCGGCTTCGGGGGCAAGAGCGACCCCTTCAACCACGAGATCGTGGCCGCGAAGATGGCGCTCAAGCTCGGCCGTCCGGTCAAGGTCACCCTCACCCGCGAGGAGGTCTTCTACTGCCACCGCGGCCGCCACCCCGTGCTCATGCACGTCCGCACGGGCCTCAGGAAGGACGGTGGCCGCTGGAAGATCACCGCCCAGCATCTGAAGACCGCGCTCGACGGCGGCGCCTACGGCAGCTACGGCGTGGCGTCCACCTACTACACGGGCGCGCTCCAGACCGTGACCTACGAGCTGCCGGCCTACCGCTTCGACGGCGTGCGGACCTTCACGAACAAGCCGCCGTGCGGCCCGAAGCGCGGCCACGGCACGCCGCAGCCGCGTTTCGCCTTCGAGATCCATCTCGACAAGATCTCGACGAAGCTCGGCGTCAATCCGGCCGACCTGCGGCTCGGCATGCTGGCGCAGCCGGGCACGGTAACGGCGAACTGGCTGCGCATCGGTTCCATGGGCCTCCGGCGCTGCATCGAGGCGGTCGTCGAGGGCAGCGGCTTCCGTGAGCGCTGGGGCCGGATGCCCGAGGGCCGAGGGCTGGGACTGGCCTGCGGCTCCTATCTCTGCGGCGCGGGCCTGCCGATCTACTGGAACCACATGCCGCAGTCGGGCGTGATGCTGAAGCTCGACCGGTCCGGCGGCGTCGCGGTCTTCTGCGGCGAGGCCGAGATCGGCCAGGGCTCGGACTCGATCCTCGCCGCCATGGTGGCCGAGGTGCTCGGCATCCCGCTCGCGGACATCCGGCTCTGCGTGGCCGACACGGATCTCACGCCAGTGGACCTCGGCAGCTACTCCTCGCGCGTGACGCTGATGATGGGCAACGCCGCGGTCCAGGCCGCCGAGCGGGCGCGCGAGATGATCGCCAAGGCGGTCTCCGAGCAGCTCGAAATCCCCTCCGCCCGGCTGGTCTTCGCGGACCGGCGGGTGTTCGACGCGCAGGATCCGGACAAGGGGATCAGCTTCCAGGAGGCGGTCATCGCGGCGGAAGCACGCTTCGGCACGCTGGGCACGACCGGCAGCTACATCCCGCCGCGCTCGCCGGGCAAGTACCGGGGCGCGGGCGTGGGCCCGTCGCCGGCCTACTCCTACTCGGCGGCGGTGATCGAGGTCGAGGTCGATCCAGAGACCGGCCTGTGGAGCCCGGTCCACGTCTGGATGGCGCACGACATCGGCCGCAGCCTCAACCCCGCGCTGGTCATGGGCCAGGTCGAGGGCAGCGTCTACATGGGCCTGGGCGAGGTGATGATGGAGGAACAGATCTTCCGGCGGTTGCCGAAGCACCTCTCGGGCTCCCTGGTCCACAAGTTCCCGTCGATGCTCGAATACAAGAGCCCGACCTTCCTCGAAATGCCGCCGGTGACCACCTACCTGATCGAAGACCCCGACCCCGAGGGCCCTTTCGGAGCCAAGGAGGTGGGCCAGGGTCCGCTCCTGCCGGTCATGCCGGCGGTGGTCAACGCCATCCACGACGCGGTCGGCGTACGCATCGATCAGTGCCCGGTCCATCCGCACATGGTCCTCAAGGCCCTCCAGGCGAAGGCGAAGGGCGAGGAGCCGCGGGTCGGACCGAAGTCGTTCCCGGAGGTCGAATTCGAGGAGACGCTGCTCGTGCCCACGCCCGCGCAGGGCGGGGACGGCCGGGCGATCAACGACTACAAGGAGAAGCTCCGCTCCGGCATGCGCTCGGCCTCGGGCACGATGATGAGCCGCGAGGAGGCGCTCAAGCAGAAGAAGATCGCGGTCCTGACCACGGGGCCGGAGGGAGCGAAGTAATGCTGCGCCTGCCGCCGTTCAACTTCCACGTCGCGAAAACCCTTTCGGAAGCCGCCGACGTGCTCGCCGGCGAGGGCGCGGCCGAGCACGAGGACAACGTCCGCCTCGTGGCCGGAGGCACGGACCTCTGGCCCAACATGAAGCGCCGGCATCAGAAGGCCCGCACCGTGGTGAGCCTGATGCGCGTCCCGGGCCTCCAGGGCATCGAGGCGAACGGAGACGTCCGCATCGGGGCCACCACGATCTTGGAGGACATCGTCCGGGACGAGGCGGTCCGCGGGCGCTATCCCGCGCTGGCCCGGGCCGTGGCGTCGATCTCCTCTCCTCCGCTCCGGCACATGGGGACGATCGGCGGCAACCTGTGCGTGGACACCCGCTGCACGTACTACAACCAGACCGAGGAATGGCGCCGCTCGATCGACTACTGCATGAAGGAGGAAGGCCACACCTGCTGGGTGGCGACCAGCTCGCCGCGCTGCCTGGCTCACTCCGCCTCCGACTCCGCGCCCATGCTCTGCGCCCTGGACGCCGGAGTGAAGCTGGTCTCGAAGGATGGAGAAAGGATGATTCCGGTCGAGGGCCTCTATCGGGACGACGGCATTCAATATCTCGCCAAGCGTCCCGAGGAAATCGTGGCGGGAGTCCTCCTGTCGAAGGGCTCCGACGCCGATCACTGTCGTTCGGCCTTCTGGAAGCTCCGCCGCCGCGGCAGCATCGATTTCGCGGTCCTCTCCTCGGCCGTGGCGCTCTGGACGGACGGGGCCGGCGTGGTCGAGAAGGCCAGGATCTACCTGGGAGCCGTCGGCTCCTACCCCGTCGTCGCCGAGGAGGCCGCGACCTTCCTGGTCGGCAAAACGCTGACGTCCGAAACGATCGCACAGGCCGCGAAGCTGGCCCGCAAGCCGGCCTACCCCATGGACAACACCGACTTCCAGGCGCAGTGGCGCGGCGCCATGGTGGTCAAGTACACCGAAGCCGCGCTGCGCGAGGCCGCCGGCCTGCCGGTGGAGCGGCTGGCTCCGAAGCATGGGTGAGGCCGATTGACAGTGCAGTGCCCCGGGACTAACCTGCATGCAATGAAGCAATTCGATCTTCCCGAGGCCCGCCAGCACCGCCCCTCTCTTAGGGACGATCTGCCCGAGCCGGTGCCGGTACAGACTGACGCTACGAAGAAAGCTCCTTCGCTCCGCGAGCTCCCAATCGAGATCGCCGCGGATTTCGACGAACCGCTGCCCGAACTCTGGGAATCTCTCGTCGATTGATTCTTCTCGGTCACACGCAGAACTACCCTTCCCTCTGGTGATCTTTGAACTTCGGGATCGTCCTCGGCGTGGTGTCCGCCCTTCTCGATGAGAAGGGTTGCCGATACGCCGTGATCGGCGGCGTCGCGCTGATCTGCTATGGCCTTCCAAGGACGACCGTGGACCTTGATCTTGTCGTCGAGTCCACAGCTCAGGGCGATCTGATCGCCTTCCTGGAAGCTCGTGGATACGAGACCCTTGGTCGATCCAAGGGTTACTCGACGCAC